>CANLTN010000003.1:0-329478 GCA_947494035.1 uncultured Pseudovibrio sp. | reverse complement strand
CTGAAAGAAAGTGAACCAGACAAATGTGCTCAAGCTGAGAACCTCTCGATTCAAATCAAACGCAATCCGCTTTAGCGAACCATCCGGCACCACTCATTGTTGATTGGTGGGAAACGGTTGCGATGTCCAAATAGTAGCCGGAGTAACCTGTTTCTTGTGCCAATTTTGTGAGGGCTGCAGCTCGCTTTTCCTCATTGATTGTTGGTTTGCTGTACGGGCCATTTATTGTGCCCTTAAAGCGGAAGTTGCGGCTGCTTTGCAGGTATGCTGTCAGGCGCTCGCGCATGGAGGTCTGCGGGTCAACTTTCGCAGCGGGTACTGAGGCCATTTCGTTATAAGCGCCAGATGCTACATTCATCGTGGTGGTTACGACAACGCCGAGCAGTCCGTGTTGCATGCCTTGGGTGTTGATATGCTTTTCCCTGATATGCCGGTTTTTGACCGGCTTGACGGAAGCGTTGGTTACATTTTGTGCGTCAATGTCTGACAGTTTAATCGTCTTTGCGCAGCCGCCCAGTGTCACGGCGATGAGTGTCGCCACGACCAGTTTTTTGAGTGCCATTTTGAATGTGTCCAGAATTTGGTTTTTTGTTGTCTATTTGTTAACTATATATTTCTGGAAAATCTAATGTGTAATACGCATACCCACAAGATGATTGGGCTGCTGGTTGATTGTTTTCCGGTGAGTGAAATTTCAAGTTGCGGAGGCGGAGCTGGAGAGCCTCTTCTTGGCCATAGAAGGTCTATATGTTGATGTTAAACCATGGGTGCTTGATCTTCTTGAAAAGGGGTTCTATAAGCGCCCCATCCCGCACGCAGGGCGGGGTTTGTCCTTGTGGCGAACTCCATCCGGTTAGAGAGTTGCACGGTTGTGCTGCCCTGCGGAGGATTAAACCGGAAAACTAAGGAGAATAAAGGCATGGCTTTGCCTGATTTTACTATGCGCCAGCTGCTTGAAGCAGGCGTCCACTTTGGTCACCAGAAGCACCGCTGGAACCCAAAGATGAACAACTACATCTTTGGTGTTCGCAACAACATTCACATCCTTGATCTTGGTCAGACAGTTCCGCTTCTGCACCAGGCTTTGAAAGCTGTGTCTGACACTGTTGCTGCTGGTGGTCGCGTGCTTTTGGTTGGTACCAAGCGCCAGGCTCAGGAAGCTGTTGCAGAAGCTGCTCGCAACTCTGCTCAGTACTACGTAAACGCTCGTTGGCTCGGCGGCATGCTGACCAACTGGAAGACGATCTCTCAGTCCATCCAGCGTCTGCGCAAGGTTGAAGAACTGCTCGAAGGTGGTGATGCAAACCGCATGACCAAGAAAGAGCGTCTGTTCCTTAACCGTGAACGTGAAAAGCTTGAGCGTAACCTTGGTGGTATCAAGGATATGGGCGGTACTCCTGACCTTATCTTTGTTATCGACACCAACCGTGAAGCTAACGCAATTCAGGAAGCTCGTCGTCTGGGCATTCCGGTTGCTGCGATCCTGGATTCCAATTGTGATCCAGATGGTATCACTTACCCGGTTCCGGGTAACGATGATGCTGGTCGTGCAATTACCCTTTATGCTGACCTGATCTCACGCGCTGCTATTGACGGCATCGCGCGCGCATCCGGTTCCATGGGTATCGATCTTGGCGAATCTGAAGAATTCCTTGAAGAGCCTGCATTGGCTGAAGAAGTTGCTCCTGCGGAAGTGACTGAAGCAGACAAGAGCGAAGGCTAAGGTTTTCTCTCGGGAAGCGCATTTGTGCGCTTCCCCACCAGTTTTCTTGTGATTTTTCGTGTGTTTCTCGCCGAAAGGTCACGGTCGCTATGCGATAAATCAGATGGATCCGTAGGGAAGTCGGCTTCCTCTGATTTTTTATGACACACTCCCGTCCATGAGGCGTACGATGAGCATTACCGCTGCTATGGTAAAAGAGCTCCGCGAAACAAGCGGTGCTGGCATGATGGATTGTAAAGCTGCCCTGAAAGAAACAGGCGGCGATATGGAAGCAGCTGTTGATTGGCTGCGTACTAAAGGCCTTGCAAAGGCTGCTAAAAAGGCTGGTCGTGTTGCGGCTGAAGGTCTTGTTGCAGTTGCAGCAGAAGGCAATAAGGCTGTTGTTGTTGAGGTTAACTCCGAGACAGACTTCGTTGCCCGTAACGAAAACTTCCAGAAGCTGGTTCGCGATATCGCTGCAACCGCGCTGACTGTTGATGGTGACGTTGCAAAGCTTGCTGCTGCTCCTTACCCTGGTTCTGACAAGAGCGTTGAAGGTGAACTTCAAAAAGCTGTTGGCACCATTGGTGAAAACATGACTCTTCGCCGTTCTGCTGGTCTGGCTGTTTCTGAAGGTGTTGTTGCTTCTTACATGCACAACGCTGCCGGTGAAGGCCTTGGTAAAATCGGTGTTCTTGTTGGTCTTGAATCTGCAGGTGATGCAGACAAGCTGGCTGCTTTGGGCCGACAGATTGCAATGCACGTTGCAGCAACCAACCCAATGGCACTGAACACTGACGAGCTGGATGCAGAAGCAGTTGAGCGTGAGCGCACTGTTTACATGGAACAGGCTCGCGAGTCTGGTAAGCCTGAAAGCATCATCGAAAAGATGGTTGAAGGTCGCCTGCGTAAGTTCTATGAAGAAGTTACACTGGTAAAGCAGTCTTTCGTTATCAACCCTGATCTGACAGTAGAGAAGGCCGTTGAAGAAGCAGCAAAAGAAATTGGTTCTCCAATCAAACTCACCGGCTTTGTTCGCATTGCCCTTGGTGAAGGTATTGAAAAAGAAGAATCAGATTTTGCAGCTGAAGTTGCTGCTGCTGCTGGTAGCTAATTTATTGAGGGCGTCGACTCAGTCGACGCCCTTTTTGTATCTGGACGCATAAAAAGAGGTTTACTATGTCTGAGGGTGTTCGCTGGAAACGAGTTCTTCTGAAGCTTTCAGGGGAGGCGCTGATGGGCGACCAGGACTTTGGCATCGATCCAAAGGTGGTTGAACGGGTAGCGGCGGAAATATCAGAGGCTGTAAACCTGGGTGCTCAGTTTGGCATCGTTGTCGGGGGTGGTAACATCTTCCGCGGTGTGGCTCTGGCAGCAAAGGGCGGAAACCGCGTGACCGGTGACCATATGGGTATGCTGGCAACCATCATGAATTCTCTCACGCTTGCCGATGCGCTCCGTCAGCGCGGTATTCAGGCGCGTGTGCTTTCTGCTGTTCCGGTTCCGTCCATTTGTGAGAGCTTTACTCAGCGCGGTGCAGAGCGTTACATGGAAGATGGGGACGTCATCCTGTTTGCGGGCGGTACGGGTAATCCGTTCTTTACCACTGATTCTGGCGCGGCACTGCGTGCAGCTGAGATGCAGTGTGATGTGTTCCTTAAGGGCACCAGTGTAGATGGCGTTTATGACGCTGATCCTAAACTAAAGCCCGATGCAAAGCGTTATGAGACGCTTTCACCGGGGGAAGTTCTTGAAAAGAACCTGAAAGTCATGGATGCGACCGCGATTGCACTTGCCCGGGACAACTCTATTCCTGTAGTTGTCTTTTCCATCAAGACCTCCGGCGCGCTCGTCAATGTGCTGCGCGGGCAGGGGCTGTTTACGGTCATTGAAGACTGACAGGTGCCGGCAGGTGCTTTACAAGTCTTAGTATGACCCGGACCGGTTTTCTGTGTCAGTGAGCCGGTCCGTTAAATGATAGGTGAAAGAGGAAATTATGTCAGAGCTGGACTATGACGATCTTGACCGCCGCATGAATGGTGCGATCACAGCTTTGAAGCATGAGTTTGCTGGTCTGCGTACTGGTCGTGCTTCTGCAAGTATGCTGGACCCAATCACTGTGGAGGCTTATGGCGCTCCAATGCCGATCAACCAGGTCGCGACGGTGAGCGTTCCTGAGCCTCGCATGATTTCTGTTCAGGTCTGGGACAAGAGCATGGTTGCCGCCACCGAGAAAGCTATTCGTGAATCCAATCTGGGGCTTAACCCGGTTGTGGACGGAATGATGCTGCGTCTGCCGATCCCTGAACTTAATGAAGAACGTCGTCAAGAACTCGTCAAAGTTGCGCATAAATATGCGGAGCAGGCCAAGATCGCAGCGCGACATGTGCGTCGTGATGGCATGGATACCATCAAAAAGCTTGAAAAAGCTGGTGACATGGGTGAGGACGATGCACGCTCGGCTTCTGATATGGTTCAGAAGATGACTGATGACATCATTGGCGAGATTGATTCTGTACTTGCCAAGAAAGAGCAGGAGATCAAACAGGTTTGATCCTGTTTGAGAGTGGGGACTATATGACGGCGACGGTTGAATTTGAGGCAGTTGATGAAAACTCCGAGATCGGACTTTTAAGTGTGCCTCGTCACGTCGCTATTATTATGGATGGTAACGGCCGGTGGGCTCAAAGCCGTGGTCTTCCGCGTACTGAAGGGCATCGGCGCGGTGTGAAAACACTGCGCGAAGCCGTAAAACACGCACAAAAGCGCGGGATCTCCTACCTGACGCTGTTTAGTTTTTCCTCTGAAAACTGGTCGCGCCCTCAACAGGAAGTATCCTTCCTGATGGCGTTGCTGCGCCGGTTTGTTCACGATGACCTTAAGGAGCTGATTAAGGCCAACGTGAAGGTTCGTGTGATCGGATCTAAGGAAAATCTCGATAAATCCTTGCTGACCCTTTTGAATGATGCGGAACTGAAAACCGCTCATTGTTCCGGGTTGGTGCTGGTGATTGCTTTTAACTATGGCGCACGCGATGAATATGTCCGTGCTGTGCGCAAGCTGGCTGCGCGTGTGGAAGCTGGCGAGTTGAAGGCTGCTGACATCGGGGAGGACGATGTCAGCGCATGTCTGGATACCAGTGATTTGCCGGATCCAGATCTCATTGTTCGCACGGGAGGGGAGCAACGACTTTCCAATTTCCTGTTGTGGCAGGCTGCATATGCCGAATTTTATTTTGCTCCTACGCCCTGGCCTGAGTTTGATTCTGGCGCTTTTGATGATGCTTTACTGGCGTTCTCTAACCGCGACAGGCGGTACGGGGGTTTGAGCTCTGACGCGACTGGGACGTAATGTCTGATAAAAACAATCAGAGCAAATCTGACGGGGCCTCCGGGGGAGTTGTCCGGCGCATTCTGAACGCAAATCCTGATTTGCTGGTACGCGCACTTTCTGCTGTTATTCTGGCTCCTGTTACGCTTGCGTTGACATGGGCGGGCGGTTTCTGGTTTGCCGGGCTCGCGCTTGTGGGTGTGCTGATTGTTTATTGGGAATGGTGCAGCATCATTTTAGGTGATACCCAGCGGCGTGCTGCGCTTGCGGGGTACGCCTTTCTTCTGTTTCTTGGATATGCCTATATTCAGGCTCAACCTCTCTGGATCGCCGGAGCCCTGATTGCTGGCGCTGCGGTGCTTTATGGTGCCGGCGGTTTTGATCGTATCTCGCGCTGGATGAGTGAGGGGTACATTTACGCTGGTCTCACCTTTGTTTCTCTTCTGGCGCTTCGGGAAGGGGATGAGGGGCTTTTCTTCATTATCTACCTCTTTCTTGTGGTCTGGGGCACCGATGTAGCTGCTTATATTTGCGGTCGTAGCTTTGGTGGGCCTAAGTTATGGCCTGCGGTTTCTCCGAATAAAACATGGAGCGGCGCTATTGGCGGTGTGGTCTTTGCTTCCCTCTTGGGAATGGGCTTTGTTGCACTTGTCGGTGGGACGCAGCTGATCTGGGCTTTGGGGCTTGCTATTATGCTTTCGGCGGTCTCTCAGCTGGGGGATTTGTTCGAAAGTTCCATGAAACGACGCTTTCAAGTGAAAGATTCCAGTCGCCTTATTCCTGGGCATGGCGGATTGCTTGACCGTGTTGACGGACTTGTGGCGGCGGCTGTGTTCTCCTATGTGATTGGTGTTGTGCTGGGTCGTCAGCTGTTTAACCCAAATGCGGGGTTGATGCTGTTTGCATCGTGATTCTGTATGTCTTGCTGCGTCCACTCGCGGTTTCGTTGATTTGTAAGGGTTGTTGATATGACAAAGTCTCTCTCCGTTTTGGGAGCAACCGGATCGGTTGGAGCAAGCACGCTCAAAGTTAT
Source organism: uncultured Pseudovibrio sp. (assembly GCA_947494035.1). GTDB lineage: Bacteria > Pseudomonadota > Alphaproteobacteria > Rhizobiales > Stappiaceae > Pseudovibrio. The sequence continues at coordinate 323,413 of CANLTN010000003.1, read as the reverse complement.
CGCCCACAGCCCTGAACGCTATGAGGTCAACGCTCTTGTCGCAGGCAGCAATGTTGAAGCGCTTACCAAGGCGTGCCGGGAAACTGGCGCCAAGCGTGCGGTTGTTGGAGATGCCGGAAAGTATGGTGAGCTGAAAAGCGCTCTTGCCGGAACGGGCATTGAGGTTTCTGCTGGCCGAGACGCTGTGCTTGAGGTGGCGAGCCAGAAGGTTGATGTGTTGGTTTCTGCCATGGTTGGCGCAGCTGGGCTGGAGCCGACTGTTGAAGCCATTAAGGCGGGCAGTAATATTGCGCTGGCCAACAAGGAAACGATGGTTTGCGCAGGAACGATTGTGTGCGAGCTGGCTAAAAAGCATGCCTCCCGATTGTTGCCGATGGATTCCGAGCACAACGCGATTTTTCAGGTATTCGAGTACGATAATGCCAAGGCGGTTGATAAGGTGATTGTCACCGCGTCTGGTGGACCGTTCCGGACGTCCTCTCTCGAGCAGATGCGTGTTGCCACTCCAGAAATGGCGTTGAGGCATCCAAACTGGTCCATGGGGCGGCGGATTACGATTGATAGTGCCTCCATGGTGAACAAGGGTCTTGAGCTGATTGAGGCCTATCATTTGTTCCCGATCACGGCAGATCAGCTGGATGTGGTGGTCCATCCACAGTCAATTGTCCATGGCATGGTACGGTATTGTGACGGGTCATTATTGGCCCATATGTCAGTTCCGGATATGTGCGGACCAATTGCACACTGTTTGGCCTACCCGACGCGCAAGACGGCTCCGGTAGCTGATCTGGATTTGGGAATGATTGGGCGTCTTGACTTCGAAAAGCCTGATTTAGAGCGCTTTCCTGCGCTGAAGCTTGCCCGCAACGTCATGGATCTTGGCGACGCGGCCGGCACAATTTTCAACGCAGCTGATGAAGTGGCTGTGGAAGCGTTTCTTGGACGGAAGATCGGCTTCCTGCAAATTCCGGAACTCCTTGAGGATGTTCTGAATCGGCTTCATACGCAAAATATGCTAGATTGCCCGGACCAGCTGGAGGAGATTCTTCAGTTGGATCAAGTAGCGCGCCGAGTTGCAAACGAAATTATTGGGAAGATGGCCGCCTAGGCCGCCGCTTCCTTTAAAAATAAGGTAGACTGTTCGCATGGACGTTCTGAGTTCAGTTCTTGGTGGTTCGCTTGGAGTCATCATTCCATTTCTGGTCGTGCTGACAGTGGTTGTGTTCTTCCATGAGTTGGGACACTTCCTCGTAGCGCGCTGGTGCGGAGTGAGGGTGCTGGCGTTCTCCGTCGGCTTCGGGCCGGAACTGATTGGCCGCGAGGACAAGCATGGAACGCGCTGGAAGGTGTGCGCCATTCCGCTGGGGGGCTATGTGAAGTTCTCTGGCGACGAGAATGCGGCGAGCGTGCCTGACCGCGACGGACAAGCCCAGATGGATGAGGAAACGCGCCGGACTGCGTTCTTTGCGAAGAACCCCTGGCAGCGCTCCGCGATTGTGGCAGCCGGACCGATTGCGAACTTTATCCTCGCTATTGTGATCTTTGCGGGCATGTTTGGCTTCTTGGGCAAGTACGAGACGTTGCCCCGTGTGGATCAGGTGCAAGAGGGAAGTGCTGCCGAAATGGCTGGCATCCTGCCGGGCGACGTGATTCTGTCCATCAATGGTGACCCTGTGGAAAGCTTTGGTGAGGTGCAGCGTGTCGTCACCGTCAATGCCGGGGTTCCGATCCAGATGGAGGTGGAGCGCGACGGCGCTGTTGAGCAGCTCACCGCGACGCCTGAGCTTCAGGAGATCGATGATGGATTCGGTAATACCCAGAAAGTTGGTATTCTGGGGATTCAGCGGAATACTTCCCAAGAAGATGTCATAGTAAAGCGTTTTGGCCCCGTGGAAGCTGTAGGTGAAGGGGTAAAAGAGACATGGTATATTCTTGATAGGACGTTGGGTTATATTGGCGGTCTCTTCATCGGCAAAGAGGATCCGGACCAATTAGGGGGTCCGATTCGCGTAGCGCAAATTTCGGGGCAAGTTGCGACCCATGGGATCTTGCCGTTAATTAACCTTACTGCAGTTTTGTCAATTTCTATTGGTTTACTCAACCTTATGCCTGTCCCCATGCTAGATGGCGGGCATTTAATGTACTATGTTATCGAAATCGTGAGGGGGAAGCCTTTGAGCGAAAAGCTGCAGGATTTCGGGTTCCGTATAGGAATCACTCTGGTTCTCCTGTTGATGGGTTTTGCGACCTGGAATGATCTCCGGTCGATAATCGGCTCTTAGGTAAGTTGCGTAAACAAAGTTAGGGCAAAGGATTGGGCAAATTGCATTAAATCCAGTTACCGTGCCTTGCTTTACTCTGAAAACCTTGTACAAAGTTCCTAGGTGTTTCAGATTCTATCCATTACCCTGAGACGTATTAGTGATCTGAGGATCAGGGGACTAATACTTCTTTAGGCTGAAAATAAAAGGCATAGCAGTTCTATGCAGTCATTTAAGAACCTGTCGCGTGTATCGCTTTTGGCCATGGCCGTCGCAGCTACAAGTACTGTTGCTCCGGTTGGGGTTCCGTTCCTTGGAGTGGGGGTGGCCGAAGCTGCGGTGGTTAACAATATTGTCGTAAACGGGGCAACCCGCATCGAAGATGAGACAGTTCGTGACTACTTGACTATCCGTCCGGGAAGAACGTTCTCTGCCATCGATATCGACGAGAGTCTGACCACGCTTTATGCGACCGGACTTTTCGCTGATGTTTCCATTGAGCAGCAGGGCAACACTCTTGTTGTGAATGTTCAGGAAAATCCGGTCATCAACAGAATCTCTTTTGAAGGGAATAGCCGGTTGAACGACCAGGCTTTGCAGTCTGTGGTCCGGTCTTCCGAACGGTCCATGCTGACGCGCGCCCGTGTTCAATCCGATGCTCAGAACCTTCTGGAAGCTTATCGTCGCTCCGGCCGCTTTAGGGCGTCTGTAGAGCCGAAGATTATTGAGCGTCCGAATAACCGTGTGGATCTGGTGTTCGAGATCGAAGAAGGGGATAAGACCGGGGTTGCCCGTATTTCCTTCATCGGGAACCAAGCCTTTTCCGATGGATATCTGCGCGATCAGATCCAGACACGTGAAAGTGGGTTGCTGGGCTGGCTGCGTACAACAGACGTTTATGATCCGGATCGCCTTGAGGTGGATCAGGAAGCTCTGCGTCAGTTCTACTACCAGAAGGGCTATGCGGATTTCCGCGTTGTCTCCGCTGTAGCCGATCTGGACCGTGAGCAGAACATCTTTTACGTGACCTTCACGGTGGACGAAGGTGAGCGGTATAACTTCGGCGATATCGAAATTGATACGTCGTTGTCCGAGATCGATCCGGAAGCGATGCGCCAGTTTGTGCAGACTCGTTCTGGTTCGACCTATAACTCACTTGAAGTTGAGAAGACGCTTGAGAACCTGACCCTGGAAGTTTCCAAGGCAGGCTATGCATTTGCTCAGGTTCGTCCTCGCGGTGAACGTGATTACGATAATAAGACCGTTTCGATCACCTACCTGATTGAAGAAGGTCCGCGCGTTTATGTTGAGCGTATCAATGTTCGTGGTAACGACCGTACACGTGAGTACGTGATCCGCCGCGAGTTTGATCTGGCTGAAGGTGATGCCTACAACCGTATCCTTCTGGATAAGGCCGAGCGTCGTCTTCGTAATACCCGTTATTTCGAGGATGTGCGTATCACCCGTCAGCAGGGCAGTGCTCCTGATCGTGTGATCATTAATGTGGATGTTGTAGAGCAGCCAACTGGTGAGGTTTCATTCGGTGTGGGGTACTCCACTTCGGACGGTGTGATTGGTGATATCTCCATCAGTGAGCGTAACTTCCTTGGTCGCGGCCAGTACGTGAAAGCTGCTGTTGGTGGTGGTACCGATAACCAGAAGTATGAGTTCAAATTCATTGAACCGTTCTTCATGGGTCGCCGTATCTCTGCCGGTCTGGATGTCTATCGTCGGGTCTATGACCAGAACAGCACACGTGCTTATGAAGAGCAGACAACTGGTGGTGCATTCAACTTCGGTCTTCCGCTTCGTGAAGACGAGTTGACGCTGAACCTGTTCTACAAACTCTTCCAGCGTGATTTGACACGTAGCGACTCTACTGGACTCAGCGATTGTGCTCCTGGCGTTTCGCTTGGTGTTTGTGACTCTTTGGGGCAATACACCACCTCTCTGGCTGGTATGTCGCTGGTCTACAATACGCTCGATAACAACCTGAACCCTCGCGATGGTACTGTTGCGACCTTCGAGCAGGAAGTTGCTGGTCTTGGCGGACAGTCGCAGTATCTGCGCGGACAGGTTAAGGCAAGCACCTTTGCAGAGCTTTATCCTGAGTGGGGTCTTGTTGGCTTCGTGCAGGGTTCTGGTGGTTACATTGAATCCATCGGTAACCGCCTGCGTGTGACCGATCAGTTCCAGGGTTCCCCTGATCGTATTCGTGGTTTTGCGACAAACGGTTACGGTCCTCGTGATGCGGTCGGCGGTGACGCTCTTGGTGGTAAATACTACGTCGCCGGTACTCTTGAGGGTCAGTTCCCGTTCCCTGTCTTCCCTGAAGAACTTGGATTGTCCGGTGCAGTATTTGCTGATGCTGGTTCCCTTTGGGGCGTTGATGGCGATCTGTCGCGTGCGATTACCACGCCTGTTGGAGACTCTCCTGCTGGTCAGATCCAGTCTGAAGACTTCGAGCTTCGTGCTTCCGTCGGTTTCGGCGTATTGTGGCAGTCACCATTTGGTCCGCTGCGAGCTGATTTCGCCTGGCCGCTGCTCAAGAACGATGTTGATGAGACTCAGGTATTCAAACTCAGTGGCGGTACGAGCTTCTGATCTGATCAAAATATGATTATAATCGGTCGCCGAACCCCTCGGCGGCCGATTTTTTTTGTAGGATCCTATGACAGAAACATCAAAACAATCCGAAGTTAATCCGGTTTTCTTCCCAGATGCTCAGAAGGTAACAGTCAGAGAGATTGCTGAGTGGGCTGGGGCAGAGATTGTTCGCGGTGACAGTGAGCAGATCATTTCTGGTGTGGCCCCTCTGGATGAAGGTGGCCCTGGAACACTGGTCTTTATCGATAACCCTAAATATCGGGACCAACTTGAGGCTTCGACGGCAACGGCCTGTCTTGTCGGCAAGAAGTATCTGGCAAAGGTGCCAGAAGGTGTCATTCCACTATTGGCTAAAGACCCGTATCGTTCGCTGGCGCTAGTTCTGGCTAAGCTTTATCCTGAAGGTCTGCGACCGCTTTCGGCGACTTTAGAGAGTTCTGTCAGCCCGCGTGCGTATGTGGAAGAGAGTGCGCAGCTGGGTGAAGGTGTTGTTGTTGAAGCTGGTGCTGTCGTTGGTACCAACGTGGTTGTTGGAGCCGGAACGCGCATCGGCCCTAATGCTGTGATTGCCATGAATTGCCAATTGGGTGAAGATTGCTCTATTGGTGCAAACACGAGCGTTCAGCATTCTGTGCTTGGTGACCGTGTGATTATCCATCCTGGCGTTTGCCTTGGGCAGGACGGATTTGGTTTTGCGATGGGTGCCGGTGGACATCTCAAGGTTCCACAGTTGGGCCGGGTTGTGATAGGAAATGATGTTGAAATCGGCGCTGGCACCTGTATAGACCGTGGTGCGAACCGCGATACGGTTGTGGGCGATGGGACCAAGATTGATAATCAGGTTCAGATTGGTCACAACGTTAATATCGGCAAGCATTGTGTCATCGTTTCCCAGGTTGGGATCTCCGGAAGTTCAACCCTTGAGGATTACGTGGCGCTTGGCGGTAAAGCTGGCGTTAACGGTCATGCTCGTATTGGACAAGGTGCTCAGGTTGCAGGTATGAGTGTTGTGCGAGATGACCTAGCAGCCGGCGGGCGCTATGGTGGTTTTCCTGCACGGCCGATCCGCCAGTGGATGAGAGAAGAAACTGCACTTCTCCGTCTGGTTGCCAAGGAAGACAATAACTAGCGGGTTCGTCCCGGGACGTTATACTGATAATTAACTGGATTGGCTGGTGAATGTGGAAGGTTTGTCCTCGCGCTATACGAGGCAACTGGTGCCAGTCAACCTGAAATTACTGAGGCATTATGATGAGTGATGTAGAGACAAACACACTGGATTCAGCTGATATCATGCGGGTTATGGAGCTTTTGCCCCATCGTTACCCGTTTGTAATGATTGACCGTATTATCGAGATGGACGGCGACGATTCTGGTATTGGCATTAAAAATGTAACCATAAATGAGCCTCATTTTCAGGGTCATTTTCCTAGTCAGCCTGTGATGCCGGGCGTGTTGCTTATCGAAGGGATGGCTCAGACTGCTGGTGCTCTTTGCGTCAATGCCCTTGAAAACTATACGCCGACCTATGTCTACTTCATGACCATTGATAAGTGTAAGTTCCGCAAGCCTGTGGTTCCTGGGGATCAGGTTCGCTATCATGTGAAGAAGATCAAAAAGCGTGGAAACATCTGGAAGTTTGAAGGTGTTGCTATGGTCGATGGCCAGAAGGTTGCTGAAGCTGAAGTCAGCGCGATGCTTGTCGATGCCGATAAGCCGATTTGAGGTCCTTAATGCCACAGATTCATCCCACCGCGATTATCGAGGATGGGGCCGTACTTGGCGAGAGTGTCAAGATCGGTCCCTACTGCATGGTGGGGCCCAGGGTTACACTTGGCGATGAAGTAGAGCTTGTTTCTCACGTTGTGATTGCCGGTCGGACAACTATTGGTGCACGAACCAAGGTTTTTCCGTTTGCCAGCCTGGGGCATCAGCCGCAGGATCTGAAGTATGCCGGTGAAGACACGCTTTTGGAAATTGGTGAAGACAACCAGATCCGTGAACATTCAACAATGAACCCGGGTACTGCCGGTGGTGGCGGTGTGACACGCATTGGTCATGGCGGCCTGTTCATGATGGGCTCTCATGTGGGGCATGATTGTCTTTTGGGTAATCATATCATCATGGCAAACAACGCGACGCTTGGTGGGCATGTTGAGGTTGAAGATCATGTGATCTTTGGCGGTCTGTCTGCCGTGCGCCAGTGGTGCCGGATCGGTGCGCATTCTATTGTTGGCGGTTTGACTGGTGTTGAGTTTGATGTGATCCCTTACGGTTCTGTTATTGGTGACCGGGCTCGTCTTGCTGGCTTGAACCTGATTGGTTTGAAGCGCAGAAACTTTTCCCGCGAAGAAATCCACGCCCTGCGTGGTGCGTATAAGGAAGTCTTCAACGGAGAAGAGGGTACACTGCGTTCTCGTGCAGAAGCTGTACGAGGTAAATACGCTGAGTTTGAAAGTGTGCAGACGATGACATCGTTCATGCTTGGAGATGAAAAGCGCCGGTTCTGTACCCCGCGCAATAACGGTGATTAAGGATCTGTGTTGAGTTCATGGTGAAACAGGCACCTATTGCCGTGATTGCTGGTGGTGGCGATCTGCCCGGAATAGTCGTTCGATCGGCTATGGAACAAGGGCGCGATGTTGTAACCATCGCAATCAAGGGGGAGGCGGATGCCTCCCTTTCTGTGTTTGACCCTGTCGAAATTGGCTGGGGTCAGTGGGGAAAGTTGTACGCAACGCTGAAATCCGAAGGTGTGCGTGAGGTTGTTTTCATCGGCGCGGTGCAAAAGAGGCCGGATTTTTTTTCGATGCGGCTTGATTTTGGAACGCTGTGGCGGTTGCCGCGCGTAATTTCTGCCCTTGTTAGCGGGGATGATCATCTGCTGGTGAAGGTTGCGGGATTATTTGAGCGAGAGGGACTGCAAGTGGTTGGTGCGCATGAAGTGGCTCCGGGGTTGGTTGCAAGTCCTGGACACGTGGCAGGGCCAAAGCCCGACGGCAAGGCTTTAACAGCCATGAAATTTGCCATTGAGGCGGTAGACGCCGTTGGCCGATTGGATATTGGGCAGGGTGCAATCGCCGTTGGTAAACGTGTTGTGGCGGTTGAAGGTGCTGAAGGTACCGATGCCATGCTTGAACGTGTTGCTGGCTTACGCGCTAATGGACGAGTGCGCGCCAAGGGGGCGGCAGGTGTGCTTGTGAAGTGCTCTAAGCCCCAGCAGGACTTGCGGCTTGATATGCCGACCATTGGGCCACAAACTATCAAAAAAGCGTCTGAGGCCCAGTTAAAGGGCGTTTGTGTTGAGGCTGGGCGGGTATTGGTTGTTCATCGGGACGAGGTTGAGCGTCTTTGTAATGAGCTGGGTGTCTTCCTTTATGGTTGTACGCGCGGCGAGGACTTTGAAATAGGTGATCAGTAACTCATGAACGACACGGAAGCTGCAAAGCCCTTCAAGGTCTTTTTTGTTGTTGGTGAAGAGTCTGGGGACCAGCTTGGCGCGGAAGTCATCAAGTCCTTAAGCGCACTGATTGGTGAACGCCTTCAGGTCTGCGGTCTTGGCGGCGAGCGGATGGCGGCTCAGGGCGTTCAGTCCATCTTCCCACTGCAGGATATTGCGGTGATGGGCATTACAGCTGTGTTGGAGCGGTTGCCGACAATCATCCGGCGTGTACATCAGACCGTTGATGCGGTGATTGCAGAGCAGCCTGATTTGCTGCTCATTATCGACTCCCCTGATTTTACTCATAGTGTTGCCAAGCGGGTGCGCAAGAAAGCACCGCATATTCCTGTGGTGGACTACGTGAGCCCGTCTGTTTGGGCGTGGCGTCCGGGGCGGGCCAAGAAAATGGCCGTTTACGTTGATCAGTTGCTTGCCCTGCTGCCGTTTGAGCCAGCTGCGCATGAGCGCCTTGGCGGGCCGCCCTGCGAGTATGTTGGCCATCCGCTCATTGAGCGCCTTTCCGAGCTGCGTCCAGCGGAGGGAGAGCGCGCGCCGCTTGGTGAAGGTAAAAAGCAACTGGTGGTTCTGCCGGGGTCCAGAGCCAGCGAGGTTTCGCGTTTGCTGGAGCCGTTCGGTCAGGCCGTTGCGCTTATCTGCGCGCAAGACCCGGATGTGGAGGTGACCATTCCGGCGGTGCCGCATCAGGAGCAGCGCATTCGTGAGGGGGTGAAGTCCTGGAAGGTGCAGCCGCGTATTGTGACGGGTGAGGCGGAGAAATTTGCTGCGCTGCGCCGTGCGAACGCTGCACTTGCGGCCAGTGGTACGGTTTCACTGGAACTGGCCATTGCCGGTGTTCCGATGGTGATTGCCTACAAACTGGACTGGTTCTTCCGGCGGTTTAAGCAGGTCAACCGGTTCATGAAATTTATCACGGTGGACACCATTGTACTGCCTAACCTGGTGCTGGGAGATCACAGCATCAAAGAATATATTGAGGAAGAAGCCAATCCGGAGACGCTCAGTCAGGCGGTGCTTGAGCTGCTTTCCGACACACCGAAACGCAGGGCCCAGCTGGATGCATTTGCGCGCATTGATGAAAAGATGCGTCTGCCTGAAGGGGAAAGTCAGGCAGGAAAAGCTGCACGCATTATCCTTAAAACAGCTGGAATTTCAGATTAAGTCGTTTATACGCTGGTTTATGAAAGCTATGCAACCTACTGAATATTAACCGTAACCGGCTTTGTGCCTGTGTGGTGCTTTACGGCATGGTGTGCTGCGGTCTTAGCGCGCGCCGGGTTTTCGATCTTCGATGATATGTGCTTTTAAACAAAGGCCTGACTTGAGTGTTGGGCCTTTGTTTCTTCCTGCTCAGTCGCTCTCGACCTCGATATGGAAGTTGCCGCGGCATGTTCCGTCGGAAAAGACGCCAGTGGCTTCCTGTGATCCGACCAGACCGGTTGCTGCAAGCTTCACTTCAACGGGTGTGTTGGTTTCGTCCTCCGGGAAAGTGATCTCGTATTCGTTGACAATGGAGAAGATGCCGCCGCTGACGCTGCCACCGATTGAGGTCACCAGAATGTCGTGTCCTTTGTCTGTACTGCGCTTTAAGGCGCTATCGGTGGAGTCTGGATGGTCGATGGTGGTGAAGCCTTCGCCGTAGCGGGATGCGCAGGTGCCGTCATCGGGAGCGCCATCGGTTCGGGCTACTTCCGAGAACGTGATTGCCTTGTTGCCGGGGCCCAACCTTTGAGCAACCGCAAGTGCAGACGTGCTGGTGATGGCAAGTGTGAAGATGCTGATGGTTGCAAACAAGAGTGGTTTCATCGTTTTATCCATCCAGAAATGGTTGGTTATCGGTTTTATTCTGCGTGTATTATGACCTTGCCGCGGCATGTGCCGTCCGAGAAAACCCCAGAGGCTGATCCGCTGCCGAACAGGCCGGTGGCGAAGACTTTCACTTCAATGGGCTCTTTATTCTGGTCATTGGGGAAGGTGATCTCGTACTCGTTCTCGATAGACAGGATTCCATCTCCAATAGTGCCGCCAGTTGAGGATATGACGATGTCATGGCCATCTACCGTGGTGTTGTGGGTTTGCTCCAGGGTGTTCTCCGCATTGCCGGTGGTCCTATAGTCGGTCCCGTAGCGCTCTGCGCAGGTGCCATCATCGGGCGCTCCATCGGCTAGTGTCAGCTCGGAGAAAGTGACGGATTCGTTATCACTGGCTACGTCGTGTTCATCGGCCATTGCTGCGGGGCTGGCATATGTCAGTGCCAGAGCGCCAAGACTTGCCGCCGAAATGAGAAATTTCTTCATTGGGTGCCGCTACCTATTCCTTTTCGGGCCTGATGCCACACCAACTGTAATGGGGCAGCGTTAACGTAGATGTTCCTGTTTTGCTTTGACTTTCTTTAGGATAAAAAATCGGTTTTTTGGGGGCTGGCGGGTTTAGCCAGTTTCTAATGCACTACGCATAAACCTTGGTGAAAACTATAAGTTTGACGGGTGATAAATGCTGATGACCCATGGTGGTGGTGCTACTCTTCCGGTCATTGTATTTGGCTATTGTTTATGTCTGCCTGCCGCGTTCTGGCGTCATTTGGGGGTCGCTGCGGGTACGTTACGGAGTTTGATGTCTTGATGAAAACCAGAGAAGCAGTTTTGGATGATGCGGCGGAGATCAGTGGCTTCTTGCAGGAGCTTGTTGCGCTCGGAAAACGCAAGTTGCCAAGCGATGAGGAGTTTGTGCGCTCTCAATATATTTCCCACGCAGATAACATTCGGTGCACACTGGTGGAAGGCGAAGATGGGACTATCCTTGGTCTGCAGATCCTGAAAAGGGCATCCGCTGGTAATATCTACGATTTGCCGGTGGGCTGGGGCATTATCGGGACGCATGTGCGTGCCAGTGCTGCGCGCCGCGGTGTGGGGCGGATGCTATTTGCAGTAACGCTTGAGGCGGCGAAAAAGGCTGGTCTTGAGAAGATTGATGCGAGGATCGGTGCATCGAATCCGGAAGCGCTTGGTTACTACGAGTCTATTGGGTTTCGCAGCTACAAGACCAGTGCGGATGTTGTCAACAAGTGCCTTGACCTGAGTGCTTAGTCGAGCGTGAATACGGTGCGGGATTATTGGACACCGACGATAGAGAATGTTCCCGCACAGTCCCCATCCGAGAAGACGCCGCTGTATACTTCCGAGTTCAAGATACCGGAGATGAACTGGGTGATATCCACTTCATTGTCCGGCTCATTTGGGAAAATAGCGAGAATCTCGGAGTGTTCGGCGTAAATATTGCCCTCGCGCTGCTCAGTGCGGGCGTAGAGGTGAAATTTATGCCCTTTGTCGGTGACAAACTCGCTGCTGTTACCGTTGGGGTCGGGGGAGACCGTATATCCTGTCCCATAGCGTTCTAGACAGAATTCCATGTCCACCGTTTCCGACAATGGTTTCAGCTTGTCGATAGAGATTTGGCGGGCGCTGGAGAGGCGTTTCATGTCGGTGAAGGGATTTGCGCGATTGTCGCGATGGATGAGCTGGGCGTAGGCGGGCCCCGACATTCCCATGATGAGTGTGAGAATGATGATCAAGCACGTTTGACTCTTATGACGCATAAACACTCCCATTTATAACCTTGTTGCCTCCCACCTTTCATCCCGTAATCTTTAGCGGCTTGTGTTTCTGGCGCACGCTTTGCGAACAGTTGCGTTAGTGCCGCTTAGTGGATTTTGCTCTAACCTTCATGGGTTTGAGCAAAACCTTGTGGCATCGGTGGTTGCTGGTTCTCAAACTGCATGGGCTTGCTTATGGGCTTCACGGTATTGTCCATGGGCTTGCTGTGACTTTGCCAGCGCAGGTGCCGTCTGAGAAAACGCCGCTGTAGGTGTTGTCGCCAATCAGCCCTGTTACGAACTGGGTGACTTGAGCCTCTTCTGAGTCCTCACTCGGGAAGGTCATCGTGAACCGGTTGTGCTGAGCAAAAATGCCATGTCCCAAGATTTCGCTTCGGTCGACCAGTGTTATGGTATGGCCCATATCGCTCATGAAGATACGTCTTGGTGCAGCCACGGAGGGGGAGACTGTGTAGCCGTTGCCATAGCGCTGTGTGCAGAGGGAGGTGTCCACGGATCCGTCCTGCATTTTGAGCTCGGAGATGGCGACATGTCGTGAGGTTTGCTCGGTTTCTGTGTTGGCTACTAATGGGGATGTCAGTCCAGTAGAGAAGACAGCAAAGATTGCAATGAACGGTAGAGCGCGCGCGCGCATAAAACATCCTTTCCTGCAGTTGGAAATTGGGTCTGACTTAAAGGATAGGGATGTGCTCGGACATGAACAGGGCTAACAGGGCTTAAGGTTTGCAATTGCTTGCCATAGACCTATGTTTTTAAATAAAAAAGGAGGCTAAATGCCTCCTTTTTCCTTGCGTATCTTTTGATCAGCTTCGGTAGCTTCGCAATGTTTAGCGACGCTGGTCGATTGGCTGGTATTCACGGCCAGCGTGACCAGTGTAAAGCTGGCGCGGACGACCGATGCGCTGGGTTGGGTCTTCAATCATTTCCTTCCACTGCGCGATCCAGCCGACTGTACGAGCCAGCGCGAAGAGCACGGTGAACATGGTGGTTGGGAAGCCCAGAGCACGCAGAGTGATACCGGAGTAGAAGTCAATGTTCGGGTAAAGTTTCTTCTCAACGAAGTATGGATCGTTAAGAGCGATCTTTTCCAGTTCCATTGCTACTTCGAGAAGTGGATCATCCTGATGGCCCAGCTCTGCAAGCACTTCATGGCAGGTTTTCTGCATGATGCGCGCGCGTGGGTCATAGTTTTTGTAGACGCGGTGACCGAAGCCCATGAGGCGGAACGGATCATCTTTGTCTTTTGCACGTGCAACATACTCAGGAATACGGTCAACAGAACCGATTTCGGAGAGCATGTTCAAAGCCGCTTCGTTTGCGCCACCGTGGGATGGACCCCACAGACAGGCAATACCAGCTGCAATACATGCGAACGGGTTTGCACCTGAAGAACCAGCAAGACGCACAGTAGAGGTGGACGCATTCTGCTCGTGGTCAGCGTGCAGGATGAAGATACGGTCCATGGCGCGGGCCAGAACCGGGTTCACCTTGTATTCCTCACATGGCACAGAGAAACACATGTGCAGGAAGTTGGATGCGTAGTCCAGATCGTTTCTTGGGTAAACGAATGGCTGGCCGGTGTGGTACTTGAAAGTCATGGCAGCGATGGTTGGCATCTTTGCGATCATGCGCAGGGACGCAACCATGCGTTGGTGCGGATCGGCGATGTCGGTGCTGTCATGGTAGAATGCAGACATTGCTCCAACGGTACCGGTCATAACTGCCATCGGGTGGGCGTCACGACGGAAACCTTTAAAGAAGGAGCTCATCTGATCGTGGATCATGGTGTGGTAGGTTACACGATGAACAAAGTCGTCCTTTTCTGCGCGTGTTGGCAGTTCGCCATACAGCAGCAGGTAGCAACTTTCCAAAAAGTCGCCATGCTCGGCGAGTTGTTCAATCGGGTAACCACGGTAAAGCAGAGTACCTGCATCACCGTCGATGTATGTAATCTTGGATTCGCATGAGGCGGTTGAAGTGAAACCCGGGTCCAGAGTGAAGTGTCCGGTTTCTTTGTAAAGCGATCCGATGTCCATGACATCAGGGCCAATGGAGCCAGATCGGATATTAAAATCCCAGCTGTCATCTCCAATAGTCAGTTTCGCTGTTTTGTCGCTCATATCAGGCAACCCCCATTTTGTATCTCCTCATACGACCTGCTTCATTTGTGTACAACTGAATACATCGCATGATCTGACGTTTCCGCCCGGAAGAGAGTGTTGTCGAAGCACTGCCTATATCATTTGCCGCGATGGGGCAAGCGTCCGCAACCACCGCTTTTAGTTATAAGTGTAACTACCGCTACGATGCGCTGGCATTTGCAGCGGTAGTTTTTACTATAATTCAGTGAATTATGCCGCACAATCGCGGATACGTGCGCAAGATTCGTCTTTTCCCAATACGGCAAGTACATCAAAGATGCCTGGGGATGTCCCGCGGCCTGTGAGTGCAGCGCGCAATGGCTGGGCAACTTTGCCGAGTTTTAGCTCTTGCGCCTCTGCAACAGCCTTTACGGCAGCTTCAGTGCTATCCACTGTCCATTGGTCGAGGTTTTCCAGTGCCGACAGTACTTTGCCAAGAACGGCGCGCGCATCATCGCTCAGGATCTTCTGGGCTTTTTCATCCAGATCCAAAGGACGCTGCACCCAGAGATAGCGTGCAGATTCTTGCAGTTCAACAAGGGTCTTTGCGCGCTCTTTAAGGCCTGGAAGAGCCGCCATGAACTTATCCTGATTACCGTCGCCAGCCAGCCACGCCATAACGTCTGCACCACCTTCAATATCTGTCAGGTAGGTGAGGAAGTGGCCGAGCAGTTCTTCATCATCCTCCGAGCGCATGTAATGGGCGTTCAGGTTCTCCAGCTTCTTGAAATCAAAGCGGGACGGGGACTTGCCGATAGCATCCAGACCGAACCATTCGATCATCTGCTCGGTGGAGAAGATTTCATCATCACCATGGGCCCAGCCGAGGCGGGCGAGATAGTTGCGCATGGCAGATGGCAGGTACCCCATGGCGCGGTAGGCTTCTGCACCAATTGCACCGTGGCGCTTGGAGAGTTTTGCGCCGTCCGGACCGTAGATGAGCGGAATGTGCGCCATAACCGGGACGTCCCAGTTCAGTGCTTTGTAGATCAGGGTCTGACGTGCAGCGTTGGTCAGGTGGTCGTCGCCGCGTACAATGTGGGTGATACCCATATCGTGGTCATCGACTACAACAGCCAGCATGTAAGTTGGGTTGCCGTCAGAGCGCACCAATACCAGATCGTCCAGATCCTTATTAGCGAACTTCACGGTTCCCTGAACCTGATCTTCCACGATGGTGTCACCTTCAAGCGGGGCTTTCAGGCGGATCACCGGAGAAACACCTTCCGGTGCTTGGGAGGCGTCACGGTCACGCCAGGTGCCGTCATAGCGCGGCGGGCGACCTTCTGCGCGAGCCTTTTCGCGCATTTCGTTCACTTCTTCCGGTGTGCTGTAGCAGTAATAAGCAGTGCCATCCTTGACCATCTGCTCAGCCACTTCACGGTGACGATCAACGCGACCATACTGAGAGATCGGTTCGCCGTCCCAGTCCAGACCCAGCCATGACAGGCCGTCGAGCAGCGCGTCTACGGCTTCCTCGGTGGAGCGTGCCCGATCGGTGTCTTCAATACGCAGCAGCATTTTACCGCCGCTGTGTTTTGCCAGCAGCCAGTTGAACAGGGCTGTGCGGGCGCCACCAATATGCAGGTAGCCGGTAGGAGAAGGCGCAAAGCGCGTGACGACAGGTTTAGTCATAGCTCGTCCGGAAAAGTTTCAAGTTACTTCGAATAGTTTGGGGTAATTACGGCGGGAAGCCGTTTCTCTGCGCGGTGTGTACCATAGCATTGGAGAGTTCCCAAGTAGCTGAAAGGGACTTAAGGGTGCGGGAGGTGCAATCATCCTCAGACAAGACGCAATCTGGTGGCTGTGCTCCCAGAATAGGCGAACTTTGCCTTGAGGGGGATAAGTTTTCTGCTGGTGCCTTTGAGGGAGATGTTGCGCTGCAAGAGCCGCCAACACAGCAACGCGCCGAAACGCAAATTTACGCAAAAAACGCACATAGCAACGCAAATGCGGAAGTTGGTGAAGAAAAGCAGTCGGTTAGGTTGTGGGAGCTGTGGCAGAGCCTGCGTGAGCTGCTGCGTTTTGTGCTCAGGCCCGATTGGCCGGCGGTTCTGACTTATGCCCGCGCTGTTCTCGTGCAGGACTGGAACCGCGGGCAGGGCCTTGTCTGGTATGCGCTCAGCCATTTAACGGGCGTGCTGGTTTACTTTTCATTGCCAGCCGAGCCTTACAGTGTTTTAAGCGGAATCCCTTGTATCCTATTGTCATTATTTGTTTTTCGTCGATGGAGAGCCGGGCGTTTAACCGTTGGCCTGCTTGCGCTTTTGTTTTTTGTAGTGGGTTTTTTTCTTGCAGATTTACGGGTGGAGTACGCCCGGAGTGACCCGTTGGAGCGTCCGGTGACGCGCAAAGTGGAGGGCGTGATTGCCGGAGTGAAGCAATCTGGTGAGCGCTCGTATTCAGTTATCCTGACAGATGTGGTCTCGGTTTCGAAGGGGGGCACAACTTCTTTCCCCTTTCGTATTCGCCTTAGCATCAAGGGGATGGAAACTGCGCCTGTGATGGGGGATAGGATGGAGCTAAAAGCGCGGCTGCTGCCTCCCGGTGGTGTGGTGCGCCCTGGTGGTTATGACTTTGCCCGTACTGCGTTTTTCAGCGGGATTGGGGCTGTGGGCTATGCGCTTTCCAAGCCGGTTGTGACGTCTGGGCCTGAGGGGACTAGTTTCAGGCAGGTGGTGGAGGGGGTGCGCAGTGGCATTGCGCAGCGTATCCGGCGGGTGTTGGATAACAGCCCGGAAAGCGCGTTTGCCGTTGCACTTCTGGTGGGCAAGCGGGACTATCTTGCTGCCGCTGACAAGGACGCATTGCGCAGCGCTGGGCTCGCTCACGTGCTTGCAATATCCGGTATGCATATGGGACTGGTGACCTCACTGGTGTTTCTGGCTGTGCGGTTGTCCTTATCCCTTAGCCAGACACTCGCGCTGAAAGGGCAAATTCACGTTTATGCCAGTCTGGCAGCGCTGGCGGCGGCGACGGTTTATCTCGGGTTATCAGGGGCTTCTGTGGCAACGCAGCGGGCCTATCTGATGGCTGTGCTGATTTTATGCGCGGGGCTGCTGGGGCGGCGGGCCTTCAGCTTGCGCGGTCTGGCACTTGCCTGCCTTGTGCTTTTGAGCCTGAGGCCGGAGGAGGTTCTGACACCCGGCTTCCAGATGTCGTTCATCGCCGTGCTGGCTTTGCTCTCGGCCTATTCGCTTGGAAAAGACTGGCTGTTTGGAGGTGGAACCATGTTCGTCCGGAAAAAGTCCTCATGGTTTCAGAGAGTTGGACACTCTTATTTGAAATGGATTCTGGCTTGCGCACTAACTTCGTTGATAGCTGGTGCTGCCACGGCCCCAGTCGCTGCGATGCATTTTGAGCAGATGGCTCCTTATGGTCTGCTGGGGAATATCCTTGCTATGCCACTTGTGACGTTTGTGGTTATGCCCCTTGGGCTATTGAGCTTATTGGCGATCCCGCTGGGCGCGGATGCCTTTTTCCTGCACGGCATGGAGGCTGGATTGGCTCTGGTGCTGCGTGCTGCCTATGCTGTGAGTTCTCTCAGTGAGGGCCTGACCAGTCTTGGGGTTGCAAGCCTGACTGGTTATCTGCTGGTAATCCTCGCGATTGTGCTGCTGTGCGTGATGCCTTTACGGCTGAAATGGCTTTCTACTCCGGCATTTGCTGCAAGTGTTCTGGCGTTTGTTGCAGACAGGCCGCCAGATGTGATGGTTACGGATGCAGGTAAACACATTGCGTTTTACCGTGCGGATGGCGCATTTCGGCTGACGTCCTCGCGCATGTCATTTGCTGCAGACAGCCTTTTGCGGGCAGGGGGATACTCGGCAGAAGCGTTCAAGGTACATAAGGTGCGTGTGTCAGATCGTGTCTGTGATGACGGGGGCTGTGTCCTGAAAATATTCCCTCAGCAGTCGCCCCGGCAAGAGGGGATAAGCCGGGTACCCATCTTATTGGCCCAGACTAAAACTACGGATGCTCTTGAAGCTGACTGCCGCCTTGCGACTATCGTTGTGACGCAGGTTCAGGTGCCTGCATCCTGTTATGCGGAACTTGTGATTGATCAGCGAACCTTCGGTGCGCAAGGTTCAGCTTATATCTGGCTTTCAAGGGATGGAGAAAGTGGTGATAAGATAGAAAAAGTGCGCTGGGCGTATCATGCTCAGCGCAGACCATGGAATCCGAAATTGCCTCAGGCAACCAATGATTTAATAGCGGCGGAAGAGCGCGATCATCTTGCCCTGAACGCGGACACGGCCCGGGCCGAAGATGCGAGTTTCGTAGGCGGGGTTGGCCGCTTCAAGCGCGACTGAGGCCCCTTTTTTGCGCAGGCGCTTCAGGGTTGCTTCCTCATCATCAATCAGAGCTACAACGATCTCGCCGTTATCTGCGGTCTCGCCGCGCTTAATCAACACAGTATCTCCGTCAAAGATACCTGCGTTGATCATGGAGTCACCTTTGACCTCCAACGCATAATGCTCCCCACGACCCATCAAATCGGCAGGCATGGCAATCGAATGGCTCTGAGTTTGGATTGCCTCAATAGGAACACCAGCAGCAATACGGCCCATGACAGGAATTTCCAGTGTTGGAACTTCGTCTGGCGAGGGCGTGCGCGGTGGAGGGGGCGTTGCGACCTTCTTGCTCAAGGCACCTTCAATGATTTCAGGCGCAAAGCCTTTCTCCTTCGCTGTGGGCTTGAGGCCCGGCGAAATTGAGTCAGGAAGCTTGAGGATTTCCAGTGCGCGGGCTCTGTTAGGCAGGCGGCGAATGAAGCCGCGCTCTTCCAGAGCTGTGATGAGCCGGTGAATGCCGGATTTGGAACGGAGATCCAGCGCGTCCTTCATCTCGTCAAAGGAGGGCGGAACGCCAGCTTCCTTCAAGCGTTGATGGATGAACATCAAAAGCTCGT
The DNA here is from genome assembly GCA_947494035.1 of uncultured Pseudovibrio sp. Lineage (GTDB taxonomy): Bacteria > Pseudomonadota > Alphaproteobacteria > Rhizobiales > Stappiaceae > Pseudovibrio. Next base: position 304,419 of record CANLTN010000003.1, on the reverse strand, counting down.
GTTGCTTCTGTGTAAGCATCTTTTATCCCCGTTCGCTCCTAAAGCGCAGATTGAAATTGAGTGGTCACGGATGACCCATTAGTGAACTGCACTACCAAGAAGCTGAAAGACTTCAACTTCTGCGATTGGAAGGACAAAACACGAACGTACTCTACCTGTTCTCATTGTGTTCTGCAATGGGTTTGTTGATGTTAAGCCCTGCAAGAACTGGGGGATTTGGATTCTAGTGGGTGAGTGGACAGGGGTTGCCCACTCCATGTTGCCGGATCTAGCGTAGCTTGAGCAGATCCACTTTTTCGCCTGCCTTTGCAGCTAGTGCGTGTGGAGGACGGATGATGAGGGCATCTGCTTTTGCCAGTAAGGCAAGCATTGAGGAATCCTGTTTGCCGAATGGCTGGGTCGTCAGATCGCCGTGTTTGTCCGTGTGCAGGCTGGCGCGCAAGTAGTCCTGCCGCAGGTCGTTTGCGGGCAGATCAGAGGTCAGTGTTGCTCTGATAACGCCTTGATTGGACTGGGGTACTGTGCGGCCAAGCAGTTTATCGAGTAATGGGCCTAGGAAGAGGAGGGCACATACAAGACTGGATACCGGGTTGCCAGGTAGGCCGAGCACCTTCATGGGCCCCAAAGAGCCTGCCATGAGCGGTTTGCCCGGGCGCATGGCGATGCGCCAGAAGCCGAGTTCCATGCCCTCTGCGCCAAGCACGTCCTGAATGAGGTCATGGTCTCCGACGGAGGCACCTCCCAGAGTTACCAACGCATCGGCCTTAGCTTCGATAGCCTGCTTGACGCGGGCTGCGATTTCCTGAGGCTGATCTGGTGCAATACCAAGCATCATCGGGGTGCCGCCGCAGTTTTTGACGAATTCTGCGATGCCAACCTGATTGGAGGCGATGATTTGATTCGGACCGGGTGTCTGGCCCGGTTCTACAAGTTCATCACCGTTTGCAAGGATTGCGACAACGGGCTTTTTGTGCACAGGCAAAGCAGCGTGGTTCATTGCGCCTGCAAGGGATAGTTCGCGGAAGCCGAGTTCCCTGCCTGCTTTAAGGAGTATCTGGCCCTCTTCGAAGTCCAACCCTGCGGGGCGGATGAATTTGCCGACAGGAAGGCTTTCCTGGCAATAGAGATTGTCACCGTCGCGGCGGGCGTTTTCCTGGATCAAAATTGCATCAGCGCCATTGGGCACTGGAGCGCCGGTGAAAATGCGCAGGGCCTCGCCAGCTTGCATCGTGCCGTCGAAGCTGTAGCCAGCCGCGACTTCGCCGATGACCTTCAGCGGTGTTTCAGGATTGGTAGTTTCTGCGGCTTTTACGGCGTAGCCGTCCATGGCGGAAGCGGTGAACGGGGGCTGAGTACGGGTTGCTGCGATGTCCTGTGCTAACACACGTTCGCCTGCGTCGAGCAATGGTAGGGACTCGCTTGGAGTTGGTTTAACGTCCGTCAGGAGGCGGCTCAGGGCTTCTTCGATGCTGATCAGGCTCATTTGGAGTTATCCTCCTCAGCCAGATAGTGACCGGACTTGCCACCCTTTTTTTCCAGAAGGCGGATTTCTCCGATTTCCATGGAGCGGTCTACAGCCTTGGCCATGTCGTAGATTGTCAGGCAGGCAACAGAGGCGGCAGTGAGGGCTTCCATTTCGATGCCGGTTTGGCCGGAGACTTTGGCGAAGACTTCGATTTTAATGCCCGGCAGTTCCGGGTTTGGTGTGAAATCCACCTGAACCTTGGAAAGCGCCAGGGGGTGACACAAAGGGATCAGCTCATGAGTGCGCTTGGCCGCCATGATGCCTGCAATGCGTGCTGTTGCAAGCACGTCGCCCTTTTTAGCGTTTCCCGAGAGGATCATGTCGAGAGTCTCAGGCTGCATTTTTACCTGACCGCCTGCGCGGGCAATGCGTGAGGTGACCTCTTTCTCCGAGATGTCGACCATATGAGCGGCACCGCTGTCATCAAGGTGAGTGAGTTTGGGAGAAAGTTCTGCCATTTTCTTGCCTCTCGACACAATCTATTGAAGTAACTGCCTGTGTTCAGCGGCTGTTTTAGCGCTTGAGCAAGGCTCTCGTTGCGTTTTCTACATCATCTTGTCGCATCAGGCTTTCACCGATGAGGAAGGTTGATATGCCGGATTTCTCCATTCTGGAAAGGTCTTGCGGTGTGAACAGGCCGCTCTCGCCCACTATGATCCGATCGTTCGGGATGAGCGGAGCAAGGCGTTCGCTGGTCTCCAGAGATGTCTCGAATGTTTTGAGGTTGCGGTTGTTGATGCCGACGAGTGGGGAGGTCAGCTTCAGGGCGCGTTCCAGTTCAGCTTCATTGTGCACCTCGATCAGGGCATCCATACCAAGCTCGAAGGCGGTGTTTTCCAACTCTTTGGCGAGCGCATCGTCGATTGCTGCCATGATGATCAGGATGCAGTCAGCGCCCCAGGCGCGGGCTTCATGGACCTGATAGGTATCATAGAGGAAGTCCTTGCGCAGAACGGGCAGGGAGACTTCGTTCCGTGCTGCTACGAGGTATTTCGGCTTGCCCTGAAATGACGGGGTATCCGTCAGGACGGACAGGCACGCTGCGCCGCCGTTCTCATAGGCTTTTGCAAGTTCTGGCGGGTTAAAGTCCGCACGGATCAGGCCTTTGGACGGACTGGCTTTTTTGACTTCGGCAATCAGCGCGTACTCGCCGTTTGCGTGTTTGGCTTTCAATGCATTGGCGAAACCCCGGATCGGGGTTGCTGCCTTGATTGCCTCACTCAGATCGGCCAATGAAGTCTGCGTTTTTGCAGCGGCAATTTCTTCACGTTTGTAAGCTTCGATTTTCTTTAGGATATCTGACATGGGATCCGTGGTCTTAAAGTGTCATGTTGGCAGCTGTTGCGGCGTTGGAGGTTTCAACAAGCTTGTCCAGACGGGAGAGGGCGGCGCCTGTATCAATGGCCTGTGCCGCCATTGCAACGCCGTCTGGCAGTGTGGTTACCTTGTCGGCAACGATCAAGGAAGCTGCGGAGTTGAAGAGGACAATATCCCGATAGGCGTTTTTTGCACCTTGCAGGACTTCGCGCAGGGCATGTGCATTCTCTTCCGGGTCCCCGCCTTTCAGATCTTCCGGTTTTGCAATCGGCAGACCTGCGTCTTCCGGTGAGACGGTGAAGGTGTTGATGGCACCATCTTTCAGCTCGGCCACAAAAGTGGAGCCGGTGGTGGTGATTTCATCCATGCCGTCGGAGCCGTTGACGATCCAGGCTTTCTCGGTGCCCAGTTCCATCAGGGTGTTGGCGAGCGGTTCGACCCACTGCTGGGCAAACACGCCGGTCATCTGGCGTTTTGCGCCAGCCGGATTGGTGAGCGGGCCAAGCAGGTTGAAGATTGTTCTGGTACCCAGCTCGATGCGGGCAGGGCCAACATGGCGCATGGCCTTATGGTGGTTTGGTGCGAACATGAAGCCAATGCCTGCTTCATAGATGCAATGGCTGATGCCGTCCGGGTTCAGGTCAAGATTGATGCCAAGATTGGCCAGAGATTCTGCTGAGCCAGACTTGGAGGAGAGGGACCGGTTGCCGTGTTTGGCAATGGTGACACCGCAGCCTGCCACAACAATGGCTGTGCAGGTTGATATGTTGTAGGAGCCGGATGCGTCGCCACCTGTTCCGACAATGTCGATGGCATGATCAGGTGCTTTCACCGGGATCATTTTAGCGCGCATGGTCTCAACTGCAGCGGAGATTTCGTCGATTGTTTCGCCGCGCAGGCGCAGGGCCATGAGAAAGCCGCCGATCTGAGCAGGAGTTGCGGCGCCTGTCATGATGATCTCGAAAGCTTCGCGGGCCTGGGACCGGTCCAGCGCGTTTCCGTCAGCGACGATTCCAATGAGACTTCTTAAATTGCTCACGGAGAAAACCCCCTCAATCTCTTAGTATTCCTTAGTGTGCACAAAGGCTAACTATTAGATAGCTTTAGGAGGGCTGTCTAGGAGATAAACAAAAGCCCGGCGCACTTATAAGTGCGCCGGGCTTGTTTTCGACAAGGATTTGTCTACAGGCGATCCTGTCCGGTCACCTGATTGAAGACTGCCTGATTCACGCGCACGCCCTCGGTCTGTTCCAGCTGGTTGATGAACTGGTTCAGCAAGGAGCTTTCCAGCGCGCCTGTCAGCTGTGAATTGATGCTCTGCACGTTCTCTGATTCGCTCATAAAGGCCGGAGCGGTGGTGTTTGTGAGGACGAGAAGGATCCGGTCTTCATTGTTGCCCGGTACCTGTGCTGCGGTGCCAGGCGGTCCGGAGAATGCCGCAGTTACTGCGGAACCGGACAGGCCTTCTACACCACCGTTACGGGTGAATGGTTCAGAAACGACCGTTGTCAGGCCTTCCTCGGTTGCGATTTCGGACAGAGGCTTTCCAGCTTCCACCTCAGCAATCAAGCTTCCCGCTCTTTCTTCCAGAAGCTCTGCTGTGCGTGCTGCGGTCCAGTCAGCGACCACGGTCTCTCTTACTTCAGAGAGTTCTCTGTCGCGGGCAGGTGTGACTTCATTGACTTCGTACCAGACGTGACCGGTGCGACCGATTTCAAGCGGGTCGTTTTCTACACCAATGTCGGTTGCGAAGATGGCAGGGGTCAGGGCGTCTGTGACTGGAAGGTCAACAGGTTCACCTTCTTCGTTGAGGCCGGATGCGTCGAAAGACGGCGTGTTGATCAGATCCAGATCCAGACGCTGTGAGATTTCCTCAAGTGTATTGCCGCCTGCGCGGGCATCTTCGACCTCGTTGTACAGCTCTTCAGCTTCATCAGTCGCTTTTGCCTGAGCAACAGTGTTGCGCAGTTCGTCTCTGATCGCATCAAGTGGCTGTTCACTGGCTGGGCGGACTTCTTTCACAAAAAGAATGACAGTTGAGAACTGGCCTTCAACCACTTCGCTGGCCTGACCTTCATCGAGTGCAAATGCTGCGTCAGCAATCTTGTCATCAAGGAAACCGGCCTTGTTCATGAGGCCGAGATCGACGTCCTGTTCGCTCAGATCGCGCTCATTCATCAGATCTTCAAAGGTCTTGCCTGATTCCATCTCAACAACAGCGGCTTCTGCTTCCTGCCTTGTTGCGAACGGGATCCGGTAGATGCGGCGTTGTTCCTCAGTCTGATAACGGTCTTTAGTACGCTCGTATTCGCGCGCGATTTCCGCTTCAGTCACATTCTCCGGATTGGCGATGTTGCCTGCGGTGATCTCGAGCAAGGTGGCACTGCGGTACTCAGGTGCTTGATAGTTGTCTTTGTTCTGCTCGAAGAAGGCGGTAAGTTCCTCTTCGGTTGGAGCTGGGACATCTGTCAGGGAATCCTGCGAGAGAACCAAATATTCAACGGTGCGCTCTTCCATTGCGTACTTGTCGAATGCTTCGAGCATGGTCTGTGGAACCGAAATGCCGCCAATGATGGCCTCAGCGAGCTGTTGACGTTCAGCTACAAGCTGCTGCTGCATCACGAATTCGTCTTCGTTCATGCCCAGACTATAAAGGACCTGTCCCAGAAGATTGCGGTCATATCCATTCACACCCTGAAATGCAGGTGTTTCCTGAATTGTCTTGATGATCGCTTCATCGGAAACGCCGATGCGCAGCTTTGTTGCTTCGTTATCAAGCGCAGCTTCGGCGATAAGGCGACCCAGAACCTGAGCAGGAAGGCCAAACGCAGCGGCTTGTTCCTGTGTGACAGGCTGGCCGATGCGGGCTGACAGCTGGTCGAGTTCGCGAGTATAAGCTTGTTGGAATTCCTCAGCCGAGATTTCCTCGTCACCCACGTAGGCGACCGTTGAAGAGCTGTTTCCGGTAAAGACGTCAGCGATCCCCCAAACTGCAAAGCTGAGCACCAAAAGGCCGATCAGGAGTTTTGCAAACCAGGAACCTACGCTATTACGTAGCGCGTCGAGCATAATTTTATCCGTTCTCTTGTTGAAGGCGCAGAGCAAATCGCCCGCGCGCGCATGCAAGGCCGATGGATAATAGTGTTCCTTTTGCCGTGGGGCAAGTTTACACACCATAAAGCCTGTGTGATACGGCCGCAGATACGAAGTTCATCCCACTAGCGGTAATCGGCTATGTGACTTAAGTGTTTTTTCTGCTAGTGAGCACACATTCCATTTGGGAATCTAGAATTCATATTTGGGGAACCTATCAAATGACTAATCGGCCACTCGTTGCTGGTAACTGGAAAATGAATGGCACCAAAGCTTCTGCCGCAGAGCTGGAAGCAATGGGCGCTGGATACGACGCAGCACTTGCCGAAAAAGTAGAGCTTCTGATTTGCCCTCCGGCATTGTTGGTTGCTCAGCTGGCTTCCCAGGACAAAATTGCGATTGGCGCGCAAAATTGTCATGCAAAAGAAAGCGGTGCGCATACCGGCGACATCTCAGCTGAGATGATCCGCGATGCCGGTGGTAAGTTCGTGATTGTCGGTCACTCTGAGCGCCGTGAAGATCATGGCGAATCTGATGCCGATGTGCGCGAGAAGGCAGAAGCTGCTTACCGCGCTGGTCTGGTTGCGATTGTTTGTGTTGGTGAAGTTGAGAGCGAGCGCCGTGCCGGTACAACACTTGATGTTGTTACCAAGCAGGTTCTTGGCTCTGTGCCAGCAGCTGCAACGGCAGAAAATACAGTGATTGCTTATGAACCTGTATGGGCGATCGGGACTGGTCTGACGCCAACGCCAGCTGATGTTGCCGAAGTTCACGCTTCTATCCGCGCAACGCTCATCAAGCAGTTTGGTGATGAGATCGGCGGCAAGATGCGCATCCTTTATGGTGGCTCTGTGAAGCCGACCAACGCAAAAGAACTGCTTGCGGTTGATAACGTTGATGGCGCACTGGTTGGCGGTGCTAGCCTGAAAGCGGCGGATTTCCTTGGAATTGCCGCAGCTTATCGCGACTAATATTCGCCTGAATGTAAGATTATTGTTCGCAGTCCACCAATTTGCTGCGCCTTTAGGGTAGAAAGGCGCAGCAAATTCGGTTAGAAGGCCGATTAACGAATTCATTAAACCTACGGATACCTATGGAAACCGTTCTGATTGTTATCCACCTGATGGTCGTCGTTGCACTGGTAGCAATGGTCTTGCTTCAGCGTTCTGAAGGCGGCGCGTTGGGTATTGGCGGCGGCGGTGGCGGTGTGATGAGCAGCCGTGGTACAGCGAACATGCTGACACGCGGTACTGCAATTCTTGCTATCTGCTTCTTTGTAACTTCACTCGCTCTTTCTCTGCTGGCACGTTACGACGAGCGTCCTGGTTCCTTGCTTGATCTGGTTCCATCCGGTTCTGCAACACAAGGTTCCGAGCAGGGCAGCGGCAATGGTCTTCTTGACCAGTTGCAGCAGCAAAGTGAGCCGACTGGCCCGCAGGTTCCGCCTGCTCAGTAATCTGCTGTAAAGCAGTAACAGTTCAAATAAACGTCTGACGGCACCGCATTCTTGTGCAGTGTCCGTCATTCGTGCGTTCAGACATATCTTAAATATCCAAGGTGCCGGATTATCATGTGCCACACCAAGTGAGCATCCCTTCTGATAACTCCGCCCTTTCTAACGTGGTAGCGATCCATGGCACGGTATATATTCATCACCGGTGGTGTTGTTTCTTCTCTCGGGAAGGGACTTGCCTCCGCAGCTCTTGGTGCGGCTTTACAAGCGCGCGGATACAAGGTTCGGCTTCGTAAACTTGACCCCTATTTGAACGTTGATCCCGGCACTATGAGCCCTTACCAGCATGGTGAGTGTTATGTGACCGATGACGGCGCTGAGACCGATCTGGATCTGGGACACTACGAGCGTTTCACAGGTCGTCCGGCAAATAAGCAGGACAACATTACCACTGGCCGCATTTATCAGGACATTATTGCTAAGGAACGCCGTGGTGATTACCTGGGCGGGACCGTGCAGGTGATTCCTCATGTGACTGATGCGATTAAGAACTTTGTTCTGGACGGTAACGAAGACTATGACTTCGTGCTTTGCGAGATCGGTGGTACGGTTGGCGATATTGAAGGCCTGCCATTCTTTGAAGCGATCCGCCAGCTGGGCAACGATTTGCCGCGCGGACAGGCTGTCTACATTCACCTGACATTGCTGCCTTACATTGCCAGTGCCGGTGAAATGAAAACCAAGCCGACCCAGCACTCTGTTAAAGAGCTGCGCTCCATTGGTATTCAGCCAGACATTCTAATGGTTCGATGTGATCGCCAGATCCCGGAGAACGAGCGCCGCAAGCTTTCCCAGTTCTGTAATGTGCGCGAAGAAGCTGTAATACCGGCTTATGATGCAAAGAGCATCTACGAAGTGCCGCTGGCCTACCATAAGGAAGGTCTGGACGAGCAGGTTCTGGATGCGTTTGGCATTACGGGTGCGCCAGCTCCTGATCTTTCCCGCTGGGAACGCATCGTGAAAACTCTGTTCAACCCAGAGGGTGAAGTCACCATCGCGATTGTTGGCAAGTACACTGTTCTTAAAGACGCTTATAAATCCCTGATTGAAGCGCTGGTGCATGGCGGCATTGCCAATGGTGTCAAGGTCAATCTTGAGTGGATTGAATCTGAAGTCTTTGAAAAGGAAGATCCGAGTGAGTTCCTGAGCAATGTGAACGGCATTCTTGTTCCTGGCGGCTTTGGTGAGCGCGGTTCTGAAGGTAAGATCGCGGCGGCACATCATGCGCGCGTAAACAACATTCCTTACTTCGGCATCTGCTTTGGTATGCAGATGGCTGTGGTGGAAGCTGCCCGTAATCTGGCAGGGATTAAAGATGCAAGCTCCACAGAATTCGGTTCGGCTAAAGAGCCTGTTGTTGGCCTGATGACTGAATGGACGCGTGGTAACGAAAAAGAACAGCGTCATGCTGAAGGTGATCTGGGCGGAACCATGCGTCTTGGTGCGTATGATGCGGTTTTGAAAGCGAACAGTAAGATCGCTGCAATTTATGGGTCTACCGAGATCTCCGAGCGCCACCGTCACCGTTATGAGGTAAACATCGGCTACCGCGAGAAGCTTGAGGACGCTGGTTTGATCTTTGCTGGTACGTCCCCTGATGGTGTTTTGCCCGAAACGGTCGAGATTGAGAACCATCCTTGGTTTATCGGCGTTCAGTATCATCCAGAGCTGAAATCACGTCCGTTTGAACCACACCCGCTGTTCTCCTCCTTTGTAGGTGCGGCGCTCGATAACAGTCGGCTGGTTTAACTTGCTGTTTTGGGGGAAACACTTTGACCAAGGGAATTGACCACATCGTTCTTGCCGTGAAATCTTTGCAGGATGGAGCGGGGCACTGGGAACAGCTTGGATTTAAGGTGACGCCGACTGCGCATCACCCATGGGGCACTGAAAACCGCCTTGTTCAACTGGATGGAAGTTTTCTTGAGGTTCTGGCCATCGGCGAAGGTGCTGAATTGACAGAGCCAAGTGACGGCGTTTTCTCCTTTGGGGCGTTTAACCGTGACTTCCTGTTGAAGGGTGAGGGTGCCTCCATGTTCGTGCTGGACAGCACGAGCGCCGAGGAAGACCGGAAGGCTTACAATTTTGCCGGTCTTCCCGAGTATGCTCCCTTTTCCTTTGAGCGGATTGCTGTGACCCCTGGGGGGGACGAGCGTCCGGTTGCGTTTGATCTGACGTTCACTGCAGATCCGCTCAGTGCGGAAATGGGGTTCTTTACCTGCCACAACAAATTTCCGGATAACTTCTGGAAGGCGGAGTATCAGAGCCACCCAAACACTGTGAGCGCTCTGAGTGACGTTATCTTTGTTGCTGATGATCCGGCTGACCACCATGAATTCCTGAAGGCCTTCATTGGTGAGCGTACTGCGCGGCTTTCCAGTCTCGGCGTTGAGATTGTAACGGCGCGCGGGACAGTCAAAGTTCTGTCTCCGAGTGCTTATGAGAGTCTTTACGGTGTTCGTGCGCCGAGTGGTCGTAGTGGTCTCAAACTTGCGGCCTTAGGCTTCAAAGCTGATGACCCTGAGCAGTTCGGGTCCTACGCGCAAGCTCTGGGCGGTCGGAAACGGGGTCCCTTCTGGTTGGTAGAGCCTGATCGAATGGCCGGAGTTGCGGTCTTTTGTAGCTAAGTGATTTTGGCCCCGGAAGTGAAGCTTCCGGGGCCTTTTCTTTTGCCTGATGAGTCAGTTGGTTGCGACTGGCAATTGGTTCTGTTTGTGTCCTGATTGCTGCTCTGGGTGCCTCTGGATAGGTGGAAATAGCCCTCAAAACTTAGAATGGACAGTGTGTTTACGCAGTTTTCTCAAGTTAAAACAGTGTGGTGATGGGTCGGTTGGATAGGTTTACAACCTAATAAGGATTGAGATTTTAAATATATGTATTGCGAAGTGCGTATAAGTGACTAGCATCTGTGATGTTTCTATTGAATGTGAGTTGATATTACTTTTCTTACTATTGGTGTTTATTACACTTAATTGCGTGAGGAATGACATTTTATTAAAAATAGGTAAATTGTAACTTCTGTTGCCCAGTTGTCTCTAGTATTGCGTAGAGGGCGTTTGTATGAAGTTGTTGGCGCCTCTCATTCTTGGCGTTGCCGCCGTGAATCTGTTTTGCGGAGCAGGTTACGGTATGTCTCTTCGAGACGCAGTGAATCTTACCGTCTATAGCAATCCGGAAATTGGTGAAGCGGTGTTTGATCGCAATGCGATCGGCTTTGAGCTGAAACAGGCCAAAGGCGAGTGGCTGCCGCGTCTTGATCTTGAATTCCGTGGGGGAACAGAATGGGCGGACCGAAGCTTCACCCGTGAGCGGGGCCAGTTCTTTTTTGGTCCCTATGAGGTCAGGGCCTATGGGCGGCAGAAGATCTTTGATGGTTTTGCGACGACTTATGAGATAGAGCGGCAAAGGGCGCGGCTGGATGCCACTTCTTTCAGGGTTTGGGAGCGGTCCGAGTTGATTGGGCTCAGTGCTGTGCGGGCTTATGTGGAAGTTGCCCGCTTGTCGGAGATCCAGAAGTCAGCAAAACGTAACATTGCCTATCATAACAAAGTTGCATCGGATATGCGGGCGGGTTTGTCCCGCGGCGTTGTTTCGGTTGCCGACGTGCAGCAGGCCAGTGAACGGGTTTTTGCGGCGCGGCTCGCAATGGAAGAGGCTGTTGAAGAGTTGGAGCTGGCGCAAGCCATTTTCATTGAGGTGGTTGGTAAACCTGTTGGACATCTGGGTGGTGTTCCCAGTGTCTCGCCGCGTATTCCCGGCACGCTTGCAGACGTTTTGAATGTTGCGCGGCGTAACAATCCGCTGCTTGCCTCACGCAATGCTGATATTGATGCGGCAAATGCAGAGATCAAGATTGCGGAGGCGGGCTATTATCCAAGATTTGATCTGGAGGTGTCTTCCCGTCTCGGCGAAAACCTAAATGGGTTTCCGGGTGTGAACAATCAGGCTGCGGCACTGGTTGTGATGCGATGGAATCTCTTTAACGGCAATATTACAAAAAACAGGCGGGCAGAGCAGGTCGAGCGGGCGGGAGAGGCGCGGATGCGGTCAGCGCGTGCCTATCGCGAGGTTGAGCGGGAAACACGGGCGTCCTGGATCCGGCGAGTGGAGCTGTCCAAGCAGTTGGCGATCATCAAAAAGCAGCTTTCTGCCTCTCAGCAGCTTCTGGTTTCTTATGAAAGTCAGTTCACGATTGGGCAGCGGACGCTTTTAGATGTTTTGAACACGCAGAACACTGTCTTCTTTACGGAAGTTAGCGAGATATCGGCGCGTTATGCGCAGGCGTTTGCCAATTATCGGTTGCTTGCTGCCATGGGTGGTCTGCTGGACGCGTTTGATGTTCAGCCCCCGTCTCAGGCAGAAGCTGGCTATCGCAAAGTGCGGGATGATCAAGAAACTGACGACTGGTTACCGGGCAAAGCGTTGCCGGGTGTCACTGCCCGGTGGGTGCGTGGAACGCCTGTTGCCACACCTAAGCCAAAACTATGAGGGGAGGATGATGAGAAACTGGAGGATTATGAAGCTAGCTGGTGATCTGGCTCTTCTCATTGTGAGTGGTGTTACTGTGTTTTTTCTCTGGGGGGCTGAGGCGAAGAGTGCCGATCCTTCAGTTGTTTCCCAAGACTATTTTCGTGGCGGGGTCTGTTACAATTTCAACCTTCAGCACCCTGAGGAGCTGCATAAAGAAATCTCGGTTCGCGTGCATGATTATTTTGAAGAAGCAAACACGGTGGTGGTCTCTGAGCAACAAAGCAGTATTGACCAGCTCCGGTTTGACTGGGCGGTGGAGGCTCGCGATTGGTGCGGGGTGGGTTGCTATTGGGTATATGAAAGCGTCGGTGTGGGATGCTGAAGCGGTTAACCGCTGTCTGTGTTTTCGCGAGTATATGCGGGAATACTAGCTTGTTTAGATCATCCAGTTCGTTTTGCTAGAAGATGGATGACTTTGTCCTTGGGCCCATCGGCGAGAATGCGGCCTTTGTCGAGTATGATAAGCCTATCGACTAGAGCAAGCGGTGCCCTACGGTGTGTGGCAATGATCAAGGTTTGCTGTGGTTTGATTGCAGATGATAATGCGTTGATGAATTGCTGTTCACTTTGGCTGTCCATCATTCCTGTTGGTTCATCCAGATAAAGGATTTTGGGCGAATTTATGAACGCTCTGGCAAGGATCAGCTTTTGCCTTTGTCCGCAGGAAAGGTCTCGTCCGCCTTCTTCAATCAATCGGGCAAACCCGTGGGGATGGGAGTCGATAAACTCCAGTGCTCCGGAGATTTCACAGGCCTCGACCAGTTCCGCATCTGATGCTTCAGGCCGTCCCAACTTGATGTTGTCTCTGATGGAGCCGGAAAAAAGAGCGGCATCCTGCCCGATGTAGCTGATGGACCTTCTCAGTTCTGTTGGCGCGAATTGCTGATGGTCCAGCTTATCAATGGAGTAGCTGCCAGCCTCGGGCGCATAGAGACCGGTCAGGATTCGTCCCAGAGAGGATTTGCCGGAGCCGACTGGCCCTAAAATGGCAATGCGCTCTCCAGAGGAGATGGAAAGGTTCAGGTTTCGCAATGCTGGTTCTGCTACATGAGGGTAGGTGAAGCTCATATTTTTCAGGGTAATCTGCCCGTCATCTATGGTTTTGCTCAGGTGCAGAGAGGCCCAGGGCTGCTCTCTTGGAAGCTGATTGATGGTATCCAGCCGTTTGTAGGCGGCTTTGGCCTGCTGAAAGCGGTCAAGGAAACCAGTGAGCGTTGCGAGTGGGGCAACAGCTCGTGCGCCCAAAATGATGCACGCGACGATCCCACCTATTGAGATCAACTTTTCTGAAAACAAGTAAGCGCCAGTCACCAAGAGCGCGATGGTGGTCAGCTGCTGTATGAAGCTGTTGAGATTGGTGGCCCAAGAGGCTAGGGACTTAACTTTGTTTTGCGCCGAGGCTGCGGAGGCGGTTGTGGTCTCCCATTTGTACAGCTGTTGGCCTTCAGCGTGTTGGAGTTTGATTGTTTCCAGCCCATAGAGGCTTTCCGTCATCAGCCGATTGCGTAGGGAGGTGTCAGTACTGGTGGTTTCGACAGCTTTCTTCAAAGGGAGCTGTATGAGTGCGCCAATTGCGACGGTGCCTGCGATTGCAACAAGGAGCGGGTAGACCATGGGGCCGCCGATGTACCAGATCAGACCGAGGAAAATTCCAAGGAAGGCGAGGTCGGTGATGGCAGCGATCATTCCTGATGTCATGAACTCGCGAATGGTCTCAAATTCGCGCATATCATTGAGGAAACCGGATGTGCTTCTTGGGCGGTGCGACATTTTCAGGTGCAAGGCCTGATCGAACAATCTGGAGGAGATGATCATATCAGCACGTTTGCCTGCAAAGTAAATGAGTGAGGCGCGGAGCGACTTTAAGAGAAGCTCAAACACCAGTGCACCAATGACGCCGATGGTGAGTACCCAGAGGGTGGGAAACGCAGAGTTGGTTAAAACCCTGTCAAAGACGTTCATGGTGAACAGCGGTGTGGCCAGTGCAAGCAGATTGATGAAGGCTGCTGCAAGCGCAACAAAGGCATAGTTGCGGGCGATGGCTTTGATGCTGCCAAAGAACCAATGGGCGTTATAGGTTGCTGTTTCTGGTTCTTGTGCTGTTCTGGGCTTGTAAAATGGTTTTGCGACAATCACTTTGCCGCTGCACAGTTCCTGAAGTTCCGCAAGTTTTGCGAGAACGGCTCCACCGTCCGCATGGGGTAGAGCGACTGCGTAGGATTGCTCGTCGTATCTTTCTAGAACGACCAGTGCCCCACCGGATTTCAGCAGGAGGACTGCGGGAAAGAGAAGGGAGGAGAGGTCTGATAGGTTTTGATGGAATGACTTGGTCGAAAAGCCTGCCCGCTGCAACGCTCTTTGCAACAAGTCATCTGTGAGCCTGCCATCCTCCAAGGGCAGACCTGCTATCAGGTTCTCAGAGTTTGCTGACATGTTGTACTGAACCAGCAGAATCTCCAAGCATCCGCGCAGGGAGTCGATGTCAGTCCCGGTTATTGGCTGCGTGTTTGGAGTTACCTTGTCGAATGGGGGCTTGGGTTTAGTCGAGGGTTTGGTTTCGTTGTTGTCAGGTGGTTCTGAATCAGGTGCTGTGGTCTCAAGGGTCGGTTCTTCTTTTTCAGTAGGAGTAGATGCGTCAGCTGTGTCCGACGCCTCCTTTTTTTGGGAGGGTGGCGTTTCTTCCTTCTGTTCTTTTGGCTCTACCGTCTCTGTCACTTCCAACCTGCAAATCTCCGCAATAAATCCCTGTAGTATTCAGGAAAACCAAGGAGGGTTACCTTTGGTAAGGATAGCTTGATTCCGGTTGGCCGCGTGCCTCTGGAACTTGTTGGGGAGTTTCTAGGGGGATCCTGTTTGCGCCTGATAGAGATGAAGCCGCTGAAGCAAAAATCGAAGGAGCTGATGCGGAAAACGAAGGAGCTGATGCGAAAGCGGTTCGGTGCTGGTTATGAGCTGCACCGGTTTCCACGCGGTGCTGTGCAGGTGTCTTTGTGGCTGGAACATGCGGTAATTACACGTGTGCGGCTTTTGATCGTTCTGGTTGGATTGCTTTTGATTGCCTTTCTTATCTGGGCGAGCGTGGCTCAGTTGGAAGAAGTGGCACGCGGGGATGGGCGGATTGTTCCCTCTGCTAAGATACAGGTTCTTCACAGTCCTGAAGGAGGCGTCGTTGATGAGGTTCTGGTCAAGAGAGGTGATCTGGTTAGGAAAGGGGATGTGCTCATCCGTCTTGATGATACCGGGTTCTCCTCCAATTTGGGGGAGTTGATCGCAAAGCAGCTGGCACTGGAGATTGCACGGGAGCGTCTTGAGTTCCAGTCCGTCTGGCCAGAGCGTGGTGAGGAGCTGACCTACACTGCTCAGTATCAGGAACAAGCCTCACAGGTTGTCGCAGCTGAGATTTCGTTGTTTCTGGTCAGTTTGGGAGGGTTGAGGGAGCAGGTCGCGATCAAGCAGTCACGTGTTGCGCAGCGCATTGCGGAGCTGGAGGCCTCCCGGAACCAGAAGCGTAAGCTTACTGATCTGCTGCAACTTGCCAACGAAGAGCGGGAACTGAAAGCACCTCTTGCGGAAAAGCAGATTGTTCCGCGAACCGATATGCTGAAGCTACAGCGGGAGATTGGTGACCTTGAGGGGCAGATTAATGCGCTTCAGGTCGCGGAAGGTCGTTTGAAAGCGGCTGTTGAGGAGGCGGAGCAGGAGATTGAAACACTTTATACCGAATTTCGGCAGACTGCGCGCACGCAGCTGAGCGAGGTTCAGGCGCAGCTTGATACTATTATTGCCGCTGCTTCCACGCTAGCAAGTGACACGGTTGATCGCGCAGTGATCCGTGCTCCAATTGATGGAATCGTTATTGCAGTTAATGCCAGTAAGGTTGGAGAGGTGGCACCGCCTGTACACCAGCTTGTGACCATCGCGCCGGTTGAGGAAAATTTGCGGGTGGAGGCCAGGGTTAAGCCGCAAGATATTGCCTATATCCATCAAGGGCAGTCAGCTCTTGTGAAGTTGAGAGCCTTTGACTTTTCAGTTTATGGTGGGCTGGAGGGGAAAGTTGAGGGAATTTCTACAGACACTGTTTACGATGAAATTACTCACGAGCAGTTTTACTCTGTAATCGTCAGAACCAAGCGTGCGGAGTTAGAAAGTGGCAACAAGAAACTCCCTATTCTACCGGGGATGGTAGCCTCCGTCGATATTTTTACCGGAGAAAAGAGTGTGCTTTCCTACATTCTTAAACCGGTTAATCGTGTGCGTGAGGAGGCGCTTAGAGAACGGTAACGCGATATGGCTCATCCAGAATACCGGGGCAAGCATCGTAGGAAGAATGGGGTGCTGCGGCGCGGCTTGATAGGCATGGTGGTCAAAACTGCCTTTTTGACCGGGATTGTCTCCAGCATGTCCAAAGGGCAAGCGCGGAACCTGCAGCTTGATTATCCCGATAAGGTGCGCCGCCGCCGTTTATTCTCCTTGGCGAAATTTGCGCGCCCGAGTACGCAAAAAGATTCCGAAAATTTTGGATTATTCGGCTCAGTTGAGATCAGCGGTGGCAATAACAGCGCTTTTCGGAAATGGCAGTCGGTGTTACCAGAGTGTGAGCAACAGCTGGAACAGCTCAAGCAATGCATGGCTGGTGACGTTCGCGGTGTTGGGCCTGTTGAGGCTTGGTCCCGTATTCTTCGCAAGGCTGGGCAAAGCAAATCACTTCGGCAGCTATCTTTGCTCAATTCTTTCATCAATGAGAGTGCTGGGTCTAATCCGCAATCTGTTTCTGCTGGGCCTTCAACTGAATGGCGTGCACCGCTGCATCTTTTGGGGTCTGACGGAGAGTGCGCGGACTATGCCATTGCCAAGTATTTCAGCCTGCTAGCGCTGGGCTACGCGGAAGAAACACTACGGCTCATTGTGGTTCAGGACAGTCGCAGGCAAGCAGTTCATGCGGTGACCTCTGTTAAGTTTCAGGGGGAGCAGTACGTATTGGATAGTCTGAGGCCAATTCCAGCAAGAGAAATCGAGTTACTGCACTATCAGCCGGTGGTTTCCATGCAGCGCGGGGCGCATTTTACGCATTTTAGAACCGCAGAGATGCGGCAGCGTTTCTTGGCCCGATACTGTCATGGATAGTTAGGCTGTGTCTGGATTTCTTAGGCGCTCAGGAGTTCCTTTGAGTTTTCATAGGCGAGGATTGCACCTGCCAGATCCTCAAGAGCTGCGCCCACTGATTTAAAGAAGGTGATTTCTGTGTCGCTGGTTCTGCCCGTATGATGGCCGCGTGTCAGATCGTACAGGTCAGCCACAACGTCCTCTGGTTTCAGTGTTCCATTTGCTAATGGAACTGTCAGGTCACCGGCTTCTGTCATAGCGCCGCTGCGGGTGTCCACGAACACGTGCGAGCGGGAGATTGCTGTGTCGTCTGCCTCACGCATGTTGGGGGTGAAGCCGCCCACTAGATCCAAATGACATCCTTCCGCGAGCCATTCTCCTTTGATGAGTGGTGCGTTGGACAAGGTTGCAACAGAAACGATATGTGCTTGTCCGACAGCAGTCTCTAGAGATCGTTCAGCCTCGATCTTTAAGCCGAGGGTTGCGCTCAACTCGGTAGCCTTTTGCTTTGCTTTTTCAAAATTGCGGCCCCAAAGATAGATTTTCTCGATTTGTCTTGTCGTGCAGTGTGCTTCGATGAGATTGGCAGAGAGGCGGCCGGTGCCAACCATGGTTAGGACGCTTGCATCTTTGCGAGCGAGGTAGTCGGCGGCAAGCGCGGAGGCAGCAGCTGTTCTGCGAGCTGTTAGTTCACCGCCGTCGATCAGTGCCAGCGGGGTTCCGTTTGTACCGTGGGAAAGCAGGTAGGTGGCGGAGACGGCTGGTTCTCCCACGTCTGCATTGCTGGGAAAGACGCTTGCCAGTTTGACGCCGAAGTAGGAGCTGGATTGCCAGGCTGGCATAAGCAACAATGTGGCGTCTGCTTTGTTCGGCACCGCCATGGTATGGTGGTGGCGTACCGGCATTTCACAGCCTTCCCTGAACATGGCGCGTAGGGCTTCTACCAGCGGGCCGAAGGGTAGGGCATTCTTGGTTTGAGTATCGGACAGCTGCAACATACCCGTTCTCCCTCATTATTTTCGAAAAGCGTTCTTGGACTTACAATACGGACTACCTGATATCTCACAATGGGTAGTGGCTGCGAGATATGCTTGTCACTTGAGATTTCACCGGGTGTAGGCTGTATGCACAAAAAAGCCCGCCAGTGCGCGGCGGGCTTTTTGATTTTGGGATTAACGTGCGGAATGCAGGATATCCTTGATTGTCTCGGGTGTGATCTCGCCGTGCTCGCCGATGGCTTTCAGGAAGTCGCGGCTTTCGATGGTTTGAAGGAGAGCATCAACATCGCTTTGATCGGTGATGTTCGCCTCAGATAGGCGTACCGGCATGCCCAGTTTCTGATAGAACGCTTCGATGGCATCGACGGTCTTTTCAGCCAAGTCCTTAGATGGAGGAAGGGCAAAGACAGTACGTCCCATCTGCTCCAGTTTGGCGCGCTTTGGTTCGATCTGGTTGCGTAGCAGGCTTGGCTGGATGATGGAGAGGGTTCGTGCGTGGTCGATACCGAAAGAAGCCGTCAGCTCGTGACCGATCTGGTGGGTGGCCCAATCTTGTGGTACGCCGCAAGCGATCAACCCATTGAGGGCCTGGTTGGCCGCATACATGAGATTTGCGCGCCACTCATCTGAATCGCGATCCGGATAGCTCTCTCCCAACTGTACAAGCGTACGAAGCAGGGTTTCGGCATAGCCATCCTGTACCAGGTTGCCAGCGGGGTAGGTCAGATATTGCTCGCAGACGTGAATGAACGCATCGACCAGACCGTTCTTGAGTTGGCGGTCTGGCAGCGTTTTCATCGTGTCGGGATCTAGAACCGAGAAGATCGGCAGAACATGCGGAGACGCGAACGCACGTTTTTCGCCAGTGGCCTTCCGGGTGACGACCGAGTTGCCGTTTGATTCAGAACCTGTCGCGGGCAGCGTGAGAACTGACGCAAGTGGTATTGCTTTTTGAACACGGTGTTTGCCGGTTAGGATGTCCCAGTGATCACCATCATAGTGAGCGGCAGCGGCGATGAACTTACAGCCATCGATTACTGACCCACCGCCGACCGCGAGAATGAAATTAAGTTTCTGCTCGGTGACGAGTTTGACTGCTTTTTCGAGGGTTTCGAACTCCGGGTTGGCTTCGATGCCAGAGAATTCAACGGTCGTGAATCCGTTGAGCGCGCTTATCACCTGATCATATACACCGTTGGTTTTGATGGACCCGCCACCATAGGCCAGCAGAATACGGCTTCCTGCTGGGATCTGATCGCGAATTTCAGAGATCTTTTCTTGTCCAAACAGCAGTTTGGTTGGGTTCTTATAATTAAATTTCATTTGATTACCCGAGAAATTGAATTGTGCAGACAGAACGTAATGCACTTTTCTCGTGTTTGAAGTAGGTAAGTGAAGAGAGTTCACTTAAATGGAGGATTGGGCGAGTATGAAGGGGGGGGGATGTCCAAACGTTCTTACTTAACTGGACAAACCCGTATTTCTTGGTTGCGGAGCCCTGATACACAAAAAGCCCCCGAGTGGGAGCTTTGTGAAATCTCGTTTTACACCATGAGATTAAATGGTGAGCCCGCACGGGTTCGAACCGTGGACCTACTGATTAAAAGTCAGTTGCTCTACCAGCTGAGCTACGGGCTCTTGGGCGTGACCGCTAGGTCGCTGCCTGTGAGGGGTCTTCTAAGGATTGCAGGGGCTTAGCGCAAGAGCTTTTTTTTATTTTCCACACAGTGCGTTTTGATTATTGGGATGGATGAGCTTTTATCTGTTGCTCCCCGTTCTTAGGCTTTTGCTGAGCTGTTCTAATTATTAGAGACAAGCTCTAAATCGCACTTGGGTGATGCTCCGGTCTTCATGGTGGTGGTCACGCTGTAGGGAAGGGAAGTGCGTCCGATTGAGGGTTTGCAGTTTGTATAGAGCGGGTGTCTGATACCCTCGTTTCTTTCAGTTTCAAAATTAATTAACTATGTAAAAATCCGTAGAAAAGTCTGAGAAAGTGTCACGTGAAACTTCATAGATAATGTAATACCTTAGTATACTATTTTGTGGAAGGAGTACTCAGTTTTCTGAAGTATTATCTAAATTTTGCCCTTTTTTGATGAGATATCTGTGGGGCTTTCAAATATGTGCTATGCTTATAAATAATAAAAAAGCTTTTTAAAACAACTCGTTAAATTAATTGGTGCTCAGCTTGGTCGTTTTAAGCGGCTTTAAGAGTTTGCTGGCAATCCAAGGAATAGGTGTGTACGTATTTCCCCGCTTTTGGCATCTTTCATTCTGTGCCAGTGGGAAATGGACGTGTCCGGTGCTTAAGACACAAAGAATTCCTATTAGCGGTACCGTGAGCTACGGGATCGTGCAATTACAACATAAGTGGAGGTTCCTATGAAATTTAGCAATGTTGCAGTTGGGGCTGCGTTGATTGCGGTGAGTGCTGCATCTGGTGCTTCGGCAGAAACTCGTTTTGTATCCATCGGCACTGGTGGTGTGACCGGCGTTTACTACCCAACCGGTGGCGCGATCTGTCGTCTTGTAAACAAAACTCGCCGCGAACACGACATTCGTTGTTCCGTGGAATCTACTGGTGGTTCTGTTTACAACATCAACACCATCCAGAATGGTGAGCTGGAGTTCGGTGTTGCTCAGTCTGACGTTCAGGCGAACGCATACGAAGGTCGCTCTCAGTGGGAAGGCAAGCCATATGGTGATCTGCGCTCAGTGTTTGCTGTGCATCCAGAGCCAGTAACAATGCTTGCGACCAAAGGTTCTGGCGTAAACAACTACACTGACCTTAAGGGTAAGAAAGTTAACATCGGTAATGCTGGCTCCGGTCAGTACGCTACATGGCAGCTTCTTGAAAGAGAAGGCATTGTGAGCACTGATGATCTGTCTCTGGCAACCGAGCTGAAGTCCTCTGAAGCTGGTGCTGCTCT
Organism: uncultured Pseudovibrio sp.; assembly: GCA_947494035.1. Lineage (GTDB taxonomy): Bacteria > Pseudomonadota > Alphaproteobacteria > Rhizobiales > Stappiaceae > Pseudovibrio. The sequence goes on along the minus strand of CANLTN010000003.1, from coordinate 283,410 downwards.
TTGTGACGGCAAGATCGACGCTTACTACTGGCTGGTTGGTCACCCATCCGCATCTACTCAGGAAACTGTAAGCACCTGTGATGCGCAGCTGGTGAACGTTGAAGGTCCGGCAATCGACGAATTGGTTGACAAATACTCCTTCTACCGTAAAGCTACGATCCCAGCAGGCATGTACAACAACGAAGAAGACATCAACACCTTTGGTGTTGGCGCAACGTTCGTTACCTCTGCAGCTGTTCCGGATGATGTAGTTTACACCATCACGAAGTCTGTTTTCGAAAACTTTGACGACTTCAAAAAGCTGCACCCTGCATTTAAAGACCTGAAAGAAGAAGAGATGATCAAGGATTCCCTGACAGCTCCACTTCATGATGGCGCAGTCAAGTATTACAAAGAACGCGGCTGGATGTAATCTAACCGAGCTTTTCTTAGGATGCGGGGCCAATGTTGCCCCGCATTTTTGGCTTCTACGAGATTTAGTAGGTTCCTAGCTCTGCCTTTGCAGCTAAGGCAAAGAAGAAACCTTATTTGGGGGTGCGAATGAGTCCAGAACGACACAAAGCGCAAGTTGATGCGCAGGAACTGGTGGCTCAGGCAGATACCGGTGCACGAAACCTAACTGGTAACCTAGGCGTGATGGTTGCCGCTATCGCCTTTATTTGGTCAGTCTTTCAGCTGTATGTGGCGTCAAACGTGCCATTCTGGCTGTATGACACATTCGGCATCAGGCTTATCTTCGACAATTCTGACGTGCGCAATATTCACCTTGCGTTTGGTTTGGTCCTTGCCGCTTTTGCATACCCTCTCTTTTCCCGCAGTCCCCGTCATACCATTCCTTGGTACGACTGGATCCTCGCGTTCTTAGGTGCTGCGGCTTGTCTGTATCTTGTGCTCATGCGTGATCAGATCGCGGATCGCGCCGGCCTCCCAACTCAGATGGATATGGTTGTAGCCACCACTGGTCTGGCTGTGCTTGCGATCGCGGTTTACAGAAGCCTTGGTCTGCCGCTGGTTATCGTCGCGGGTGTCTTCGTCGCGTATGCGATGTTAGGTAATTCCGCGTGGCTGCCAGAGGTGATTCAGTGGCGTGGTGCTTCCTATGGTAAGGCCATGTGGCACTACTGGATCCAGGAGGAGGGCGTCTTTGGTGTTGCCATTGGCGTATCGGCTTCCATGATCTTCCTGTTCGTTCTTTTCGGCTCTTTGCTGGAAAAGGCCGGAGCAGGCAACTACTTCATTAAAGCTGCCTTCGCGCTTCTTGGTCACCTGCGTGGTGGTCCTGCTAAAGCTGCAGTTCTGGCGTCTGCAATGAGTGGTCTTTACTCAGGTTCGTCCATCGCGAACGTTGTGACCACTGGTACTTTCACCATTCCACTGATGAAGCGGACCGGATTCCCGGCTGAAAAGGCGGGTGCAGTTGAGGTTGCTTCTTCTGTGAATGGCCAGCTGATGCCGCCTGTTATGGGTGCGGCAGCGTTTCTGATCGCTGAGTTTACCGGCACCAGCTACCATCAGGTTGTTATTCACGCCTTCATTCCAGCAGTCATCTCGTATATTGCTCTGGTGTATATCGTGCACCTTGAAGCGCTGAAGATGAACCTGAAAGGTTTGCCTAAGCCACCTACGCATGTCACCGTGATGCAGCGTCTGATTGGCGTTCTGACCGGCTTTATCGGCATCACAATTGTTGGTCTTGCTGTTTATTATGGTCTGGGCTGGACGAAGACTGCATTCCCGTCTCTGACGTTCCCTGTCGTTCTGCTGCTGTTTGCTATTGGTTATCTGGGGCTGCTATACATCGCCGCTCAGGTTCCTGATCTTGAGGTCGATGACCCAAATGCGCCGGTTACAGAACTTCCGGCTGCTGGTGACGTTGGCCGTACCGGTTACTACTTCATCCTGCCGATCGTTGTTCTGATCTGGTGTATTCTTGTTGAGCGCTTCTCACCATCCCTGTCTGCGTTCTACGCAACTATGGCGATGATCTTCATCGTGGTGACACAGCATCCGCTGAAAGCCTTCTTCCGTGGTGAATCCCAGGCTGGCCGTACATGGCAGGGTATCGTTGATTTTGCCGAGGGCATGATTGGCGGCGCGCGTAACATGATCGGTATTGCGGTTGCAACGGCTGCTGCTGGTATCATTGTGGGTACGGTGTCTTTGACCGGTATGCACCAGATGATTGCCGCGCTTGTTGAGTTCCTATCCGGTGGCAATCTGCTGCTCATGCTGGTTCTGGTTGCGGTGATGAGCTTGATCCTTGGTATGGGGTTGCCAACTACGGCTAACTACCTCGTTGTGTCCTCGTTGATGGCACTTGTGGTGGTGGATCTGGGTGAACAGACTGGCTTCCTCGTGCCGCTGATTGCGGTTCACTTCTTCGTCTTCTACTTCGGTATCATGGCGGATGTGACGCCTCCTGTGGGGCTTGCGGCCTTTGCGGCGGCCGCGATCAGCCGTGGTGATCCGATCAAGACTGGTGTTCAGGGCTTCATTTACTCGCTGCGTACAGCGGCTCTGCCGTTCCTGTTCATCTTCAACACCGATCTGCTTCTGATTGACGTTACGGCCTTGCAGGCGGTCTTCGTCTTCATTATCGCTGTGGTCGCCATGATGTTGTTTGCAGCGGCGACGCAAGGGTACTTCTTTGCCCGGTCCCGTCTTTGGGAATCTGCAGCACTACTGTTGATCGCCTTTACATTGTTCCGTCCGGACTTCTGGCTCAATCAGGTTCAGAGCCCGTTTGTAACTGCGACTGGTTCTGGCATTGTTGAGATGATTGATGAGGCACAGCCGGGTGATATGGTGCGTCTAAACCTCGCAGGTCCTGATTTTGATGACATGGACAAGACCCTGACATTGACACTGCCGCTCACTATCGGAGATGAACAAGGCGCTGAAGCACGGCTTGAAGCGGCTGGTTTGATCACGATGGATGATAACGATACAATGGCGGTTGATGAACCATTCCCTGGTACTGAGTTTGCCGAGAAACTGCAGGACTTTGATTTTTACGCGGATAATCCGGTTCAGATCGTAAGCACGCAGGTTAATGCAGAGCGGATGCCACAAGAGCTGTTCTACATTCCAGCTTTGCTCTTGCTATTGCTGGTTGTTATGCTTCAACGCCGACGCCAAACACAGCCCGCTTTTTAAGCGGGCTGTGCCACGAACTATAATTTTTAAGGAGTTGGGAAATGTACTCCAATATCTTGCTACCTTTGGATTTGAACGAAGAAAGTAGCTGGAAAACTGCGCTTCCCGTGGCTGTTGATCTGGCTCGTTATTACAAAGCTCAGCTTCATGTGGTGACGGTTCTACCCGATTTTGGCAAATCTATTGTCGGTAGTTTTTTTGCCAAGGAGTTTGAGACCGAAGCCCTTGAGCGCACGCGCGAAGCTCTTGAGGCGTTTCTGGATACGCAGCTTCCCGATGAGGAACTGGATGTGAAGGGGCATATCGCCCATGGTACAATTTACGAGGAGATCACAGGTGCAGCGAACAAGCTGGGCACTGATCTGATTGTTCTATCTTCACATCGTCCTGAGCTTAAGGACTTTCTGCTAGGGCCAAACGCTGCCCGCGTTGTGCGCCATGCCAGCCAGTCTGTTCTGGTTGTTAGGGACAAGGCCTAAGGGTCATCCCAGTGGTTTCGTGAGCGGCAATCAGGTATTCTTGATTGCCGTTCACCAAAAAGTGTCGCAGATTTTCTTGCCTGTTTGACAAAACACATCCAACTTCCGGCATAATTGTATATATAAGCCTTGTTCATCTGTGCAGGTCTATGATGTAAGTGCGCACTCTTTGTGCGAATACGTCAGGCTCTACAGATGCATTCCAAACGGAATTAGGAAAGCTATATGTTGCAAGACATCACTCTTTGGGGTGCATTTTTCGCGGGCATTTTGTCTTTTGTATCTCCCTGCGTTTTACCGCTGGTACCGCCCTATCTGGGATACATCGCTGGCCTGTCCATTGAAGAAGTGACGAGCCATGAAAAGAGCGCAGCGCAGAGTAACCGGATCATGGTTGCTGCTATGTGCTTTGTTGCCGGGTTCTCGACGGTGTTTGTGCTGCTTGGCGCAAGTGCCTCGTTCCTTGGTCAGTATGTTTTGCAGTATTCGCAGTATCTTGCCTATTTGGCCGGTGCCATGATCATCATCATGGGCTTGCATTTCCTCGGTGCCTTCAAGATCGGGTTTCTTTACCGCGAAGCGCGTGTGCAGATTGATCGTCAACCGGGTGGCTTGGGTGGTGCTTATCTGATGGGACTCGCGTTCGGCTTTGGGTGGACGCCATGTATCGGTCCGGTTCTGGCGAGTATCCTTCTGATTGCAGGAACGCAGGCCTCTGTTAATCAGGGGGTTATTCTGCTCTCCGCTTATTCGCTCGGTATCGGTGTTCCGTTCCTGATCGCTGCAATGTTTGCAGGACCGTTCATGGGCTTCATGTCACGTTTTCGCAAACACATGGGCAAGGTTGAGAAGGTTATGGGTGCATTCCTGGTACTCACCGGTGTTGGTTTCCTGACTGGCTACATTCAGGCGTTTTCTTTCTGGCTGCTGGATACGTTCCCGATCTTCTCTCAGATCGGCTAGGCTACCGATTACATTTAGAGATGAAAAAAGCAGGCTTTGCGCCTGCTTTTTTGTTGTCCGGACTTCTTTTAGATGCGTCGGGTGCGTTAGGTGCTTGCCCTTTTCCGAAACGTGTTTGCTGGCAGGGTGGCCAGCAAGAGACCTGCCATTATGGGTATAAAGCCGAGATAGTGGAATGTCTGAAGTTGTTCGCCCAGAAACAGGACCGCCATGGCGACGCCGTAGGGTGTCATTAGGTACATGAACATTCCTGCGATAAACGGACCAACGGTACGAATGCTGAACTGGTAGGTCAGAAATGAGGCGAGCGAGGCAATGAGAACAACGCCTGCGATGGAGGTCCAGACTTCGGCGGTGTTGGGCACGGATGAAGTGATTGCCATTTCGATTATTGCGAACGGTGCCAAAGTGATTGTGCCAAGAATGGCAATGGTCGCAAATAGAGGCGCGGTTGACATGCTCTGGAGCTGGCTCTTCTTGATAAGTACTGAATAGACTGCCCAACTCAATGTACACAGCGCAAACAGTAGATCTCCGCTGTTAAACTGCAGGCTTAAAAGATTGCCAAGGGAACCCTTGGTGACGATGATGGACACGCCGGCGATGGCAAGCATGATGCCCGCAAACTCTCGCAGGGCCACAGTGCGACCTCTGAAGAGCCATTCAAGTGCGAGGATGAGCGCAGGGGCTGCTGAATAGATAAGTGTGCCGTTGGTAGCAGAGGTTTCCTTTAGTGCCAGATACACAATTGCACCGCAGACCCACATGCCCAGAAACGCCATGAAGCCGAGGAGCTTTAGGTTTTTACGGATCAGGGGCAGGGAAGCTTTTAATTCGCGGTAGGTGAACGGCAACAGAATAAGTGAGGCAAGGCCCCACCTGAAAAACGCGAGGGTCCACGGCTCTGTATGTGTCAGGGCGGGCTTGGCAATAATGATATTGGAACTCATGAATATGGGCATGAGAAACAACAGGGCGTACGTTGAAGGCCCATATGAGTTCGCTGATGAATTAGGCACGCGTAATATTCCGATGTGACCTGGAACGCGCCGAGCGAGCTCAACTGCTCATCTTTGGCGTCTCTCTTAGGCCTTAAGTGTAAAAGATGCTGGTAATCTATTAGAAAGTCGTGGGCGAGCAATTGACTTTTTCTCGTGCGAGCCTTGCACAGACTAAAGCGGTATCCGCAGCATTATAGAAGGGGCCTGCTGTCAACGTGTACTGCGTTGCGCCATTTGTGTTTGTTGCTGAGACGCGTTTTGTCAGGTCACCCAACAGGAGTGGTTTGGTTTCCATCAGCTCACGCCACTGGTTCTCAACCGTGGTGGCATCTTCAAAATTGCCCAGTTCAATCGCGAAGGATGTACGCATGATCTTCTGTGCACCGGACTGACGTAATTTGCCTGCTGCTGGGGTTTTGTGAAATTTGGGTAGTTCGGGTGTTATTGTCTTTGTGTGAAGTTGGATAACAAGTTCAGGTGCAGGTTCTTTAGGTGGTGTGACGGTCGGGACTGCAACGATTTCGGAGAGTATCATCTCGGGCAAGGGGCCTGCGGTGTTAGTGGGCTTGTGTTTCTGCGAGAGCTCAGACGCAGGGAAAGTTTCAATTGGTGTAACAGTCTTCTGCTGGGTGTTTTCGGTCTTCTGGGGCGGTATAGGATTGGGCTTGGGCTCAGCTTGCGCATGCATGGTGGCAGTATCAAGGGTTTGGAGCTTGTGCGACAGTCTGCGATTTTGCTCAGTGAGGCGCAGCAATGAGCGGCGTAGCGAGATGATTTCCTCTCGGATTGCGCGTAGTTCCTCTGAGGTTTGCGGGTTGTTCTTCGATTCGACTTGTCCAGCGTTGCTATACATCTGGATGGAAGCCATTGGTTTCTGGCCGCCTGTGGAGGCAGTTGTGGCGACGGGTCCGGGGGTTGGAAGGTGGAGTGCCACCTGTGTATGCGTGGGAGCCTCATGAGTAAATTTGCCCGGCATTTGCACTGCAGAGGTTGCAAGGGCGACAAACGAGAGCGCAGCAACCCCCCATGCAAGTACGGTTACACGTTCTTGCAGTACTTTGGGTTTTTGTTGTAACTCTTTGATTTTATGAGGAAGTCGCAACGCTTCCACTGCCTCCAAATCGAATCCTATCGTTATTCTATGAATTACATTGTTTCTTTTATGGTTAATAAAGTGCAAACGTAACTTAGGAGGATCTTTTAAGCCCTGCCTGCTATCTCTTGGGGGTGCGCTGATTTTCTTGGTGAAAGCACTGGGTTATTCTTTGAAATAACAATGGTCTCGTGCAATTTGCCTGTCAGTTTATAATTCTAGGTAACCCAAGGGGTTTGCATGTCCAATAGTTCTTGTTTGGCAATTGTTCTGGCTGCTGGATTAGGAACGCGTATGCGTTCGACCTTGCCAAAGGTGATGCATGAAATTGGCGGGCTTCCGCTTGTGGGGCATGTGCTGAACTCGGTTGTCGCTGCTGGGGCGGATAAGGTAGCCGTTGTGGTAGGGCCTGAGATGCCCAAGCTGGAAGAGCACGTATTGGCCCGAGTGCCGCATGCGAGCTGCCATGTTCAAGTGGACCGGTTGGGTACCGCACATGCAGTGAAGGCGGCGGAGGCGGCATACCAAGATACTTCAGATCATGTTCTGGTTCTTTTTGGGGATACACCGCTGGTCACAGCAGAAACGCTGCACCGCCTGCGCGAGCGCTTATCTAGTGGTGCTGATGTTGTAGTTCTCGGTTTTGAAGCTGCAAACCCGTTTGGGTATGGGCGCCTTTTGGAAAGCGATGGCGAACTTGTTGCAATTCGTGAAGAAAAAGATGCAAGTAACGATGAACGTAGCGCAACTCTGTGTAACGCTGGTATTATGGCGTTTACGGGAAATGCGTTGCCTGAACTGATTGCCGGGATCAAAAACGACAATGCCAAGGGCGAGTATTACCTCACTGATGCTGTTGAAATTGCGCGCAGTAAAGGGATGCGGGTAGTTTCTGAACTGGCAGACGAGAAGGAAGTTCAGGGCATCAACAATCGGGCTCAACTTGCTTCTTGTGAAGCGGTCTTCCAGCAGGTGCAGCGCGAAACCTTTATGGAGAACGGGGTCACTCTGCAGGCACCTGATACTGTCTACTTCTCCTACGATACCGAGATTGGGCCTGATGTAGTTGTTGAGCCAAACGTTGTGTTTGGTCCGGGTGTTCATGTAGATGGCGGTGCGCGGATCCGCGCGTTCTCACATCTGGAGCAGGCTCATGTCAGCGCTGAGGCAATTGTTGGTCCTTACGCACGGCTGCGTCCGGGTGCTGAGATTGGCGAGGGGGCTCATGTGGGCAACTTTGTTGAGATCAAGAATGCGCAGGTGGAGGCCGGTGCCAAGGTTAATCACCTTTCTTACATTGGTGATGCGCGTATCGGTGCAAAGTCCAACATCGGCGCGGGGACGATCACTTGCAACTATGACGGCTATCTGAAGCACCATACAGATATTGGCGCCGGCAGCTTTATCGGGTCAGACAGTGTGTTGGTCGCTCCTTTGAAACTGGGTGATGGTGCGTTTGTTGCTGCTGGATCTGTGGTGACTGCCGATGTACCGGAAAATGCATTGGCGATAAGCCGAAGCCAGCAAGTGAACAAAGAAGGCCGCGCCACTGCTATGCGTAAAAAACTGTCTGCGGCAAAGGCCTTAAGAAAGGGCTGAGTAGTGGTGTTTTATACTGCCAATGAGCGCAGTGTTTATATCATTTATCCTCAAGTTGTAACGAAACGAAACACGGATTGATTTCCCTCGCACGGAGGCATCAGGCAAAAGACTAGCCAAATTGAAGGTGCTCGCAGCAGTTGCGAGAGGGGATTACAAGGAGAACATATATGTGCGGTATCATAGGTATTTTGGGGCAGACACCTGTTGCACCACTGCTGGTTGACGCGCTGAAACGGCTTGAGTATCGCGGGTATGATTCTGCCGGTATTGCAACTGTTGAGAATGGCGAACTTGCTCGTCGGCGTGCAAAGGGCAAGCTACGTAATCTGGAAGCCTTGCTTGATAGCAATCCGCTTTCCGGCAACAGTGGGATTGGACATACTCGTTGGGCAACCCATGGGGCTCCGACCGTTGAGAACGCGCACCCACACGCCTCTGAGGGCATCATGGTGGTGCACAACGGCATTATCGAGAACTTCCTTGAGCTGCGTGAACATGTTCGCGGTGCGGGTGTACGTCTTTCCACCGAGACTGATAGTGAAGTTGTTGCGCACCTTGTTTCTCTGGAAGTGAAAAGCGGCAAATCTCCGCAAGATGCGGTTGCGGCAATTCTTGGTCGTTTGAAGGGCGCATTTTCTCTGGTCTTCTTGTTTGCAGATCATGATGACCTGATGATTGGCGCTCGCCGTGGTTCTCCGCTGGCTGTGGGGTATGGCGAAGGCGAGATGTTCCTCGGTTCTGACGCGATTGCATTGTCGCCTTTCACGGACCGTATCAGCTACCTTGAAGAAGGAGATTGGGTGGTTGTTACACGCGCGGGTGCCCAGATCTTCGATGAGCACGATGCGGTTGTTGAGCGTGCGGTTCAGACCTCCAGCGTTAGTTCCTCCATGATGGATAAGGGAAACTACCGCCATTTCATGGCCAAAGAGATTCATGAGCAGCCTGAAGTGCTGGGGCATGCGCTGTCCCAGTATCTGAAGTTCAGCGAGGGCCAGGTTAGTCTGCCGGAGGGTAACGATTTCGATTTCTCCAAGATTAACCGTCTAGTGATTTCAGCTTGTGGTACTGCCTTTTATGCGGCGTTGACTGCAAAGTACTGGTTTGAGAAGTACGCGCGCCTTCCGGTTGATATTGATGTTGCCTCCGAGTTCCGCTATCGGGAGATGCCGCTTGCGGAAGGAGATTTGGCACTGTTTATCTCCCAGTCAGGTGAAACGGCAGATACACTTGCTTCGCTTCGTTATTGTAAAGAGCAGGGCATGACCATTGGTGCGGTTGTGAACGTGCCTGAAAGCACTATTGCTCGTGAATCTGATCTGGTTTTCCCGCTCTTTGCTGGGCCTGAAATTGGTGTTGCCTCTACCAAAGCCTTTACCTGCCAGTTGGCCGTTCTTGCCAGCCTTGCGGTTCTTGCAGGCCGCCAGCGCGGACACTTGAGTGCAGATAAGGAAAAGGAGCTGGTAGGGGCACTTGCAGAGCTGCCGGCGCGCGCAATGAAGGCTTTGAAGCTGGAGCCGCAGATTGAGAAGATGGCCCCGTGGATGGCCAAGAAGCACCATGCGCTGTTCCTTGGTCGCGGCACCAACTTCGCACTGGCGCTTGAAGGTGCGTTGAAGCTGAAAGAACTCTCATATATTCACGCTGAGGGGTATGCAGCTGGTGAGTTGAAGCATGGTCCGATCGCGCTGATTGACGAAAATATGCCGGTTGTGGTGGTGGCGCCTTTTGATAGTGTTTACGAGAAAACCGTTTCCAATATGCAGGAAGTGGCCGCGCGCGGCGGTGAGATTGCCTTGTTCACGGACGAAAAAGGTGCAGCGGCAGTCGGTGTTGCACCTGATCAGATGATAATTTTGCCGGAGGTTCCTGAAATTTTGGCACCTGTCATCTATGCGCTGCCATTGCAGATGCTCGCCTACCATACGGCTGTCTTCATGGGCACAGATGTGGACCAACCACGGAATCTGGCCAAGTCTGTCACCGTCGAGTAATCGGTTCGCAGATCAGACAGGATTTTTGTGGGAGAGTAATAAAGTCTCATACTAAAGCCGTCGGCCTTTTGCTTGCTTTGCGAGCAGTAGACCGGCGGCTTTTTTATGACAGGTTCGAATAAAGTGGCCTCGTTAGCGGCTCTCGAAAACGCACAGCATCAACCTTTCCATGAGCGGCAAGGGCAATATTGAAGACACGCAGCGTTAGGCTATCATTCGGCAATTACGTTCGAGAGGCAGCACAGAAATTGTGAGATAAAGGCTCTCCACTTTTCGTAGGCCAGTCCACTGCCAGATGACCTCTCTTTTTTGATTTATGTCAAAGTTATCAAGGTCATACAATTGCCCCTATCCTAGAACATCTTACCTTGCGTAAGTTAAGGTGTCTTGGAATGCAAGCAATCAGGTTGCGCACTACCTTCCTTTTAATTTTTTTGTTCTTTGTCAGTGTGTCGAGCTATGCGACCGCTGCTGTGGAATCTTCAAAACGTATTCTAGACTATGCGGAGAAGGTTGCGGTTACGGAATTTTTCCCCGCTGCCGACAGATATGGAGAACTGCGTGAGGACATCCCTGTGCTGCCAGCCATGGCCGGGGATGAGGTGTTAGGCTGGGTCTTTCTAACCACCGACCTTGTCTCCACAACAGGATATTCCGGGAAACCGATTGATACGCTGGTTGGCATCGACACGGATGGAATACTGACGAGCGTTCAGTTGGTACAACACGCCGAGCCGATCGTTCTGGTTGGTATTCCTGAAAGCGAGATCGAACAGGTTACCGAAAACTACGCCGGTCTCGATATCAAGAAGGAAGCCGAGCAGGGCGGCTCTGCCCATGACCTCGACATTATCTCTGGCGCAACAGTCACCATCTTGGTGATTGACGATTCTATTGTGAGAGCGAGCTTGATAGTGGCGCGCACCCTTGGAATAGGTGGCCTCCAAAGCGCTAATGCAAACGCAGGACCAACACTCGAGATTGATCCGGACAAGACTGAAGTCTCCGATTGGATGACACTGGTTGGTGATGGTTCTATTCGCCGCCTGACACTTGATGTTGGGCAAATCAACGCCGCATTCGTTGAACAGGGCGACTCGGAAGCAATCAGGCGTCCTGAAAATGGCCCGGATACTGATGACTATCTCGATATGTATATGGGGCTGGTTGACGTCCCCACCATTGGTCGCACCATCATGGGAGACGCGGAGTACAACAACCTGAAAAACAGCTTGAAAGAAGGCGAGCACGCCATCGCAGTCCTTGGTCGTGGTCGTTATTCCTTCAAGGGCACAGGCTACGTACGAGGTGGTATCTTTGACCGCATTCATTTGATCCAGAACGACGTTTCAGTTCGCTTCAGAGATAGCCAACACGAACGTTTGGGCGATATTGCAGCAAGTGATGCTCCAACGTTCAAAGAACTGGATATCTTTACCATTCCGGCAGACTCCGGCTTTGATCCCAGCAAACCGTTCCGCTTGCAGGTGCTGGTGCAACGTGCAACTGGTCCCATTGACAAGGCCTTCCTGACCTTTGATCTGGGCTATCAGTTGCCGCAGAAGTACCTGAAGAGTGTAGAGGCCACGCCTACAGGTGGAGCGGACGCCGGAAGCAACCAGAATGTGGTTGCTGCTGCCGATGAGCAGGATCAAACAGAACTGTGGCAGCGCATTTGGGATGGCCGCCATGCAGATATCGCGGTGCTCGCTGTAGCGCTGGCAATTCTGACAGGCGTCTTCTTCTTCCAGATGCAGGTTACGAAGTCGGAAAGATTCACCTTCTGGTTCCGCATTGGCTTCCTGACCTTTGTCTTGTTCTGGCTCGGCTGGATGCAAAACGCACAGCTGTCGGTTGTCAACGTACTGGCATTTTTCTCAGCGCTGACAACCGAGTTCAGCTGGAGTGCCTTCCTGATGGACCCACTGGTGTTCCTACTGTGGTTTTCTGTTGCCGCAGCACTCCTCTTCTGGGGACGTGGCGCCTACTGCGGCTGGCTTTGCCCCTTCGGCGCATTGCAGGAGCTGACCAACCGGATCGCGAAGTTCTTCAAAGTGCCGCAGATAACTGTGCCATGGGGTTTGCATGAACGCCTCTGGCCCGTGAAGTATATGATCTTCTTGGGTCTGTTCGGTCTGTCACTTTACTCACTGCCAATCGCCGAGCATTACGCCGAAGTTGAGCCATTCAAAACCGCAATCATTATGAAATTCCAGCGTGGGTGGCCCTATGTGCTCTTTGCAGTCGCATTGCTGACCGCTGGGCTGTTCATCGAGCGGTTCTACTGCCGTTATCTCTGTCCTTTGGGGGCTGCTCTCGCCATTCCGGCGCGCCTGCACATGTTCGACTGGCTGAAGCGCTACAAGGAATGCGGAAACCCGTGCGCTCGTTGTGAAGTAGAGTGCATGGTTGGCGCCATCCATCCTGAGGGAAACATCAATCCAAACGAATGCCTGAACTGCCTGCATTGTCAGGTTCTGTATCAGAGCGACGATAAATGTCCGGTCTGCATCAAAAAGCTTGCCAGGCGCAAGAAGTTCGAAGCGCAGACGGGTATTTCAAAGACGGAAGAGAACACTTCCGCCAAATCACCACCTGCTTAGGCCGTTCCCTACGAGAAAGTTACAAGGGAGCCTTTCCTGTCTGAACAAGGAGACTTTCATGTCTGATAAAAAAGAAACAGGTCTGTCACGTCGCGCATTGCTAAGCGGTACAGCTAACACAGCTGCAGTTGCGGGTCTGGGTGCTGTTGCAGTGGCAAATACTCCTGGTGGTATTTCTGCAGCAAAGGCAGCAGAAGGCAGTGACTTCGAAGTGGCTCCAGGTGATCTGGACGAATACTACGGCTTCTGGTCATCCGGTCAGTGTGGCGAAATGCGCATTCTGGGTCTCCCGTCAATGCGCGAACTGATGCGCGTTCCTGTATTCAACCGTTGTTCTGCAACAGGTTGGGGACAGACCAACGAATCCAAAAAAATTCTGACCGAAAACCTTCTGCCAGAGACCAAGGCATTCCTTGCAGCTCAGGGTAAGGACACCTACGATAACGGCGACCTTCACCACCCCCATATGTCCTTTACAGAAGGTACGTACGACGGTCGCTATCTTTTCGTGAATGATAAGGCGAACACTCGCGTTGCGCGTATTCGCTGTGACGTCATGAAAACAGATAAGATTGTCGAAGTACCGAATGCAAATGCTATTCATGGTATGCGCCCGCAAAAATGGCCTCGTACCGGCTACATCTTTGCAAACGGTGAGCACGAAGCTCCACTGGTCAATGACGGAAGAATCCTTGATGAGCCAGATGAGTACCGCTGCATCTTCTCCGCAATCGACGGCGACTCCATGGAAGTTGCATGGCAGGTCATTGTATCCGGTAATCTGGACAACTGTGATGCTGATTATCAGGGCAAGTATGCATTCTCTACCAGCTACAACTCAGAGATGGGGGTAGACTTGGCAGAGATGACTGCGGCTGAGATGGACCACTGCGTTGTCTTCAACATCGCACGCATTGAAGAAGGCGTTCAAAACGGCGACTACCAGATGCTGAACGGCGTTCCTGTTCTTGATGGCCGTAAAGGCTCCACGTACACCGCCTACATTCCCATACCAAACAACCCGCACGGCTGTAACACCTGCCCGGATAAAAAACACGTCATGATCGCGGGCAAGCTGTCTCCAACAGTAACCGTGATTGATGTAGACAAGCTGGATGCAGTGTTCGATGGCGCAGAGCCACGCTCCGCTGTTGTTGCAGAGCCAGAGTTGGGCCTTGGTCCTCTCCACACTGCCTTCGACAACCGCGGCTTTGCCTACACCACACTGTTCCTCGACAGCCAGATGGTGAAGTGGGATATCGACAAAGCGATCCGTCAGTACGCCGGTGAAGAAGTTGATCCAATCCACTCAAAGATCGATGTTGCGTATCAGCCAGGTCACAACCACACCACCATGGGCGAAACTCTGGATGCGGACGGTAAGTGGCTTCTTTCTCTGAACAAGTTCTCCAAAGACCGCTACATAAACGTTGGTCCTTTGAAGCCAGAAAACGAGCAGCTGATCGACATTTCCGGTGACGAAATGGTGCTCGTTCATGACAGCCCGGCATTCGCTGAGCCACATGACGTAACTCTCGTTCGCCGCGACCTTGTAAATCCGGAGTCTATATGGACCCGCGATGACCCAATGTTTGCTGATGCAGTTATACAGGCAGAAGCAGACGGTGTTGATCTGGAAGATGCTGAGGACGTTATCCGCGATGGTAACAAAGTTCGTGTGTACATGTACTCTTCTGCGCCAATGTTCTCTCTCGAGAAGTTCACTGTGAAGCAGGGCGATGAAGTCACCGTTTATGTCACCAATATTGATGATATTGACGACCTGACACACGGCTTCTGTATGTCCAACTACGGCGTAGCGATGGAAGTTGCCCCTCAGGCAACCGCTTCCGTGACCTTCATTGCGGAGCGTCCAGGCGTTCACTGGTTCTATTGCAATTGGTTCTGTCATGCACTGCACATGGAAATGCGCGGTCGTATGTTCGTAGAACCACGCGATGCATAGGGAGCAGCGGGTATGACAAGGTTGTTCTGGCAAATAGTGCTGGGAGCGACGGTTCTGGTTGGCGTGAGCATGACAGCGCACGCCGCCGAGCTAAAGGTTCCTGCGCAGCCCGATGCCTTAGCCCGCGCCTTGGAAAAGGCGCAGGACGGAGACGTTTTGCGCCTTTCTGCTGGAATTCATCAGGGACCGGTCGTCATCGACCGGTCTTTGGTGCTTAAAGGAGAGCCAGGTGCAGAGCTTAAGGGCAATGGCAAAGGCTCGGTCATTACTGTCGAAGCACCCGATGTGGTCGTCGATGGACTGGTGATCACCGGTTCAGGTCTTTCCAACGAAACTATCGATTCTGGCGTAAAGTTGACCAAAGACGCAGACCGTGCCCGAGTTACTGGCAATAAATTCCTCAACAATTTGGTGGGCGTGAATGCTCACGGACCCAAGGACGCCTATATTGCCGATAACCTGATTGAAGGACGTCAGGACCTGCGCCCCAACGAGCGCGGCAACGGTATATACGTTTGGAACGCCCCCGGACTTGTCGCGGAGTACAACACCATTCGATATGGCCGGGATGGTATCTTTGTAAACACCAGCCCTAATGACACTCTTAGAAATAACTACATTGAAAACGTGCGCTTCGCTGTGCACTACATGTATGGCAACAGGGGCGTGATCTCCAACAACGTATCAGTGGGCAATCACATTGGCTATGCACTGATGTTCTCTGACAGGCTCACCATCACAGGCAACACGTCTGATGATGATCGCGATCATGGCCTGATGCTGAACTACGCCAACAACGCGGTCATCACCGGAAACTACGTCAAAGCGTCTCCGGAAAAGTGCATCTTTATGTATAACGCCAACAAGAACATTATTGACGGTAATAGGTTTGAGCGCTGCGAAATCGGAGTTCACTTCACAGCGGGTTCCGCCAGAAACAAATTCTCCAACAACGCCTTTATTGGAAACAAAACACAGGTCAAATACGTGGGCACACGTCACCTGGAGTGGACGTACGAGGGTAGGGGGAATTTCTGGAGTGACCACTCAGCCTTTGACATGAACGGAGATGGAATAGCCGACACCGCCTATCGGCCAAACGACATGGTCGACCAAATTCTCTGGACACAACCCTCTGCAAAACTGCTCACCGGTAGCCCTGCGGTTCAGCTTCTCAGTTGGACACAGTCGCAGTTCCCGGCGCTTTTGCCAGGCGGCATCGTGGATACAAAACCACTGATGCATCCTCCGGAGATAACACTGCCGAAGGTAGGAGCAAGAAGATGAACACAACAGTTCTTCGCGCGGAGAACGTGCGCAAAACCTTCGATGGACGGGATGCTGTTAAAGACCTTTCTTTTGAGCTGGGAAGCGCAGAGAGGGTAGCGCTGCTCGGGCACAACGGGGCAGGCAAAACGACATTTTTCAAGATGTCGCTTGGCTTTTTGACCCCGACAGAAGGACGGATTGAAGTTTTGGGCGCGCAGCCCGGCAGTGATAAAGCACGCGCATCCACCGCGTTCCTGCCTGAATCTGTCGCCTTTCAAAGAACTCTGACAGGTGTCGAGGTTCTCAAATACTACGCCAGACTTAAAGGCGAGGACGCCAAGAAAGCCGTTGGTTTGCTTGAACGCGTCGGCCTTGCAGAAGCGGGCCGCCGCCGCATCGGAACATACTCAAAGGGTATGCGCCAACGTCTGGGACTGGCTCAGGCCCTGATCGGAACACCTAAACTGGTTCTGCTTGATGAGCCGACCAGCGGTCTTGATCCCATCTCCCGCCAGAACTTTTATGATCTGGTGACCGAGATCTCCGCAAACGGGGCCACCGTGCTGCTGTCATCTCACGCTCTGACAGAAATGGAAGCCCGCACGGATCGCATCCTGATCATGTCCCAAGGCAGACTGGTCGCCAACGACACGCTGAAAAACCTGCGCACGGCGGCACGACTGCCAATCAGGCTGAAGGTGAAGTCAAAAGATGAACCGGCAGAGCAACTTGCTGATCGACTGGGTGGAACTCCCGTTAATTGCCGCTCCGTAGAGATCATGTGTGCTCACGAAGACAAGATCGCGAGAATTGCAGCTGTCACCAGTCTTGGCGCGATGATCGAGGATATCGATGTCCATCTGCCAACACTGGATGACGTCTATAAGCACTTCTCTGAAAAAGCGCACCAAGAAGACAGAACAGGGGAGGCTTAAGATATGTTGCAACGTATCTTGACTGTAGCTCATCAAGAGTTCCGCATCGGCCTGCGCAACCGCTGGATCCTGCTATCTGTCATAATCCTGAGCGCCTTCTCACTGGCGCTGGCCTTGCTCGGCTCAGCCCCTGCCGGCACGCTTGATGTAAGCCGTATGACCATCACAGTGGCCTCCCTCGCCAGCTTGTCTGTCTATCTGGTGCCGCTGATCGCACTGTTGCTGGCCTTTGATGCGGTTGCCGGGGAAATCGAACGCGGCACCTTGCTGCTGATTTTCTCCTCCCCAATAACCCGGAGCGAGTTCCTCATCGGCAAAGCCGTTGGCCACACCTGTGTCCTGCTTCTTGCACTCACACTTGGTTATGGCTCAACAGCATTGATGCTGACATTTACCGGCGGGGGCGACACCAGTGGTTTTATTGACTTTGCGCGCCTTATCGCAACTTCGACTGTTCTTGGGTTCGCTTTCCTCTCGCTTGGCTACGTTGTCAGCTCACTTGTCCGTCAGGTGACAACAGCAGCTGCTATGGCAATTGGCATCTGGCTTGTTCTGATCGTGCTTTACGATCTTGCCTTGCTCGGTGCATTGGTTGCTGACAGCGAAGGCTTCTTTGCCTCCAGCGTCTTCCCGTTTGCTCTTTTGGCAAACCCGGCAGATGCGTTCCGCTTGTTCAACCTGTCTGCACTGGATGCCAACGCCATGGTTGGCGGGATGGCAGGTGTGGCAGAAAGCCTTCCATTCTCACCAATTGTTGCTCTTGTATCAATCTTTGTGTTTGCGGGCGTCGCCATGTCTGGCGCAATCCTGCTGCTTAAGAGGGTTTCCCCGTGATGAAAAAACTATTGGCAGTCATTGGCCTCGCGTTGCTTGTGGCAGCGTGTCAGGAAAAAGAAGAAGCCGCCAAACCCGCTCCAATGGAGTTGAGTTCAGAAGCTGCCGGCTTCTATTGCCAAATGACCGTACTGGATCATGACGGACCAAAAGCCCAGATCCATTTGGCTGGAAGCCCGTTTCCGCTTTGGTTCACTCAGGTACGCGATGCTGTTGCCTTCACCCGCCTGCCTGAAGAATCCAAAGACTATGTCGCAATCTACGTGAACGACATGGATAAAGCCGAAAGCTGGGAACAGCCTGGAACCGACAACTGGGTTGATGCTGAGGCCGCCTACTTCGTGATTGAAAGTACGCAAAACGGTGGCATGGGCGCCCCAGAGGCCATCCCGTTCGGAACACTGGCCGGTGCCGAGAAGTTCTCCTCAGAGAACGGCGGTAAGGTTGTTCAACTAGTAGACATTCCAGACGACTACGTGCTCCAACCAGTCGAGTTTGAACACAGCATGCATTAGGCGACTAAGAGGTCTATTCGTGAGTGTCACATAAAACGCTTCTGCCTATGGTCTGGCAGGTGCTTAGAGCCCGACGACTTGTAACAGGCCCGTATACGTACCTCTAATTGTTCATCAAAAAGACGTTGTTTTACTTGAGCAATTAATCGGTACGGAAGGAAATGTTGTTGGATACAATGTCAGAGCGTTATGATCACATCATTGTAGGCAGTGGCATAAATGCGCTTGTATGTGCCGTAATGCTGGCTGGAAAAAATGAACAGGTGTTGCTCCTTGAGCGCAACGAGCGCATTGGCGGGTGTATGTCCACCGGGGAAATTACTGTTCCTGGATTTCATCACGATTTGATGTCAACCAATCCAATCCTATTCGTAACCTCTCCAGCCTACAAACTATTGGAAGAGGACTTGCGGCGTCACGGTTTGGAATTTTGCCACTCTAATCGCCCCACTTCGGTATCCCGTCTTGACGGCAGGAGTCTGGTTCTCACCACCGATAGAAACCAGAATGCAGCTGCATTCAATGCTCTGTCCGAAGGGGATGGTGATCAGCATATTCAGGATATGCAGAGTATAGAGAGCCATGCGGCTTTCATCAGCGTGTTACTTTCCAGTCAACTGCGCTCTATGCCATTCCTACAGACAGTTTTAAGGGAAATACGCCAGCGCGGATTACATGGGTTTCTGACATGGGTGGGTTCCGGCCTCGGCACCTCAAGAGGTTGGCTGGAACAAAACTATGGCTCCGATATTATTCAATCCCTATGGGCACCCTGGATTTTGCATGCGGGACAAACGCCGGAATCTGCCTATAGTGAGCTCATGAATAAGCTCCTTGCTTTTACCATGGAGCAGTCCGGCGCATACATGGTAAAGGGCGGCATCTATAATCTGGCGATAGCTTTACAAAGTCTATTTTTGGAACGGGGTGGCACCATTCGAACCTCTGTGGAGGTAGACCGCATTATTCTTAAAAATAATTGCGCACGGGGCATTATCACATCAGACGGCCAACAGTTTGATGCAAACAAGTCAGTGATATGCTCTGTAACCCCCACACAGCTTTATGCACGTTTGTTACGGGATAACCAAACAAACAAGACCACCAAACTGGTGCAAGAGTTTCGGTATGGAAGAGGCAGCTTTCAACTGCATTACGCTCTAGACGCTCCCCCTGACTGGATTGCTCCCGGTTTGGATCAGGCGGCTGTTGTATCCCTAAGCGAGGGGATCGACGCTGTCTCCAAGTCCTGCAATGAAGGCATACGCGGCATGCTTCCGCAGACACCGACAATCAGCGTTATTCAGCCCCACCTTCTGGATCCCGCGCGCTGCCCGGAGGGGAAGGCTATCTTATGGTTGCAGGTGCAAGATGCCCCGACCCTTATCAAAGGGGATGCTGCCGGAGAAATCCAGACACCATCACATTGGACTGATGAATTGCGCGAAGAATTTGCGGATCGCCTTGAGAGTATTTTGGCGCTTCATATTCGAGATTTTCGCAGCCTCATATTGGGCCGTACAGCTTATTCTCCGGCAGACCTAGAGGCAATAAATATCAATCTGGTCGGGGGAGACCCCTATGCTGGAGATTGTGCGATTGACCAATTCTTTGTCTGGCGTCCAACAGCAGCCTGGTCAATTGGTAAAACAGCTTTTTCAAAGCTCTATCATATCGGAGCCTCAACTCATCCCGGGCCAGGACTATCAGGAACCTCCGGATATCTTTTAGCAAAAAAAATGGGGGCGTAGTCCGCACAGCCTTGAGTAATGGGAAGGGTGAGGTGCCTCTAAATTGCAACGCACCTAGCTTTCCCTCTACCTAAGGCACTGTGGAACGGGCATTCTTAGGCCCCATGGGCAAACCTTCGATACTGATGCGGTTCCGCCACGTGGTGCTCTCAGGCTGTTGCTGGCTTGGAGGGGCGGGTGGCTATGTAGGTGGCGATGGCGCACATGATGAGGGCGACGGTGACGGCGAGTGGGATTGCCGGCTCTGACATTTTCAGGAACATCAGATAACCGAAGGTCAGGCCGGTGAAGGCGAAGAGTTTTGCTTTTCTCGGGATAACCTTATGTTCTTGCCACTGGATGACGTTTGGGCCAATCTTGGGGTGTGTTAATATCCAGTTTTCCAGACGCGGGTTGGACTTGGCAAAGCAGCCCGCTGCAAGGATAAAGAAAATGGTAGTCGGCAGCAGCGGCAAAAAGATACCAACGATCCCTGTGGCCACAAGGGCTAAACCAAGCGTTAGGTAGAGTAGCTTCTTCACAGGTTGCTCCATGTCCGGCAAGCACAATATGCCTTATAGGCTGGGTTGCTAAGTGCTGACAATAGTAAGAGTTTGGCTATTGGCACGTTAATCGGCGACCATGGCTAACATATCCACCTGCTTACATGGGAAGCGCGAGTTCTTTTCAAGGGGAACTTGCAAAACCTACAAAATACACTAGTTCGTAAAGATGTAAGGATATACCTGCACCTTGCCGCAGTCTGAATGCGGATGGTTCCCGAGATAAGAAAGTTTGACCGATGGGATCTGACGGGGATAGAAAACCAAAGCGCGTTGGATTTATGACGCGGTTGCGGAACTACTTTTTTACTGGCCTTGTGATTACGGGGCCGGTGGGTATCACCCTTTACCTGAGTTGGTCGCTTATTCAACTGATTGACGGGTGGGTGAAGCCCTTCCTGCCGTCTATCTACAATCCTGATAATTACCTGCCGGTGGAAGTGCCGGGCTTCGGTTTGTTTGCTGCGCTGGTGGCGATCACAATCATCGGCTTCCTGACAGCGAACATTGCGGGCCGGTCGCTCGTGAGTGTTGGCGAGTCCATTCTTGGCCGGATGCCGTTGGTGCGTAACCTTTATGGTGCGCTCAAGCAGATCTTTGAGACAGTTTTGAACGATAGCGGGCGTAATTTTACCAAGGCGGGTTTGATTGAATATCCGCGAGAGGGGCTGTGGGCTCTTGTGTTTCTTGCGACGGACACAAAGGGTGAGGTCGCAGCGCGTCTTGCAAATGAGGCGGATACGATTTCTGTCTTTTTGCCAACCACGCCGAACCCGACTTCTGGATTTTTGCTGTTTGTGCCCCGTGAGGACATCATCGAGCTTTCCATGAGTGTTGAAGATGCGGCGAAGCTGGTTATTTCAGCAGGCCTTGTCAGTCCCCAATATCCAGCGCTGCTGGAGGGCGAGGACAAACAGGCTGTTGAGGCGTATCAGCGTAAGAAGGCTGGTAAAAGCGAAGCTAGTCAGGAAACCATGAGGGCTGACTAGATCAGCCTGCCCGTAACAGTTTGATGGCTTCGTCTCTACCAAAGAGATACAGGAGGTGACGCAAGGCGTCGCCTCTTTCTGATTTTAGGTCAGGGTCCGTTGCCAATATTAGCTTGGCGTCGTCACGAGCGATCTCCATCAGATCAGCATGATCCTCGATGGAAGCTAGTCTGAAGCCCGGTGAGCCGGATTGACGGGTGCCCAGAAGTTCCCCTTCACCGCGCAGGCGCAAATCCTCTTCTGCAATGAGAAATCCGTCGTTGGTCTGGCGGAGGATATTTAGGCGCGCGGCCGCGGTTTCAGTGAGTGGCGCTTTAAAGAGCAGCAGGCAGGAGGAGGCAAGACTTCCACGGCCAACGCGCCCACGTAGCTGGTGCAGCTGGGCAAGGCCGAAGCGCTCTGCATGCTCAATAACGATGATTGTGGCGTCGGGCACATCAACACCCACCTCAATAACAGTGGTTGCCACAAGCACGCGGGTGTCGCCGTTCTTGAAGGCGTCCATGGCAGCCTGCTTATCCTCCGGCTTTTGACGGCCATGAACAAGGGAAACGACGGGGCCAAGCGCGTTTTGAAGGTCGTTGAAACGCTCCTCAGCGGCAGCAAGGTCGATCTTTTCAGATTCCTCTACCAGCGGACACACCCAGTAGATCTTCTGGCCCTGAGCGATCATGGCTTTAAGGCGGTCAACAACCTCTCCGATGCGGTCCAAGGATATGGAGACCGTTTTGATCTCCTGACGTCCCTTGGGCTTATCGGTAAGGCGGGAGACGTCCATATCGCCGAAGTAGGAGAGCACGAGCGTGCGCGGGATTGGGGTTGCGGTCATCACCAGCACATCCACATCGGCGCCCTTGGAGGAGAGCGCGAGACGTTGGTGGACGCCGAAGCGGTGTTGTTCATCCACGATGGTGATGCCGAGGTCTTTGAAGTTAACGGTGGATTGGAACAGAGCATGAGTGCCAACGATGAGGTCGATGTCACCTGCTTCCAGCGCTTCGCCAATCTCGCGTTTGGTTTTGGCTGTGTCTTTGCCGGACAGGACGGCCATGCGGATGCCTGCAGCCTCACATAGTGGTTTCATGGAGGCGTAGTGCTGGCGGGCGAGAATGTCGGTTGGTGCCATCATGGTGGCTTGTGCGCCCGTTTCAATGACAGCTGCCATTGCCATGAGGCCGACGACCGTCTTGCCGGAGCCTACATCACCCTGGAGAAGGCGCAGCATACGGGAGGGCTCTTCAAGATCTGCAAAAATCTCTTTCAGCGCTTCTTCCTGACCACCTGTGAGTTCAAACGGCAGGGCTGCAAGGATTTTGCGGCGCAGGGAGCCATCGCCTTTACGGGATTTACCGCCCATATGGCGCAGTGAGTTGCGTACCAGTGCCAGAGCGAGCTGGTTAGCCAGAAACTCGTCATAGGCCAGTCGTGCGCGGGCTTTGCCCTCTGGTGCCAGATCTTTGGCATATTCTGGTTTGTGAATGGAGCGCAGCGCCACATCAAAGGGCGGGAAACCGCGTTGTTCAATAAAGGGCTGGTTCTGCCATTCCGGCATTTGCGGCAGGAACTCAAGCGCAGTACCCATAGCCCGTTGCAGGGTTTTGGAAGCAAGGCCCGCTGTCATGGGGTAGACGGGCTCTACAAGGGGCAGTGCCTCGGCTTCTTCCTCCGAGACCATGTGGTCGGGATGAACCATTTGGGCGCGTTCATTGAACCATTCGACTTTACCCGACACGATGCGTTTTTCGCCGACCGGTAGCGTACGCTGAAGGTAGTCGCCATGTGCGTGAAAAAACACCAGCTCGATAGCGCCGGTCTCGTCATGTGCGAGCACCTTGTAGGGGGCGCGGCTGCCACGTGGGGGCGCGCGGTGCTGATCGATATGGAGGACCAGCGTCACGATTTCCCCTTCTGGAGAGCCGGAGACAGCGGGGCGCAAGCGCCGATCGATGACGTTGACCGGAACATGGAAGAGGAGATCGGCAATGCGGGCTTCGCGGTCCGGGCTGCCGACGAGCAGGCTCGTTATGGTCTTGGCAATCTTGGGTCCGATACCGGGAAGTTTGGTGACGGAGGCGAAAAGAGGATCAAGGCGAGTAGGGCGCATACCATATAGACCATAAGGGGAACAGGTAGACTGATCTGTGCCATGTTCCTGTGATTTGTGCAACGCCCTTAAGAAAACACTGACAGATGAAAATAAGGGTTGTATACAGGCGAAACGATTTAGCCCTATCTATTTGCAGATAGTGACAGGCATAAGCGACCGTCTAGGGGAATGACGATGGACCATAGTGCGCAGAGTGTAGATCAAAACAAGAACATTGAGTTGGATAACCGGAGAAAGCGCATAATTTTCCGCTGCCACCATCGCGGCATGAAGGAAATGGATATCATGCTGGGTGGCTACGTTGAAAAGCATATTGCCCAGATGTCCGACGGTGAGCTGGATGAGTTGGAGGTGTTCTTACAGCACCACGATCAGGACCTGTTCTCATGGTTTATTGGAACCAAACCGGTCCCTGATGAAGCCAACACAGAGCTCTTTCGTAAGATCCTGCACTACTACAAGGATAAAAGCGGAAGCTAATGTTTTAAGGCATCTGGTTGGGCGCAATCAGATGCCTTTGTTTTGTCTGCTGATGATTTGAAGAAATAAGGTTGCCCATCCCGTGTTTGAAAGTTTGCTGAAGAAAAGTGAAAACATCACGCTCGCCTCTGTTCCTGATGGAGCGGAAGCATACGTGCTTTCAAAAATACTTGCAGAAGTTCAGGAGGGTGGCCTTGCGCTGACTTATATTGCCCGCGATGCAACGCGTATGGCGGCGCTGACCGAGGCTCTGGGGTTCTTTGCGCCTGATGTGGAAGTGCTTCAGCTTCCGGCGTGGGACTGTTTGCCGTATGACCGTGTTTCGCCGCATGGAGCGATTGTTGCGCGTAGATTGCTGACCTTGCTGCGACTGGCGAAGGGGCTGCCAAAGAAAAAGAAGTTCGTGTTGATCACAACGGTCAATGCGGCTTTGCAGCGGATGCCGGTTCGGGATTGGGCAGCCGACCATATTCTCTCGTTTAAGCCGGGCAATCGCATTAATCCGGACAAGATCATCAAGTGGTTGGAAGTGAACGGGTTTGCCCGAACGCCAACCGTGCGTGAAACCGGAGAATATGCGGTGCGCGGAGGGATCATTGATCTGTTTTCTCCGGCAACCAAAGAACCGGTCCGTCTGGACTTCTTCGGGGATACGCTTGAGTCCATTCGCTCGTTTGATACGGACAGTCAAATGACGCTCGCTCAAAAGAAGGGGCTTACACTTGTCCCTATGAGCGAGATTATTCTTGAGCCAGAGACCATCTCGCGCTTCCGCCGTAATTACGTGACCACATTTGGGGCCGCTGGGCCAGATGATGTTCTTTATCAGTCCATCAGTGAAGGGCGCCGGTATGCGGGGATGGAACACTGGCTGCCGCTGTTCCATGATAACCTTGCTACCCTGTTTGATTACATTGGTGAAACGCCGGTTTTGCTGGATGCCAATACCGAGGACATGATCAAGGAACGGCTGGAGCAGGTTGAGGAGCACTACGGGGCGCGTCAGGACGGTTTGAACAACAAGGCGCTCTCAACAGGGGTTCCGTATAAGCCAATCCCACCGGTTGCTTTGTACCTGCAGGAGCCGGAGTTCGGGAGCTGCGTTGCTGACAGGGCGTCAGCGCAGTTGTCGCCGTTTGCCATGCCTCCGGGGACTGGCAAGACCGCTATTGATATGGGGGGGCGTCAGGGGCGTAACTTTGCAGCTGAGCGTGCTGCTGGTGATGTGAACATCTTTGATGCACTTTCCACCCATGTGTCTGCTCTTGATAAGGATGGGAAGAGGGCGGTGCTTTCCTGCTGGAGTGAGGGCTCCCGCGAGCGTCTGGCACAGGTTTTGGCCGATCATGGGCTGGATCGTACTGGATATGCTGGTAATTCTGCTGAGCTGGACAAGGTTCCCGCTGGGCTGACAGCCTTGGTCCTGCTTGGTCTTGAGCACGGCTTTGAGATTGATGGTCTGGCCTTCATTGGCGAACAGGATATCCTTGGTGATCGTTTGGTGCGTCAGCGTCGGCGTAAGTCCAAGGGCGCGAACATTCTTACAGAAGCCTCGGCGCTTTCTCCGGGGGATCTGGTTGTTCATGTTGAACATGGTATTGGGCGCTTTATTGGGCTTAAGACCATTGAGGCGGTTGGTGCACCCCATGATTGCCTTGAGCTGCAATATGCGGGTTCGGACAAGCTTTATCTTCCGGTAGAGAACATTGAGCTTTTGACGCGCTATGGCTCGGAAGATCAGGAAGTTCAGTTAGATAAGCTTGGCGGCGGGGCTTGGCAGGCTCGTAAAGCCAAGATGAAAAAGCGTATTCTTGAGATTGCCGATGGCTTGATCAAGATTGCTGCGGAACGCGCTTTACGGACCGCTCCGGCGATTACGGCTCCGGAAGGGGCTTATGACGAGTTCTCTGCAAGGTTTGTTTATGACGAGACCGATGACCAGATGAGCGCTATTGAATCTGTGTTTGACGATATGGCTTCCGGGCGTCCGATGGATCGGCTTATTTGCGGTGATGTGGGCTTTGGTAAGACGGAAGTTGCTCTAAGAGCTGCGTTTTTGGCTGCGATGTCGGGGAGGCAGGTAGCGGTTGTTGTGCCGACGACTTTGTTGGCGCGTCAGCATTACCGGACGTTTGCGGATCGTTTTAACGGACTGCCGATTGAAGTGCGGCAAGCCTCGCGGCTTGTCCCCAGTAAGGAGCTGTCAGTGACCAAGAAGGGCCTGAAAGAGGGGGCCGTTGATGTGGTGATTGGTACCCATGCGCTGCTTGGTAAGGCTATAGGTTTCAGGGACTTGGGTCTTCTCATAATCGATGAGGAGCAGCATTTCGGGGTGAAGCATAAAGAGCGGTTGAAAGAGCTGAAAAGTGATGTTCACGTTTTGACCCTTTCTGCGACGCCGATTCCGCGTACCTTGCAATTGGCGCTGACAGGAGTTCGAGAGCTTTCCCTGATTGCGACACCGCCGGTGGATCGTCTT
Organism: uncultured Pseudovibrio sp.; assembly: GCA_947494035.1. Lineage (GTDB taxonomy): Bacteria > Pseudomonadota > Alphaproteobacteria > Rhizobiales > Stappiaceae > Pseudovibrio. The sequence continues at coordinate 256,652 of CANLTN010000003.1, read as the reverse complement.
GCTGTGCGCTCGTTCATATCCCCCTTCGATCCGATGGTTATCCGCGAGAGCTTGCTGCGTGAGCATTATCGTGGTGGGCAGAGCTTTTATGTGTGTCCGCGTGTGTCTGATCTGGCGGAGGTGAGGGCGTTCCTTGAAGAGAATGTGCCTGAAGTTAAAGTGGTTTCCGCTCACGGGCAGATGCCTGCCGGTGAGCTGGATGACATCATGAATGCCTTTTATGAGGGCAAGTTTGATGTGCTTCTGGCGACCACAATTGTGGAATCCGGTTTGGACATACCAAACGCCAACACTTTGATTGTTCACCGTTCGGACATGTTCGGCTTGGCGCAGCTCTATCAGATCCGTGGGCGTGTGGGCCGGTCGAAGACGCGGGCCTATGCTTTGTTCACAGTGCCTGCCAACAAGACGCTTACACCGACTGCGGAGAGACGACTTAAAGTATTACAAAGTCTTGAGAATTTGGGTGCGGGCTTCCAGCTTGCGTCGCATGATCTGGATATTCGCGGGGCGGGAAATTTGCTTGGGGAGGAGCAGTCCGGGCATATTAAAGAGGTGGGTTTTGAGCTTTACCAGCAGATGTTGGAGGAGGCGGTTGCGCAATTGAAATCGGGCGGTGAGGACTTTCAGGAGGATCAATGGTCACCGCAGATTGCGATCGGGACGCCGGTTCTTATCCCCGATACGTATGTGCCGGACTTACAATTGCGGCTTGAGCTTTATCGCCGTCTGGCAGATCTCATGGAGCTGGAAGACATTGATGGCTTTGGTGCGGAGATGATTGACCGCTTCGGGCCACTTCCTGAGGAAGTTCAACACCTTCTGAAGATTGTTTACATCAAAGGATTATGCCGCAAAGCGAATGTTGAAAAGATTGACGCTGGGCCGAAGGGCATTGTGATTGCATTCCGCAACAGCGAATTCAGCAATCCGGCCGGGCTGGTCTCCTACATTGCCGAGCAAACTATCCTCGCGAAGATCAGACCAGACCAGAAGGTTGTGCTAACCCGTGACTGGCCAACTGCGGATGATCGGCTGAAGGGGACGGCTGCGGTGCTGACCAAGCTGACCAAACTGGCTGCAAACGCCTAAGTCTTTGTTTTAGATTACGTATTGCCGGGTCTCTCTCAGAGGCCCGGTTTTGCGTTGCTATGTGCGTTGGTTTGCGTTGTTCGCAGGTTTTTTGCGTTTGTTTGCGCTCAAAGTGACGAAGACTTGAAGAAAACGGTCTTTCGAAAATCTGGAGGACAAAATTGTCGGGCGGCGGGTTATTCCAGCGATGTTACTTCATGACCTGAGCGCGGTACCGTGCCGGGGTGGTCCCAACTTCGGCTTTAAAGGCGCGGGTCAAATGGCTTTGACAGGAGAAGCCACAGGAGCTTGCGATCTGGGCGATGGTATGCGAGCTCGTCAGCTGTTCCTTGGCCTGCTCGATACGTTTTCTCAGCACCCACTTGTGCGGGGATATCCCGCGAGAGAGCGTGAACATACGTTGGAAGTGAAATTCGGAGAGACCAGCTTCTTTTGCAAGATCCGCCAGAAGGATTGACTTGCTTATGTTTGCAGAAATCCATTCATCAGTGCGACGCAGTTGTTGAGGTGAAAGCCCGCTTTTGAGGATGAGCTTTTCTTCTGGCAAATGGGCGACAAGAGTCGAGAGCGCTTCTTCTGCGGCAAGGTGGTCGCCTTGTTGGGCTGCCTGAGCCATCTGAAACATCGGGAGTGCAATTTCAGGCTGGTCACTAAATGTGCTTTCTCTGACTTCCAGTCGTCTGGCATCTCGGTCGTGAATGCGCGCGTAGCTTGCGCGCAGCGTTGCGTCAGGGATATGAAAATGGACAAATTGGAAGTGTGATGCAATTTCCCAGTCCGAGCTTTGTCCGGCAGGCATGACACAAACGGCTCCGGGATGGCCGGAGGCTCCACCAATATCAAGGCGGCGGGTTCCGGTGCCACCCTTGAGATAAAAGCTGAACGTGTGTCCTTCAGGCCGGTCGTAAAAGATCCGGTCACCTTGGTTTTCCCAAAGGATCACCGTTCGTCCGGAGCCCAGATCTAACCGCGCAGATGCACGGGCACCGGCTGAGGCTTCCAGAAAATCTGTCACAGTCTGTTTCATGTGTTCTGAATATATCAGCTTTGCGATTATGCAAAGATCATGGAAAATTAAACCGCAAGATTATGCAAGAAGCGGCGAGGGGGCTGAGTGTATCTCATCGACAAGGAGATACAAATCATGAATACCGCTGTCCTGTTTATTGCCACTGTTTTTCTTTGGGGTACCAGCTGGTTAGCAATTGCCTGGCAAGTAGGTGATGTGCCGATCCTGACCTCTATTTTCTATCGGTTCGCCATGGCGGCAGTCGTGATGCTTGCTGGTTTGCTTGTGCTCCGGCGTTTATCTCTGCCGAGCCAATGGCGCTATGTGATCTTGCAAGCTCTGTGCCTTTTCAGTTTGAACTTTGTGGCACTTTATAATGCCACTGCGCTCATTCCTTCTGGGCTGGTTTCGGTGATCTTCTCCCTTGCCTCCATATTTAATGCTGTGAATGCTCGGTTCTTTTATGGAGAGCAGATCACAAGGCGTGTTGTTTTTGCGGCTTTCTTTGGAGTGAGTGGTCTCGTTTTCATCTTCTGGCAAAGTCTTGCACTTTCGTTTGATGCAAATACACTTTGGGGTGTGGGCTGGGCCATGCTTGGCACCTTCTTCTTCTCCTTGGGCAATATGGTTTCACGCAAGAATACGAGCCTAGGGATCAGCACGGTGACAGCCAATGCATGGGGTATGGGCATTGGTGCGTTGTTCCTGCTTGCCTTCATGAGCGTTACGGGTGATCAGCTGGTGGTGCCAACCTCATTTTCCTATGTGGCCGCGCTCATTTATTTGGCTGTTTTTGCAAGCGTTATTGGTTTTACCGCCTATCTCATGCTGGTAGCCCGCATCGGGTCAGCACAAGCTGGATATGCAACAGTGGTCTTCCCTGTCGTCGCCTTGCTTCTTTCAACAGTCGCCGAGGGCTTCGAGTGGACGATGCCAGCGGTCATTGGCGTTGGGCTCATCCTGATTGGGAATCTGATTATGTTCATGCGGGTAGGGGATGGTGGTGCTCTTAGGTTCCTGAGGGGTGCTCGGCTTCCATTCGGCGCCAATTAGGTGTGGGATCAGCAAGGGCTGGCTGCGGTTGTGTCAAAACTGTTTCTGGAAAAGCTTTTCTCACCAGTTGTTTGTATTGAGCTGGTGAGTTCCTGCTCATGCTACAGTGAGAGAAATGATAGCGATGAGTGAAGCATTGGAAGACGCTATCAGTTTCTGGCTAAGAGTCAGGGCCCTCGCGTGACCAAACTGGACCCAAGCGTCTTTCGTAGTTTGAGAAACGGTCAACCTTCTGCTGATAACCCTTTACGATCCTGGTTTTTTCTGGTTACTCCGGCAACAATCTTCTGTGTTGGCCTTGTGAATTTAGAATCTGTTTTTTGAAATCATCGGTCAGCTTGAGCGATTGGTGTTGAGTAATATGATTGGAGTCTATGAACCGATATCTTCCCTCAGCATCAAGAGCTGATACTATATTGTTGTCCTCAAAAACGGCCTTTGCCGCGTCCCAAACTTCAACATTTTCATTCTGTTCCATTACTTCCATGAAGGCACGCTCTTGACGAGTACGTGTGTGAACAGCTTGATCAATGTCCACTTGACAATTGTTAGTACCGAATATTCTTTGCTGAATAGCGCAAGATTCAATGGATACCTTCTCTGAGTTAAGTAGAGGAACGTCCAAGGCTAGAACTAGATTCGCTTTCCTCTCTTTCAAGTCTTGCGCAAAAATGTTTAGTGCTGAAATCAGGTTCTTCTCCTTCTGATTTGGCTTCACTTCATCATTCAAGGGAATGTTGGACTCTAGTTTTTCATTTAGATGCGTGCTCAAGAATGTAAAAAAGACTAAATCATTCTCTTTCACTTTTTCTAAGGTCGCCTGGTAGACCAAAGAGTCTTTGCAGGCGTTATCAGAAAAAAAGCAATATGGCGGATCTAGCTGGTTGGCCGTATTAATGAACCGAACTTGATAAGGTGTTGCGTGTGAAGCTTCTGAAAGCATATATGTCATTTGTGCTGCATGGCTATCGCCAAGCGTGAACAGGATATTTGGCTTTTCAGCAGATCTATCAGAGGATAAACAAGCTGCTATAGGATCAGAATATTTACTTGTTGCTTCTTGTCCATGGCATAGAACTGGATCATCTTGTTCCTGCTCTGGTGCTCCCAAAAAGTGAACCAGATTGATGGTGTTACGTTTGGCCGCCACATATGCTTGTGTGCCCACAACATGAAAAGTGGTGACCATTAATGCAACGCCAACCAACGCTGTCTTTTTAGGGGAACTAAACCATCTGTACTTCCGCAGGGGCGTTTCTAACGCCTGATAGGCTAACTCAGAGAGGAGTATGGCGACAAACAAGCAAAGCAAGGTCGCTTGTATGCTGCTGCCAACAGTCCATCTTCCAAATACTAAAATAGGCCAATGCCAAAGGTAAAGCGAATAGGACCGCAGCCCAACTTGGATTGCTGTTTTGCTGCCTAGCAAGCGGCCCAAAAACCCATGGTCTGCAAACATAATCAGTCCAGAGGCAGATAAAACCGCAATTATGGTTGGTAATGGTGATGAGCTGGCGCTGAAGTTTATCGTGGTTCCAAGGGCGACAAGAGAAGCCAATGCAATCCATGAATGCCGTAGGCTCTTAAACTGTAAGAGTCTTTCTCTATGAATTGCTAAAAGTGCACCAAGTCCGAGTTCCCAAAATCGAGTTGGTAGCAGGTAAAAAGCGGCTGCATGAAAATTACTAAATAACAATACATAGGCAACCAGGGATAGGACAGACGCAACGGCGATCACCTTTGCCAGATTGCTTCTGAAAATGAAGATAATAAGTGGAAAAACAAGATAGAATTGCTCTTCAATCCCTAAAGACCAGGTATGCGTAAATGGATTCAGCTGCGTGCTGGTGGCAAAATAGTCCTGACTAGAAAAGTATAAAAATATATTGGATGTGCCAAGAGAGGCAAATGCCGCCGTTTTAAAGATATCCCTACTTCGCCAATCCAAAGCAAATACAAATAATAATGATATTACTAAAAGCATGAATAGTAGGGCTGGTATTATTCGCTTCACTCTGCGAGAGTAAAAGTATGTGATACTATCAAAAAAGGATATGTTTTTTAAAGTTTCATTTAATAAAACACTTCTGGTGACGACAAACCCAGAGATGACGAAAAAGATATCTACCCCTAAAGACCCTCCGGGCAAGAGGGTGGGGAACGCGTGGAAAATCAAAACAATCACAATTGAGATGGCCCTGAGACCATCAACGTGTGGGTAATAATATTTCATTGGAGTTTTTATTAGGACCTGATTTGAGTATAATCATACTAAATAAACCAAGCCATAAAAAGAAGTAGCTCTGTTTATTTCGGCATCTGAACTCTGGTTGTAGTATATCTGTTCTGATGGTGCCGCATACTAAGTTTTGTTGTAATAAACATGACTCGGTCTACCAGTCAAGTTCTGGATGTTGTTTGGTTGATGGCTATCTATGGGGCTTAGATAGCGTGAAGAGTTGACTATTTGAATTGAGATTTAAACTTTAAACTAGGAGAGTATTGTATCAGGCTCTCACTTTTAGCTTTCACAGGAGCAGCTTGTTCAGAATAAGCGGGGTCTTACGACTGACGGGTGAGAAAGGTATTGCGTGGATGAAGGTGATGCTAACAGGAGAGGAGGGCCGTGTCATGATTGATAGTTCAGGAGGTCTTGTTGTTGGTGCTGTGGGCAGTGGGCGTCATCTGCCATTGGTGATTTGGCAGGTTCCTGGGAGACAGGAGAGTTTGCGCAGGTTTGGCTGTTGCGCTCTGTAAGTTTACGGCGAATTCACAACAGTTCGTCCGCATTGATCTGATTTTCAAAAAATTAGTCGAGAAAGCTAAATTTTTATGGGCGTGGAAACTGTTGGTTAAGGGCGTTGTGAAATAGTTTTAGCTAGTGGCCATTTTTGTAATGAGTAGGTCAGTCAGTGCTAGCAACTACACGTCAGCGAAAACACTCTTATCTGAAAAATCTTGTGGTTCCAGGAATTGCCATTGGGGCGCTGTGCTACTTTGCATTTCACGCGCTTAACGGTAAGCTGGGCCTTGTGGGGCGCCCGCAGATTGAGCACGAAATTCTCGCGCTTGAACTGGAGCTTCATGAATTGCGGGAAGAACGCCTGCAATTACAACGCCGTGTCATGTTGCTTGATCCGGAAAGCCTTGATCCGGATATGGTGGATGAGCGCGCTCGCGCCTCGCTAAATCTGGCGCATGTGAATGAAGTTGCAATCATGCGTCGCTGAGACATCAGTGCATGTTAACTTGAAACAGGTTAAGTTATAAAAGTTAACTTAAATCTGGTTAAGTTTGAAAATACAATAAAATCAACGCCTTATCTAAATCCCCAAGTGTTAATCCGAATATTGGCAATCCGTCCCGCGCGGGATAGGGTGCACTCACCAATTCACGTCAAAAGAGACGAGGCTCATGGCTGGAACTCAATCCAAGTCTACAGGCGGACGCGCTAAAGGCGCTTCCAAAGCCCGCGGTGCAATGAAAAACGCATCCGCGATAGCAGAATTTTCCAAAGAAGAAGAACTCGCTGCATACCGCGAAATGCTTTTTATTCGACGTTTCGAAGAAAAGGCGGGGCAGCTTTACGGCATGGGTCTGATCGGTGGCTTCTGTCACCTTTATATCGGTCAGGAAGCTGTTGTTGTTGGTATGGAAATGGCCAAGGAACAGGGTGATCAGATGATCACTTCTTACCGTGACCATGCTCATATGCTTGCTTGTGGTATGGACCCGAACGGTGTGATGGCTGAATTGACCGGTCGTCAGGGTGGTCTGTCCAAAGGCAAGGGCGGTTCCATGCATATGTTCTCTAAAGAAAAAGAGTTCTATGGCGGACACGGCATTGTTGGCGCGCAGGTTGCGCTCGGCACCGGTCTGGCATTTGCGAACCGCTATAAAGAGAACGGCAAAGTTTCCATGGCGTTCTTCGGCGATGGTGCTGCCAACCAGGGTCAGGTTTATGAAAGCTTCAACATGGCGAAGCTTTGGGACCTGCCTGTGATCTACGTGATCGAAAACAACAAGTACGGTATGGGTACCTCTATCGAGCGGGCGTCTTCCACGACTGATCTTTCCCAGCGTGGCGCATCCTTCGGTATTCCGGGTATGCAGGTTGATGGTATGGACGTGCGCGCTGTAAAAGCTGCAACTGACTATGCCATGGAATGGTGCCGCGAAGGCAACGGTCCTTACATCCTTGAGATGATCACCTACCGTTACCGTGGTCACTCCATGTCTGACCCTGCCAAATACCGCAGTAAAGACGAAGTCCAGAAGATGCGTTCCGAGCATGACCCGATTGAACAGGTTCGCGCTCGCCTTCTTGAAAAAGAATGGGCTACTGAGGACGATCTCAAGGCACTTGATAAAGAAGTTCGCGCTGTTGTTGCTGCTTCTGCTGAGTTTGCGCAGAACGATCCTGAGCCGGATGCATCTGAGCTTTACACAGATATCGTGCTCTAAGGTCGGGATAATTAATTATGGCTATTGAAATTTTGATGCCTGCGCTTTCTCCGACCATGGAAGAAGGCAAGCTTGCCAAGTGGCTTAAGAAAGAAGGCGATACCGTTTCTGCAGGTGACGTGATCGCGGAAATCGAAACCGATAAAGCGACCATGGAAGTGGAAGCTGTTGACGAGGGCGTGCTTGGCAAAATCCTCGTTGCGGAAGGTACCGAGGAAGTTAAGGTCAACGCTCCGATTGCAGTTCTGCTGGAAGAGGGCGACGACGCTTCTGCTGCGGATAATCTGGGCGCTGCTGCACCTGCTGCGGCAGAGGCACCGGCTGCTCCTGCGACTGCTGAAGCACCTGCGGCTCCGGCAGCACCAGCTGCTCCGGTTGCAAGCGTTGCGCCTGCTGATCCGGAAATTCCGGCTGGCACCAAGATGGTGAGCATGACCGTTCGTGAAGCCCTGCGCGACGCGATGGCTGAGGAAATGCGCCGCAACGAAAACGTGTTCCTGATGGGCGAAGAAGTTGCTCAGTATCAGGGTGCCTACAAGATCTCCCAGGGCCTTCTGGATGAGTTCGGCGAAAAGCGCGTGATCGACACTCCAATCACCGAGCATGGCTTTACCGGTCTTGCTGTTGGTGCTGCGATGGCTGGTCTGAACCCAATCGTTGAGTTTATGACCTTCAACTTCGCAATGCAGGCGATTGACCACATCATCAACTCTGCTGCCAAGACGCTTTACATGTCTGGTGGTCAGATGGGTGCACCTATGGTGTTCCGCGGTGCAAACGGTGCGGCAGCTCGTGTGGGTGCGCAGCACTCTCAGGACTTTGCGGCATGGTATGCGTCCATTCCGGGCCTGAAGGTTGTTCAGCCTTACACCGCAGCTGATGCGAAGGGTCTTTTGAAAGCGGCGATCCGCGATCCTAACCCGGTTGTGTTCCTTGAGAACGAGATCCTTTACGGTCACCACTTTGATGTGCCGGATGTGGAAGATCTGGTTCTGCCAATCGGCAAGGCGAAGATTGTTCGCGAAGGTACTGATGCGACCATGGTTTCGTGGGGCATTGGCATGACCTACGCAATCCCGGCTGTTGATGAGCTGGCAAAGCAGGGTGTTTCTGTTGAACTGATTGACCTGCGTACCATTCGTCCGCTGGACATGGATACGGTTCTGGCATCTGTTCGCAAGACAGGCCGTCTGGTGACTGTTGAAGAAGCCTTCCCGATCTGTTCTGTTTCCTCTGAAATTGCTTATCAGGTTCAGAGCGAAGCCTTCGATTGGCTGGATGCGCCAATTCTGCGCGTAACCGGTAAAGACGTTCCAATGCCTTATGCAGCAAACCTTGAGAAGCTGGCTCTGCCAAACTCCAAGGAAGTTATCGATGCTGTCAAGGCTGTGACCTACACTGCCTAATTTCAGGAGATAAGTGGTATGCCGATCAACATTTTGATGCCCGCGCTTTCTCCTACCATGGAAGAAGGCAATCTGGCCAAGTGGCTGGTTAAAGAAGGTGACACGGTTGCTGCAGGTGATGTGCTTGCAGAGATCGAGACTGACAAAGCGACCATGGAAGTGGAAGCTGTCGATGAAGGCACCATCGGTAAGATCGTTGTTGCTGAGGGAACAGAAGGCGTGAAGGTGAATGCACCGATCGCGATCCTTCTGGAAGAGGGCGAAGACGCTTCTGCAATGGATGCAGCACCAGCTGCTCCTGCGGCGGCGGCTCCTGCTCCTGCGGCACCAGCTGCTGAAGCTGCTCCGGCAGCGCCTGCTGCGGCGGTTGCTCCGGCTCCGGCGGCTCCTGTAGCGGCTTCCGGCGAGCGTGTGTTCTCTTCTCCTCTGGCGCGCCGTCTGGCGAAGCAGAATGGTCTGGACATTGCGCTGGTTGCTGGCACTGGCCCGCATGGCCGCGTTGTGAAACGTGACATTGAGGCTGCGATTGCGGCTGGCACCGGTAAAGCGGAAGCTGCTCCTAAGGCTGCGGAAGCACCTAAAGCGGAAGCTCCAAAAGCTGCACTGGCGTCTGGTCCATCTGACGAGCAGACCTTGAAGCTGTTTGAAGAAGGCTCTTACGAGCTTGTTCCTCATGACGGTATGCGCAAGGTTATTGCCAAGCGTTTGACAGAGTCCAAACAGACCGTCCCGCACTTCTACGTTACTGTAGAATGTGAGCTGGATGCTCTGCTTGCTCTGCGCGGGCAGCTCAATGCTTCTGCTCCTACGGATAAAGACGGCAAGCCTGCTTACAAGCTCTCTGTGAACGATCTGGTCATTAAAGCCCACGCGCTTGCGCTTAAGGCTGTACCGGCTGCCAACGCTTCCTATCTTGAAAGCGGCATGGTGGTTCATAAACATGCTGACGTTGGTGTTGCTGTTTCTATCGATGGCGGCCTGATCACTCCGATCATTCGCCGTGCTGAAGAGAAAACGCTTTCCACCATCTCCATCGAGATGAAAGATCTGGCGAAGCGTGCTCGTGAGCGCAAGCTGGCTCCAACCGAATTCCAGGGCGGTACGACTTCTGTCTCCAACCTTGGCATGTTCGGCGTGAAGGAATTTGCTGCGGTGATCAATCCTCCGCATGCAACCATCCTTGCTGTTGGTGCTGGTCAGAAGCGTCCTGTTGTGAAGGGCGATGAAATCGTTCCTGCAACTGTGATGTCTGTGACCCTTTCTACTGACCACCGCGCGGTGGACGGTGCATTGGGTGCAGAGCTTCTGCAGGCGTTTAAAGGCTACATCGAAAACCCGATGTCTATGCTGGTTTAATCCGGACTTACCGGCGCGAAGCAGGCCCCCCTGCTTTTTGCGCCGGTAGATCCAAGTGGTAGGTGTGAGCAAAAGGAGTGGAGTAAGCTGAAGACCGTTTGAGCAAGGAGACCGTGAGATATGGTCAAAGTTGTCGATGGCTTCACGTTTTTCAACGAACTCGATACCCTTGAAATTCGTCTTGGCGAACTGTTTGATGTGGTGGATGAGTTCATTCTTGTAGAGGCAACCAAGACCTTTACCGGACAGGAAAAACCACTCTTTTTTGCTGATAACAAGTCGCGGTTTGCACCGTTTTTGAGCAAGATCCGGCATATAATTGTCGAGGATATGCCAGAGGCACCGCAAAACGCCTGGTCAAGGGAGTACCACCAACGCGATTGCATAGAACGCGGCCTTAAAGATCTTGCGGTGAAAGATCTGATTATTGTTTCCGACGTGGATGAAATTCCAAAGCCGGAGGCTCTGCTCAGAGCGAAACATGATCCCAGGAGTTTTAAAAGCCTGACATTCTTTGGCGCGGATATTTTCCGATACAGACTGAACTTTAAAGATGACGTCTCGGATTTTACCTCGTGCCCGCGAATGATCAGTGCCTTGTTTTTCAAAGGAGCTCAGGCTTTGCGGCGTGAGCGGGCATATCAAAGCAAAAGCCTTCCGTCTTTACTGGAAGCGGCTTTGTGGCAATGGAAAGCACTTTTATGGCACAGCCGACCTATGCGACGTCAATTGATCCCGTCTTCCAGCTGGCACTTCAGCTTTTTGGGGGACATGGACAAGGTGGTTACGAAACTTGAGGCTTACTCGCACACCGAACACATGAACGATGCCTATCTGGGCCGTGCACAGCGAACGCTGGAGCGTCTGGATTCAGGTGATGGCAGAGGCAAGCTGGTCACTAAGGACAGCGGAGAACTGCCGGACTACGTTTTGGAGAATTTTTCCAAGTTCTCCCACCTTTATGTGGAGCCTCAAGCTCCTTGAGGCCGATTTGGCGAGGTTAAATTGATGAGTGGCAACGCCTACGACGTGATTATCATTGGTTCTGGTCCTGGTGGCTATGTAACCGCAATCCGCTCCGCGCAGCTTGGTTTCAAGACCGCGATTGTCGAGCGTGAACATATGGGCGGTATCTGCCTGAACTGGGGCTGTATCCCAACCAAGGCGCTGCTGCGCTCTGCTGAGATCTACCACTACATGCAGCACGGCAAGGACTACGGTCTTTCCGCTGAAAACGTGAGCTTTGACGCTTCTGCTGTTGTGAAACGCTCCCGTGGTGTTTCCGGTCAGCTCAATGGCGGCGTTGGCTTCTTGATGAAGAAGAACAAAGTGGACGTTATCTGGGGTGAAGCGAAGCTCACCAAGCCGGGTGAAGTCTCTGTTGGTGCTTCTTCCAAAGACGCCATGCTTCCGCAGCACCCGACACCGAAGGGTGTTAAAGGCCACGGTACGTACTCCGCCAAGCACATTATTGTTGCAACTGGTGCGAAGCCGCGCGTTCTTCCAGGTATTGAGCCTGACAAAGAGAACATCTGGACCTATTTTGAAGCGATGGTTCCAGAAAAAATGCCTAAATCCATGCTTGTTATGGGTTCAGGCGCGATCGGCATCGAGTTTGCGTCGTTCTACAAGACAATGGGCGTTGATGTGACCGTTGTTGAAATGATGCCGACCATTATGCCGGTTGAAGACCCTGAAATCTCCGCGATTGCGAAAAAGCAGATGGAGAAGCAGGGCATGAAGTTCATCATGGACGCGAAGGTGTCCAAGGTGGTTAAGGGCAAGGGTCAGGTAACAGCTACTGTTGAAACCAAAGACGGCAAGAAGCAGGACATCACTGCCGAGAAGCTGATTTCTGCTGTTGGCGTGGTTGGTAACATTGAGAGCCTTGGCCTTGAAACGCTTGGCATCAAGACGGATCGTGGTTGCATCGTCATCGACGAGTTTAACCGCACCAACGTTCCTGGCGTTTACGCGATTGGCGACGTTGCCGGCCCTCCAATGCTGGCGCACAAGGCCGAACATGAAGGCGTGATCTGCATCGAGAAAATCTCCGGCCTTGATGTTCATCCAATGAAGCGTGACCAGATTCCGGGCTGCACCTACTGTAACCCGCAGGTGGCTTCTGTGGGTCTGACTGAGCAGAAGGCGAAAGAGGCTGGCTACGACGTGCGTGTTGGCCGCTTCCCGTTTATGGGTAACGGTAAAGCGATTGCGCTTGGTGAGCCTGAAGGTCTGGTGAAGACGGTGTTCGACAAGAAGACAGGCCAGCTGCTTGGTGCGCACATGGTGGGTGCTGAAGTGACCGAACTCATTCAGGGCTTTGTTGTAGCCATGGGTCTTGAGACCACTGAAGAAGAGCTGATGCACACTTGCTTCCCGCATCCGACCCTTTCTGAAATGATGAAGGAAAGTGTTCTGGACGCGTACGGACGCTCTTTGAATATGTAAAACCTTTCCCTCTCACTGGAATTTTGCCAGTGAGAGGGACTTAATTCTTCCAAGGTACTCTTTTCGTTATAAAGGAGCGTACCTGTAGATTTTACGCACTCGATCCAGCTTGGTTGGCGCGCTTGCCTTTGCCATTATTGGTGGAAATGCGATTGGCTTTGAATAGGCGTGGTCCTTGGGCGCGGAACTGACGTTGCAGCCGTGTCCGGCATTGAGAGATGCTTTAATTCCTGTTATGGACCACTAAATTTATAAGAGACAGCATCACTGACCCGTAAGGCAACTGGGCAGTATGCATCTGGGACCTGACGGAACTGATATGGTTACACTGGTAAATACACTCGATCCCAATCATAAGAGCCAAGCTGCGTCTGCAGAGCAGGAAAAAGTGCGTCCGCGCCATCCGGAAAAAGCGCATCGCCCGGATAACCCTGTTCTGCGCAAGCCAAAATGGATCCGTGTTAAGGCGCCCACATCTCCGGTTTACAAAGAAACCCACGAGCTGGTTCGCAAAAACAACCTTGTGACAGTTTGTGAGGAAGCTGGCTGCCCGAATATCGGTGAGTGCTGGTCCAAGAAACATGCAAGCTTCATGATCCTTGGGGATACTTGTACCCGTGCCTGTGCGTTCTGTAACGTACGGACCGGTATGCCGGGTGCTGTTGACCAGAGTGAACCTGCAAGCGTTGCCAAGGCGGTTGCCGCCATGGAGCTGCAGCATGTGGTGATTACCTCTGTTGACCGTGATGACCTTGATGATGGCGGTGCAACGCATTTTGCCAACGTGATTGCGGCGATCCGTGATGCGTCTCCAACCACCACAATTGAAGTGCTGACACCTGACTTCCTGCGCAAGGATGGCGCGCTTGAGATTGTTGTTGCGGCAAAGCCTGACGTGTTCAACCACAACCTTGAGACCGTGCCTTCCAACTATCTGAAGGTTCGTCCGGGTGCCCGTTACTTCCACTCCATCCGCTTGCTCCAGCAGGTGAAGGAGATCGATCCTGATATGTTCACCAAGTCCGGCATCATGGTTGGTCTGGGTGAGGAGCGCAACGAAGTGCTTCAGCTGATGGATGACCTGCGTGTTGCTGATGTGGACTTCCTGACCGTTGGGCAGTACCTGCAGCCAACCAAGAAGCACCATCCGGTGATGAACTTCCCAACACCGGAAGAGTTCAAAGCCTATGAGAAGATTGCTTATGCAAAAGGCTTCCTGAAGGTTTCCGCAAGCCCGCTGACCCGCTCTTCCCACCACGCTGGAGAAGACTTTGCAGAGCTGAAAGCAGCCCGCAAGGCAAAGCAGGGCAACTAAGCGCTGGTTTAATACGATGAGATTTTAAGAGCGTCCCCCTTGTGAGGTGGGACGCTCTTTTTGTTTGGGGCGAGGCTCACGTTAGCTGGTGGTTTCTGCCCTTTTTGGCGAGGCAGGAGATTTTGAAGGGGCTGAGCATTGGGTTTGCTTTCGAAAGGAGTTAAGTATTAGCGCTTAGTCTAGAGTTGAGTTTTAAGGGCTGGCCATAGTTTTTAGAGTGAAATGGCTGCGTTAGATCGTCGCTGAAAACTTGCGAGATGGACAAAATTTGATGTTTTTGGCACGCGGCGGCCTGTGGAATACAGAAAACCCCGAGATTGATCTTGGCAAATCAAACAGGGTCGCTTAGAGCATCCTGACTAATTTGAGAATCCAGAAGAAAAAGAACGCGAGTATATGCCGTCTTTCGAAAGCACACATCGAGTGCAGCACAGTGCAGGGGATATGTTTGATCTGGTCGCAGATGTGGAGCAGTACCCCCAGTTTGTACCCTTGTGTCAGGCCTTGCACGTGCGTGGGCGCCGGAAGATTGATGATCACCGCGAGATGATGGTGGCCGACATGACAGTGGCTTACAAGGTCTTTAAAGAGACATTTGCCAGTCGCGTCACTCTCGATCGTCAAGCGAGCAAGATTACGGTTGAGTATCTGGATGGCCCGTTTCGCCATCTGGAAAATGTCTGGAGCTTTGACGCGCTCTCCGAGGGGGAGTGTGATGTGAGCTTCTACATCAACTACGAATTCAGGAGCAGGGCACTGGGAACCGTGATGGGTGCCATGTTCGACCGCGCCTTCCGCAAATTCTCCACCGCCTTTGAAGACCGGGCCGACAAGATCTACGGAACCTAAAAAATCCGAGGAGTTGGGCGTAGTCTCATTGTATGTATAAAAATAATCATAAAATATTCCATAATCATTAAGGGGTATGGATCTGCGGTATTATGGGGCCGTTAGGGCATTGGGTGTGACAACGGTTTAAGCTCTGGAGGGAAGTTGCTGGAGCAACTGGGCGCGTGCGTGGTTAGGGGTATGCTGCTGAGGCTTTTGTGTTGTCATGATTGCCGGGTTCTAGCGTCTTTCCACGGGAAGGTGCGCTCTTTATATGCGGCTCCGAATTGTAAGCATCAAGGAAAGGGTGGTCGCCTTGATCTGGCGATTTATCATCTCTGGCAATGTTGAGCTTAATCGCGGAAGATTGCGGGACTGTATTTGTTCAGGTCCTTGGTGCTCTCGAAGATCGTCGCGTTTGCCTGATGATTTGGACGATTGGTCACTAAGTTTTGTGGCTGTTTCACTTCAGTTGTGACAATGCCATGTGGTTTCATCATCTAGGGTAGTCGAAAAAGAACCCATATGCGTCTGGCTAGTTTTATAGAGCAGGTTCAGTCATTTCCCGTAGTTTCAGTTGCTCCATCAAACCACTCGGAAATAGCTCGATGTTGTTTTGAGTAAGTTCATTGAGGTCGAACCACCGCGCTGTTGCTTCAACTCCGTTGTCTTCATGGAAAATGATTTCCTCGTCGGAGGTATAGGCCTTTGGTGGGAAGCTTACATTCGCGATGAATACAATTTCGTGACCTGTTTGGCCCTCATGTTCATAGATGTTTTCCATGATAATGGGCTGGCCAGAGACCACGACATCGACATTGAGCTCCTCTTTGAACTCGCGGACCAAAGCCGTTTTCCAGTCTTCACCAAACTCGATTGCGCCTCCAAGAGGGCGAACGCCCTTGAGGTTGCCTGCATCGTCATAAACTTCAGCGGCAAGCAAGCGGTTGTCTCGCCAATGGAGACCGAGAGATTTCACCTTTATCGTCTGAGCAGGCCGCCAAACATGCATTTCCACGTTACTCCATAATAGAAGATATTCGGGCTCAACGAGCGTGCTCTTGATGCCTTGGTGGTTTCTTGGATATTCCAGTAGGTTTGAGCCAAGGCGAACTTAAAACCACCGCCTAGTTGTCGTCGCGCTGGTTCAGGAACTGGCTCAAGCGTGAGCTGGTTTTTTCGTAGTTCTTTGCAATCAGGGCTTCGGCCTCTTGGGGCGTCAGGCCGTTTCGCATGATGAAGGTGCGGCGGATTGCCTGAAAGCGGTTGGTGAACTCCCTGTCCGGATCACCTTGTTCCATGGTTTTTTCAAGCGTGGCATATATGCCAACGTCTGTAAGGCTTAGTTTTGTGGTGGGTTTGTTGCACAACACGACCCAGCCGTAGCCCTGGTTTGCTTCCAGGCGTACTTCGTGGCCCAGATGCTCTTCCCATTTGGTCCATGCGACGGAGTAGGGGCGTACCCAGTAGGAGCGGTTACATAAACGCAGCTCCTTGTAGCCGGTGCGCGGCAACTGCTGGACTTTGTGAGAGCCTAAAAACTCATCATCGAATCCGCG
This sequence comes from uncultured Pseudovibrio sp., assembly GCA_947494035.1. Classification (GTDB taxonomy): domain Bacteria; phylum Pseudomonadota; class Alphaproteobacteria; order Rhizobiales; family Stappiaceae; genus Pseudovibrio. The sequence goes on along the minus strand of CANLTN010000003.1, from coordinate 240,119 downwards.
CGAGATCAGGAATACGTCAGATGATGCAAACGCTGAGGTGCTCAAGCAAACGCCTAAAAACAAGCTTGCAAAATATCTCATGCGCATACCGACGTCCCGTTCTAAATTTAAAACAGACTTTAACTAGATTTTCATAGAATGCCTTAGGATTTGCAGGTTTGACCATAGCCCTTTTGAGTGAAGGTTAATTTCGATTAACTGTTTTCAATAAAATTTTCTAATAATTCTAATGCTTGTACCAGTGCCTGAAAGCGGATGCCGTCGCGTCCGGTGTTCTCAAAGAGGCGTTGGGTGTGCTGGGCTTCTCTGTTATCTGCCGCAAGGCCAAAGTGGACAAGTCCGACGGGCTTATCCTTGGTGCCGCCGTCAGGTCCGGCGATGCCGGTGATGGAGACGGCAACGTTTGCGTTGGAGCAAAAGTGAGCGCCGGTGGCCATGGCCTTGGCAACTTCACAGCTGACTGCGCCGTGGCTGACCAGAAGATCCACCGGTACGCCAATCATTTCGTGCTTGGCTTCATTGGAATAGGTCACGAAACCACGGTCGAGCACAGCGGAGGAGCCGGGCACTTCGGTCAGGAGGCCGGCCAGCAGACCGCCGGTGCAGCTTTCTGCTGTGGTGATTTTGACCTCTTTTTCTGCGTAGCGTGAGACAAGAACGCGGGCTCTTTCCTTCAGGCTCAGGATATCGGTCATGGTTCTGTCTCCCTTGGTTTGCTGGCTTGCGTTTAGTCTTCGAACGGAAGCCGGATGGTGGCGCACGCCTGTGCTGCAATACCTTCTTTGCGACCCGTGAACCCCAGCTTTTCAGAGGTTGTTGCTTTTACAGCCACGCGGCCAATGGGCAAATCACAGATCTGCGCGATCTGCTTGCGCATTTCCTCCCGATGGGGACCAATTTTGGGAGATTCGCAGATCAGCGTTAAATCCAAGTGTGCGACCATCCCGCCGCGCTTGTGAACCCGTTCTATTGCGTATTTCAGGAACTGGTCAGACGCCGCACCTTTCCACTGCATATCCGAGGGGGGGAAGTGGGAGCCGATATCGCCATCGGCAAGGGCGCCGAAAATGGCGTCGGTCAGGGCATGCAGGCCCACATCAGCGTCGGAGTGGCCCTTGAGCTTTTGGGTGTGCGGAATGGTAATGCCGCCGAGGATGACGGCGTCACCCTCTTCAAATGCGTGAACGTCGTAGCCGGTTCCAACGCGAATGTCGCCAAGGTCTGCGAGGTGTTTCATGGCGATCTGTTCCTGTGCGTTTGTCATGTCTTTAAGCGTTGTGAGTTTGATGTTCTGCGGGTCACCTGTGGTGATGGTGACAGACTGGCCTTGCCATTCAATCAGCGCTGTATCATCGGTGAAGCTGTCAATGTTTTGGCTGATGGCTTCTTGATGGGCTTTCCAGATGAGATTGTAAGGAAAGCCTTGCGGTGTTTGTGCGGCCCACAGGTGGCTGCGGTCGACGGTCTCCAGTACCTTCTGATTTGCATCGGCGCGTTTGAGGGTGTCTGCGACCGGAACGGCGGGCAGGGCTGCCTGTGCGCCGCCTTGCAGGGCGGTGATAGTGTCTTTGATGACTGTGGGCGTGACGAATGGGCGGGCGGCGTCGTGGATCAGGACGTAGTCTGGTCCGTGCACTTCCAGTGCTTTCAGGCCGCAGGTGACAGAAGCCTGACGGGTCGCCCCGCCAATAACGGGTGGCATGAGGCGTGGATCGGACAGGGCGCTTGCTGCATTCGCGTAGGCTTCGCCGTCTTCTGCGTGGATGACGGGCAGGACCAGATTGACCTGCTCGGAGGCCAGGATTGCTTCCAGTGTTCTTTGCAGAACTGTCTTTCCGCCAAGGTTCCGATATTGCTTGGGGCTGCTGTCATTTTGCGTGGACATGCGGGAGCCGCGCCCGGCAGCAACAATGATACATGCAATTTTTTCAGTGGACTGCAAAGCTGGGTCACCTGATTAAGTATGGGCAACCCTGCTGCACACTGTGATGCCGGGTTGCTGAATGGAAACTGTGTTGCTGACGGTTTTGCTCGATTTGGACGCGAAGCTCAACAGCTCAATGGCTTCTCGTTAATATTCCCTTGCCTAAATTTTTAGATTGGTTAGAATATGTGCAACTTAATATGCTGCTCATTTGGTGTGCAGTCGGTGCTTTTCAAGAAATATGCGTAATGCTGACGATAGGTAATATCCCTCTCAAAAATAAAGTTATTCTTGCGCCAATGTCCGGTGTTTCGGACTTGCCGTTCCGTCGTATCGCGCTGCGTTACGGTGTTGGGCTGGTGGTGAGTGAAATGGTTGCCAGCGAGGCGCTGTGCACTGGCCATCCTGAATCGTTGATGCGTGCAGAAGGTGAGGGCATTAATCCTCATATTGTACAGCTGGCGGGTAAGGACCCGCACTGGATGGGGGAAGGTGCGCGCATGGCGGAAAAAGCCGGTGCGGATGTAATCGACATCAACATGGGCTGCCCTGCCAAAAAGGTGACCTCCGGCTATTCCGGCTCCGCTCTTATGAAAGATCTGGACCACGCCATGACGCTGGTTGAGGCAACGCTGGATGCGGTGTCCGTTCCAGTGACGCTAAAGATGCGTCTTGGTTGGGATGAGGCCTCCATTAATGCGCCGGAGCTTGCCAAGCGGGCGGTGGATGCAGGGGTGAAGATGATCACCGTGCATGGCCGCACCCGTTCCCAGTTTTACAAGGGGACTGCGGACTGGCGGGCGATCCGGCAGGTGCGTGATGTTATTCCGGATGTGCCTTTGGTGGCCAATGGTGACTGTTGTTCCTTTGAGGATGCAGACGAGATGCTGGCGCAGTCTGGAGCTGATCTGGTGATGGTTGGTCGCGGTGCATATGGGCGTCCGTGGGTGCCAGGCCATATTGCGCGGTATCTGGAGACCGGTGAGCGGTTGGCTGCCCCGCATGGGGAAGAGTTGGCCGAGCTGGTTGTGGGGCACTACGACGCCATGCTGGAGCATTACGGCTTTGAGATTGGGGTGCGGGCTTTCCGCAAACATATGGGTTGGTATCTGGAGGCTGCAGGCCGGATGGAGGATGCTCCGCAAGGCTTTATGCGCGGGCTGATGACCAGTCTGGATGCGGATCAGGTGCGCGGCACCCTTTATGACTGGTTTGTTCAAGTGCCTATGAGGAATGCTGCCTGATGACTGAGACTGTGGGAGATACTCTGACGAAGGCTGCTGATGCATTAAGTAAAGCGATGACCGGACAGGCGGTTCTGGATTCCCTGCCGCATCCTGTGGTGGTTGTTGGCGATGACGATAAGATCGTTGGTGCAAACAGCGCGGCAGAAGATTTTTTCCATGCCAGTCTGTCCGTGATGAAACGCCGTGAGGTGTCGTGGTTTGTGCCGTTTGGCAGTCCGTTGCTGGGCTTGATTGCGCAGGTGCGGGAGCGGGGCGGTGCGGTCAACGAGTACAAGGTTGATATCGGTACACCGCGTATCGGGCAGGAAAAGCTGGTTGATATTCACGCCTCACCACTGAGCGAGGCTCCCGGAAATGTTGTGCTGCTGTTTCAGGAGCGCACCATGGCGGAGAAGCTGGACAAACAGCTGACCAGCCGCGGGGCTGCGCGCACGGTGACGGGTCTTGCGGCGATGCTGGCCCATGAGATCAAGAACCCGCTTTCAGGCATTCGCGGGGCCGCTCAGCTTCTGGAGCAATCTGCTAGTGAAGAAGACCGCACTTTGACACGTCTCATCACTGATGAGACGGACCGGATTGTGAAGCTGGTGGACCGGATGGAAGTTTTTTCCGATGAACGGCCGATTGACCGTGAGCCGGTGAATATTCATGTGGTGTTGGATCATGTGAAACGTGTTGCGGAAAATGGTTTTGCCTCCAAACTGCGGATTGTGGAGGACTATGATCCGTCCTTGCCACCGGTTTATGCCAATCGGGACCAGCTGGTGCAGGTGTTCATCAATCTGATCAAGAATGCGAGCGAAGCGCTGAACGGGGTGAAGGAGGCGGAGATTGTTGTCTCCACGGCCTTCCGTCCGGGTGTGCGGTTGTCTGTGCCAGGTGTGCAGGAGCGTGTGAGTTTGCCGCTTGAGTTTTGCGTTCGCGACAACGGCTGCGGGGTGCCGGAAGATTTGAGGCCGCATCTGTTTGATCCGTTTATTACGACAAAGACAAATGGCTCCGGCCTTGGGCTGGCACTGGTTGCCAAGATCGTGGGAGATCATGGCGGCGTGGTGGAATGCGAGAGTGGGAGTCGGGGGACGACCTTCCGCATTTTGATGCCTGCCTTTACCGGGCCTTCCGTTAATTCTGGAATTGAGGACTAAGAGTATGCCGAGTGGAACCATTTTAGTTGCTGACGACGATTCTGCGATCCGTACCGTTCTCAATCAAGCTCTGTCTCGTGCGGGCTACACCGTCCGGCTGACGTCTAATGCGACCACGCTGTGGCGCTGGGTGAGTTCGGGCGAAGGGGATCTGGTGATTTCCGATGTGGTGATGCCCGATGAGAATGCGTTTGATGTGCTTCCGCGCATCCGCAAGCTGCGGCCGGAACTGCCGGTGATCATCATGAGTGCGCAAAACACCTTCATGACCGCCATCAAGGCTTCTGAACACGGTGCTTATGAGTATCTGCCCAAGCCGTTTGATCTGAAAGAGCTGACCGGCATTGTGGGCCGTGCACTGGCTGAGCCGAAGGGCCGCCACTTTGATATGGGCGGCGAGGGGAATGATAATATTCCGCTGGTGGGTCGCTCTCCTGCTATGCAGGAAATCTATCGTGTGCTGGCGCGCTTGATGCAGACCGACCTGACCGTGATGATCAATGGAGAGAGCGGTACCGGCAAGGAAGTGGTTGCGCGGGCGCTACATGATTATGGCAAGCGCCGGAATGGGCCGTTTGTTGCGGTCAATATGGCGGCGATCCCGAAAGATCTGATTGAATCTGAGCTGTTTGGTCACGAGAAGGGCTCGTTCACAGGTGCTCAGGCGCGCTCGTCGGGCCGGTTTGAACAGGCAGATGGCGGAACGCTGCTGCTTGATGAAATCGGTGATATGCCCATGGAGGCGCAGACCCGTTTGCTGCGTGTTCTGCAGCAGGGGGAATATACCTCTGTGGGTGGGCGTACCCCGATCCAGACCGATGTTCGTATCATCGCGGCGACCAACAAGGATCTGCGTCAGCTGATCAATCAGGGGCTGTTCCGCGAAGACTTGTATTTCCGTCTTAATGTGGTGCCGATCCGGCTTCCACCTTTGCGAGAGCGGACGGAGGATATTCCTGATCTTGTGCGGCACTTCTTCTCCATAGCGGAGAGTGAGGGCTTGCCTGCCAAGCAGATTGAGGTGGCAGCGCTTGATAAGCTGCGGCGTTATCGCTGGCCGGGTAATGTGCGCGAGCTGGAGAACCTTGTGCGCCGTCTGGCTGCGCTCTATCCGCAAGATGACATCACGGCCAGCCTAATTGATCTGGAACTGTCACAGCCCTCAAACGGGGACAGCAGCGAGGCGGATGCCCCTTCCACTCAGGATCTGAGTGGGTCTGTGGAGCGGCATCTGGGAGATTATTTCAGTGGCTTCGGTGAGGAATTGCCACCTCCGGGCCTCTACCACCGAATTTTGCGGGAGGTGGAGTATCCGCTGATCAGCGCTGTGCTTGCTGCAACGCGGGGCAATCAGATCAAGGCGGCGGAGCTTTTGGGCGTGAACCGCAATACGCTGCGTAAGAAGATCCGGGATCTGGATGTTCAGGTGATCCGCAGTTCAAGATAATCGATATTTGTTGGTTGATTTCTCAAAATGGCGCTGTTCCGGGCGCCATTTTGGTTTTGGTGGGGTGTTCTGGCTTTATTGTTGCGCGCAAGCTGCGTGTTTTAGCGCATTGGGTCGAAGGTTTTCCCCATCCGGAGTGTGGCTAATAAAACCCATTGTCGCATTTTGGCAACAAATCGTGCTAATAGTCTTTTGCAAAATTAATAAAGTTAGAGCAGGTACGCAGGTTCTCGTTTCATGATTTTCAGATCAAAGGCAGAAGAACATACCCGAGAACTTGACGTGAAGGGCCGCAAGTCCCGCATGTTTGGTCTTGCTGTCGTTTTGCTGTCTCTGTGCTCTATCGGGGTTTCGTTTCTTGTGCTGATGGGTGTGACGCCCATCGTTCCTTCCGAAATGGTCGTTTACATCGCGCTGGCTTTTAACGGCGCTCTTGTGTTTCTCCTTATCGGACTGATTATCTTTGAACTGGTGAAGCTGTTACAGGCGCGCCGCCGTGGGCGTGCGGCTGCACGGCTTCATGTGCGCATCGTGACCATGTTCTCGCTGGTGGCGGCTTTGCCTGCGTTTATTGTTGCTGTTGTGGCGACAATTACGCTGGATCAGGGGTTGGACCGCTGGTTTGAGACGCGCACGCGCAGCATCATTACCAATGCACAGTCGGTTGCGGCTGCGTATGTTCAGGAGCACGGGAACTCGCTGCGCTCTACCTTGATTGGTATGGTCAGCGATGTGGATCTGAACCGTAACTCCTACTATGATGATCCGACCCGGTTTGACCGCTTTTTCGAGACCCAGACATGGGTTCGCGGGCTGCTGGGGGCCTATATCCTGAAGGACGATGGCACCGTTGTGATGCGGGTGCTGCGTGACCCACAGGTGGAACCATTATTGCCGCCGCCCGTGGCTATGAACCAGGCGGCAGACGGCGCTCCGGTTCTGATTGCGCCGGGGGTCTCCAACCTCGTGGGCGGGGTTATGAAGCTTTCCTCTTTTGACGGCCTTTATCTTTATGTGACGCGTGCTCTGGATCCACGAGTGGTTGAATACCAGCGACTGGCGGAAGCTGGCGTGGATGAATATGCGGAGCTGGAGGAGCGTCGGTTCGGTGTTCAGCTGGCGTTCGCGCTGGTTTATGTGGGGGTTGCGCTTGTCTTGCTGTTGTCCTCCATTTGGGTTGGCTTCGGGTTTGCAAACCAGTTGGTGCTGCCGATCCGTAACCTGATTGGCGCGGCGGATCAGGTTTCCAAAGGCAACTACTATGTTGAGGTTGAGGCCGCCAAAGCGAGCGGCGATCTTGAGAACCTTGGGCGCACCTTCAACAATATGACCGGCCAGCTGCGCGGTCAGCGTGATGCGCTGCTGGCAGCGAATGACCAGATTGACCGCCGCCGCCGCTTCAGTGAGGCGGTGCTGTCGGGCGTGTCGTCCGGTGTGATCGGCATCGATGATGAGGGCCATGTGACCATGGTCAACCGATCTGCCAAGCACCTGCTTAGCCAGAGTGAAGAGAAGCTTTTGGAAAAGCCGATTTATGAGGCTGTTCCTGAGGTTCAGACAGTAGTCTCCAAAGCTCTTGAAGAGCGCAGTGGCGGCTCGCAGGTGGCTCAGGTCTCCCTTATGCGTAAGGGGCGCGAGCGGACGCTCAATGTGCGTGTGACGACGGAAGAAGCAACACGTTCCGAGCACGGCTTTGTGGTGACGCTGGATGATATTACAGACCTTGTGGCTGCACAGCGTAACTCTGCATGGGCGGATGTGGCGCGGCGCATTGCGCATGAGATCAAGAACCCGCTGACACCAATCCAGCTTTCGGCGGAGCGTATCCGGCGTCGTTATGGCAAGCGCATTGAAGATGATGACCGAAAGGTGTTCGATCAGTGCGTTGATACGATCATCCGTCAGGTGGGTGATATCGGGCGCATGGTGGATGAATTCTCCTCGTTTGCACGGATGCCAAAGCCGAAGATGGAAGTTGCTGATCTGCGGTCCGTGATCCGTGAAGCTGCGTTTATGGTCTCGGTGGCCAATTCGCAGGTTCACTTTGATACCGAACTGCCAGAGGAGGCCGTGCGGGCGACGTTTGACAGCCGTCTGGTGGGGCAGGCTGTTGGCAATGTGATCAAGAACGCAGCGGAAGCTGTTGAGGCTTATCTGGCGCGGGAAGAAAACCCGGAACAAGGTCATGTTCTGGTCAGGCTTACTGCGAACGGTCCGGTTTACACGATCGATGTAATCGACAACGGCATTGGCCTGCCAAGCGAGCAGCGCGCACGACTGCTGGAGCCTTATATGACGACCCGCGAGAAGGGCACAGGCCTTGGACTCGCGATCGTGCGGAAAATTTTGGAAGATCATGGGGGTGGAATTGAACTGTTGGATGCGCCATCTGTTGCCGAGGGAGGCCATGGTGCCATGGTTCGGCTGACGTTGCGCAGTTTTGAAGTTCCTTCCTCCACTGACGATGAAACTTAAGAATGGTGGTGATAAGCCGTGGCAAGTGACATTCTGATTGTTGATGATGAAGCAGACATTCGTGAACTGATCGCCGGAATTTTGGAGGACGACGGCTACAACACCCGAACCGCTGGCAACAGTGATGCGGCGTTGGCAGCGATTGCAGATCGCCGTCCATCTCTGATTATTCTCGATATCTGGCTGATGGGTAGCAAGCTGGACGGGCTTGAAGTTCTTGAGGTGATCAAGAAAGAAAACCCGGACCTGCCTGTTGTGATTATTTCCGGTCATGGCAACGTGGAAACTGCGGTTTCTGCCATCAAGAAGGGCGCTTACGATTACATCGAAAAGCCGTTCAAGGCAGATAAGCTGGTCCTGATCACCGAACGTGCGCTGGAAGCCTCTTCCATGAAGCGCGAGATCAAAGAGCTGAAGCAGCGGGCTGGCGACGTTTCCAATCTGGTGGGCAGTTCGTCCTCCATGAACAACCTGCGCCTGACTATTGAGCGTATTTGCCTGACCAACAGCCGTGTGATGATCACGGGGCCGTCCGGCTCTGGTAAAGAGACCGTGGCGCGGACGATCCATGAGGCGTCCCCGCGTTCCAAGTCTCCGTTTGTGGTGCTTTCTGCGGCCAATATTACGCCTGAGCGCATGGAAGAGGAGCTCTTTGGCATTGAAGAGACCGAGACTTCTCCGCGCAAGGTAGGGGCGTTTGAAGAGGCTCATGGCGGGACCATCTATCTGGATGAGATTGCAGATATGCCGCTGGAGACGCAAAATAAAATTCTGCGCGTTCTGGTGGATCAGACGTTTACCCGTCTGGGCGGGCACAACAAGGTGAAGGTGGATGTGCGCATCCTGTCATCCAGTGGCTACAATCTGGAAAACCGGATTGCGGAAGGCCTGTTCCGTGAAGACCTGTATCACCGTCTGGCCGTTGTACCTCTGCGCGTGCCTGCACTTGAAGAACGCCGCGAAGATATTCCGCAGCTGATCCACTTTTTCATGAAGCAGATTTCCAACTCCACTGGCCTGCCGATGCGCCGGATTGGTGAAGATGCCATGGCGGTTCTTCAGACCCATGACTGGCCGGGGAATCTGCGCCAGCTGCGCAACAATGTTGAGCGTTTAATGATCCTGACGAGGGCGGATGCGGATGCGGTGATTACAGCTGATCTTCTGCCTGCCGAGGTGGCATCTACCGTGCCCAGTATGCCAGGCGCTTCTGGGGGTGAGGAGCTGATGTCCTTGCCACTTCGTGAAGCTCGCGAACAGTTTGAACGTGAATACCTGCAAGCACAGGTTAAGCGTTTTGGTGGTAATATCTCGCGTACCTCTGAATATATTGGTATGGAACGGTCAGCATTGCACCGAAAGCTCAAGTCTCTTGGGCTCACCTGATCGGTGAGTTTAGAGACAGAGCAAAGGACTGAATTATGAAGGTTGTGATTTGTGGTGCCGGGCAGGTTGGCTACGGTATTGCCGAAAAACTTGCCGCGGAACAGAATGACGTTTCAGTGATTGATACCAGCCCGCAGCTGGTTCATGCCATCCGCGATACGCTGGATGTGCGCGGCTTTATCGGCCATGGCGCGCACCCGGATGTGCTGGCGCAGGCTGGTGCCGATCAGGCGGACATGATTATCGCTGTGACCTTGTATGACGAGATCAACATGGTTGCCTGTCAGGTGGCGCACTCGCTGTTCAACGTGCCTATCAAGGTTTCGCGTGTTCGTGCGCAAAGCTATCTGCAATCCCATTATCGCAACTTGTTTTCGCGCGATAACATGCCGATTGACGTGATCATTTCTCCGGAAATCGAAGTGGGCGAGATGATCCTGCGGCGCTTGTCGCTGCCCGGTGCCATGGAAACAGTGCGGTTTGGCGATGATAAGGTGATCATTGTCGGGATCGACTGCGGCGCTGATTGTCCGGTATTGGATACACCGCTACGTCAGCTGACAGAGCTGTTTCCGGATCTTTCGGCTGTGGTTGTTGGTGTTGCCCGTGAGGGCAAGGTCTTTGTTCCGCACAGCTCGGATATGATGCGGGAAGGGGATCTGGTTTATGTGTGCTGTGAGCGCGGTCAGGTGCGACGGACCTTGAGCATTTTTGGCCATGAAGAGCCAGAGGCCAAGCGTGTTCTTATTGCCGGTGGCGGTAATATTGGTGCTTATGTTGCGCGCCGTCTTGAGGACAAGCAAAGCAGAACCAAAGTAAAGATCATCGAGCAGTCCCGTGATCGCGCTATTCGCATTGCGGATGAACTGCGCAGAACTGTGGTGTTGCATGGCAGTGCGCTTGATCAGGTAATGCTGCAGGAAGCCGATGTTGAAGACTCCGACATGATGGTGGCGCTCACCAACGAGGACGAAGTGAACATCCTTTCTTGTGTGATGGCGAAGAAAATGGGGTGCAAGCGCAACCTTTCGCTGCTGAACAACACAAGTTATCCAGCTTTTGCCAATGCTTTGGGCATTGATGCGTTTGTGAACCCGCGTCAGGTGACAATCTCCAAAATCCTGCAGCATGTGCGTCGTGGCCGTATTCGTGCCGTTCATGCCCTGCAAAATGGTGCTGCGGAAGTTATTGAGGCGGAAGCGCTGGATACTTCGCCGCTGGTTGGGCGTCCTTTACGTGAGGCTGAACTGGCAGAAGGCATCCGTATCGGTGGTATTTTGCGTGATGGCAATGTGATCACGCCATCGGGTGACGAGCGAATTCTGGCCCATGACAGGGTGGTGATCTTCGCGGTTGCCGACAAGGTTCGTCAGGTGGAACAGATGTTCCGCGTTTCGCTGGAGTTCTTCTAGAACGGGCTGCATGCTGCGGTCTTCGTGAAGGTAGCGCCGCGCGTTTTATAGTTGGGGGTTTTCCTATCTGGAAAGGGCAAAGAGGCGCTTTGCGGCGTGACTGCAGAGTTTCTCAGTGTATACGCGCGGAAATGTACGGTTTTGGGCAGTCATCGTAACTTGATAATAAGAAATAAACACCATTAGGTGTGAGTTGCTAAGTGTAGCTTGAATTGGAGTGGTTGATGAGCCGTGTTGCCTACGTAAATGGACAATATGTGCCACATTCTCATGCCAGCGTGCATGTTGAGGACCGGGGGTACCAGTTCTCCGACGGTGTCTATGAGGTCTGTGAGATCTGGAAAGGCCAGATCGTTGACATGACCCCGCATCTTGACCGTCTGGAGCGATCACTCAGGGAGTTGCAAATTGCCGCTCCCATGTCACGACGGGCTCTGGTGCGGGTGATGAAAGAGGTGATTTCGCTCAACAGGGTGAAAAACGGTATCATCTACATGCAGATCACACGTGGTGTGGCGCCACGTGAGCATTATTTTCCCTCAACAGCTATCCCGCCGTCTGTTGTGATGACAGCTAAATCGGTGTCTCCACATAAAATGCACCAAATTGCGGCTAAGGGTGTTGGTGTTGTTACGGTAGAAGAGAATCGTTGGGACCGGGTCGATATCAAGACTGTTGGCCTTTTGCCTAATGTCCTTGCTAAACAAAAGGCTAAGGAAGCTGGTGCCCATGAAGCATGGTTTGTGGATAAAAATGGCCTGATAACTGAAGGTGGTTCAACCAATGCGTGGATAATTCTAAAGGACGGCACTTTGGTGACGCGTCCGGCTACCCACGGAATCTTAAGGGGAATCACACGAGAGGGCGTTTTGAAACTGGCGGAAAAGAAAGGTTTTTCCGTAGAAGAACGTGGTTTCTCTATGGAAGAAGCAAAAAATGCAAGAGAGGCATTTTTAACTAGTGCTTCGGGGCTTGTGATGCCAGTCGTGAAAATTAACGAAACGATTTTGGGTGATGGCCAACCCGGTCCAATCGTCCAAGACTTAAGAAAATCATTCCATGACGCGTCAGAGTTGATTAAACTGGCGGTTGCCGGGGGTAATGCCTCCGGTGTTTGCTGAAGGGAACTTACGAAGGCGGCGCACCTTATGTGTTGGGGCATCTCTCTTTTGTTGGTGAGTGTCACATGGTCGTCTCGGGGATGGGAACAGTAAATGGTGGATGCCGCGGCCGCGTCCACTGAGAACAGGAAAAAAATAGATATGGCTGACCGCGCTCAAAATCTTCAAGATACTTTTTTAAATCATGTCAGGAAGCAGAAAACGCCTCTGACAATCTTTTTGATCAATGGTGTAAAGCTGCAAGGTGTAGTAACCTGGTTTGATAATTTCTGCGTCTTATTGCGTCGGGACGGGCACTCCCAGCTCGTTTACAAGCACGCAATTTCAACAATAATGCCAAATAGCCCTATACAGCTGTTCGAACCAGCTGAAGAAGAAGGCGAAAAAGCAGGAGGCTGATGAAGCCCCAATCTAAAAAAGAAGCCGGTCTGAACACTAAGCAACGCGATGCGAATGTTGAGGCCGGCGAAGACGGTGTGACCCGGGGAACCCGGTCACTCGTCATCGTACCCATTATTCAAAGCAGAGCTTTGGCAAGAGGGAAAGGTGCTCCTGAGCGCCCCTTTGGTGCTGAGCGTAGCCCACAAGCCAGATTGGAAGAAGCTGTTGGACTGGCAGCTGCAATCGAATTGGAGATTGTCTCCTCGGGTCTGGTGCGGCTTTCCAATGTGAAGCCGGGAAGTCTGTTCGGTTCTGGTAAGGTGGAGGAAATCCACCAGCAGATTGATCTGGAAGACATTGAGCTGGTTGTTGTGGATCATCCGCTTACACCAATCCAGCAGAGAAATCTGGAACGGGACTGGCAGGTCAAGGTTATTGACCGGACGGGTCTTATTCTGGAAATCTTCGGTGACCGGGCGCAGACCAAGGAAGGACGCCTACAGGTTGAGCTTGCTCACCTGACTTGGCAGAAATCCCGTCTGGTGCGGTCATGGACCCACCTTGAGCGTCAGCGTGGCGGTCTCGGGTTTGTTGGGGGGCCGGGTGAAACGCAGATCGAGGCTGACCGGCGTATCATTCAGGATCGCATCACCTTGCTCAAGGGGCACCTGGAGCAGGTTCAGCGGACCCGTAAGCTGCACCGCAAACAGCGTAAAAAGGTGCCGCATCCGGTTATTGCCTTTGTGGGTTATACCAATGCGGGCAAATCAACGCTGTTTAACCGCATGACCAATGCGGACGTGTTTGCCAAGGACTTGCTGTTTGCCACACTCGATCCAACCCTTCGCCGTTTGAAGCTGCCTCATGGCCGCGAGGTCATTCTGTCTGACACGGTGGGTTTCATTTCCGAGTTGCCGCATAATCTGGTGGCGGCTTTCCGCGCTACGCTGGAAGAGGTCATTCAGGCTGATATTGTGCTGCATGTGCGCGACATTGCACATGAGGACACCAAGGCGCAGTCTCAGGACGTGAATGAAACTCTGGAGATGCTTGGCCTTAAGGTTTCCGAAAGTGATCGGGTTCTTGAGGTCTATAACAAGATCGACATGCTGGATGAGGCGCACCGGGCCAAGTTGCTGGAGGGCAATTCGGTTGATGAGGGGCCTATTGCGGTTTCTGCCATCAGCGGTGATGGGATTCCAGACCTGATTGCGCGCATTGAAGCCCGTTTGGCTGAACGACTGGATACAGTGGTGATGGTTCTTCCGCACAGTGACGGAGAAGGTCATGCATGGCTTTTCCAGCATTGTGAAATCCTCTCCCGTGAAGACGAGGAGGAGGGCATTCGCCTTTCTGTGCGTGTCCCAGACGCCCACCGCTCCCGCGTCCGTTCGCGGTTTGCCAAGTACTTCGTGGCGGGCCGGGAACTGGAAGAAGAAGCTGTATCAGAAGAAGACAAAGATGATGGTGGTTACTCGCCACTCTGATCTGGTTTGACGGCTGATAGAAACAAAGAAGCCCTGCTCGTATGAGTGGGGCTTTTTGCTTGGGTCGTGGTGGTCGATCCACGACGTATCATGACAAGATTAGCCCTGGGCGCTATAATAAAGTGTATGACCACTCGCCCAGCCAACCCGTTTATGAAGCTTACTCCTGAGCTGATTGCAGAGATTAACCAATATCTCATTGTCAGGACGGTGATCCGAAGGGCTGACCTTTGTCTCGTGTTTGGGTCACACAGAAGCGCGGAGGCACGAGTGCGGGTGGCGTTGAAGTTGTGGCGTGGCGGGCTTGTGGGTCGCATTCTAATTTCTGGTGGAGAACGGACCATACTTGGTGTGCCTGAGGCGCGCGATATGTGTGAAGCCTTGGTTGCTGGCGGAGTGCCTGAGAGCCACATTATTCTGGAGACTTGTGCGACCAATACGGGTGAGAATGTTATGTTTTCGATTGCGCGTTTGAAGGAACTTGGGCTTTATGAGGCAATTGGCTCCGTGATTGCGGTTGGCAGCGTGAGTGCGTCGCGTCGTTATCTGATGACCCTGGAGCGGCACTGGCCGGAGGTCATCAAGATGATTGCGCCTGCGAACAAGTATCCGGTAGATATGGCGGACTGGCCGACGCACCCTGAGTTTGCACAGGAGGTTGTGGAGGAATGGGGCAAGATCCAGCCGTATGTTGAGGCTGGTTACCTGCGTGAGCTCAATCGGGAAACTTGTCCGCTGATTGAGTGAAACGGGTGAGAGTTGAATTTATCTTGCTGCTTGTGGTATTCTAGGCATCAGAGAAGGAAGGTAAGACGCTTTTCTTTATCCGGTGGGGAAGGGCTTTCGCCCTTGCCCCGTTAGCTTAGGCTTTGAAAATCAGGGTGAATTCGATTGTCACACCGAGGAACCTGATTTTAAAACCCGCCTTCCGGATTTTCATATGCGTCTCACCTTCCTTTCTTTTTTGCCGAAGGCGAAATCCTGTCGGCTCGCTTACTATATCGTGCGAGAAAAATTCATACAGCTAGAAATTGCAGTAATTATTCGGGCAAAGTGCGTTTGACGCTTACCCAGCCGGATCAAACTTCTTGGCTGCCTGCCAGTGGGCTTCCATCTCGTCTAGGGATAGGTCTGCCAGGAGGCGGTCTTCGGCTTTGGCGGCGTCTTCGATGTGGGAGAAGCGGCGGCGGAATTTGGCGTTGGTGCGTTTGAGGGCGGCTTCTGGCTGGATTTCCAGATGGCGGGCGAGGTTGGCGATTGCGAACAGGACGTCGCCGAGTTCATCCTCGATTTTGACACGGTCCGGTGTGCCTGCTTGGACCTCAACGGTGAGCTCTTCCACTTCCTCTTTTATTTTGTCCAGAACCGGCTCGGCTGCGCCCCAGTCAAAGCCGACCTTGGAGGCGCGGTGCTGGAGTTTTTCTGCTTCAGTGAGCGCCGGGAATACGGAAGGGACTTCATCCAGATAACCCTGTGGTTTATCTGAGAGGCCCATTTGAGTGCGCAGGGCATTGCGCTCCTGCTTTTCCTCTTCCTTGATGCGGTCCCATGTGCCTTTTGGGAAACCGGCAGCCTTTTGCTCCTCGTCTCCGAAAACGTGCGGGTGGCGGCGGATCATCTTTTTGGTGATGGCTTCAACCACATCGCCAAATGCAAAGGCGTCTTCCTCCTCGGCCATGCGGGAGTGGTAGACGACTTGCAGGAGCAGGTCTCCCAGTTCCTCTTTCAGGTCGTGCAGGTCTTCGCGCTCGATGGCATCTGCAACTTCATAGGCCTCTTCGATTGTGTAGGGTGAAATGGTTTTGAAGTTTTGCTCCAGATCCCAAGGACAGCCGGTTATAGGGGTTCTGAGAGCCTTCATGATTTCGATGAGGCGGGAAATGTCGCGGGAAGGTAGCATGGGCATCCTGATGCGTAAGTTCGTTATTGCAAGTCGAGCGGACACTATCAGGCCCGCTGTTTTATGGCGAGAGGCTTTGTTCTGCTGGTTTTGATATGTGGTGAAGTTCTGCTCAGGATCTGGTTAAAGTTAATGAGGTTGAACTTGAGAAGATTTGTGTAAGTAGCTGAGTATGAAGGAAAATAAAAGAGGCGCCGCAGCGCCTCTTTGTAAGTTTGTGAAGGAACAGGACCTTAATCTAGGGTCTTGAGTACATCGCGCAGGGTGCCAATCAGTACATCAATCTCGCTTTTTGAGATGATGAGTGGTGGTGACATGGCAATTGTGTCGCCCGTGGTGCGGATGAGGATGTTCTTCTCATAGGCCTTGAGGAAAGCATTGAACGCGCGCTTGGCTGGTTCGCCAGCAATCGGCTCAAGCTCAACAGCTCCGATCAGTCCGATGTTGCGAATGTCGATCACGTGCGGGCAGTCGCGCAGGGAGTGAATTGCATCTTGCCAGTATTCCGCCATGGACGCACCGCGGGTGAGCAGTTCTTCTTCCGCGTAAACGTCCAGTGTTGCCAGTGCAGCGGCACAGGCGAGCGGATGGGCGGAATAGGTGTAGCCGTGGAACAGCTCGATCAGGTGATCAGGTCCGTTCATGAAGGCATCATAGATTTTGGAGCTGGCGAAGACTGCGCCCATTGGCACAACGCCGCTAGTTAGGCCCTTGGCTGTGGTGATCAGGTCCGGCGTAACACCGAAGTAGTCGACGCCAAATGGTGTGCCCAGACGGCCAAAGCCTGTGATGACTTCGTCGAAGATCAGCAAGATGCCGTGTTCGTCACAGATCTCACGCAGGCGCTTCAGGTAGCCTTCTGGCGGCAGGATTACGCCTGCTGAGCCTGCAACCGGCTCGACAATGACGGCTGCGATGGTGGAAGGATCGTGAAGCTGAACGAGGCGCATGAGGTCTTCAGCGTACTCAATGCCGTTTTTCGGCACGCCTTTGCTGAACTCATTGCCAGCAATGCCGTGGGTGTGGCGCAAGTGGTCAACGCCTGCGAGCAATGTGCCAAACTGCTTACGGTTGGCAACCATACCACCTACGGAGGTGCCGCCGAAGTTTACACCGTGGTAGCCACGCTCGCGGCCAATCAGGCGGGTGCGACCGCCTTCGCCATTGGCTTTGTGATAGGCCAGCGCCATCTTGAGTGCGGTTTCGACGCTCTCGGAACCAGAGTTGGTGAAGAACACGTGGTTGAGCGGGTCTGGCAGGAGAGCTGCAAGGCGGGCGGCGAGTTCAAATGACATTGGATGGGCCATTTGGAAGGGCGGCGCGTAGTCCAGCTCAGCGACCTGCTTCTGAACAGCCTCCACGATCTTCTGGCGACCGTGACCGGCGTTACAGCACCACAGGCCTGCAGTACCGTCCAGAATCTGGCGGCCATCGGCGGAGGTGTAGTGCATGTCCTTGGCTTTCACCAGAAGACGTGGATCTTTCTTGAACTGCCGGTTTGCCGTGAAAGGCATCCAGTAGGCATCAAGGTTGTTTGTTGTCAGGCCGGCGATCTGTTCGGTCTCGTCCCGCGCCAGTATGTTTGCCTCTGTCATTTCCCCTCCAAGAACGCTTGAGATGAATTTTGCTTGTTCGGTTGAGCGTCGTTTATTGCTACCCTCTGGTAATATGTGCGTTTGAGACTAGGTAGAAGACCTAGGTAAATCAAGGGATATCAAACCTATACGGGTATTATCGGTGGGCCTATACCTGTCATGGCCTGCTGTTTTGTCGGGTAAAGCTTTGCAAATCTGTAGGCGTGGCTTTATAGCGTGCGGGGGTGCTTTAACTGCTATTTTTGACCAAAGAGTAAAATCTCTTATTACAATCAATGCGATGCATGAGTGGTGCTACGGGCGAGCAAGATGAGTGAGCGCAAGAAAATTACGGTGAACGAGCGTTTTTCAATTGAAGAGCGCGATATCAAAGAAGACTTTATCAGAGCGTCGGGGCCGGGTGGCCAGAACGTGAATAAAGTGTCTACTGCTGTACAGCTGCGATTCAATCTGGACGGAAATACGACGTTGCCGGAGGATTTGAAGGCGCGGTTGCGCAAGATTGCCGGATCGCGTTTGACGCTGAAAGGCGAGATTGTGCTTACAGCGGACCGGTTTCGCATGCAGGAGCGTAATAGGGAAGATGCGCTGGAGCGGTTGCTGGAGCTTATTCGCAAGGCTGCTTATGTGCCCAAGACGCGCAAGGCAACGCGGCCAACGCTTGCCTCCAAGCGTCGGCGGGTGGAAGGCAAAAAGCAGCGCGGCAACATCAAAAAGCTGCGCAACTCCAAGAACTACGATTAGATGAGGTAAGACCGCGTGTTCGTGCGGCTCTTAGTCTTCTTCTTCCAGAATGCGCAGGGCTGCATCCATGGCCAGTGTGTAGCCGTGGGCACCCAAGCCGCAGATCATGCCTCTTGCCACCTTGGAGATGTAGGAGGTGTGGCGGAACTCTTCTCGCTGGTGGATGTTGGAGAGGTGGAGCTCGATCACCGGCCGTTCCACGCTGGCGATGGCGTCCATGATTGCGATGGATGTGTGGGTGAAGGCGCCTGCATTGAGCACGATTGCGGTGCGGGACTGGCGGGTTTCATGGATCCAGTCGATCAGCTCGCCTTCGTGATTGGACTGCTTGCACTCAATGTCCACGCCCAGTTGTTTTGCGTGTGCACGGCACTGATCCTCGATCTCCGCCAGTGTGGTGGCACCATAAACTTCCGGCTGGCGCATTCCAAGCAGGTTCAGGTTCGGTCCGTTGAGGATGAGGATCTTCTTCATGAAAGCTCTCTGAAGTTGCGTGTCAATCAGGTCTCACCTTAATGACTTGAAAGCAGCTTGGACGCAAGGTCTTTGCTTTCAAGGCCAAGGGTTGATTTGAGTTCGTCCTTAAGGATTTGCACTGCCATGTCGGGTGTCAGCGCGGTGTCGGGCAGGTTGGAAACATCATAAAGATTGAAGGCTAGCGACATAAGTTTCCATGCGGCAAACTCAACGGGCAGGGTAAGGGTATACTCGCCGGTTCTGACGCCTTCCTTAAGATTGCTGCAGAGCCAGTCGTGGCTTTTATTGGTTTCCTCTCCATAGACACGGGCAAACTCGGGGTCCCGGTTTGCTTCATCTGCTGCACTGACCCAGACACTGGTCTCAGTTTTTTCTTCCGGGGTGACGTTGAAGCTAAGGAGGCGTAGGAGGGCCTGAGTGGGAGGCAGGGTATTTGAGATCGTGATGTAGTTGGCACCATTTTTTTGCGACAGATAGCGCAAGGTCTCACACTTCAGCTCGGTGAGAGACTTGAAGTGGTGATGGACAATGCCGGTTGCTGCATTCAGTTGTTTGGCGACCGCTCGGGTGGTGATTCCAGCAAACCCTTTTTCCTTTACAACTTCCAGCGTTGCCAGAATGATTGCTTTGCGGCGTTCTTCCTTCGCCAGATAGGCCATTTATGCTTCCACACTGTTTCTTCAAATTGGTCATTCTTGACATAGCATAAAGTTGAGCGTATGTCCAAGTTGATCAGGTGTTCAATTTGTATCTCTGTTTCAACATTGATTGAGTGCGAGGAGGGTGCCTCGCGAGCACGAAGGTGAGACCATGTCCGTGGCAATGGCAGATGAAAAGATGACAACGGGGCATCCGGGGAAAGAGTTTTTCCGGTTTGCTGTTCCCGCAGTGGTTGGCATGTTCTCCATTGCTTCTGCCAGCATTGTTGACGGTATCTTTGTCGGGAATTTTGTTGGTCCCACTGCATTAGCCGCTATCAGTCTGGTTGCGCCTTTGTTCGCGCTGTACTTTGGCGTGGTGGTGATGCTGACCGTGGGCGCTGCTGTGATGGCAGGCAAGTTTATTGGTGAGCAACGGGAAAGGGATGCTTCCAACATCTTCATGAAGGCTCTGGTCAGCGTTCTGGTCTTTTCTCTGGTCTTTGCGTTCTTACTACTGGTTTTCACCCCGACCGCGGCTCGTTTGCTTGGGGCCAATGCTGAAACTGCGGGGATGGTGGAGACCTATATCTTCGTTGTTGCCTGGTTCTTTCCGGGGTTGAGCATTGCTGCGGCTTTGAATCATTTCGTGCGTGTTGATGGGCGGCCCAACTTCTCTCTTGTGGGTATGATGCTGATCACCGTGGTCAACATTGTGCTTGATGCCTTGATGATTGGCTATCTGGGTTGGGGTGTCTGGGGTGCTGCGCTGGCGACCGGGATCGCCAGTCAGGCTGGTATGCTGTTTCTTCTTCTGCATTTTGCCAATAAAGACGCCAAGCTACGCTTTTTGCGGCCCTTCGGGTCGTGGCGGGTGATGTTTACAGCGGCTTACAACGGGCTTTCGGAGTTCATCAACGAGAGTTCCGGCGGTATTGTTGTCTTCTTGTTCAACTGGATCTTGATCACGGAGATGGGTGCGCAGGGTGTGGCTGCGTTCACCATAGTGAACTATCTGTTCTTTACCGGGATTATGGTGTTTTACGGTGTGGGGGAAGCGCTTGGGCCGTTGATAAGCGTTAACTTCGGCGCGCGTAAACCGGCGCGGATCTACCAGTTCCTGTTGCTCGGGGTTGGCACGAACTTTGTTGTGGGATTGCTGCTGGCGTCGCTCCTGATTTTCCAGCCGCTGTTGCTGGCCAGTGCCTTTGTTGGGGATGCAGACCAGACAACCATTGAGCTTACCGTCAGGATAATTGGCGTGATCTGGCCGGTCTTCCTGTTCAACGGCGTTAATATCGCGTTTTCCGGCTATTTTACGGGTATGCATTGTGCGGCCCAGTCTGCGTTGATTGCCGTGTCACGCTCGCTGGTTATGCCTCTGGTGCTGATTGGGGGGCTGTGGTTTGTAATCGGCCCGATGAGTGTGTTTTACGCGCTTCCGGTGGCTGAGGCACTGACGCTGGTAATGACGCTCTTGATGTTTTTGCAGAAGCGGCCGCATTGGATACTGCGGGAGAAACAGCAGTCTAGTTCCGAGACGGCTTAGCCCAGCGGAAGAAGCTTTGTAAGTCTCTTGCTGGCTACCTGATTTTTTGCGTCGGGGTGCATAGACTTCCGGGCGTTGATAAGAGCCTGCCTAATTTTATTACCGGATATTATCGGATCGTGTCGTAACTCTGCTTCGAGCCGGAGCCTTCGCGTACGAAATGGAGATATTTCCTAGATTTTTATGGACAACTTGATTGGCTCAGGCAAAGTGGTGCTTGTGCAAATTGTCACAAGTAGTCTTGCGTGTGCGCGCACGGTCAATCAATCAAAAAGCTACAGCCCGGAGGCTGTAAAATGAGCCACATCTTTCCTAGAAATACGCGTGTTTCCCTTCCCAAAGCGGTGAAGGGCGATGGGTGCTACCTCATTGATGAAACAGGTAAGCGATACCTTGATGCCAGTGGAGGCGCGGCTGTCTCCTGTCTTGGGCATTCCAATGAGAAGGTGATCCAAGCCATTAAGGACCAGTTGGATAAAGTTGCCTTTGCCCATACTGGCTTTTTCACCAGTGACGCGGCTGAAGTGCTTGCAGACAAGCTGATTGCTCAGGCCCCTGAAGGAATTAATCGCGTCTATCTGGTTTCCGGTGGCTCCGAGGCTGTGGAGTCTGCCATCAAGCTGGCGCGTCAATATTATGTCGAAAAAGGTGAGAGTGAGCGTACGCACATGATTGCGCGCTGGCAGAGTTATCACGGCAACACACTGGGAGCGCTTTCTGCTGGCGGCAACAAATGGCGCCGCGAGATGTTTGGCCCGCTGCTGATCGATATATCGCACATCGACCCTTGTTACGCCTACCGCCATCAGCGTGATGATGAAACGCTGGAAGAGTATGGGCTTCGTGCTGCAAACCTGCTGGAAGGTGAAATCCTTCGGGTGGGGCCGGAGAAGGTGGCAGCCTTCTTCGCCGAGCCTGTTGTGGGGGCGACTATGGGCGTGGTTCCGGCTGTGCCGGGGTATTTGAAACGGATCCGCGAGATTTGTGACAAGTACGGTGTTTTGCTGGTGTTTGATGAAGTGATGTGCGGGATGGGCCGGACCGGTCACGTTTTTGCGTGTCACGAGGATGGTGTGGCTCCTGACATCGTTACCATCGCAAAAGGTCTTGGCGCTGGTTATCAGCCGCTCGGTGCGATGCTGTGTTCTGAGGCTATCTATAGCGTGATTGCACAGGGCTCAGGTTTCTTCCAGCACGGCCATACCTACATGGGTCACCCGGCGGCTGCGGCTGCTGGCAGTGCGGTTGTGGACCAGATTACTGAACCGGGCCGTATGGAACATGTGCGCGACATGGGTGAGAAGCTTCAGGCGGCTTTGGAACAGGCGCTTGGTCAGCATCCGAATGTGGGCGATATTCGTGGGCGCGGTCTGTTCCGCGGTCTGGAGTTGGTGCAGGATCGGGAGACAAAGGAACCTTTGGATCCGGCTTTAAAGATTAACGCAAAGATCAAGTCTCTTGCCAAAGAAGCAGGTCTGATTTGCTACCCAATGGGGGGCACTATTGACGGCAAGCGCGGTGACCATGTCCTGCTTGCACCTCCCTTCATCATTGATGACAGTCATGTTGCGGAGATCGTTGAAAAGCTCAGCTATGCGATCAACGAAAGTCTTAGGCAGGCAGGGGTTTTGACGTCATGACCAAACGGCTCATCATGAGTGCGCCCAATGGTGCACGGCGTGGTAAAGCGGACCACTCACAGTTGCCCGTGACGATTGAGGAGGTGGTGTCCTGTGCAGTGAGTGTGGAAGCGGAGGGGGCTGATGCTCTCCATGCACACGTTCGCGACGCTGAGGGGCAGCATGTTCTGGATGCAGGGCTTTACAAGGAGCTTATCCTTGAAGTGAGTGCCATGTGTCCTGATCTGGCGGTACAGATCACCACAGAAGCAGTTGGTCGGTACAGCGCGCAGGAACAGTATGATGTTGTTGCTGCGGTTGAACCGGAAGCGGTTTCTGTTGCCCTGCGCGAAATGGCACCTGAAGGTAATGAGTTGGATCTTGCGCGCCGATTCTATCATGAGGCCAAGGACGCGGGCCGTGCGGTTCAGCATATTCTATATGCGCCGGAAGATGTGGCTCGGCTTGACCTGCTGATGGATAAGGGCGTTGTGCCTTCCGGTTATGGTAGCCAGCTTTATGTGCTGGGCCGTTATGCAAAGGATCAGGAGAGCGATCCGCGTGATCTTCTCGGTTTCCTTGCTGCCCGCGATGCAGCTTCACATATTGCTCAGGACAATCCGTTCATGCTCTGCGCCTTCGGGCGTGCTGAGACGGCGTGTAGTGCACTGGCCTTCGGCCATGGTGGTCATGCCCGCATCGGTTTTGAAAACAGCTTGTGGCATGGCTCTGGCAAACTTGCGCGGGATAATGCGGAGCGCATTGAGGTGGTTGCTCATATTCGCAGTGAAATGGGATATGAGGGCGCTGTTTCCAGAGATGAGGTGCTGAAGGTGCTTGGAAAGCCGGCGTAGAGTGGTTGTGCGCAAAAGACTCAAGAAAGGCTGCTATCCATGGGATGGCAGCCTTTTCGTTTCAGCAGTCTTTGCTGTGTTCTTCGATTAGTTCGTCGCGGCGGTCTGGGGCTTCGGCCAGTGTTGCCGCGATTTTGCCGGAACCATAGGCAATTGCGTAGATGGCTTCCTGCTTGTTCATGCCTTTGGCGTAGGCCGAGGCGGTGATGAGACCTCTGAGGACATCTTGTTTGCCCTCCTGATTCATCAGGCCAAAGAGATAGTAGCAGGTAATACGGTTTTGCTGCTTATGAGCGAATTTTTCCGCTCTGTTTTGATTATAGCCCGCATGTGCAGTTGATACGCTGGCTGCTGCGATCACGGCCAGTCCGCTTGCGATTAGTAGTCGTTTCATGAAAAACCCCCGTGTTTTCGAGGGCTAGTCTGGGAAAGTATTGTGGCTACTTTTTATTAAAATTGAGGAGAACTCCCGTAATCGACAGGCATCATTAAGGCACTTGTGTGGGAAATGTGATGCGTAATTAGTGCACGTCTAATCCATACTTGCGGAAGGTTTCTTTTGCCGCTTCGGTTTCTTCTTCTGTTGGCTCACGGGTGTCATTAAGCTGGTAGGACTTACCCATGGACTGCCATTTGTGTTCGCCCATTTTGTGGAAGGGCAGTACATCAACGCGCTTTACGTTGCCGAGCTGGGAAACAAATTTTGCAACACCTTCGACGTTTTCCGGTGCGTCTGTCAGACCGGGCACGAGGACGAAGCGGATCCAGACGTCCTTCTCCATCTTCTCCAGACGCTTTGCGAACTCAAGGGTTGGACCAATCTCAACGCCGGTGACCTTCTTGTAGGTTTCCGGTACCCATGACTTAATGTCGAGCAGGTACAGGTCTGCCATGTCGATGGTTTCGTCATCAAGATTTGCGTGCAGATAGCCGGAGGTGTCTACGGTGGTGTGGACGCCCATTTGGTTGCAGCCCCACAGCAGTGTTTTCAGGAACTCTTTTTGTGCCATCGGTTCGCCGCCACTCACGGTCAGGCCACCGCCGCCTGTTTCGAAATAGGTGCGGTAGGTGGAGATATCTTTTAGCAGCTCATAGGCGGAAGATTGATTGCCTGCTTTCAGCTTCAACGTGTCCGGGTTATGGCAGTAAAGGCAGCGTAGCGGACAGCCAGAGGTGAACACGATGTAGCGCAGGCCCGGACCGTCTACGGTTCCGCCTGTTTCTACTGAGTGTACATAGCCCATGGTGTCTTGCATGGCTGGGATCCTTTGTCGTCGTGTGTGAGCGGCTTGTAATTGAGAGCTGCGCGGATTTTTCGGGCTGTTTCTGTTTTATTATAATGCTTTAAAAGTAAGGCCTTCAACCTTGTTTTTAAAGAGGAACTTGTGCATTGCAGCCATTCACTTTTGGTGCATGTGCGCTCCTGTCGCACGTCAATCGAGTAGTTGTTGCAACAAACAAGGCGCGGGACAGCGGCCCACGCCTTGTTTTAGAGTTTTGCCAGTGAGCGTTCTTAACGCTGACCGTTGGCCCGAGCGTTTTAACGCTGACCGTGGAATGTACGGTTGATCACATCCATCTGCTGTTCACGGGTCAGCTTGACGAAGTTCACTGCGTAACCGGAAACACGGACGGTGAGCTGTGGGTACAGTTCAGGGTGGTCCATTGCATCTTCCAGGGTCTTGCGGTCGAACACGTTCACGTTGATGTGGTGACCCATGTCGTGCATGTAACCGTCGAGCAGGTTGGACAGGTTGTTGATCCGTTCAGCTTCGTCCTTACCCAGTGCACCCGGGATGATGGAGAAGGTGTAGGAGATACCGTCCTGGCTGTCTTCATATGGAAGTTTGCAGAGAGACTTCATGGAAGCAACTGCGCCCTTCTTATCACGGCCATGCATTGGGTTTGCGCCCGGTGCAAATGGTTCACCTGCTTTACGTCCGTCAGGAGTAGAGCCAGTCTTCTTACCGTACACAACGTTGGATGTGATGGTCAGAACGGACTGTGTTGGTGTCGCATCGCGGTACATTGGCTGGTTGCGGATTTTGTCCATGAACTTCTTCATCATGTCTTCCGCAATCACATCAACGCTGTCGTCGTTGTTGCCGAAGCATGGGAAGTCGCCTTCCACGTCGTAATCAACTGCCAGACCTTCGTCGTTGCGGATGATCTTGACCTTCGCGTTTTTGATCGCGGAGATACTGTCGGCAACAACGGAGAGACCAGCAATACCACAAGCCATGGTGCGCAGGATGTCGCGGTCATGCAACGCCATTTCGACGCGCTCGTAGTTGTACTTGTCGTGGCTGAAGTGGATGCAGTTCAGCGCCTGAACATAGACCTTTGCAATCCAGTCGAGCATCTGGTCGTAAAGTGGTTCCAGCTCATCCCATTCCAGCACATCGCCGGTGATTGGGCGTGTTTGAGGACCGACCTGTTTGCCAGTTTTCTCGTCGATGCCGCCGTTGATAGCGTAAAGCATGGCTTTTGCAAGGTTGGCGCGGGCACCGAAGAACTGCATTTGCTTACCAATGCGCATTGCAGATACGCAGCAGGCGATGCCGTAGTCGTCACCCCAGTAACGACGCATGAGGTCATCGTTTTCGTACTGCACAGAAGATGTCTCAATGGAAATCTTTGAGCAGTAGTCTTTGAAGCCCTTCGGCATATGCTCGGACCACAGAACAGTCAGGTTTGGTTCTGGTGCAGGGCCGAGGTTCACAAGGGTCTGTAGAACGCGGAAGGAGCTTTTCGTGACCAGTGTGCGGCCATCAATGCCCATACCGCCGATGGATTCAGTCACCCATACCGGATCGCCAGAGAACAGCGCGTTGTAGTCTGGTGTACGCATGAAGCGAACCATGCGGAGCTTCATGACGAAGTGATCCATCAGTTCCTGAGCTTCAGCTTCCGTGATGACGCCGTTGTCCAGATCGCGCTGGATATAGATGTCGAGGAAGGTGGTGGTACGGCCCAGAGACATGGCAGCGCCGTTCTGCTCCTTGATCGCAGCAAGGTAGCCGAGGTAGAGCCACTGGATGGCTTCCTGAGCGTTTTCTGCAGGGCGACCAATGTCGAAGCCGTGTGCAGCGCCCATTTCCTTCAGTTCAGCGAGGGAACGGTACTGTTCGGAGATCTCTTCACGTAGGCGCAGTGTTTCTTCGTTCAGGACGTTGCCGTCCAAAGATGCATGCTGTGCCTTCTTGTCTTCCATCAGCTTGTCGATGCCGTACAGAGCAACGCGGCGGTAGTCGCCGATGATGCGGCCACGGCCATATGCATCTGGAAGGCCTGTTACGATGCCAGCGGAGCGAGCGCGGCGAATTTCAGGTGTGTAAACATCAAAGACGCCATCGTTGTGGGTCTTGCGGTGCTTCTGGAAGATCTCTGCGGTCTTTTCGGAGATCTTGTAACCGTTGCTCTCCAGCGCTGCGACTGCCATTTTCAGGCCGCCATATGGCATCAATGCGCGCTTCAAAGGAGCATCGGTCTGAAGACCAATGATCTTTTCGAGGTCTTTGTTGATGTAGCCTGGAGCGTGAGAAACAATTGAAGAAACAACTTCAGTGTCTGCATCCAGAACACCTTTTTTGTTTTCTTCTTTCATTAACTCCAGAACGGCGTCCCAGAGTTTGGTGGTTGCCTCTGTCGGGCCTGCAAGGAAGTCGTCAGCACCTTCATAAGGGGTGTAGTTGAGCTGGATGAAATTGCGCACGTCAATTTCTTTGTTCCAGTCGCCCTTTTTGAAGCCTGCATAAGCCTTGGGTCCGTCCTCTTTCAGAAATGGAAGAGTGTCGGCGGTAGCTTTATCGATGTTCTGGTGAACGCCCATTTTTTAGGTCCTTCATCAATTGAGCAATTCGGCGTGGTGCTACAAGTATTTCCAAGTCGGC
Organism: uncultured Pseudovibrio sp.; assembly: GCA_947494035.1. GTDB lineage: Bacteria > Pseudomonadota > Alphaproteobacteria > Rhizobiales > Stappiaceae > Pseudovibrio. Next base: position 212,825 of record CANLTN010000003.1, on the reverse strand, counting down.
TTGCAGAGAGTTACGCGTCGTTGCGTCCTGTGCTTGTTGACGTTAACTGTACTCCCCGGCTGTGGTCGTATCTTGACTTATGTCAAATGGCAGCTGGCCAGCAGCCCTGCAAAAAACGCAGGGCAGAATTATACAAATGCATACATTTTGGATTGTGCGTGAGCCATTGTGTTTGTCTCTAAAATACGTGAAAGCTGCATGTAGAGTGAATAAGGCTAGAACTTATCTAAAACTATGAAACTAAAGGCGAAAAGTAATCTGCGGCAGTAATGTATCTCAGGTTTTGCAAAACGCACGAAACTATATAGGTAAAAGCACCTAGGTAATACATAGGGATATTGAACTAAGTATAAGGTAGATGTGTGGATTCTGCATAGCTGGTATGCCGAGTTTGAAATATTAGTGCGTGGGGTGGAAAAGTGGGTTTTCGAGCTCTGGAAGGTGTCTGAAGGTGCTGAGTGAGACTCAATTTTGCCATGAAATTTGATCGATCAGTGGTGATATCCACGGGAGATTCAGGAAGGTGAAGTGGCGAAAAGTTATTTCCAATCAATTTTCTAGTGCGACAATCTGTACACTCAGTTGAAATTTTATGAGTATTTTTCACAGATAGGGTTGACCTACCATCCGTTACACCTTGGCCACCACTGGCCTTCATGGTCTCCGTTGATCATGTGGTACCCGTCATAGGCTGCGCAGGTCATGCAGGTGTGGTTGGGCAGGATACGGAGCTGTGATCCGAGGGGATATAGCTCGAAGGGGAGCGGGCTGCTGTCTCTGGTGGTGATATAGCCATGTTCCTGGCTCACACCTTCTACGTAGAGCAGCGGGTCGATGTGGCCGTCTGTGTCGCTTAGGAGGCCAAAACCGCAATCATTGCTTTGAGTTGCGCAGGAGCGGTCCTTGGAGAGCGCCAGTCCGCCAGCATCGACTACGATGCGGTTGAGGTGCGGGGCGTGGCTGATGATGGTGGTGAGCACGGTTGCAGCGACATCTTCCATAGCGCATATGCCAAGGTTTGCCTGAAAAACGTCCTGAAAGACGTAAACGCCTGCGCGCACATCAGAGACGCCGTCGAAGGACGTACCGAACAGAGCCGTTGGGGTGGAGCCGATGCTGACTTGCGGGCAGGGAAGGCCTGCTTCAAGGATGGCGTCTCTTACGGCGAGGGTGCAGGTGCGTTCCTGTTCTGCGGCTGCTTCCAGTTCCTGCTTGCCGTTTGCGGAATAGCTGACACCGCCGCCATGGGCCATGACACCGGCAAATTCCAAATTGGATGCATTTGCAAGTATTCTGGCTACATCTATTGCGCGCTGCTGACCGGCCTTCACGCCGGTGCGGTGACCGTCCACATCGACCTCCAGATAGACGCGTAGAGGTGGGCCATCCAGTGTCATGGTGGAGAGGTCGGTTGCCATCTCGGTACTGTCCAGACAGATGGACATTTGGGAACCGGTTCGGTTGAGCTTCATGACGCGTTCCATCTTCTGAGGCGTGATGGAGACGGCATAGAGGATATCTTTGAGACCGTGGGAGGAAAAGTACTCGGCTTCCTTCAGTGTGGAGACCGTCCACCGGTCGGCGCCGTGCTCCTGAAGGATACGGGCGACATCTATGGATTTGGCGGTTTTGAGGTGGGGGCGCAGCGGGACGCCGATCTGCTTGAACCTGTCCGCCATGCCTTTGATGTTTTGGTGCAGTGCGCTCTCGTCCAGCAAGAGGCATGGGGTTTGAAGGTCTTCAAGCATGTGATGGCTCCGCGAACAGATGTTTCCTAGGGAAACTGCCTAGCAGGTCCGGGGCGGAAAAAACAGTATACTGCATCGGTTTTGCAGGATGGCTGGAGTATCTTTTCTGCGGGAATGATTGCTGGCAGTCAGAGAGTTCTGCAAAGCAAGCCAGCTGCTTTAAGCATTTGTTTTACGCAATCTTCTTTGGATTCAGCTAGGTCGTCTTGGGGTGTGCCATAAAGGAGATAGGCTTATGGATGCAGACCAAGTCCTGAGTGTTTTGAACCCAGAAATGCGGAAGATGCTGGCTGCGAAGTATGATGCAGCGGTGCCTGGTTTGTCTGATTGTGTGGTGGACTGGGCCTATGGCAAGCATTATGGCCGGGAAGGTGTGGACCTGAAGACGCGCCAATTATGCTCAATCGCCGCTCTCACGGCCATGGGTGGGCACACAGCACCTCAGTTGCGAGTGAATATCGAGAACACTTTGAAAGCAGGTGCACGGCCTTCTGAGATTATCGAGATCATCTGGCAGATGGCGGTTTACGCTGGTGTTCCGGCCTGTCTAAACGGTCTGGATACAGCGATTGCACTTTTTGAGGAAAAGGGGTTGGACCCGCGGTCGTGATCTGACGCTTGCCTGCCGATAAAATAAGAGTGCGGACAAAACGCCCGCACTCTCGTTGTCTTTGTGCTGCTCTTACCTGTATTTCAGGAGGTGCCTGACCTTACAGTTCAGCAGATTGAGCCCAGAGGTTGATGTTGGCCTCTGTAGCGTACTGATCGATGGCGGTCAGCTCTTCCTCTGTGAACTCCAGATTGTTGATTGTTGCTGCACAATCGACGACCTGTTCTGCACGGCTTGCGCCGATGAGTGCAGAGGTGACGCGGCCTTTACGCAGAACCCATGCCAAAGCCATTTGAGCCAGTGTCTGGCCGCGGTTTTGTGCTATTTCGTTCAAAGAACGAATATGGCTCAGGGTTTTTTCGTTCAGGAAGCTTTCCTGGAAGGAACCAACGTGCTTGCCAGCGCGGCTGTCTTGCGGCACGCCCTTGAGGTATTTGTTAGTCAGCATGCCCTGTGCCAGCGGGGAAAAGACAATGGAGCCAATGCCTTCTTCTTCCAGCGTGTCGAGCAAGCCATCATCTTCAACCCAGCGGTTGAGCATGGAATAGCTTGGCTGGTGGATGAGGCACGGGGTGCCCAGATCCTTAAGGATTGCAACAGCTTCTTTGGTGCGTTTGGCGTTGTAAGAGGAGATGCCGACGTAAAGCGCCTTGCCCTGACGGACGATCTGGTCCAGCGCCATCATGGTTTCTTCAAGCGGTGTTTCCGGGTCGAAGCGGTGGGAATAGAAGATGTCTACGTAGTCCAGTCCCATGCGCTGCAAGGACTGGTCCAGACTTGCGATCAGGTATTTGCGGCTGCCCCATTCGCCGTAAGGCCCGGGCCACATGTCGTAGCCAGCTTTGGAGGAGATGATGAGCTCATCGCGGTATCCGGCGAAGTCTGTGCGCAGGATCTCGCCAAAGGCGGTTTCAGCGCTGCCTGGAGGCGGGCCATAGTTGTTTGCCAGATCGAAGTGGGTGATGCCCAGATCGAAAGCGGTGCGGCACATCTCCCGTTTGGTCTGGTGCGGGGTGTCTTCCCCGAAGTTGTGCCAGAGGCCGAGCGAGATTGCCGGTAGCTTGAGACCGCTCTTCCCACAGCGGTTGTACTTCATGGTGTCGTAACGATTTTCGGCTGGTTGCCAAGACATAAAATTTTCCTCCAAAACCTTTGTTTTTCTTGGTGTATCTTATTTTTCTGCGGACCTAAAATTTGCGTATTTTGGGGGCGCATAACTGATATGAAAAAATAGGGAAATCTGGTGGCGCGGTCGTCACCAGATTGCTTAATGGGTCTGCCTTGTTCAGGGGTGATCCCTAAGCTGACAGTTCTACCCAGACAGGAACGTGGTCGGACGGCTTTTCCCAGCCGCGCACGTGCTTATCGATGCCGACGCCTTGCATGATGCGGGCGGCTTCTGGTGAAAGTAGCAGGTGGTCGATGCGGATGCCTTTGTCGCGCTGCCATGCACCTGCCTGATAGTCCCAAAATGTGTAGGTACCAGCGGTGCTGTTGGTTGCGCGGACAGCTTCTGTAAAGCCGAGGTTGAGCAGGGCGCGGAAGCGTTGGCGGCTTTCCGGGCGGAAGAGGGCGTCTCCGACCCAAGCCTCTGGCTTCTTTGCGTCTTCCGGCTCGGGAATAACATTGTAATCGCCGACAAGCAGGAAGGCTTCTTCCTTTTCCAGCTGCGTTTGAGCGTGCTTGTGGAGGCGGTCCATCCAGCGCAGTTTGTAGGGGAACTTTTCGGTGTCAACCGGATTGCCGTTTGGCAGGTAGAGGCAGCCTACGCGGATTGGTTCGTTATCGCCTGCAATGACGGCTTCGATGTAGCGGGCCTGCTCGTCTTCGTCATCGCCGGGAAGGCGGCGGTTGACCTCTTCAAACGGGCGCTTGGAAAGGATTGCGACGCCGTTGAAACCCTTTTGGCCGTGGGTTTCAAGATTGTAGCCCAGCTCTTCAAACGGAGCGCGCGGGAAGTTCTCGTCAACCGACTTAATTTCCTGAAAACAGGCGACATCCGGTTGCTCTTCCTGAAGCCATTTGAGTACCGTTTCCAATCGCGCTTTTACGCCATTGATGTTCCAGCTTGCGATTTTCATCGAAACTCCCTTTTGAAGAAGCGGCAGGGGTAGAGCTGATGCGATCAGTTGCATCTGCAGCATTTTATGCGGCTGCTTTTTTGTATGTCTTGATTTGTTCTAGCACGGTGCCGGAAGAGGGCAAGGTAGGTAGTGTAACTGTTTGTGGATGAGGCCTGTCTGGCGGGCTGTGGCCTTGCGGGAATAGATAGCGGGCAAGAGGGGAATAAAGATTTGCGTTGAAATGTGCGTTGGTTTGAGCGCAAGCCGGAAAATTTGCGTTTTTATGTAAAGGGAGGCTTTGGGGCCTGCCAGAGCGTGCTTACTTTGCCGCAGAACGCTCTAACTTATCCCCCTGACACCGGATTGGGTTAAGTTAGATGGAGAAGCTTGTGCCACATCCGCAACCGGCAGCGGCTTGCGGGTTGTTGATCTGGAAGGACTGGCCCATGAGATCTGTCACGAAGTCAATTTCGGAACCTGCCATGTATTGCAAGGAGATACTGTCGATCAAAACAGTTGCTCCGAGTTTTGCCAGAACGAGGTCATCCTCTTCCTGTTCCTTGACGATATCGTACTTGTATTGAAAACCGGAGCAGCCGCCGCCTTCGACGGAAATACGAAGCATGCTGCCTTCGGCTTCCGTTTCTAGAATCTGGGCGACGCGTTTTGCGGCCTTGTCGGTCAAACCGACGGTGTTTTCTGGGGTCTGTGTCATTAGCTCGATCTTGTTGCGGCACGTTTGTGGTGTTGCTCTTATATTTAAGTGTTCTAAATTGCAATTTCCATAGTGTTTTATTGCTAAATTACATTTGGCTTGGGAAAGCAGTTGTTTACAGGGCCTTTACATCTGTTATGTCTTTGCTGTGATACGAAAAACAGGTCCAGCCATGCGGGCAGTTTCAGATGATAGCGGGTAGGGGATAAGGTATGGTCAAGACGTTAGGATACGGCGCTCAGCCAAGAGCGGAGTATGCGGTTGACCCGAAGATGACCCAGGGTCGGCTTTTTCCCGAAAGCGACAGTCCGACACGCACGCCGTTTCAGCGTGATCGGGACCGCATTATCCATTCAGCGGCGTTTCGGCGGCTGAGCCATAAAACGCAGGTCTTTGTGTATCATGAGGGTGATCACTTTCGCACGCGGCTGACCCACACCATCGAGGTTTCTCAGATTGCGCGCTCGCTGGCCCGTGCGCTGCGGCTGGATGAGGATTTGGCGGAGTGTCTGGCGCTGGCCCATGACCTTGGCCATACGCCGTTCGGGCATGAGGGCGAAGATGTGATGCATGAGTGTATGGCGGACTATGGCGGGTTTGACCACAACGCCCAGTCCTTGCGCATCGTAACGGACCTTGAGCGCCGGTATGCGGAGTTTGACGGGCTTAATCTGGCTTGGGAAACGCTGGAGGGGCTTGTGAAGCATAATGGCCCGCTGACGGATCGGTTCGGCGCGCCTTGCGGGAAGCTTGAGGGCAAGCCCTTGCCGTTTGCGGTGAGTGAATATGCCAAGCATCAGGATTTGATGCTGTGGTCGTGGCCGAGTGCGGAGGCGCAGGTGGCGGCGATTGCCGATGATATTGCCTATGACGCGCATGATCTGGATGACGGATTGCGGGCCGGTTTGCTCAGCTTTGAGGCCATGAAAGAGGTGCCCTATCTGAAGCGTATCCTGGACGAGATAGACGGGAAATATCCCGGTCTTGAGGACGCGCGGCGGATTCATGAAATTGGCCGCAGATGTATTACTGGCATGGTTGAAGACGTGATTGGGGAGAGTATTTCGCGAATTAAACAGCTTTCGCCCAAGAAATGCGGGGATATTCGCGATGCAAATGGTCCTGTTATTGCCTTTTCAACTGAAATGGCGCGAGAAGAGCGCGAGTTGAAGGCGTTTTTATTCGCTAATTTGTACCGGCACGAGAGCGTTCTGGCGGTTCGCAGGAGGGTTGCCAAAGTGGTTCGGGACTTGTTCCATTGCTACTTTAAAGCGCCGGAAAGAATGCCGGAACCTTGGTGCGACGGGCTGAAAGGCGAGTGTGATGAGGTGGTGGCCCGCAGGGTCTGCGACTTCATTGCGGGCATGACAGATCGTTATGCCATAGAGGAACATCGACGACTATTTGACGATACCCCTGAACTGGGGTAATGCGCCAATTCAAACACTATTATTCCATAGGGTGATCGCGAGGCTGTGGCTTTGCAACGCTCTGTGATCTGTCAAACTAGGCTATTAAAAATGAACATCTTTGCAGACTTCGCCGAAAGGGTAAACAGTGTAGTTCAGGGTCTCGACCTTGCTGCTGACGCGCCGGAGCTGGATCTCCGACGTGTGACTGTTGAGCCGCCTCGCGATGCTGCGCATGGCGATCTGGCAACCAATGCCGCCATGGTGCTGGCTAAACAGCTGAAGATGAAGCCGCGTGATCTTGCTGAGAAGATTGCGGAAGGCCTGCGCGCCGACAGTGAAGTTGAAGCTGTTGATGTTGCCGGACCTGGCTTCATCAACATCCGCGTGAGCAAAACTGTTTGGGAACGTGTGCTGAGCGACGTTGTTGCCAAGGGTAACAAGTTTGGCGCTTCCAGCCATGGTGAAGGGTTGAAGGTGAACGTGGAATACGTTTCCGCGAACCCGACCGGACCTATGCATGTGGGTCATACACGCGGCGCTGTTGTGGGTGATGCTCTGGCGAGCCTGTTGCAGTTTGCCGGTTATGATGTGACCCGTGAATATGTGATCAACGATGCCGGCTCCCAGATCGATACGCTGGCGAACTCCGCGTTTTTGCGCTACCGCGAAGCGCTGGGTGAAGACATTGGCAAGATCCCTGAGGGCTATTATCCGGGTGAATACCTTATTCCTGTCGGTAAGGCGCTGGCGGAAGAATATGGTGAGAGCCTGAAGGACATGGCTCCGGCTGAGCGTCTTGCTCTGCTCAAAGGCTATACCGTTGACAAGATGATGGACATGATCCGTGGAGATCTTGCTGCGCTGAATGTCAAACACGACGTGTTCTTCTCGGAAAAGTCCATGCATGGTCAGGGCCAAGCCATTGACCTGACACTGGATGCTCTGCGCAAGCGTGATCTGGTTTACAACGGTACGCTTCCACCGCCAAAAGGCGAGGTTCCTGAAGATTGGGAAGACCGTGAGCAGACCTTGTTCCGTTCCTCCGATTATGGGGATGACAGTGACCGTGCTCTGGTGAAGTCTGATGGCAGCTACACCTACTTCGCCGCTGATGTTGCCTACATGCGCGACAAGATTGAACGTGGCTTTAAAGAGGTCATTTTTATTCTCGGTGCGGACCATGCGGGTTACGTGAAGCGTCTGGAAGCCATCGGGAATGCGATTTCCGGCGGTGATGTGGATGTGATCGTGCGGCTTTGTCAGCTGGTGAAGCTGTTCAAGGGCGGTGCCGAGTTCAAAATGTCCAAGCGCTCTGGTAATTTCATCACCCTTCGCGATGTGGTTGAAGAAGTGGGTGTGGATGCGGTACGCTTTATGATGCTCTACCGTAAGAACGACGCGCAGTTGGACTTCGATTTTGACAAGGTGAAAGAGCAGTCAAAAGACAATCCGGTGTTCTACGTTCAGTACGGTCATGCGCGCTGTCACTCTGTGCTGCGTCAGGCTGCCGGAGAGCTGGATTGGTTCAATAATACCGCTGCTGAATTGCAGTCTGCAGATTTTGCACAGCTTGAAGATGAGGGTGAATTAGCCCTGATTGCCAAGATGGCTCAATGGCCTCGAATCGTAGAGGGAGCCTCGGAAAATCACGAGCCGCACCGCGTTGCGTTCTATCTGTATGAGCTGGCCAATGCGCTCCACAGCCACTGGTCCCGAGGCAAGGAAAAGCCGCAATTACGCTTTATTAATGATAAAACGCCAGAATTAACCAAAGCTCGACTCGCGTTAGTCTATGCAGTTTCACAGGTTATTGCTTCTGGCCTCAATGTTTTGGGTGTCACTGCACCTAATGAAATGCGCTAGTGCCTGAGCACAGTTAAGAGAGTACAGGAGGTTCGCGGTGGGGATTGCGAGCCTCTTATTTAAGGGATAACACCGCTGCAATGACTAATCGCTCCAAGTATCCGGGACCGGGTGAGGTTTCTGCCAGGCAAGCAGCAGGCGATGAACCGCAACAGTGGGCAGGCGATCAAGATCCGCTCGTAGAACTTGCTAAAATCGTCGGGGAGAGCACTGCTCAATACCGGCCAAGTTCTCGCGTTGAAAGCCAGGTATCGGACCGTCCGCTGTTCCCAGCAAGTGAAGAGCGCGGCGCCTCTGCCGGGCAAGGTTCTCAAAATCACGCTTTTGATGCCCAAGCTTTTCAGGATCATAGTCCTGTGGCTAATGACTATTCAGTGGGTGCAGCTGAGGCACAAGAGCCTGCATCAACTCAAGATTCATTTGCGGCGCTGGATGCCGTGTTTGCTGCTCCAAAATCTTCAGTTTCTCCGGAATTTGTTGATCCGTTTGCGGACCTGAGTGCTGTTGTGCGAGGTGCTGATGCATCGGAGGACTCCGTTGATTACGTGAGTGATCTGCCGCCTGTTCCAAAAGCGAAAGCTGTGCCAGAGGCTAAACCTTTGCCAGAATCCGCTCCGGTGGGGCAGGGTGTTTCCAGTGCTGACGCGAATGATGAGCTGGAAATGGATGATATCCTTTCCCGCGACCTTGAGGCGAGCCTTGTTGCGTCTCTCAATCATACTCAGGTGGAGCGTGAGCCGGTTTCCCGTCCACGGGCTGTGAGCCGTGCGACGCCGACGCTTGATGCGATTGGCGTGCAGGATGTGCGCCCTGAGCAAACCTTACGAGAGCGTCTTGAGCGCCGCAGTGAGGACACTCCACGTCCGGTCGTGACGCCGCGTACCGTTGAACCTGCACCAGCTCCAGCGCCTACCCCTGCTCAAAGTGCCGATACTGGCGAGCCGAAAGCTTTGAACGAGCTTTCGCAAAGTGATTATGACAGCTGGCGCGCGGAGCGTGCTGCGCAGCGTGCAACAGCGGCGGCGGAAAGTAACAAGCCTGTGCCGCCAGTGCCACCCGTGCGTGCGCCAGAGCCAAAGATTGAAGCGCCTACGATTGCGCCGCAATTGCGAGGCAGCCTTGATGATATTGCGCCAGTAAAACCGGCAGCTCCGGTGAAGCCAGAGGTTGCTGCTGCACCTACAGTGGCTGCGGCAGCATTGGCGCCCACGGTAAGCGAGCCTGTGGCTTTTGAGCCGGATATGACGGCGTTTGCACTGGATACGGGTGCCGAGCTGGCAGAGGAACGTCTTGCTGCTGCTGAAACTTCGGCAGAAGAAACAGTGATTCCAGCGAAGCATCTTGAGGATGCGTTGCTGGCGGAGTTCAGTCTGGATGATGAGGTCTCTGGCGTACCTGAAGCAGCTGCGCCATATGGCGAGCGGGATATTGCCCGCGAGCTTGAAGCGAGCGTTGATGACATCTTTGCAGATGAAATCTCATCAGCCCCCAAGCGCGATCTGGAATCCGAAATGGAGACGGGGCTTGCTGCGGAGCTGAACGAGATTGAGCGCATGAGCGCTGGCTTTGATCAGGATGCAGAGGAGCTTGATCCTTTTGTCAATGACGGCGAAGATGCCTGGCAGCTGGATGAGAGTGTTGCCAATGACCCGTCATTGGACGAAATGTCATGGCCTGCTGCGGCTGAAAAGCTGGCACAAACAGAAGCTGCGCATCAGGAAGCCTTGAATGCAGCAAAAACGCAGGATGCAGACATAAACCCACCTCCGGGCGGTTATGACCTTGATGCTGTGGCTCAGGCCATGCGCAAGGCTGACCCAAGCCTTGACGGCGGCGTTCTTCCGCAGGCTGTGCCTCGGGTTTCTGTTGAAGCTCCGGTTGAAGAAGAAAGTGCCAGTGGCGGTGGTGGATTGCGCAAGGGCCTGTTGGCTGCTGCGTCTATTGCTGCGATTATGGTGGTTGGCGGTGCGGGTCTGTTCCTGTTTGACTTTGGCGGAACGGGTGGTGATGCAACTCCGCCACCGATTGTCCGCGCTGACACCTCTCCAATGAAAGAGACGCCATCTCCCTCTGACCAGCCGACGACTGATACAGCGAAGGTTTTCTCACCAGAGCAAGCTGCTCAGCCAGTCAGTGTTGAGAGGATGGTTAATCGGGAAGATGCGGATGTGACACCGTTGCCGCCTGTGTCCAATGAGACCGATACTGTCCGCTCCAGCGCGTTTGATATAAACCCGACGAAGAAGGTGCGCACTGTCATCGTGCGTCCGGATGGAACAATTGTGCAGAACACGGATAGTGATTCTGGCGCGGTTTCCATGGCGAGGCCGCGGGTTGTGACGAGCACTGTTCGTAATACCAACCCACAGAATACCGGCAGTACTACACCTGCGGTGGTTATACCGCCGTCTGGTCAGTGGTCTCCGCTTCCGGATGAAACATCCAGCACGTCCCAGCAAGCAGCTGTCGCACCTGCGGCCAGCGGCTCGCAAAACGGGTTTGCAAATGCGTTGGCAGGTGCATCAGGTCAGAGCCAGCGTAACGCGCTTTTGGGCGTGAGTGTTGTGCCGCAGTCCAAGCCAACGGTTGTGGGTTCCTCTGCGACGAGTGGTGGTGTGCGTTCCAATACACTGGCACCGCTGCAATCGCAGACACCGGCACGGACAAGCAGTGCACCGCTGAACCTGACCGGGGATCAGGGGACGCAGACGTCTACCGCAACCCCACAAGGGATCGTTTCAACGCCTGCACCGGGTGAAGGTATTCTTGGAGAAATTCCAGCCGGAACTTATATTGTGCAGGTTGCTTCTGTGCGGACTGTTGACGATGCACGGGGTCAGATCCGCTCGTATAACCGCCGCTATCCAGACCTGATGGCTTTGGTGACACCGGTGATTACCCGCGCAGACCTTGGCGATAAGGGTGTTTTCTACCGCATTCAGGTGCCGTTTGACGGTCCGACCAGTGCGAACACTTTTTGCGGTGAATTTAAAACCGCTGGTGGCGACTGCTACGTTCGCCGCAACTAAATCAGAACTCCCGGTTTCTGGACTACTCTTTGGAGCTTGACGCGGTAACAGCGTCAAGCTACCAGCTTTATCCATGTCTTTAAAATCGTTCATTTCCGGATGCCTTGGGCCTGAGCTTGGTGCTGAGGACAAGGCCTTTTTTCGGGACCAGCAACCAGTTGGTCTGATCCTGTTTGCGCGCAACATGGAAAACGCGGATCAGATCCGCCGTTTATGCGCGGACTTTCGTGAAGCCGTTGGGCGCGGCGATGCGCCTGTCTTCATTGATCAAGAAGGTGGCCGCGTGCAGCGCTTTGGCGCGCCGCATGTGCCGGTCTATCCGGCTGCGGGCACCATTGGACGCCTTTATGAGCGCGACCAAGCGGCGGCGAAACGGGCCGCGTATCTTCATGCCTTGCTGATTGGTCTGGATTTGCGCAAGCTTGGGCTCAGCGCGAACTGTATTCCATGTCTTGATATGCCTGTTGCAGGCGCGAGCGATATTATCGGCTTGCGGGCTTATGGCTCTGACCCTGAGCTTGTGAGTGAGCTGGGCCGCGCGGCTATGGATGGCTGTCTGGCAGCAGGGGTTATGCCGGTTATGAAGCATATGCCGGGGCATGGGCGGGCGTTGGTTGATAGCCATCTTTCCCTGCCTGAGGTAACATGCAACTTTGAGGCGTTGGCGCAGCGGGACTTGTTGCCGTTCAAAGCCCTGCGGGATTGTCCCATGGGAATGACTGCCCACATCGTCTTTAAAGACATTGACCCAGATCATCCTGTTACGCAATCTTCCTATGCTATTCAAAGAGTTATTCGGGACGCTATAGGTTTTGATGGGGTCCTGATCAGTGATGATATTTCCATGAAGGCGCTTGGTGGTGATCTGAAGAGCCGGGTGGAGAAGATTGTTACAGCCGGCTGTGATCTGGTTCTGCATTGCAATGGCGAGCTGGATGAGATGCAAGTGGTTGCTTCGGCGGTGCCGGAGGTAACAGGAAAGCGGGCAGAGCGTCTTGAAACTGCTATGCAGCGAAATACCCAAGTGTTTGATGGGGATGAAACTGGCTTGCGGGCAGAGTTTGATGAGCTATGCGCGGTTGTTTAAGACTGTGTATGCTGGCGTAAGGCTGCAACTTACGATTCAACCACACCAGAAGGATTGATGCTTGAGCGACATTGAGGCCACAGATCCGGTAGAAGAGGCGCTGGTAAGCGCGGTTGCTGCCCCGCAGCCCGCGGCTGGTGAGCCGAACCTGCTTGTGGATGTGGACGGGTTTGAAGGCCCGCTTGATGTGCTCTTGGTGCTGGCGCGTAGCCAGAAGGTTGATATCACCAAAATCTCCATATTGGCGCTGACCGAGCAATACCTTGAGTTCGTCAAGGAAGCGCGCAGGCTGCGGCTGGAGCTGGCGGCGGACTATCTGGTGATGGCAGCGTGGCTGGCTTACCTGAAGTCGCGCCTGCTGATTCCGCAGCAAAAGGACAGTGACGAGCCGACGGGCGAAGAGCTGGCAGCGGCGCTGGCGTTTCGCCTGCAGCGGCTGGAAGCCATGCGGGATGCGTCTGCCAAGCTGATGAACCGCGCCCGTTTGGGCCGTGAGGTGTTTTCGCGTGGTGCTCCCGAGACTGTGTCGGTGGACCGGCGCAGTGTCTGGACTGCCACGCTTTATGATGTGCTGATGGCGTATGCCTCGCAGCGCCAGCGTCATTCGGTGACGTCGGTGCATGTGAAGAAGCGGCAGGTGTGGTCGCTTCAGGATGCGCGGGAAATTCTGATCCGCCTTGTGGGGCAGGTTGCGGTGTGGACGCCCATTGAGCAGTTCCTCGCGGCTTATCTGGAAAACCCGAAGGAAAGGGCGAGTGCAATGGCCTCGGCGTTTTCTGCCAGTCTGGAGCTGGTGCGCGAGGGGCTGCTTGATATTCAGCAGTCCGCGCCGTTTGAGACGATCTATGTGCGCGCCTCGCAGCGCACTCCGGATGAGAATGATACGGATGAAGGAACTGAAGCTCCTGAGAAAGAGGAGGCAGAACTGTCATGAGTAAAACGCCTGATCTTCCTGATAGTACTGTGGCGGATGAAGCTGTTGAGGCTTCTGATGTCGGCGAGATCTTAGAGACAGACCGTATGGTTGAGGCGCTGATTTTTGCCAGTGCGGAGCCTTTGAGCTTTACGGAGCTGAGCAAGCGTGTTCCAGGTAACCGGGATATTCGCGGGGCGCTCAACCGGTTGCGGGCGCATTATCGCAAACGCGGTGTGCAGCTGCGCTCCAGCGAGGATCGGTGGTCGTTTCGCACAGCTGCAGACCTGTCGTTCATCTTGCACCGTGAGGCTGTTGAACAGCGGCGGCTGTCGCGTGCTGCGCTGGAAACACTGGCGATCATCGCTTTTCACCAACCCGTGACCCGTGCAGAGATTGAAGATATCCGCGGGGTTTCTACATCTAAGGGGACGCTTGATGTCCTTCTGGAGACGGGGTGGGTGCGTATGCGGGGTCGCCGCAGAACGCCGGGACGTCCTGTGACCTACGGTACCACCTTTGATTTCCTTGATCATTTTGGTCTTGAGAGCATCAGGGACCTGCCAGGTCTGGAAGAGCTGAAAGGGGCAGGGCTGCTTGATAGCGCCATTCCTGCCAGCTTCCATGTGCCTGCGCCGGACGACAGTATTGATTTGGCGGAGGATGAAGATCCTCTGGATGAAAGTGAAATGTTTGCAACTGGCGCACTTGAAGAAGACGCCGGAGAAAAATAAACCATGCAGAACGGCCGGGAATCTTGTTCGGTCATCTGCGAGTTTTATGAGGGACTAATGGGACCAGAGAAGGTCGCAACATCAGAGCGTCTGGTGTTTGACAATATCTACCATCATTATGGGGAGTTACCTGCGGTTCGCGGTATTTCAATTTCGTTGCAAAGCGGAGAAGTGCTGTGTTTGCTGGGGCATTCTGGTTGCGGAAAGACGACATTGCTGCGCATTGCGGCAGGGGTTGTGCGTCAGCAGCGGGGCAGTGTGCGCATTAATGGTTCTGTGGTTGCTGATGAACACCACTTCCTGCCACCGGAAAGACGCGGTGTGGGGCTCATGTTCCAGGACTATGCGCTGTTTCCGCATTTAACGATCCTTGACAATGTGAAGTTTGGTCTGTCCGACCTTGCCTCCGATGTGGCCGAGCGCCGGGCGCGTGAGGCGCTGGAGATGGTTGGTCTGGGACAGTTTGTGAATGACTACCCGCACGGCCTTTCGGGCGGTGAGCAGCAGCGCGCAGCACTGGCACGGGCCTTGGCTCCGCGGCCTCATACTTTGCTGATGGATGAGCCATTTTCAGGTCTGGACAGCCGTTTGCGCGATGATGTGCGTGCGCAGACGCTGGAGATGATCAAGATGCAGGGTGCGACAGCGGTGGTGGTGACACACGACCCTGAAGAAGCCTTGCGGGTGGGTGACCGTATTGCGTTGATGCGCAGCGGGGAGGTGGTTCAGCTGGCGACGCCGGAAGAAATCTACTTCCGTCCGAACAGTTTATTTGCCGCCAAGTTCTTTTCTGACCTGAACGAGATTTCCGGAAAAGTTGTTGGCGACCGTGTGGTTACACCGATTGGCGACTTTCCGGCCAATGGGCTTGGAGAAGGCGCAGGTGCGACCATATGTATAAGACCACATCACCTAAAGGTATGTCATGGTGGCGGCCATCTCAAGGGCAGAGTACTTTCTCGCGCGATGGCAGGTGAAGCAGACCTTCTGGACATAAAAGTTGAAGGTATAGATCATCCTCTACGTATTCGTACGAGGGATGTCTTACAATTTTACCCAGATGATGTGATAGACTTGTGTATAAACGCAGAGAACGTTTTGGTTTTTGAACGAGAGGCCCCAGTAAATCACAGTGGGTAATTTCTCAAGATACTACCTATTAGTATCTAGGGGATGTAGTGTCTCTCACAACACAGTTTAGAGTTCTTAAGGAGTTTGTTTGATGGGCTCAGTTGGTATTTGGCAGATCGTCATCATCGCGGTTGTCGTAGTCCTGTTGTTTGGACGTGGAAAGATTTCCGAGCTGATGGGTGATGTTGCAAAGGGCATCAACAGCTTCAAAAAGGGGCTGAATGAGGAAGCTACGGACGCCAAGGAAAAGACGGAAGATCCGAAAGTAATCGATCATACGCCAGGCGAAACCGTAAACGCCAAGGAAAAAGCTGAAGACACCGCAAAAAAGGACTAAGCGTTCTTTAGGGTAGTCTATGCAAATTGTTTAGGGAAAGTGGGTGTATTCTGACTTATGGTTTGTGATCCACGCCTTTCCCTGGTGGATGTGCCGTTAGTGGCACGACACGTCATTGATGAGGCCCGGTAACGGGCTGCCATTGTGACAATAACGAAACGGCTTCTTTATGTTCGATATCGCATGGACAGAGCTGCTGCTTGTCGCTGTGGTCGCCATTCTAGTGGTTGGCCCAAAAGAACTGCCAGGCATGTTGCGCACAATCGGGCGCACAATTGGCAGCGTGCGGCGGATGGCGGGCGAATTTCAGTCCACTTTGAATGACGCTGTCAAAGAAGCGGAGAAGCAGTCTGGCATTGATGAAATGCGTAAGCAGGCTGATGCAGCGCAAAACTTCAATCCACTTGGCGACTTGAAAAAGAGCCTTGAGGACGAAAAGAAGAAGCTTCAGGACAGCATGACACAGGCGGAAAGCGACGTAAAAAGCTCGCTTAAGGGAGAGAAAACTCCCGAGAAGAAGCCTGAAAGTGAACCGGAAGCTGCACCTGTAAAAGCTGAAATGCCTGAGCAGAAAGTGGTTTCTTCAGCTGAGCTGGCTTCCAAGAAAAAAGCAAAAGAAGATGCGGTAAGCACTCCTTCCAGCAAAGACGAAAGCCAGGGCAGCTAATTTATGAGTGATAACGAGATTGAAGATTCGCGTGCACCGCTGATTGAGCACCTGATTGAATTGCGTTCCCGCCTCTTGAAGTCAGTGATTGCGATCGCAATTGCCTTTGCGGTTTGCTTTTACTTCTCCAACGACATCTTCAACTTCCTGATCAGGCCTTTTTCCGAGGCTGCCGGCGAAAGCATGGAAGTGAAGCTGATTTATACAGCACCGCAGGAATGGTTCTTCACACAGATGAAGCTCGCCTTGTTCGGTGCGCTGTTTATCGCATTTCCTGTGCTTGCCAGCCAGATCTACATGTTTATGGCGCCGGGCCTTTATAAACATGAGCGCAGCGCGTTTATTCCTTATCTGGTTGCAACGCCGATCCTGTTCGTCATTGGTGCTGCTCTGGTGTTCTTCCTGGTTATGCCGATGGCCATGAGCTTCTTCCTTGCCATGCAGCAGATGGGGGTCGACGAGCAAGCCTCTATCGAGATGTTGCCACGCGTGAGTGAGTACCTGAGCTTTGTAATGGTTCTTATCTTTGCGTTCGGTCTGGTTTTTCAGCTTCCTGTTGTTTTGACGCTTTTGGGGCGTGCGGGTCTTGTGACTTCTGAGTCCCTTAAGGGGAAACGCAAATACGCAGTTGTTGGGGCGTTTGCTGCTGCGGCAATTTTAACACCTCCGGATCCGATTTCACAGATCGGCCTTGCACTTCCTACTCTGCTTCTCTACGAAGTCTCCATCTATTGTGTAAGGCTCGTCGAGAAGAAACGCGAAGAGAAAGAAAAGGAAGAAGAGGAGTAAACTCTCTTCCTGCTCTATCGTGTATTCCCGGCG
This sequence comes from uncultured Pseudovibrio sp., assembly GCA_947494035.1. Lineage (GTDB taxonomy): Bacteria > Pseudomonadota > Alphaproteobacteria > Rhizobiales > Stappiaceae > Pseudovibrio. The sequence goes on along the minus strand of CANLTN010000003.1, from coordinate 195,694 downwards.
GGTTGTTTAGAAGGCAAACCTGCCGGGGTTACTAAGTTATGCTTGATATCAAGTGGATTCGTGAAAATCAGGAGAGCCTTGATGCGGCTCTCGCTAAACGCGGCCAAGAGCCACGCGCTGCGCATCTTGTTGAACTGGACGATGCGCGCCGTTCCCACACCACCAAGCTTCAGGAAGCGCAGCAGCGCCGTAACTCCGCATCCAAAGAAATTGGTATGGCCATGGGCCAGGGCGATACGGAAAAAGCCGAGGCCCTGAAGGCTGAAGTTGCCGAAATTAAAAGCTTTATTCAGAACGGTGAAGAAGAACAGCGTAAACTGAACGCTGCTCTTGAGAGTGCTCTGGCTGTTATCCCCAACATTCCGCTTGAGGATGTGCCGGAGGGTGCGAACGAAGATGACAACGTTCTGCTGCACATGCATGGCGAGAAACCGCGTAAGAACTTTGACCAGAAAGAGCACTACGAGCTGGGCGAAAAACTGGGCGGCATGGACTTTGAGGCGGCTGCCAAGATGTCTGGGTCCCGCTTTGTTATCCTGAAGAGCCAGATTGCCCGTTTGGAACGCGCTCTGGGTCAGTTCATGATTGATCTACACACCCAGGAGCATGGTTATACGGAAGTGTCTCCACCGCTGCTGGTGCGTGACAATGCGCTTTATGGTACGGGCCAGTTGCCGAAGTTTGCCGAAGATCAGTTCCGTGATCAGGCGACCGGTCACTGGATGATCCCGACTGCGGAAGTCCCGTTGACCAATATGGTTTCCGGTGAAACGCTTGCTGAAGCTGATCTGCCGATCCGTGTGACTGCGCTGACTTACTGTTTCCGCTCTGAGGCAGGTTCTGCTGGCCGTGATACGGCTGGTATGTTGCGTCAGCACCAGTTCCAGAAGTGTGAGCTTGTTTCCATCACCGATGAGAACAGCTCTCTTGATGAGCTGGAGCGCATGCGCGAATCTGCAGAGAAAGTGTTGAAGCTTCTGGGCTTGCACTACCGTGTGGTCACCTTGTGTGCTGGCGATATGGGCTTTGGCGCGCGCAAAACCTATGACATTGAAGTGTGGTTGCCGGGTCAGGATGCTTACCGTGAGATTTCTTCCTGCTCTGTTTGTGGAGACTTTCAGGGTCGCCGCATGAACACGCGTTATCGTGTGGAAGGCGAGAAGACTCTGAAGTTTGTTCATACACTGAACGGTTCTGGTCTTGCTGTGGGACGTTGCCTGATTGCGGTAATGGAAAACTATCAGAACGCTGATGGCACCATCACTGTTCCTGAGGTTCTGCGCCCGTACATGAATGGCGTTGAAGTCATTGGTGCTTAAACACTCGGTATAACCGATTATCTGACGGGAGGACCGGGCAATCCTTCCGTCGGATCAGTTTGAATTACATGAGGAATTGCTGCGAGATGCGTATCTTACTGACCAACGATGATGGAATCCACGCCGAGGGGCTTGAGGTTCTGGAGCGCATTGCGCGGCAGATTTCAGATGATGTTTGGATTGTAGCGCCGGAAACCGACCAGAGCGGCGTGGCTCACTCTTTGTCTTTGAATGATCCTTTGCGCGTGCGTGAAATTGACAGCCGTCGCTTTGCTGTGCGTGGGACACCAACGGATTGCGTGATCATGGCGCTGCGCTCCATTATGGACACGCCGCCTGATCTGGTTCTGTCTGGTATTAACCGCGGCGCAAACATCGCTGATGATGTGACGTATTCGGGCACCGTTGCTGCGGCTATGGAAGGCACGCTGCTTGGCATTCGCTCCATTGCGCTGTCGCAGGCCTATGCGTTTGGCTCCGAGTTTGGTCCGAGCTACGACACCGCAGAGGCGCATGCTGTTGGTGTAATCCGCTCCCTGCTGGAGTTTGAGCTGCCATCCGATACGCTTTTGAACGTGAACTTCCCGAAAGATGCGCCTGATATGGTCAAGGGAATCAAGATCGCGCGTCAGGGCAAGCGCGATGCAGGTTCGCTTTACATTGAAAGCCGCCGGGATGGTCGCGGAAATCCGTACCACTGGCTGGCCTTTAACAATCGGGTGCCAAGTGCGCGTGAAGGTACGGATATCGGGGCTCTGAAAGAAGGCTATATTTCGGTTACACCACTGCATCTGAACCTGACAGCCAATGAGCTGATGGGGCAGTTGGAAAAGGTTATCGAAAAATCCTGACTGGATTAAGCAGAGCTTGCTGGTGCGCCAGCAGGCTCCATACTGCAGATAGACGGAGTGTTGAAAATGGATGACAGTCTATTTGCCGATGAAGCGGGCCGCGCTGACGAGAGCCTTGCCAAACAAGCGGCATGGGTGATGAAACTGCGGTCTGAGGGCGTGCGAAATCAGGAGGTTCTGGGCGCTCTGGAAGCTATTCCCCGGAAGATATTCTTGTCAGCGAGCCAGCAATTTCTGGCCTATGAAGATCGTGCATTTCCCATTGATTGCGGGCAGATGAGCACGCAGCCGTCCTTGATCGGGAAGGTGGCGGACTTTCTGCAGATGAAACCTGACCATTCTCTTTTGGAGATCGGCAGCGGGTCCGGATACCAGTGTGCTGTGCTTTCCAATATTTGCGACCGCATTGTCTCGCTGGAGCGATATCGTACGCTGGCTGATCTGGCGCGGGACCGGCTGAGGTCCTGCAGGATCACCAATGTGGATGTGGTTCATGCCGATGGCCTTGTTGCCCCTGTGAGTGAAGAGGAAGAGGGTGGGCCGTTTGATCGGATTATCCTGAATGGTGCGCTGGATAGGGTGCCGGGTTTCCTGTTTGACCGGCTTGCGCCCGGTGGTCGTCTTTTGGCACCGCTCAAGCATGAAAGCGGGCTTTGCCGACTGATGCAATATGACAAGGGTGGGCGCGGACTGGACGAGAGAGAGCTCGGACGTTTCCGCTACCTGTCGTTGACGCCGGGGATCGCTGCGAAATTGTAGGGGAATGAAACTTTAATTAAGTCTTTATCAACTCTGTTGTCATTAAACTCACGGCGGTTAGCCTTTTATTTGTATTGGGTAGGGCGATTATGCAGTTTCATTCCCGTGAGAAAGCCAGATTACGGCGCGGTGTTGCATTGTTTTTGCTATCAGCCGGCCTCGTTGGCTGCAACAGTAATGTGGGCCGGTTTGGTCAATCAGAATATGTTGAGCAACCAACATCTCCGGCGCAAACTGCCGTTGTTGTGACGCCTGGACTCCAACCCAACAGTTTGAGACCTGATCTTCGTCGCGGTGCTGGTTTGCCAGCGTCAGTCTCGAGCCTTGCTCCAGTCTCGACAGGATCAGAGCAGACGTGGCAGCCGACTTTTTCGACCAAGCGTGTTGCTGAGGGTACGCAGGAGCGTCCGGGTGCTCGGGTTCCTGTTGTTCTTGCCAAGGCGCCCAATGAAGACGGGTACGGCTGGACGCCTGTTGGTGGTCAAGTTGTGACGCTCAAACCGGACGAGAGCGTTGAGAGCCTTGCCTGGCGCTACCGTGTGCCAAAAAATGAGATCCTCCGTGCCAATAGAGTGACCGTGAGTTCGGCGTTGCAGACGGGTGATTCCGTTGTGATCCCGGTGAAGATGGTTCGCGAGGCAAACTGGTCACCGAATGCCGGTGACCGGGTGATGCCGCATCAGTTATCTTCTGGTAGTGATCAGGGTCTGACCACCGCTTCTATTCCGGGGCAATATGTTACTCCTTTAAATGCCAACGGGCAGAGTAGCGCTTCCAGACAGTCGCAGGATGCCTTTACCACCAGAATTGCATCGGCTTTGATTCCACCGGGCAATGTGGGGGAGCGCTCGCGTCCGGTTTACAGCGATGCTCCGCCGCCTGCTTATCCAATCCAGCAGGGCGCGCCAGCTGCGGTTGTGCCGGGATCGTCGCTGGAACCTATTCGCCAGCCAGTTCCTCCTCAGGTGTATCGTGAGCAGCAACAGCCAACGACCTATCGCAGCCAGTCTTTGGCGCCGATTGTCGTGCCGCAGTCAGCCGCTCCGCAAACAGCTTATGGGGCGCCGGTTGTGGGTCAGCATGGAAGCAGCCCACTTCCACTGCGTGTTTCGGTAACGCCAAAGAGCAAGCCACAGGTTTATTCGGCGCAGCGTCCGGTGGCGGTTGCCAATATCACTTCGGCAAATGTTGTGCCCAAGCCTAAGCGCGTTGCGGTCGCGAACGTGAGGCCGCAGCCTGTTGCACCTCCGGTGGCGACGCAGCGTACCCTTGCCAATTCTCTTGCTCCTGCGCCTGTTCATACGGCCAGTGTCCAAGAGCCAGAGACTTCAATGTTGCCTGTTGGACGCAGAGAGGAATCAGACATGGTTCGTCTGGAGCCGTCACAATCTGCGCAGCCAGCGCCTGTGCAGCCGGTTCAATCCGCCAAGGCTCCAGCAGCGTCACCAGCTGAAGAAGCAACTTTCCGTTGGCCTGTGCGCGGGCGGATTATCTCTGACTTTGGTGTGAAACCGGGTGGGTCCAAAAATGACGGCATCAATCTGGCTGTTCCATCGGGCACAGACATTAAAGCTGCTGAAGACGGGACCATCGTTTACGCTGGTAACGAGTTGAAGGGCTTCGGCAATCTGGTTCTGATCCGCCATGATAACGGTTGGGTCTCAGCTTATGCCCATAACAAGGAGCTGAAGGTGCGCCGCGGGGATGTTGTCCGCCGTGGGCAGACCATCGCCATGGCCGGTGCGACTGGCTCGGTGACACAGCCCCAGCTACATTTTGAGCTTCGTAAGGACAATAAGCCGGTAGATCCGATGAAACATCTACCGCGGTCCTAACGGGTTTTTGAAGAGCAATAAGGGGAGGGTTCCTTTTTGCCGATCCTTTCGGGGAGAGGCGTTGCGGAGACCTTTTTCATACCAGAGCACGCCGTGGTGATGATCTTCACGCGGCGTGCTCTTGCTTTTTAAGAAAGCTTTTGACCGAGGCGGCCTGCCAGATCCTGAATGAACTGCCATGCCACACGGCCCGAGCGGGCACCGCGGGTTGTTGACCATTCCAGAGCCTGTGCGCGTAGCTGGTCCGGTTCTATCTTCAGGCCAAAGTGCTCTGTATAGCCGTTGATCATATCCAGATATTCGTCCTGCGAGCACTTGTGGAATCCGATCCATAGGCCAAAGCGATCAGACAGCGAGACTTTCTCCTCTACAGCTTCGCTGGCATGAATGGCGGTGGAGCGTTCGTTTTCCATCATATCGCGCGGCAGCAGGTGCCTGCGGTTAGATGTCGCATAGAACAGAACATTTGCTGGGCGACCCTCAATTCCGCCATCGAGGGCTGCTTTAAGGCTTTTATAGCTGGTGTCATCACCGTCGAAGGACAGATCATCACAGAAGATGATGAAGTTGCAGGGCTGGCCGCGTAGCTCGTTCATGAGCGCGGGGAGGGCTTCGATGTCCTCGCGGTGAATCTCGATGAGAACGAGCTTTCTGATGGTTTTTGAGTTGGCGTGCTTTGCGTTGATGGCTGCGTGAGCGGATTTCACCAATGAAGACTTACCCATGCCTCGTGCGCCCCACAGGAGCACGTTATTGGCAGGAAGGCCTTCGGCGAACCTGACAGTGTTGTCCATCAACATTTTTTTGGAGTGATCGACACCCTTTAGCAAGCTAATATCAACCCGGTTGACTTTGGGGACGGGAGCGAGCTTAAACGGGGACGGATGGAATACAAATGCGTCGGCTTCGTCGAAACTGACGGGCGCCGGAGGTGTTGGAAGAGAGCTTGCCAGCAGGGCGACAATCTCGTCCAGTTTGGAAGTAAGAAGGGCGACTTCAGAAGTGTTTTCATTGGTGGTCATGTGTATCCACGTGATTAACTCAGGTACGCTGACGTGCGTAATACGCAAATAAACGAGGCAAAAAATTGTCTCGGGGGCGGTTCAGCTCTTTGATCCGGGGTCAAGTATCCCTATCTACAGCTGTAACATGACCAATACTCTTGGGGAAAGTCCCAGTTAGCATGTCAATGCCTTGAAAACACTGGAGTGGACTGTATAGTCCAGCGCAAAATCCTTGTTCTTTCGGGCCAAGGTCATTTTTGGTGAGGGCTGCTTCGCCAATTGTTTAATGAACGCCATCAGGTTTTTTTTGAATCTGTGGTAAGGAGAAACTAATGCTTATTACCCCTGCCTACGCACAGGTCGCAGGTGGTGCACCGGACGTTCTTATGTCCATCGTGCCATTCGTTCTGATCTTTGTGATTATGTGGTTCCTGATCATCCGGCCTCAGCGTCAGAAGATGAAGTCTCACCAGGAGATGGTGAACAATCTGCGCCGTGGCGATACTGTTGTAACCGCTGGTGGCCTGATTGGTAAAGTTGCCAAGGTTGTTGATGAAGCTGAACTGCAGGTGGACATTGCGGAAGGTACGCGTGTGCGTATTGCTCGTGCGATGATCCAGGAGGTTCGCTCCAAAGGTGAACCTGTCAAGGACGGCGAATAATCGCGCCTTGATGCTTGTAGCTTCAGACCGCTCTCCTGTTTCGGCATATGCCGCGGTAAGAGCGGTCTGCCCATACTAGGACGGGGCATATACTCATGCTTCATTTCGCGCGTTGGAAAATCGCCCTGATTATCGTTGTGGTGCTGGGCGGTATCTTAACAACATTGCCGAACTTCTTCCCGGCAAGTACCGTACAATCATGGCCAGATTTCATGCCAAAACGCCAGATTGTACTTGGTCTTGACCTTCAGGGCGGTGCTTATCTGCTCTACGAGGTTGATAAGGAAGATTACAAGGAAAAGCAGTTCAGGCAGCTGGTTGGTAGTATCCGCCAGGCCCTGCGCGAAAACCCGAGGATCGGTTACACCGGACTGGGTATTCAAGGGGATGCCGTGCAGGTGCGTATTCGTGACAATACGCGCTTTGACGAAGCTGAACGACGGCTTTCTGAACTGGTCAATCCCCTTAACTCCGGCGTTTTTGGCGGAGCTACGGTGAATGAATTTGTGCTTGAGCCTCAGGGTGACGGCCTGTTCCGTATGGCGTTTTCCGAGGAAGGGCTGGACATGCGCCTTGCTTCGGTTGTCAGCCAGTCTATTGAGGTGATCCGTCGTCGTGTTGATGAACTGGGCACTACGGAGCCTTCCATTCAGCGTCAGGGTACTGACCGTATCCTTGTTGAGGCACCGGGCGAGTCCGATCCTCAGCGTCTGAAGGATATCATTGGCGCAACTGCACAGTTGACCTTCCATCTCGTCAGTCAGGAAATGAGCGCGTCTCAGGCACTTCAGGGTCGTCCGCCAGTTGGTACGATGGTTGTTGAAGGTTCTGACGGCCAGCCTTATCTGCTTGATGAGTCCCCGTTGCTGACTGGTGAAGAGCTGCAGGACGCTTCTGTTGCGTTTGACCATCAGACCAACGAGCCTGTTGTGAACTTCCGCTTCAACACGACCGGTGCCCGCATCTTCGCAGATGTGACCCGTGCAAATGTTGGGCGTCCGTTCGCAATCGTGCTGGATGACGAAGTGATTACTGCTCCGGTTATCCGTCAGGCAATTACGGGTGGTTCTGGACAGATCTCCGGTAACTTTACCGTTGATGGTGCAAACGATCTTGCTGTTTTGCTGCGTGCAGGTGCGCTTCCGGCGCGTTTGGATGTGGTTGAAGAGCGTTCAGTTGGGCCGGGCCTTGGTCAGGATTCCATCGATAGCGGTAAAATCGCGTCTCTTGTTGCGGCAGCTGCCGTGGTGATCTTCATGTTGGCGGCCTATGGGCAGTTTGGTGTGATTGCGAACCTGGCTCTTGCGGCAAACATCTTCCTGATCTTTGGTGTTCTCACCACGCTTCAGGCGACGTTGACCTTGCCGGGTATCGCGGGTGTCGTTTTGACGATTGGTATGGCGGTTGATGCCAACGTGCTGATTTATGAACGTATTCGTGAAGAAGCGCGGGCAGGGCGGTCTGCTATCGGCTCGATTGATGCCGGTTTCAGCCGTGCACTTGGCACAATTTTGGATGCAAACATCACCACGTTGATTGTGGCTGTGATCCTGTTCTCCATCGGCTCTGGCCCAGTTAAAGGCTTTGCTGTGACGTTGATGGTCGGGATTTTCACCACTGTGTTCTCAGCGTTCACGGTGTCGCGTTTCCTCATTGCAATGTGGGTGAAGCGCAAGCGTCCATCCAAACTGCCAATTTAATGCGGAGCATGCCTCATGAAACTTCTTAGACTTGTTCCGGAGCAAACCAATTTCCGCTTTATGCATTGGCGGGTGTTGAGTTTTCCGTTGTCTGCAATTGTTGCGGTTCTGGCCGTCGTGCTGTTCCTGACAATTGGTCTGAACTACGGCATTGACTTCAAAGGCGGTACACTGATTGAACTGCGATCCAAGAGCGGCCCTGCCGATCTTGCTCAAATTCGTCAATCTCTCGGCGGGCTTAATCTGGGTGATATTCAGGTGCAGGAGTTCGGAGATCCCTCTGAAGTTCTGATCCGCATTGAATCTCAGGGTGATGAAGAGAGTTCACAGCAGAGTGTGGTTGAAAGTGTTCGCGCAACCTTTGCCGAAGACTATGAATTCCGCAGAACTGAAGTGGTTGGGCCGCGCGTGTCCGGTGAGCTTGCTTATGCAGGCGTGCTGGCCGTGGGGTCTGCTTTACTCATGATCATGTTTTACATCTGGTTCCGCTTTGAATGGCAGTTCGCAGTTGGCGCGATCATAACCACCTTCAATGATATCGTGCTGACGATCGGCTTGTTCTCGCTTCTGCATCTGGACTTTACATTGTCCAGTATTGCTGCGGTGCTGACGATCATCGGTTACTCGCTCAACGATACGGTGGTTGTTTATGACCGTATCCGCGAGAACCTGCGTCGTTATAAGCGTCTTTCTCTGGAAGAACTGCTTGATAAGTCCATCAACGAGACCCTGTCCCGTACAACAATGACATCTGTGACCACCTTGCTGGCCCTGTTTGCGTTGTACTTCCTGGGTGGTGAAGTGATCCAGTCGTTTGTGCTGGCAATGATCTTCGGTATCGTGATCGGTACTTACTCTTCTATCTTCCTTGCAGCGCCGTTGCTCATGCTAATGAAGCTTCGCGCCAATGCTTTTGATAGAAAAGATGATGAAACGTCTCCTTCTAAATCTACGTAATCCGTAGACGCAGATAGGGTTTTGGATGGGGCTGAGCACAGTTGTGGTCAGCCCCATTTTCTATTGGACATTCCCTCGCGTGTAATTAAACAGGGTCTATCAGTTTGCACGTATACTGGGCTTAGAGCATGTCGCGTTCATATGAATTCACGCACCAAGCTCTAGGCGTTTATTTTCACGCGTATTCTTCTCCGAAACCGGACCCACTTTTCGGGAATACGCTATAGCAGCCCACCGGAGGTCATTATGGGAAAACGTGGAGAGCCATTGGAATTGCGGGATGCGCACTTTCCGAGCATGGTTCAGATCGACGCCTACGGAAACGGCGGGTTTCGCTTTGCTGACATGTCCCATCGTGGATCTTTGATGTGTGTTCCGTCCGGTGTTTATGGCTGGTCGCCGACGTGCTTTGACGAGATTACTGATGAGGCGCTCTCGCAGATCCTTGAGGAAGCTGACGGTATCGAGGTTCTTCTGATTGGTTGCGGTGATGAGCTGAAGCCGTTTCCTGAGGCCCGCAAAGGGCCGTTTCGTGAAAAGGGCATCATGGTGGACAGCATGTCGACGGGTGCTGCTGTGCGGACCTATAACGTGCTGCTCGGAGAAGACCGCGCCGTTGCGGCTGTCTTTATTGCTGTCGATATTACCTGAACTTAAATATGGGACCCAGCAATGAGTCAGGCCTATTCCTATTGCAATGATTTTGTAAAACGCTTTTCCTATGACCGGTATTTGAGCACGCTATATGCGCCGGACGAGGCTCGTCAAAGCTTGTCCGCGCTTTATGCATTTGCCTGCGAGATTGCGCGTATCCGCGAGCTGGTCAACGAACCGATGCCCGGAGAAATTCGCTTGCAATGGTGGCACGATGCGCTCACTGGCACTGACCACGGGGATGTGCAGCACAATCCGGTGGCCCAAGCGATACTGGAGACTATCGAGCGCTATAAACTGCCACGCGAGCCGTTTCTCAATCTGATCTCGGCGCGACGGTTTGACCTTTATTCCGACCCGATGCCGACGGTGAATGATCTGGAAGGCTATTGCGGTGAAACCAGCTCTGTTCTGGTGCTGCTTGCCTCTATGATCCTGAGTGGACAGCCGGGTGATCGACAGGTTTCAGATGCTTGTGGGCATGGCGGGGTGGCTTATGCGCTTTCCGGCCTGATGCAGACGCTGGCACTTCAGGCTGCGCGGCAGCAGCAGTTTATTCCGCAGGATGTGATGAAACGGCATAATGTCGATGTCAGCTCCTTGCGGGCCAAGAGTTCAGATGACGGCGCAAGGGCTGTCTTTGGCGAAATGATTGAGCTGAGTAAGAAACACCTTGCGGACTGTGAAGAGGCGCTGAAGGGGATCGACCCTTCCGTGTTGCCTGCGTTCTTGCCAGTATTTCAGGCGGAGCTGTTCTACCGTGAGGCTGGTAAGCAAGACTTCGAGCCGCTGCTGCTTAGCAGTGGGGCCTCACACCTGCGCCGGATGTGGCATATGTGGCGCACGTCGCGGCGCCTTGCCAAACTCTCCCGCACCCGCACATAGAAAAAGGCCGGAATTTCCGGCCTTTCCTATTTCTTGCAGCTGGCTTTGAACGCGTTATACGTTGGCAACCCATGCCTTAAAGTCATCCAGACCACGTTTGGCCATGACCTGTTTTTTCAGACGGGTTTTTTCCTTACCGCGCAGACGCTTGCCTTCCGGATGCTTTGGCATTTCGTCCAGTGGAGGCAGCAGGCCGAAGTTGATGTTCATTGGCTGGAAAGAGCGTGGGCCTGAGCCATCTTCACGATCAATATGGCCACCGGTGATATGGTTGACGATCGCACCGCACGCAGTCGTTACTGGCGGAGGAGCGATATCTGTTCCAAGTGCCTGATGGGCTGCAAACAGGCCAGTCAGGCAACCAATAGCGGTGGATTCCACATAGCCTTCACAGCCAGTGATCTGGCCTGCAAAGCGCACGTGCGGCAGGACCTTGAGGCGCATTTGCTCATCCAGAAGACGGGGGGAGTTAAGGAAGGTATTGCGGTGCAGGCCGCCAAGGCGTGCGAACTGAGCGTCTTCCAGGCCCGGGATCATGCGGAAGATTTCTGCCTGTGCTCCGTATTTCAGTTTGGTCTGGAAACCAACCATGTTGTACAGCGTGCCCAGAGCATTGTCCTGACGCAGCTGGACGACAGCATAGGCTTTGATGTCCGGCTGGTGCGCGTTGGTGAGGCCCATTGGCTTCATCGGGCCATGGCGCAAGGTTTCGCGGCCACGCTCTGCCATCACTTCAATAGGCAGGCAGCCGTCGAAGTACGGGGTGTTTTCTTCCCACTCCTTGAAGGAGGTCTTCTCGCCGCCGATCAGTGCGTCGATGAAGGCTTCATACTGCTCTTTGTCCATCGGGCAGTTGATGTAGTCCTTTCCGGTGCCGCCCGGTCCGACTTTATCATAGCGGGATTGAAACCACGCTTTGTCCATGTTGATGGATTCGGTGTGGATGATTGGCGCGATTGCATCAAAGAAGGCGAGAGCGTCTTCGCCGGTTGCCTTGAGGATCTGTTCGGAAAGGGCCGGAGAGGTGAGTGGACCGGTTGCCAGAATAACCTGACCGCTTTCGGCGGACGGGATCTCGGTTACCTCCTCACGGATGATCTCTACGTTCTCATGGGCTTCAAGAGCCGCTTGTACAGCTTGGGAGAAGCCATCGCGGTCAACGGCCAGTGCGCCACCTGCAGGCACCTTGTTGGCATCTGCGCATTTCATGATCAGGGAGCCAGCTGCACGCAGTTCGGCATGGAGCAGGCCAACGGCATTGTTTTCAGCATCGTCAGAGCGGAATGAGTTGGAGCATACCAGTTCTGCAAGGCCGTCTGTTTTATGTGCGTCGGTCTCACGGGTCGGGCGCATTTCATGCAGGACAACCTTCAGGCCTTTTTCTGCGATTTGCCAAGCTGCTTCGGAGCCTGCCAGACCACCGCCAACCACGTGTATGGGTTGCTTCGTCATTTCCTATCCAATCGACTGGGCTTCTGTTGCGCTAAAACGTCCATGGAAGCCAAAGTTTTTCTTGCTTGCGAATTGCTTAGCCTCTGAACTTGCTCAGTTCAATCATTTAGGCCATCAATCTTCCATGGTTGTGCAAAGTGATTCACATAAACACGTGTATTTTGCCAAAAAGAGATTCGCGGTGCTTTGCCGGGGCTTTGTGGTTGCGCTTGGCGCGATCGGCCTAAGTGCCTGCATGAGCCAGATTAATGCGCCGCCAAGCACTTGGTATGCCCAGATGGGGTCGCAGGAAAACAAGGGCGACACGCTTTATATCTGCCACGGGTTCGGTTGTGAATATCGCACGGCCGTTACTTTCAGCCCAAATGACAAAGAACGCTTACGCATGATCCTGCAACGGGGCAAGGCAAGCCCGGAAGCAGAGCGGGCCGCGATTTCCGATGCTGTTCAATGGCAGGAGAGGCGTGTTGGGCCTGCGGTTGGGTCATCCAACGACATTGGCGGGCTGGATATGATGCATAGCAAAGTGCGGGGGCAGATGGACTGCCTTGATGAGGCGACCAATACCACAAGCCTGCTGACCTATCTTAGCTCGCAGGGTTGGCTCAAATATCATAGGGTGACGCGGCCAGCCTCGCGCGGTTTCTTCCTGGATCTGAAATATCCACATGCTTCAGCGGTTGTGGTGGATACGACCACTGGCACGCCCTGGGTGGTGGACAGCTGGCGCCTGAGCAACGGGCAGCCGCCGGATATCCTGCCTCTGTCCAAGTGGATGCGGATGACCAGCGCGGATCTGGAAAAGCCTGCCACTAAGTGATCCCGCCTGTGTTGGCGCGAAATCCCGAGAGCTATCTGACAGTGACGGGCAGGGCGCGGTTTTGCGCGCATTTCGCATTGGAGCGTTTATGCTGGAGGGGTGGTTGATCGGAAAAAGGGCCCCAGAAACAGCTAACGCCCGTCGATGGGAGGAACGACGGGCGAAGCTAGTAAACAGAGAACTGGGAGGAAATCTCTGTTTAGATCCATCAGGTAGCTTGGGAGGAGGTGCTACCGAGGATTATATGTTGGGCTGCCGAGGCTTGATTGGGAGGAGTTCCTCAGCGGCCTTGAGTTGGTTTATACATAAGACCGTTTCATTGTGCACCACATCATTTTGCATGACCGTTATGCGTTTATTGCATAGCATTGTGGCGAATGGTGGCGCAAACGCCACTTAAATCGATATAAATGGCAGTATATCAGATTGTGCGATGCAGCAATTGTGTGATATTAAGCACAAATATGCATAGCTTAACGGTCTTGTGAGGTGATTTTGGGGGTTGAGTGGTGAAAACCCACTCATACTTCAATCAAATGACACAATTAACCAAGTGCCGAATGAGGCTGCTTAGGATCAGAATCAGCCGCTGCACCTATGAAAAATAGGTGGCTCGACCGTGCGGCCTGTGTAAAAAAGCCGGGACTGGCCCGGCCTTTGGTTCTTATTCGGCTGCGTCCAGATTGCTGGCGCTGCGGCGGGCGAACAGTTCCTTGAGGAATTGGCCGGTGTAACTTTCCGGTACCTCCGCCACATCATGTGGGTGTCCGGTTGCTACAATGGTGCCGCCACCGTCGCCACCTTCCGGTCCCAGATCGAGAATCCAGTCAGCGGTTCTGATTACTTCTAGATTGTGCTCGATCACAAGGACCGTATTGCCCTGATCGACCAGTTCGTGAAGAACATCGAGCAGTTTGGCGACGTCATGGAAGTGAAGGCCTGTTGTCGGCTCATCCAGAATATATAGAGTGCGGCCCGTTGAGCGTTTGGAGAGTTCCTTGGCCAGCTTGACGCGTTGCGCTTCACCGCCCGACAGGGTAGTTGCCTGCTGGCCGACCTTGATATAGCCGAGGCCAACGCGGGCGAGGGTCTCCATCTTATCTCGGATGGATGGGACGGCAGAGAAAAAGCTGGCTGCTTCTTCAACGGTCATGTCCAGAACATCTGCGATGGATTTGCCCTTGAACTGAACTTCCAGTGTCTCACGGTTGTAGCGTTTGCCGTTACATACATCGCAAGTGACGTAGACATCCGGCAGGAAGTGCATTTCGATCTTGATGACGCCGTCGCCCTGACAGGCTTCACAGCGTCCGCCCTTCACGTTGAAGGAGAAGCGTCCTGGCGCATAGCCGCGCGCTTTTGCTTCGGGCATGCCTGCGAACCACTCGCGGATCGGCGTGAAGGCACCGGTGTAGGTGGCCGGGTTGGAGCGCGGCGTTCTGCCAATCGGGGACTGGTCGATGTCGATGACTTTGTCCAGCCTTTCCAGACCTTCGATGCGATCATGTGGGGCTGGGTTGTCGCGTGCGCCATTGAGGCGGCGGGCGGTTGCCTTGTAGACGGTATCGATGAGGAATGTGGATTTGCCGCCGCCTGATACGCCGGTCACGCAGGTAAATGTACCCAACGGGATGGTCGCGTTCAGGTCCTTGAGGTTGTTGCCGCGTGCGCCGAAGACTTTGATCTGGCGATTCTTATCGATCTTGCGTGGCTCATCCGGCTGCGGGATGCTCATTTTGCCGGAAAGGTATTTGCCGGTGAGGGACGCCGGGTTGGCCATCACTTCTTCCGGTGTTCCCTGCGCGATTACCTGTCCGCCGTGGATACCTGCGCCGGGGCCTACATCTACTACATGGTCGGCAGTCAGCACCGCATCTTCGTCATGTTCTACAACGATAACGGTGTTGCCTAGATCACGCAGGTGTTTCAGGGTTTCCAGCAGGCGGGCATTGTCGCGTTGGTGCAGGCCGATGGACGGCTCGTCGAGTACATACAAAACACCGGTCAGGCCGGAACCAATCTGGGAAGCGAGGCGAATACGCTGGCTTTCGCCGCCGGACAGGGTACCGGAGGAGCGGGACATGGAAAGGTATTCCAGCCCAACATCGTTGAGGAACTTCAGGCGCTCGCGAATCTCTTTGAGGATGCGGTAGGCGATCTCGTTTTGCTTGTCGGTGAGCTTTTCATCGATGCTGGAGAACCAGTCATGGGCGGTTTTGATGGAAAGTGCGGTGATCTCGCCGATATGGCGGTCCGCAATCTTCACGCACAGCGCTTCCGGCTTCAGGCGGTAGCCATTACAGGCGTCACAGGCGTGATCTGACTGGTAACGGGAGAGCTCGTCGCGCACCATCTGGGAGTCGGTCTCGCGCCAGCGACGCTCGATGTTACCGACTACGCCTTCAAATGGCTTTTCAGTTTTGTAAGAGCGGGTGCCATCGTCATAAACGAACTGTACCTTGGTTTTACCCGTACCAAACAGAACCGCGTTGCGGAAATCCTCCGGCAAATCCTTCCAGGCTTTGGTCATTGGCTGCTTGTAGTGCTTTGCCAAGGCTTCCAGTGTCTGGGTGTAATAAGGAGAGGTTGAGCCTGTCTTGGACCATGGCAGGATGGCGCCGCCGCGTAGCGACAGGGTCTGATCCGGGACAACGAGCTCGGCCTCAAACGCGAGTTTTGTTCCCAGACCATCACAGGTCGGGCAGGCGCCGAACGGGTTGTTGAACGAGAACAGGCGTGGCTCGATTTCAGGGATCGTAAAGCCGGAGACGGGGCAGGCGAATTTTTCTGAGAAAACAAGGTGCTTTGCCTTACCTTTCTCGTCTTTTTCATCCGCAAACTCGACAGTTGCGAGGCCTTCGGCCAGTTCCAGTGCGGTTTCCAGAGAATCGGCCAGCCGGCCCGCCATGTCTTGGCGTACAACTATGCGGTCAACGACCACGTCAATGTCGTGTTTGAACTTCTTGTCCAATGTCGGAGCATCGGCAATTTCATAGTACTCGCCGTCGACTTTTACGCGTTGAAAACCCTTTTTCATGAGTTCGGCGAGTTCTTTCCGATATTCCCCTTTGCGACCGCGTACGATCGGAGCCAGCAGGTAAAGGCGCGTTCCTTCCTCCAGTGTCAGGATGCGGTCGACCATCTGCGAAACCGTCTGGCTCTCAATGGGAAGTCCTGTTGCAGGGGAATAGGGAATACCCACGCGCGCGAACAAAAGGCGCATGTAGTCATAGATTTCCGTGACAGTGCCGACTGTGGAGCGTGGGTTTTTTGAGGTAGTTTTTTGTTCAATAGAGATAGCCGGAGACAATCCGTCGATCTGGTCTACATCCGGCTTTTGCATCATTTCAAGGAACTGGCGGGCGTAAGCGCTCAGGCTTTCAACGTAGCGGCGCTGCCCTTCAGCGTAAATAGTATCAAATGCAAGGGAGGATTTACCTGAGCCGGACAAGCCGGTCATGACGATGAGGCTGTCCCGTGGAAGATCCAGGTCCACATTTTTCAAGTTATGTTCGCGCGCGCCGCGCACAGTAAGCTGTTTGGTGTGATCAGTGCGTGCAGAAGAATTTTGTGTGTCATGTGTTGGCGACTTCGCCATGGAACTGTCCTTTATTACGGATGCCGAGTTCGCATATAAAAAGCAAAACAGGTCTGGGCGCGATCCTCAAAATGCAGGAGAATGTGCGCAGGAAATCAGGTGGAACATAAACGGAACAATTTTATGGAGCAAGCCTTTTCGCGGTGGATCGCGGAAATTTGTCTCTTGCGAAAATTGGGAGTTGAACTTGCCTGACTTGCAATGCATTGTATTGGAACAAATATAGAACGAGCGGAGAGCCTTGCTTGCTGATGCCTGATATACAAGCGGAATGCCTCGGAAATGTGGACAACCACGATGCCTTTGAGAAAGGCTGTTTGATTTGCAGAGCGCGGAGCATAGGTTACTTGCCAACTTAACTTGCCAGGCTATGGTGAGTTCAGAATTAGGAGTTATTCAATGGCCGGTAGCGTCAATAAAGTCATCTTGGTGGGAAATTTGGGCGCAGATCCGGAAATTCGCCGTACGCAGGACGGTCGCCCGATCGTTAACTTGCGTATCGCAACTTCGGAAAGCTGGCGTGATCGCAACAGCGGTGAGCGCCGCGAGCGCACCGAATGGCACCGCGTTGTTGTCTTCAATGAAGGTCTTGCCAAGGTTGCGGAGCAGTTTTTGCGCAAAGGCTCCAAGGTTTATATCGAAGGCCAGATCCAGACCCGCAAATGGCAGGACCAGAGCGGTCAGGACAAATACTCCACCGAGATCGTTCTGCAGGGCTTCAACTCCACGCTGACCATGCTTGATGGTCGCGGCGAAGGTGGTGGCCAGAGCGGCGGTCAGTCCGGTGGCTTCGGCGGTGGTTCTGGCGGTTCTGGTGGTTACGATCAAGGCGGCGGCTTTGGTGGTGGTTCCAGTGGTCAGGGCGGCAGCGGATTTGGCGGTCAGAGCAGCGGCGGTGGTGGATCTGCACCATCTGGTGGCGGCTTTGGTGGTGGCATGGACGACGAAATTCCGTTTTGACGTTTACCTCAGATATAAAATGTAAAGAATTTCCTTTAAGACCCCGCTCCTGCGGGGTTTTTTGTTGCCTCTGTTTGACTGCGAGTCTTGGCAGTGTGAGGTGGGTTTTTTGCAGGCCGAAAAGCGCGTTTATGTGCCTATGATGTAAAGGTGCACAAAGATGCTAGGAGCAGTAAGTGTGCTCGGTAATATTAAATTGTTTGGGAAGAGTAAAATGGTACGCCCAAGGGGAATCGAACCCCTGTTTCCGCCGTGAAAGGGCGGCGTCCTAACCGCTAGACGATGGGCGCACACCACAGCATTTGCGCTATGTGCGAGCTGTGTGAGGAGGCTTATAGAATTTCACTAGGATATTGTCTAGTGATTAAAGTTTTATAATCTAAATAGTCCACAAATATGAAGGTGGCAGGTTTTTTCTGAATTTCCGTTTGATTTCAGCGCCCCGTGTCAGGGTGGGGCGCTGAAACGTTGGTGCTGTGATTACCAACTGCCAGTGTTGCCCATGGAGAGCCATGGTTCGGCTGGTTTGAGGTTTGCGCCTTTTTGGAGAAGTTCGATGGAGATTCCATCTGGAGACACGATAAATGCCATGCGGCCGTCACGGGGCGGGCGGTTGATTGTTATGCCATCAGCCTGCAGCTTCTCGCAGGTCTGGTAGATATCGTCTACTTCGTAGGCGAGGTGGCCGAAGTTGCGGCCGCCGGTGTACTCTTCTGGGTCCCAATTGTAGGTCAGTTCAAGCCCCGGGGCTGAATTTGTGTTGAAGCTCTCTTTGTCTTCTGGCGCTGCGAGGAAGGCAAGAGTGTATCGGCCTGCTTCGCTGTCATGGCGACGGACTTCCTCCAGACCAAAGATTGTGCAATAGAATTTCAGGGATGCTTCAAGATCCTTAACGCGAACCATGGTGTGTAGATAACGCATGTCGAACTCTTTCGTTTTTGGGATTAGCTCTTCGAGCGGCGAACCATCAGAGGTTGAAACTGACAGAAGCTAACGTGAAAAATGCGGATATGGAAGGGTTCCTAGTATTCCTGCAACCGGAATATGCAAGTAGTATCTGCCAATAATGTGTATCTTGTGGCGGCTTGAGGTTTTGAAAGTAACTCATGCATCCATTGGGTAAAATCTTCAGTAGTGTTAGCTATACCCCCTCCAAACTTCAGGTAAATGGTGTTGATAGGACAACACTAACCAAATCAATGGGGGATCATTTAGCTCTTTGTTAATTTTTTACCTTTTTGCCGTCGGGCGTGGTGATATTCTTTTTGTGGAATCAAGTGGTGTTCGGTTTTGATCGGACGTTACATTTCAGATGCGGCAAATTTCGGGGCATTCATCATGGTGGTAAAAACGGCGCCTCAGGTAGGCTCTGTCGAGGACCTGGTTGACGATACAGCCTTAGATGTTCTTCAGGTGGCAGGAACAATCAAGTGGTTTGATATTGGTAAGGGCTATGGTTTTGTGGAGCCGGAAGACGATCTGCCAGACGTCTTGCTGCATGTTACATGCCTGCGCAGAGACGGGTATCAGACCGCCTATGAAGGGGCGCGTGTTGTTTGCGAAGTGCTCAACCGTCCTCGCGGCCTGCAGGCGATGCGCATTCTTTCCATGGATGAGAGTTATGCGGTTCACCCCTCTCAGTTGCCACCGTCGCGCACTCATGTTCAGGTTACTCCCGAAGGTAACTTTATTGAGGCTGAAGTGAAGTGGTTTAACCGTGTCAAAGGGTTTGGCTTCCTGACGCGGGGAGAAGGCACCGAAGATATCTTCATTCACATGGAAACTCTGCGCCGCTTTGGTATCACGGAATTGCGACCGGGACAGAAGGTTCAGGTGCGTTTTGGTGATGGGCCTAAAGGTAAGATGGCTGCTGAGGTCCGGCCCGTTGGGAGTGGGGCTCACATTCCGGCATCGCACTGATGGAGGTCTGGTGGGTTTTGGGATCACATCTCTGAGATTAGCTGATTATAAGCCCTTGGTGACTTGCCAAGGGTTTTTCTTTGGCCCAATACTGATGGAAAAGAAGTGCAGGGCGTTACATGACGGTTCTTAGAGTTGCTTTTATCTTTTTTGTGTTGGGTGCGATCCCGGCGCTTGCTGCGGAAATGAGAACAGAAACACTGGAAGTGCGCAGTGCCAATGGCGCGCACGAATTTCGGGTTGAGATTGCTGAGACAATGTCTGAGCGCGCTCTGGGTCTGATGGGGCGGACGGATCTGAAGCCCGATGACGGGATGCTTTTTATCTTTCCGCAGTCTGGCTTGCAATACTTCTGGATGAAGAATACGCCGAGTTCGCTTGATATTATTTTCATTGGATCTGACTATAAAATCAAAAGCATTGCAGCCAACACTGTCCCTTTCTCAGAAAAGGTTATTTCCTCTGAAGTTCCAGCCCAGTATGTGCTGGAGGTGTTGGCGGGTCGTGCGGCTGAGTTGGGTATCAAGCCCGGCGACCGTGTTATCCGTATACCTTAATTGTTTAGGGTGTCAGCGCCCTCTATGTTGAGGGCACTGACTATAAGGACTAGTCGGGACGTGGGGTTGCGAGGCTGTTTTTGAACTGGAGTTTTTTCTCCCAGTCCAGCGCGTGCTTTACGATGGTCGGCAGGTCATCAAATTGGGGCTTCCAGTCCAGGTTGCTCATAATTTTTGAGTTGTCTGCGACAACCTTTGGAGAGTCGCCTGCACGTCGTGGTTCCTGCCTGACTTCAAAGTCAACTCCGGACACCGCCTTCACTGCGTCAATCACCTGCAATACAGAATAGCCGTCACCGTAACCCGCGTTCATTACGATGCTGTCGCCGCCGTCCCGCAGGCGTTTGAGGGCTAGATAGTGGGCGCTGGCGAGGTCGGAGGCGTGGATGTAATCGCGCACTCCAGTGCCGTCGGGTGTGTCAAAGTCATCGCCAAAAATGCCCAGGTGGGTGCGCTTGCCAAGTACGGCTTCGCTGGCCACTTTGATCAGGTGAGTGGCGTTTTGGGTTGATTGTCCTGTCCGGCCTTCCGGATCAGCGCCTGCGACATTGAAATAGCGTAGGGCGGTGTATTTGAAGTCATGCGCTGCTGCAGTATCACGCAGCATAAGTTCTGTCATGAGCTTCGAGGTTCCGTAAGGGCTTAAGGGGCTTAGGGGCGCATCCTCAGAAACTGGAATAACTTTTGGGTCGCCATAGACAGCTGCAGTGGAAGAGAAAATGAAGTGCTTGATACCGTTTTTAACGCAGGCGTCAATCAGCGTGCGTGAGGCTGCGGTATTATTCTCGTAATATTTCAATGGGTTGGAAACGGACTCTGGCACGATGATTGAGCCAGCGAAGTGAATGACCGCAGAAATGTCGTGGTTGCGGAAAATGGTCTGAAGCAGATCCAGATCGGTGATCTCACCCTGATAAAGCTTAGCTGCTTGTGGGATTGCCCAATCAAAGCCGGTGGACAGGTTGTCGATGACAACGAAGTCCTCAGCGGCATCGTGAAGGCACCATGTCATGTGGCTTCCGATATATCCGCAGCCGCCTGTTACGAGTATGGTCATTGTCTGCTCCGAGAGTCTTAGTATGGATATCCGTCATAGAGTGCTTGCGAGCTGATCTCCATAAAAAAGAAATAATCCTGATTACTTGCCCTCAATAATCTGACGGCTCTTTGCTGCTTGAACTTCTAGGAATATGCGCCCTATCAGGGGCTGGGATCGTTTGATGGTATCTTCCAGTGAGAAGATGACCTCTTCGACAGCGCCTGCGGTAAGACTGTCTTCAAAGTCCAGCGAGGCTGCCAAAAGAACGTCATTAGGGCCAAGGTGCAGCGTGCGGATTTCATTGACGCCGGTGACAGCTGCCGGTTCCAGCAAAATCTCGCGCACAGAGGCGACGAGCTCATCTGACGCGCTTTCGCCGATGAGGAGACCTTTGGTTTCAAGTGCCAGAGCAAACGCTGTTCCTGCGAGAATGAGGCCGATTACAACGGAAGCTGCACCGTCGAGCCATGCAATACCGAAGGTTTGAGCGCCGTAGATGCCCGCAAGGGCAACAAGCAGGCCGAGCATTGCAGCTGTGTCTTCAAAAAGAACCGTGAAAACAGTTGGGTCTTTGCTGTCACGCACGGCTGTCAGGAATGGGCGCGTGCCCTGTGTTCTTCTGAATTCTTTAAAGGCGACTGTCCATGCCCAGCCCTCAAAAATGATCGCGAGTCCAAGGACGACATAGGCGATTACGGCGGATTCGATGGGGTGAGGATGGATGATCTTCTGGATGCCTTCATAAAGCGAGATCCCTGCGCCAACGGCAAAGATCATTATGGCAACGACGAACGCCCAGAAGTAGATCTCCGAGCCATAGCCAAAGGGGTGCTTTTTGTCTGCAGGCTTTTCTGCGCGCTTCATGCCCAGAAGCAGGAGGCCCTGATTGCCGGTATCAACGAGGGAGTGGATACCTTCGGACAGCATGGCGGCAGAGCCGGTATAGGCCGCAGCGGCAAATTTTGTGATTGCAATGAGTGAGTTGCCGGCAAGGGCGGCGAAAATAACTTTTTTGGAGCCGTGGGCAGCCATTCGAATCCTCCGTAAAATATAAGGGTGACTTTACGAAGGGGATTGGGGGCTGCAAGCCCTATTTC
The DNA here is from genome assembly GCA_947494035.1 of uncultured Pseudovibrio sp. Lineage (GTDB taxonomy): Bacteria > Pseudomonadota > Alphaproteobacteria > Rhizobiales > Stappiaceae > Pseudovibrio. The sequence continues at coordinate 173,625 of CANLTN010000003.1, read as the reverse complement.
ACAATTGGCCTAGGGTGCGCTCACAAGTGCTGCGGGCGCGAACCAGATTTAGGAGTGCATCTCGATCAGAGAGAAGATGCCGTCTGCAACGAACTGAACCGACAGGGCTGCGAGGATCACACCAAAGAGGCGGGTGATGATCAGCTGAACAGTAGAGCCGAGCAGTTTGTCGATGCGTGCAGCCAGAAGGAACACGAAGAAGCTTAGCACCAGAACGGACAGAAGCACCGCGATCAGGCCAACCTGACCTGTAACGCCGGGGGCCTGACCTGCAAGCAGGATGATAGCAGAGATCGTTGCGGGGCCTGCAATCAGTGGAATTGCAAGCGGGAAGACAGCTGTCTGGGACAGATCCTCCTGCTCGACGACCTTCTCAGCGCTTTCAGCTTTGCGTTTCTGACGATGCTCAAACACCATCTCTACCGCGATGATGAAGAGCAGCAGGCCGCCAGCGACCTGGAATGCAGCCTGAGAAATTCCGAGAACATTCAGAAGCTGACGTCCGGCGAAGAAAAATGCCATGAGCGTTATGCCGGAGATGATCACGGCTTTGATCGCGATCTGGCGCCGCTCGGTGCTGGTGGCACCGGCGGTGACTGCCAGAAAGACTGGTGCCAAACCGATTGGATCGATCGTGACAAATAGCATGGCAAATGCATTGATAAGGAACTCAATGAGCATCGCGCTTTACCTTGTAAATGGGGTGGTTCTGCTTACGAGTATAATAGACTCGCAGTTTTGCAAGTGTTGAGTGGGCGCTAACAGACAATGTTATATTTGGCAAGACTGTGATAGGTTTTTGCACTACCTGCAACTGGTGTGGTATTTTTATGCGGTGAAGCGATGCTTTTGAGCAACTAAACCGCGTAGAAAGCCCTAATGAGTAGCTATGGATAAGGCCCTGAAGTAAGGTAGTTGTTATTAGCTGTCTTTTGAGGTCTTATGGCGTTTGGTTCTACGCTTTGAATCGGCTATAACGAATAAGAATTCTGACTTAAAATTGATGAGAATAATCCTTGGCAGATCAGGACTTAAGTACACCACCAGGTGGCCTACCCAGCGACATTCGGCCCGTCTCTATCACAGATGAAATGAAGCGCAGCTATCTCGATTACGCGATGAGCGTGATCGTGAGCCGTGCGCTTCCCGATGTTCGTGATGGTTTGAAGCCGGTTCACCGCCGTATTCTGTATTCCATGCATGAAAACGGATATGAGTGGAATAAGCCCTACCGTAAATCCGCCCGCGTCGTTGGTGACGTGATGGGTAAGTATCACCCTCATGGTGATAGTGCGATTTACGATGCTCTTGTTCGAATGGCGCAGGATTTTTCCATGCGCCTGCCACTCATTAACGGGCAGGGCAACTTTGGCTCGGTTGATGGCGACCGTGCAGCGGCGATGCGTTACACAGAGTGTCGCCTCGAAAAAGTTGCTCAGACACAGCTTTCCGATATCGACAAAGATACCGTGAACTTCAACGAGAACTACGATGGTTCTGAGACAGAACCTGAAGTTCTCCCGGCACGTTACCCAAACCTTCTGGTAAACGGTGCCGGCGGTATCGCCGTTGGTATGGCGACCAACATTCCACCGCATAACATGGGTGAAGTGATTGATGGCACGATCGCAATGATCGAACGGCCTGAAATTACTCTGCCAGAACTGATGGAAATCATTCCGGGTCCGGATTTCCCGACCGGTGGTATCATTCTTGGCCGCGCTGGCATTAAGTCGGCATATGAGACCGGACGTGGTTCCGTTCTTATGCGCAGCCGGGTTGAGACGGAAGAAATTCGCTCTGGCCGTATGGCTTTGATTGTCACTGAAATCCCTTATCAGGTGAATAAGTCCTCTATGATCGAAAAGATCGCAGAGCTTGTTCGTGAAAAGCGGATCGAGGGCATCTCTGACATTCGCGATGAATCTGATCGTCGCGGCATGCGCGTTGTTATCGAGTTGAAGCGTGATGCTGTTCCGGATGTTATCCTGAACCAGCTTTACCGCTATTCCCAGCTTCAGCAGAGCTTTGGCTGTAACGTGGTTGCCTTGAATGGTGGCCGCCCTGAGCAGCTTGCCTTGAAGGACATGCTCAAAGCCTTTATCGCGTTCCGTGAAGAGGTTATTGGCCGCCGTACACGCTTCCTGCTGTCCAAAGCACGTGATCGTGCGCATGTGCTGGTTGGTCTGGCTGTTGCAACTGCAAACATCGATGATGTCATTCATCTGATCCGCACAGCACCGGACCCAGCGACCGCGCGTCGCCAGCTGATGGAACGTAACTGGCCTGCAAAAGACATTGAGCCGCTTATTCAGCTGATTGATGATCCGCGTTACGCCATTCAGGAAGACGGGACTTTCAAGCTTTCTGAAGATCAGGCTCGGGCCATTCTGGAACTACGCTTGCAGCGTCTGACTGCAATTGGTCGTGACGAAATTAGCGATGAACTTGATAAGCTTGCTGCTGAGATCAAAGACTATCTTGATATTCTGCGCAGCCGTGAGCGTATTCTGGAGATTGTTCGCACTGAGCTGGAAGAGGTTCGTGACGAGTTTGCGACACCGCGCCGGACCGAAATTACTGATGGCGGCGGAGATCTGGATGATGAAGACCTGATCCAGCGCGAAGATATGGTTGTGACCGTATCTCACACCGGCTACATCAAGCGCGTACCTTTGGATACCTACCGTGCACAGCGTCGTGGTGGTAAGGGCCGTTCCGGTATGCGGACGAAGGACGAGGATTTCGTGACTCGTCTGTTTGTTGCCAACACGCATACGCCGGTTCTGTTCTTCTCGTCTCGCGGTATTGCCTACAAGATGAAAGTCTGGCGTTTGCCACTGGCAAGCCCACAGGCTCGCGGGAATGCGTTGGTCAACATGCTGCCATTGGAGCAGGGTGAGCGTATCACTTCTATTCTGCCGCTTCCTGAAAATGAGGAAACATGGGCAGAGTTGGACGTGATGTTCGCGACCAAGCGCGGCACCATCCGCCGGAACAAGCTTTCGGACTTCGCTCAGATCAACAAGAACGGCAAGATCGCCATGAAGTTGGAAGAGGGCGATGGTATCGTCAACGTAATGACTTCAACGGAAGACGATGATGTTCTGCTGACCACCGCAGCGGGCATGTGCATTCGCTTCCCGGCAACAGATGTCCGCGTGTTCTCTGGCCGTAACTCGGTTGGTGTGCGCGGGATCAACCTTGCTGAAGGTGATCACGTCATCTCCATGACGATTCTGGGGCACTTCGAGTGTGATTCCGAAGAGCGGACGGCTTACCTGAAGCTTTCCCGCGCTATGCGTGGTGAAGAGGCTAACGGGGATATCTCCTTCGAAGAAGCTGGTATGTCTGAAGAGCGCTTTAAAGAAATGGATGGATGCGAAGAGGTCATTCTTACTGTTTCTGAAAAGGGTTATGGCAAGCGCACCAGCTCCTACGAGTACCGCACCACAGGTCGTGGTGGTAAGGGTATCGCGGCGATGACTGTGAACGACCGTAATGGCCGTCTGGTTGCTTCCTTCCGCAGTGAAGCCAGTGACGAGATCATGCTTGTGACCAATGGCGGTCAGTTGATCCGTTGTCCGGTCAACGGCATCCGCATTGCTGGGCGTTCGACACAGGGTGTGACTGTGTTTAACACCTCTGCGGAAGAGCAGGTTGTTGCAGTGGAGCGTATTAGCGAAGCTGATGATGACGAGAATGCCGAAGCAGAAGGCGTAGCTGAGGCCGGTGGTAACACCGGTGAGGGCGGCGCAGAGAGCGCAGCTCCGATACCAGAGGGTGATGACGGCGAGACGCCAAGCGCGGAATAAATCAGAGAAAGGGAGCCTTGAGCTCCCTTTTTTGTTTCCGAAGGGTTGGAGCGCGTTCCACTTTGGTTTTGGTCGTCAAAAAGTGCTTGTTTCTTGCGAAAGCAATGTGCACTGTGCGCCTTAATCTAGAGAATAGAATTCCTGATTGTTTGCTGATTTTGCGAACTGGGAGGTGAGGGGTTTATGAAGCGCATTGCACTGTATCCGGGGTCTTTTGACCCTATGACACATGGCCATTTAGACATTTTAGAGCAGTCATTGGTTTTGGCTGATGAGGTGGTTGTGGCTATTGGTGTTCAGGCGTCCAAGGCGCCCTTGTTTTCCTTTGAAGAGCGCGTGGAGCTGATCCGTCTTGCTTGTGAAGAGCAATTTGGAGTGGAAAACGCTGCGCGTATTCGCACTGTCTCCTTCACAGGGCTGGTCGTGGATGCTGCGCGGGAGCATGGGTCCAACATTCTGGTGCGCGGCCTTCGCGACTCGACTGATCTCAACTATGAAATGCAGATGGCGGGAATGAATGGGGCGATGGCACCTGACATCAAAACTGTGTTTTTCCCAAGTTCTCCAGTGATGCGCCCAATTACGGCTACACTGGTGCGCCAGATTGCAAAGATGGGGGGAGATTACAGTTCATTTGTCCCCAAGTGTGTTGAGGCGGCTCTCAAAAAGCGCTTCGAGATTGTTTAAAAGCAACGCAACAATGAAGACTGCCTATTTGATAGGGTTAGACTTTTTTAGCGCGGCGCGTATATGTGCAATCATGCTTCACCGCTAAATATTGATTTTTATGCGTATCTTTCTTGAAAACCTATTGGGTTTTGGGGGATACGCTCTGGTTAAGACAAGGACAGACAACTTGCTACGTATTTTGACAGCATGTGCGATGGTTCTGGGCGCATTTATGATGCCTCAGGCCGCAAGCGCCCAAGATCTTGAAAACACGATTTATCTGGACCTGAAGGACGGGCGCGTTGAAATTGCTCTGCGTCCCGATCTTGCACCTGAGCACGTTAAGCGCATTAAGCAGCTGACCCGTGAAGGTTTTTATGATGGTATCGTCTTCCACCGCGTGATTGACGGTTTCATGGCGCAGACTGGTGACCCAACCGGCACTGGCATGGGTGGGTCTGAATTGCCGGACCTTGAGGCTGAGTTTTCTCAGGCACCATTTAAGCGCGGCACCCTTGGCATGGCGCGTTCTAGCAGCCCGAACAGTGCAAACTCCCAGTTCTTCATCATGTTTAATGATGGTGATTGGCTGAATGGACAGTACACCGTGTTTGGTGAAGTGGTTTCCGGAATGGACGCAGTAGACAAGATCAAACGCGGCGAACCTGTTCGTAACCCTGACAAAATCATCAAGATGCAGGTTGCGGCGGACGCCAAGTAAAGGTTATGTCTGCACTCAGACTTATTCTAAGATAAAGGACAGTCCCGTGGCTGATATCAAAGATCCAGAAAACACACTGCTGCTGGAAACCACTCAGGGTGACGTTGTTATTGAACTGCGTCCTGATCTGGCACCGAACCACGTTGCTCGCATTAAAGAGCTGGCTCGTGAAGGCTTTTACAACGGCATCGTTTTCCACCGTGTAATTGACGGTTTCATGGCTCAGACTGGTTGCCCACAGGGCACAGGTACTGGCGGCTCCGGCAAAAAGCTGAAAGCCGAGTTCAATGATGCGAAACACGTTCGCGGCACTTGCTCCATGGCTCGTTCTATGGATCCGAACTCCGGTGACAGCCAGTTCTTTATCTGTTTCGGCGATGCGTCTTGGCTCGACGGCCAGTACACCGCATGGGGTCAGGTTGTTGAAGGCATGGAGAACGTTGATAAGATCAAACGCGGTGAGCCTGTTTCCAACCCGGACAAGATTGTATCTTTGAAGGTTGCAGCTGACGCTTAATTGGCAGCGCACTGAGATTTTGAAAGGGCCCGGCGGTTTGCCGGGCCTTTTTATTTGGGCAATGCAAATGGACGCAGTGCCCGCGTAAACATGTTGACCTAAAACGCCTCAGAGGGTATCCCCCACTTGCTTCAAGCGTCTGGCTGCGGGACAGGTGACAGCAAGGCCCTTACAGCAAAGACGTTTTGGGCAATAATTCCAATAAGACAGCTCGTTCATGGCGACCACAATTCGTGCGGCGCTAAGGTGCTGTTTTGTAAAGCTGGATACCCTATGCTGGTTGATGATTTTGATTTCGATCTGCCGCCGGAAAACATTGCGCTCCGCCCGGCAGTTCCGCGTGACAGTTCACGCCTGTTGGTGGTGCGGCCTGATGGCGAGCAGCTGCTGACAGATGATCAGGTGCTGTCTCTGCCTGATCTGTTGGAGCCGGGTGATGCGCTCGTCTTCAACGACACAAAAGTAATTCCTGCTCAATTGCTCGGCTTTCGTACACGTGATGGTGTGACAGCAAAAGTTGGTGTGACGCTGCACCAACGGGCCAGCGCCAAAGAATGGCGCGCTTTTGTTCGCCCGGCAAAGAAGCTGAAGGTTGGTGATACGGTCCGCTTCGCTTTTGATGAAGAAAGCAAGGAGGCTACAGAGCTTTCTGCTGTGGTGACGGATAAGTCCGAGGCGGGTGATATCCTGTTTGAGTTTGACCGTGCTGCTGGCGAGCTGGATGCCGCTATTACGCAAGTGGGACATATTCCCTTGCCGCCCTACATTGCGGCAAAGCGGGCTGAGGATGAGCAGGATCGGAAAGATTATCAGACCATCTACGCCAAACACGATGGTGCAGTGGCAGCTCCCACAGCAGGTTTGCATTTTACTGATGGTCTGTTTGATGCCCTCAAAGAACGCGGTATCGAGAAGCATTTCGTGACGCTTCATGTGGGGGCAGGCACGTTTTTGCCGGTGAAGGCTGACCGCACTGAAGACCATAAGATGCACTATGAGTATGGTGAAATCAGTGAGGAAACGGCTGCTGCGCTGAATGCAGTGCGCGCGCGTGGCAACAAGATTGTTTCTGTGGGAACGACCTCACTGCGTATCTTGGAAAGTGCTGTCACTGAAGATGGGGTGATTGCTCCGATCTCCCAGAGCACAGATATCTTTATTACGCCGGGCTACCAGTTCAAAGCTATTGATGCGCTGATGACCAACTTCCATCTGCCGCGCTCCACGCTGTTTATGCTTGTGAGTGCGCTGAGCGGTATGGAAGAAATGCGCTCTGCTTATGAACATGCCATCAGCTCTGGCTACCGTTTTTACAGTTATGGGGACAGCTCTTTGCTGTTCAAGAAGGCTTCAAAATGACCGAAACACCTATCGAGACACAGCAGGGAACCAAGCCATTTTCCTTTAAGCTGCTGAAAACAGATGGCATGGCGCGCCGCGGTGAGATTACCACTCCACATGGTAAGGTACGTACACCTGCATTCATGCCGGTTGGCACTCAGGCAACTGTGAAAGCTATGTATCCGCAGCAGGTGCGTGATCTTGGGGCTGATGTTGTTCTGGGAAACACCTACCACCTGATGCTGCGTCCAACTGCTGAGCGGATTGCAAAGCTTGGTGGCCTGCACAAATTCATGGGGTGGGACCACACCATTTTGACCGACTCCGGCGGATTTCAGGTGATGTCTCTGTCTGGTCTGCGAAAAATGACTGAGGAAGGGGTGACGTTCTCATCTCATCATGATGGCTCCAAACATTTCATGAGCCCGGAACGCTCCGTTGAAATTCAGGGTCTGCTTGGCTCTGATATTCAGATGCAGCTGGATGAGTGCATCGGTCTTCCTGCTGAGCGGGATGAAGTTGAACGTGCGATGCAGCTGTCTCTGCGTTGGGCGGAACGCTCCCGTGCTCAGTTTGAGAAGATGGGTGGGCCGCAAAAAGGGCAGGGCCTTTACGGTATCGTTCAGGGTGGTGACGTGCCTGACCTGCGTATAGAATCGGCCCAGCGTCTTGGTGAGCTGCCGATGGAGGGTTATTCCGTTGGCGGGCTGGCTGTGGGTGAACCTCAGGCTGTGATGCTGAAAATGCTGGAAATCACGACACCAGCTATGCCAAAGGATAAACCGCGTTATCTGATGGGTGTTGGCACTCCGGAAGATATTCTGGAAAGTGTTGCACGCGGTATCGATCAGTTTGACTGTGTGATGCCAACCCGTGCAGGCCGTCATGGTCTGGCTTATACGCGCTTCGGCAAAGTGAACCTGAAGAATGCACGCCATTCGGAAGATCCACGTCCGTTGGATGAGGAATCGAACTGTGAGGCGACCTCTCAGCATTCCCGCGCTTACCTGCACCATCTGGTGCGTGTGAACGAGGGATTGGCAGCGATGCTGCTGACCTGGAACAACCTTGCGTATTACCAGTACCTGATGCAAGGCATTCGCGACGCGATTGATGAAGGTCGCTTTGAGGAATTCCGCCAGAAGACCAAGGAAGACTGGGCTCGCGGCGATCTTGAGCCATACGTCTGGTCATAGGTTTGATATTATTGAGAATTTTGATGCTTGGGTGCAGACGTGCCCAAGCCTTTTTTATAAGCGCCAGAGAAGCACGTGTTCAGGTGTTTTCTCTCTTTCCAGCAGGCCGTGTAAGTCGGCGACAAAGACTTTTTCCGCACTCAAATATTGTTCCATTACCTCCCAAGGTTCTTCATTATCGAAGAAAGCATGGTGCGGGACAGCGAGGATGACAGCGTCACAGTCTCCAGGTGGTGCCTCCTGATAAAGCTCCACGCCCAATTGCTCTTTGGTATGCTCCGGGTCGGCCATTGGATCGACTGCGAAAATATGGGCGCCAAAACGTTCCAGTTCTCTGATTAAGTCGATCACCTTGGAGTTTCTGGTGTCGGGAACATTGGCCTTGTAGGTGATGCCCAGGACCGCAATGCGTGGCGGCATGGGGCGGGCCAGTTTTACACATCCCTGAATAACTTCAGATGCAATGAAGCGGCTCATGCTTTCATTGGTGCCTCGCCCTGCGAGGATGACTTGAGGTGAGAAGCCGAGCTGATGGGCTTTGTCGGTCAGGTAGTACGGGTCAACTCCGATGCAGTGTCCACCAACCAGTCCGGGGTAAAAGGGGAGGAAATTCCACTTGGTTGAAGCGCCTGCCAGAACATCACGGGTGTCTATATCCATGGCGTGGAACAGCATGGAAAGCTCATTCATAAGCGCGATGTTCAAGTCCCGCTGGGTGTTTTCAATCACCTTTGCGGCTTCAGCAACTTTGATTGAAGGGGCCTTATAGATGCCCGCCTTGACAATCTTCCCGTAGAGCTCCGCCAATGTTTCCAGTGCTTCGTCAGAACTAGCAGAAACAATTTTGAGAAGGTTGGAGAGCGTGTGTTTTTTGTCGCCGGGATTGATGCGTTCGGGTGAATAGCCGATCTGGAAGTCTTTTGGAAATCTTAGTCCTGATTCCTGTTGCAGTAACGGCACTGCAATTTCTTCCGTGGCTCCGGGGTAGACTGTGGATTCAAAAACCACGATGTCGTTGGGCTTTATGAATGCACCGACAATCTTTGAGGCTTTCTTGAGAGGACCTAGGTCAGGGCGCTTGGAAATATTGATGGGGGTGGGAACGGCGACGATGTGGATCCGCGCCTGCCTTATATCGGGAGCGGAATAGGTGAGTGTTAGATTTGGAGAAGAAAGATCTTCTTTGGTGACAGAGGCAGTTCGGTCTTTACCCTCAAGCAGTTCCTGAACGCGGTGACGATCGATATCATAACCGATGGTTTTGATACCGACTTTGGCCAGAGCACACGCTACGGGCAGGCCTACATAACCAAGCCCGACAACTGAGACGATTTCTTCCATAAAACGACACCTCGGGGGTTCCTAGACATTGTAGTAATCCCGATACCAATTGACAAAGTTTGCAACCCCCTCCTTTACGGAGGTTTGCGGCTTGAAGCCTGTGGTTTCAATCAGGTCGGTCACATCTGCAAAGGTGGCTGCCACATCTCCGGCCTGAAACGGCAGGTATTCTTTCTCGGCAGTCATGCCCAGCGCCTCTTCGATGGCGGCAAGGTAATCCATCAACTGGACAGGATTGCTGTTGCCGATATTAAAGAGCTGGTATGGCGCGCTGGATGTGGCCGGGTCGGATATCTTGCCATCCCAATCTTGCGAGCGCGTTGGTGGCTTGTTCGAGATGCGCACAATGCCTTCTACAATATCATCCACATAGGTAAAGTCGCGGATCATGTTGCCATGATTGAAGAGGGGAACTGGCTTACCCTCTAAAATTGCCTTGGTGAACTTGAAGAGGGCCATGTCGGGGCGTCCCCATGGACCGTAAACAGTGAAGAACCGCAGACCGGTGCAGGGAATGTCAAAGAGGTGGGCGTAGGAATGGGCCATGGCCTCATTGGCTTTTTTCGTCGCCGCATAGAACGAAACCGGATGATTGCCACCTCGATGGGTTGAAAGCGGCATAGTTTCATCAAGGCCGTACACCGAACTGGTGGAGGCGTAGACCAGGTGCTTTACCGGATGGACGCGTACGGCTTCCAGAATGGACAGAAAGCCGGTGATATTTGCATCCACATAGGACTGAGGATTTTCAAGGGAATAGCGCACACCTGCCTGAGCTGCCAGATGTATAACCTTTGATGGTGCGTGTTGCTTGAAGATGCGCATGACTAGTTGTGCATCTTCAAGCCTGATCCGTTCTTCGGTGAAATGGTTGGAGGCGGTGAGGCGTTTCAGGCGCTCTTCCTTCAGCGTCACATCATAATAGTCGGTAACGCAGTCCAGACCGATGACGTGATAGCCATCTTGTAACAGACGGAGGGCAACAGCGTTGCCGATGAAGCCGGCGGTGCCTGTTACAAGTACTTTTTCCATTTCGCGTTTTCCGATAGTCAGTTGGTTTTTACAAGCAGCTTGTCTAGCATTGGACGCAGCTGAGCTGCAAGCTCTGCATCATCCAACGCATAAGCCACATTTGCCGACAAAAATCCTGTACGGGAACCGCAGTCGTAAGTTGTTCCAAGGAATTCAACGCCATGGAATGCTTGTTTACCCATCAATGTGAGCATTGCGTCTGTCAGCTGGATTTCGCCGCCCGCACCGGTGCTTTGCTTTTCCAGCAGTTCGAAAATCTCAGGCTGCAGGATATAACGGCCATTAATGTAAAGATTGGATGGCGCTTTCCCTGGCTCAGGCTTCTCAACCATTCCAGTAATGGGGAAGGCTTCGTCCTCAAGTGCGTTGCCCCGTTCAATGATACCGTAGTTGTGTGTCTGCTCCCACGGCACTTCCTCCACAGAGATGATGTTGCCACCGTGGTTTTCGTAGGCTTCAACCATCTGCGAGAGGCAGCCCTTTGGAGCTTTCATCAGCATGTCGGGCAGCAGAATCGCAAAAGGTTCATTACCGATAATGTCGCGCGCGCACCAGATTGCATGACCAAGACCGAGTGGTTCTTGCTGGCGGGTGAAGCTTGTTGTTCCCGCAGATGGGCGGATCTTCTCCAACAACTCCAGTGCATGCTTCTTGTTTCTACGGCGTAGAGTTTCTTCCAGCTCATAAGCAATGTCGAAGTGATCTTCGATCACGTGCTTGTTTCTACCGGTTACAAATACGATATGTTCAATACCTGCCGCACGAGCTTCATCCACAACGTATTGGATGATAGGGCGATCCAGAATGGTCAACATCTCTTTCGGAACGGCCTTGGTGGCAGGGAGGAAGCGGGTGCCCAGACCTGCAACCGGGAGAACAGCTTTTCGTATTTCACGTGTCATATATATGAATTCCTTAGGTAAAGGAGGTCGAAACAGTTAATTCGTCAGCACCTAACGGGAGTGGTACCAATTCGTCAATGGCACCAAATGAAATTGTCCTAGGACATAATGCTCCGATTGCCCGAAAGTTGAATTACACATTCTTCAGGGGAGCTCAATCGCAGTCAATTATCGCAAAATTGTGAAGCACTCTTGTTTCTACAGAACATGCTGCTTTAAAAGTTTCTTTCATGTGAACATAGCGCAATCAGGGGAACAATTGTGATTGAAGGTTTTAAGCTTGCGGCACTGGAAGCCGGGCAGCGCATTCTGGAAATTTATGAAAAGGACTTTCAGTCAGACACCAAGGGTGACGGGTCTCCAGTCACAATTGCTGATCAAGAGGCAGAAAAAATAATTCTGAAACACTTGGCATCATCTTCTCCGGATGTGCCCGTGATTGCGGAAGAGGCAATGGCCGCGGGGATCATGCCCGAGACTGGTTCGCGCTTCATTCTTGTGGATCCACTCGATGGAACGCGAGAGTTCATCAGCCGCAATGGAGAGTTTACTGTCAATATAGCCTTGATCGAAGACGGGGTGCCGGTGCAAGGGGTAATCTATGCTCCTGTGACTGGTGAGTTGTTTTGGGGAGAGATTGGGCAGGGGGCCTATCGCGCCGAGGCTAATGGTTTTGATCTGGGTGATGTTACCCAAATCAACTGCTCTGTCTTTTCTGATGAACTACGTGTTCTTGCAAGCCGGTCCCATCGCAGTGAAAGAACAGAGGCTCTTCTCGCGAAGTTGGAAAATTCTTCAACTATCGCCGCAGGTTCTTCTTTGAAATTTTGCCGCTTGGCGGAAGGTAAAGCTGACTTTTATCCGCGTCTGGAACCTACCATGGAATGGGATACAGCTGCCGGGCAGGCGATCCTTTGTGCTGCAGGTGGGGCTGTTGTTGTGGAAGGTGGGTCGCCGCTTAATTATGGTAAGCTTAAAACGCCTCAAGACAAGCCTTTCGCAAATCCGTGCTTTTTAGCAGTCGCGGACGAAAAAATTATTTCCCATTATGGCTTAAGGTCGGGTTGGTAAGCTTCGGCGCGTCGATGTTCAACCGTTAAACTCAGGCCCAAGACTTAACGACACGTCCTTTGGAGATCGTGATGGGCATTGATAGCCAGTCGCATTTGCGACGACTAGAAAACGAGAGCATTCATATTATTCGCGAGGTGGCAGCTGAGTTTGATAACCCTGTTATGCTTTACTCCATTGGTAAAGACAGCGCAGTGATGCTGCACCTTGCTCTTAAGGCCTTTTATCCTTCCAAACCTCCTTTTCCACTTTTGCACGTGGACACCACATGGAAATTTAAGGAGATGATTTCCTTCCGTGATCATGTGGTCAAAAAGTATGGGTTGGATCTGATCGTTCATACGAACGAAGAAGGTGTCAAAAACAACATCAATCCGTTTGATCACGGCAGCTCCAACTATACGCACATCATGAAAACAGAAGCGCTGAAGGAAGCGCTGACCAAATACAAATTTGATGCTGCGTTTGGCGGTGCACGGCGTGATGAAGAAAAGTCACGGGCGAAAGAACGTGTGTTTTCCTTCCGTTCAAGCAGTCACGGCTGGGACCCTAAGAACCAGCGTCCGGAGTTGTGGTCGCTCTATAATAGCCGGATTGCAAAAACGGAATCGATTCGTGCCTTCCCACTTTCCAACTGGACCGAGCTGGATATTTGGCAGTACATCCTTGCGGAAGGTATTGAAATTGTGCCGCTTTACTTTGCTGCCAAACGTCCGGTCGTTGAGCGTGAGGGAAGCCTTCTGATGCTGGATGATGATCGTTTCCGTCTGGAACCGGGAGAAAAAGTTGAGCATCGTGATGTACGCTTCAGAACTCTTGGTTGTTACCCCCTGACAGGTGCGGTGGAATCCACTGCTGATACTCTTGAAGATATTGTGAGTGAAATGCTGATCGCGCGGACATCTGAGCGTAGTGGACGCCTGATCGATCATGACAGTTCCGGCTCTATGGAAAAGAAAAAGCGTGAGGGGTACTTCTAATGAACAAGATCACGCAAGTGTCACGGGCCTTTGACCTTTCTGACTATATCAGTTCGCAAGAGTCTAAGAGTTTTCTGCGGTTTTTGACATGTGGAAGTGTTGATGATGGCAAATCTACGCTTATTGGCCGTTTGCTTTATGACACAAAGCTGATTTTTGAAGATCAGCTTGCCGCACTTGAGAAAGATAGTCGCAAACACGGTACTATTGCCGATGAAATTGATCTGGCCCTCCTTGTTGATGGCCTTGAAGCGGAGCGGGAGCAGGGGATCACCATTGACGTGGCCTATCGCTTTTTCTCCACTGAAAAGCGAAAGTTCATTGTTGCAGACACGCCCGGTCATGAACAGTACACGCGGAACATGGCGACAGGTGCCTCCACCGCAGACCTTGCCATTTTGCTGGTGGATGCGCGGAACGGACTGCTAACACAGACCCGCCGCCACGCCTTTATCGCCTCCTTGCTGGGCGTGCGTCATGTGGTTCTGGCGGTCAACAAGATTGATCTGGTTGACTATGACCAGAAGCGCTTTGAAGAAATCAAGGCTGAGTTTGAAAGCTTTTCGTCTGGCTTTGACTTCGACACCAGCGAAGTGATCCCGCTTTCGGCACGTTTTGGCGACAACGTGACCACCCCCAGTGAGAACCTAAGCTGGTTCTCTGGCCCGACCTTGCTCGAGCATCTCGAAAATGTTGAGCTTGGTCACGGACCTAGTGAGGCTGCGTTCCGTTTTTCGGTTCAGTGGGTCAATCGCCCTAATCTGGATTTTCGTGGTTATAGCGGGACTGTGCGCGGCGGGTCTGTCAAGGTTGGTGATGAAGTTGTTGTTGCTCAATCTGGCAAGACTAGTCAGATCGAGAAAATCGTCACTATGGATGGTGATTTGCTACGTGCTGATGACGGACAATCCGTTACGTTGACGCTCTCTGATGAAATCGATATCTCCCGCGGTGATATTCTGGCTCCGGCGCATTCTCGTCCAGATGTGAGTGACCAGTTCGCCGCACACGTGATCTGGATGTCTGAAAATGCAATGCTGCCCGGACGTCCGTACCTTTTGAAGTGCGGTACCAAAACTGTTGGAGCAAGCGTTACAGAGATCAAGCACAAGGTTGATGTGAACACGTTTGATCACCATGCAGCAAAGCAGCTTGCCCTCAACGAAATTGCGTTTTGTAATCTTGCCCTTGCTGAGCCAATTGCATTTGATCCTTATGAGGCGAACCGAGATACGGGCAGTTTCATTCTGATTGACAGGATGACCAACGAGACTGTTGCAGCTGGTCTAATCTGGTTTGGTTTGCGCCGTGCAACAAATGTACACCGCCAAGCTTTGGACGTGAACAAGAAAGCGCGCGGAGGTCAAAAGGGCCAGACACCTGCAGTGCTTTGGTTTACTGGCTTGTCAGGTTCCGGCAAGTCAACGATTGCGAACGCAGTTGAACAGAAGTTGCTTAGCCTTGGGCGTCACACCTATCTGCTTGATGGGGACAATATCCGGCATGGTCTGAATAAAGACCTTGGTTTTAGTGATGCTGACCGTGTCGAGAATATCAGACGCGTAGCCGAGACCTCTAAGCTATTTGTTGATGCTGGTTTGATCACGCTGGTTTCGTTTATTTCGCCCTTCAAGGCAGAGAGGCAGCTTGCACGTGACTTGCTTGAGGCTGGTGAGTTCTTCGAGATTTTCGTTGATACGTCACTAGAGGAGTGTGAGTCACGCGATGCGAAAGGTCTTTATGCCAAGGCCCGTAAGGGGAAAATCTCCAACTTTACCGGGATCGACAGCGCCTATGAGGCCCCTGAGGCCCCTGAGCTGCATCTGAAGACCAAGGGACGAAGTGTTGACTCTCTTGCAGACGAGATTGTTGATCGACTGCTTGTAGAGGGGTTCATTGGCTCTGACAGTACCTGGGTCATCTGAACCTGATTGATTGAAGATAGTGAAGCCGGGAACACACGTTTCCGGCTTTTTTCTTCTCGGCCGTTTGGGGCGGGGCATGAAGGAGGACTCTTTCTTTGGACCTGAAAGGGAACTGATGGGTTTTGAGAAAATACGCAGTCTGAATATAAATCTGCTGCCAAGGATATTTTGAGATGCCACCGAGTGATTGAGTGAGGCGGGCATGAAGAAAATGCATGAGGTCTATCCCGAAGTTTAGAGGCCCATGCTGCAACTATACTCTTTCGGATGCCCTCACGACGTTTTTGCAAAATGCGGATAAACTCAACAGGATTCATGGCATGGGTGCCAGGGTCGGCAACGCTGTACTGGGTGGTGTTATGGAAAAACGGCAAGATCTCCATCTGTTTTGGCTGGACTGAGTTTATCGAGCATGTGGACTGTAAGTTCGCGTGATTTGAGATTCTAACTCTGCTAGCTCTTGTAATTTCGGGGGGAAGGGCCTAATCAACTTTTGGATTATTTACACGCCTTTTAGGAGATCTCTTCGTGTCTCAGCCAAACGCAGAAGTTTCAGTCGGAAAAGCTGTTTTTTCAAACGACAAGCCGTTCTCTCTTATTGCTGGTCCATGCCAGATGGAGAGCCGTACGCACGCCATGGAGATGGCTCAGGCAGTCAAGGAAATTGCAGAGGAACTGAATATAGGTTTGGTTTTTAAAGCGAGCTACGACAAGGCCAACCGGACGAGCCTGTCTGCCAGCCGTGGCATGGGCATGGCCAAAGGGCTAGAGGTGTTTGCGGAAATCAAAGAGACCTATGGCCTGCCGGTCATCACCGATGTGCACGAGCCAAACCATTGTGCGCCAGTTGCCGAGGTCTGCGATATCCTGCAGATTCCCGCTTACCTGTGTCGTCAGACTGACCTTCTTGTTGCCGCTGCGAAAACCGGCAGGACCCTGAATGTGAAGAAAGGCCAGTTTCTCGCGCCGTGGGATATGAAGAATGTCATGACCAAGGTTGTCGAGAGCGGCAACCCGAACGTTTTGCTGTGCGAACGCGGTGCAACGTTTGGTTACAACACGCTTGTATCCGATATGCGCGCCTTGCCGATTATGGCGGCGATGGGCGCTCCTGTGGTGTTTGATGCGACGCACTCTGTGCAACAGCCAGGTGGCCTTGGTGGCTCATCAGGTGGCCAACGCGAGTTTGTGGCAACGCTTGCCCGTGCAGCAATTGCTGTTGGTATTGCTGGTCTGTTTGTGGAGACACATGACGACCCCGACAACACCACATCCTCTGATGGCCCGAATATGATCCCACTTAACCGACTCAAGGACCTGCTTCTGTGGTTGCAGGAGTTTGACCGGATCGCGAAAAACGGAAGTTTTGCGCTGTAGATATTTCACAAGCCCTAGGGGAAGTATCAAAAGACTGCGTTTTTACTTAGAGGTGCGACAAAATACATGTCTTTATTCCCAAGGATTTACAGAAGAGAGCTATCTCTTCTCTTCCTTGCGGACAGTGCCTCGGGTAAAAGCTCTTTGAGCCAAAAATCAAACTCTACAAGTACATTGGAGTACTCTTAGATGACTGCTATCATCGACATTATTGGTCGCGAAATCCTCGACAGCCGGGGTAACCCAACTGTTGAAGTTGATGTGCTTTTGGAAGACGGCTCCTTCGGTCGGGCTGCTGTTCCGTCCGGTGCCTCTACTGGCGCATTTGAAGCTGTTGAACGCCGCGATGGCGGTGAGCGTTACCTCGGCAAAGGTGTTGAGGACGCTGTAGAAGCTGTCAACGGTGAGATCTTTGATGCTATCGGCGGCATGGACGCTGAAGATCAGATCAAAGTTGACCGTGCTATGATCGAACTAGACGGCACCGAAAACAAAGGCCGTCTTGGTGCAAACGCTATTTTGGGCGTTTCCCTTGCTGTTGCTAAAGCTGCTGCAGAAGCTGCTGCGATGCCACTTTACCGCTACGTTGGCGGTTTTGGCGCACGTACGCTGCCAGTTCCGATGATGAACATCATCAACGGCGGTGAGCATGCAGACAACCCAATCGACTTCCAAGAATTCATGATCGTGCCAGTGGGCGCAAGCTCTCTGCGTGAATCAGTGCGTATGGGTTGTGAAATCTTCCATACCCTTAAGAAGGGCCTTTCTGCGGCTGGCCACAACACCAATGTTGGTGATGAAGGTGGCTTTGCTCCTGGTATCGGTTCTACTGATGAAGCGATCGGTTTCGTTCTGAACGCTATTGAGAAAGCTGGTTACACACCTGGTGACGACGTGATGCTCGCATTTGATGCAGCTTCCACCGAGTTCTACAAGGACGGCAAGTACAACCTGAAGGGCGAAGGCAAGATCCTTGGTTCTGATGAGATGGTTCGCTACCTTGAAGATCTGGTTTCCAAGTATCCAGTATTTTCCATCGAAGACGGTATGGCTGAAGAAGATTGGGATGGCTGGAAGTCTCTGACCCAGGCAATCGGCAACAAGTGTCAGCTGGTTGGTGACGACCTGTTCGTGACCAATTCCGAGCGTCTTGCTCGCGGCATCAAGAACGACACTGCAAACTCCATCCTCGTGAAAGTGAACCAGATTGGTTCCCTGACCGAGACCATGGAAGCTGTCGAAATGGCACACCGTGCAAACTACACCTCTGTTATGTCCCACCGTTCCGGCGAAACAGAAGACAACACCATTGCTGATCTTGCAGTTGCATTCAACTGTGGCCAGATCAAAACCGGTTCCCTGTCTCGTTCCGACCGTATGGCTAAGTACAACCAGCTTATTCGTATCGAAGAAGAACTGGGTGTTCAGGGCGTGTTTGCTGGTCGTTCTATCCTGCGCGGATAAGACCTTCAGCATTTGCTTGAAATTGAAAAAGCCGGTCCAATTGGGCCGGCTTTTTTTATGCAAACTATTGAAAGCCTGAGTGTTTGTTCGCTATTTTTTGAAACGGCGAACTGCATAGGCTGCAATCTCATAGGCAGCCCAGCCAACAATCAGGTAGCCCCAGAGAATGGGGACCAGTAGTAGTCCCCAAGCTGCGAAAAGCCCGAGAGAATAAAGTAGGTTTCCGAAGTCATAACCTGCCCATGAACAGGGATTTACAAAGCCTTCATTTATCTCGCAGCCTCCAAGTTCTCCCGCCATCATTACGATCACTATGGAGAGCACCCAGAAGATGATGGGTGAGGAAAACAGGAGGAGAAGTACTCTGCGTTTGGTCATTACGAATGGTCCTATAAACAACGAAACGGAAATACCTAAAGTTTCATCGAGTATCGACCATTTTTGCCGCGAGGGCTATTCGCCAGTTTTCGTTTCTTCGGCATGACGGATGGCGGCGACCAGTGTTTCCGGTGTTTCGGCTCCGGCCACGGCAAAACGGCCATCAATGACGAAAAACGGAACGCCAGTTACGCCAATTTCATGAGCGCGAAACACATCGGCTTCTACTTCTTTGACATCCTGATCGGTATCCAGAAGATCTGATACGAGTTTGCTGTTGATGCCAGCGCGTTCGGCTGCATTTACAAGCACTTTCTTATCGGTGAGATCAGCGCCCTCGGTGAAGTAGAGTTTGAACAACTCCTCCACCATGGCGTCCTGCATGTCTTCTGAGCGCGCCCAGCGGATCAGTCGGTGACTGTTGATTGTGTTTGGAGCTTTCTCGATTGCCTCGAACTGAAAGTCGATTTTCTCTGCAGCTCCGGTGTTGCGAACATGTGCGTAAATCTCTTTTGCGCGCTCGGGCCCGCCAAACTTTTCTTCCAGATATTGTTTGCGATCCTTGCCGTCTTTGGGAAGGCTCGCATCAAGCTGGTAGGGATGCCATTGAACCTTGATGTTGCTTTCAGGTAGCATCATGAGTGCTTTTTCCAGCCGGCGTTTGCCGATGAAGCACCATGGGCACATCACATCGGAGATCACATCAATGACAATCGGGGAGTTAGTAGACATCTGGCTTCTCAGTTAGGGGTGTATGGCATTAGCTGTATAGCCTATCAGTAGTAACCGATAGTTCTCTCTGAATTCTCTCACAGTTTCGTGAGAAGGCAGAAGATCTTATCCGTTGCCAAGTCCGGTTGTGCGAACCATGACCAGAACACGGTTGGAGAGTTGCTCCATCCCTTTTTTGCTTCGCAGTACCGCAACGGGGCCGCGGCCCTCGATATTCGCGACAAAGTCCTCATCGCGGCATACGGCCATGGCTATGGAAAGAACGGTACCGCTCCAATACACCTCATGTTGCGCGAAGGCCTGCGGATTGCTGCCGGTGAAACGTTCTATGAGCTCAAGCAAGTTGAGTTCGTAGATGGATTCGCCGCGTCGTTTGGTGGATTCTTCAAGAAGCGTCAGGTAGTTTCGGTAAGTTTGCTCAGACAGGGTGTCGTCGTTGTTCTGGCGCGCAAGCCATTGGCTGGACACTGTCAGGATTGCGTCGGTGAGGCGTTGACGGCGTCCTGCGCGCACGGCGCTGATGATATGGCCGGTGAGAGCTTTGTCTGAAATATCGCCCAGCAGAACGTCTGTTGCGCCTGCGGAATAGAGCAGGTGGGCTGATTCCTCATCAACGCTGTGGGCGAGTATGGGGAGGTTGAAATAACGTGGGTCGGCGCGTAGACGCTCAATCTCTTCGCAGGCCTGCCATGCGGGCATATCAATCAGGACAGCCTCGAACCTGCGTGCTGCCAGATAGTCTTCGGTCATCTCCGAGGAGAACCCACCTACGATCTCGACTGGCAGGTCCAACAGGGCCTGTGTACGTCCGAAGTGTTTGCCAAATCCTGCAACGAGCAATCCGGCGGACTTTAAGGGGCCAAACTCAGCCTTATACTCTGGCAAAGCCCCAAACAAACCGCGCCGCAGGCGGGCTTCTTCGGCTCTGTTGGCGAGACGTCTTAGACCTGCAATGCGTGGCAGCAGGACATCTGGCGGAATCGCGTCGCTCACCGTCCCGCTCGGTTTTAGCTCCAGAGGGACAGGAGCGCTGCCGTTGGTGATGACAAGCAGGGGAACTTCGGCCCCGGCCCCTTTTCTAAATCGCTTAATGGTTTGCGTGAGTTCGTCCAGCTCGGGAGGATTGTCTTCCTGCCAAGGTAAAAGAATACAGATGGGTAGAACGCTTGCGCCTTCCAGCTCATCCATGAGCTGGGAGCTTGTTCTGACTGCGACCAGACGATCGGACAGCACGGTCAAAGGCTCCAACATATCAAAGACATGATTATGCACGGGAGCGATCAGCAGGATTTTGCCCCAGCTGGCATCGTGCGTTTCAAGCTCTAACGGTTGGCTATGATCGGCCATTTATCCTCTCAGGCGACCGCTTCCACCGGTCTCGGCTGGGAGCGTCTGGTCAATTTCTGTCGGTCTACGTGGCCATCATCTGTCATTGGCAAGGCGCGTAGGGACAGAATTCTATGCGGCATCATCGTCAAGCTCACGCGTGAAGCGTCGAGGTAGGCGTAAAAGGCCTCTACATCAACGAGAAGACCTTCGGACGGTACCACTGCAACCATAAGGCGTGCACCCATTAATTCATCTTCTACCAGAAAAGCAGCCGCTTCTTTTACCCCCGAGAATTCACTGTATATTTCGTCAAGGCGTTCAAGATCCAACAATCCGGGCGCTCCTTGCCCCGGTGTGCCGAAGCCGTGGATCGCTCCGGTAACTTTATGTAGGCCAACAGGGATTTGTGTAATTAACCCGCGCTCACCTTGCTCATCGCTAAAGAAATTCAGTCGGCTGTCGCTGGAGGGCCAGTCGGCATCCGGGATCATGGCACCCTTGAGTTTGAGGTGATAGCCGGTCTCTGAACCGGATGGTGTCTGTGAAATTCCCTCATTTATTTCAAGGGGATCAATGTTAATCAAACACGGACCATGGGTGGAGGTGCTTGGTGCAAATTGATTGCCGGGGATCAGGGGTACAGGCTCTTGGGAGGTGCCTCGCAGGTGAGCTACCAGCGCATATTCATCGAGTACATGCAGGTCAGTCACAACGCCGTTTGCAGTAAATTTTGCAGGTTTTGGCGACGTGATTGGCCATGTCGCAACTGTGTTTGTCTTCCAGCCTTGCAGGCCTTCATCAATGTGGGAGGCGAGCGGTCCGGGCGTTAAAATATAATTTGCCTCAACAGAGCGTGCGTGATCCGTCAATGTGGATAAAGAATGTGGATGATGGAGGTGGAGCGTGCCTTCGCTCAATAACCAAGGGACGAGACCGGCCCCAATACCGGTAATTCCGCATAGGATGTAGGGGAGCAAGATGCGTGCTCCCGGTTCCAGCCTTGTCTCCAGAAAGGGCATCAGGCCTGTGGAGACCCAGTGATTATGGCTGCGCGGGATTGGGCTGATCTCAGAGCCGGAATGAACCCAGGTGAGCGTTGCAACGTGGTTGGCTGGTGCGCCTTCGCGTTCAACCACTGGCTCGGGGAACGAATCTCCACTTTCGGCAATCATTGGGGCGATGTCGATGAGGCCATCAGGAATATCATTTCCCAGACCGAATACAAAGCGGAGAGAGAAGAAATCAGCGGCGGCATCGCGTGCTTCTTCACCCAGCATGCGTGTTTCGATGCGGTCGGCTGTGATCAGCGCTTTGGCATCGACTGTGCGCAGTGCCCGGAGGATCTCAGAGTGTCGCCAGTGTAGCGGGAAGGGGGATACGATCAGGCCTGCCCGTAAGGCACCGAGGATACACAGTACATTGTCGACCGTATTGGGGGATTGCAGTCCAAGAATGTGATCGGGTTCCATGCCAACAGCTGCAAAGAAACCGGCAATCTTGCTGATTTCCTGTTCTGCGTCTGCGTATGTCAGGTAACGGGGTTTGCCACCTGTCCATGTCTCTCTGTCGGGTGCATCGACCAATGCCAGACGATTTGGATGTTTTTGAGCTGCACGGCGGAACAGCATATCAAGGGTGATGTTGCCCCAGACACCTGTTGTGCTGTGGTTGGCAATGGCATCAGAATTTGACAGGATCATTTAAGGAAAGTCCGCTAAGCGACTGAGAAATTAGAGATTCGGCAAGTGGGTTGAGAGACACTCTTGTTGAGTGGGCTGCCTTCATCAAGAACGCAGCCCACTTTTTG
Organism: uncultured Pseudovibrio sp.; assembly: GCA_947494035.1. Classification (GTDB taxonomy): domain Bacteria; phylum Pseudomonadota; class Alphaproteobacteria; order Rhizobiales; family Stappiaceae; genus Pseudovibrio. Next base: position 151,028 of record CANLTN010000003.1, on the reverse strand, counting down.
TGTGTTTATCTACTCTTTAGGTGCGTCCCACCAGTTATCGTACTGCATGCCGTATAGCGGTGTCTTGGCAGGGTGCTCAACTTCTGTCCAGCGCGCGACCCATTCAGCCGGGGCATGATAGAGCGGAATTGCATAAAACCCGGAAATCAGAACGCGGTCGAACGCACGTACTGCAGCGACGAACTCCTCACGGGTGCGGGCTGCAACCATGGCATCAATTAGAGCATCAATGGCGGGTTCTTTGGCACCAACGATGTTTCTGGAGTTCCTGACATCTGCGGCCTCAGAAGACCAGCGGGCGTATTGCTCACCGCCGGGTGACAGGGAGGCAAACCAGGTGTTGAAGAGAGCGTCGAATTCAAAGGAGGCGCGGCGTTCTTCAAACTGGGCGGCATCGACATAACGGACCTCCAACTCGATACCTAGCATTTTGGCGGTGCGCTGCAGGGCGAGCGCGACCTTTTCTTCGCCCTGTTCGCGGACGAGGATTTCAAATGCAAACGGCTCGGCGGTTTCTGAATGTACCAGTTTGCCCTGATCCAGATTGTAACCCGCCTGCTGGAACAGGTTCAGCGCATCACGCATGACTTTACGATCGCGTCCTGAGCCATCGGCAGTAGATGGACGCCAGGTTCCGGCAAGGACATCGTCAGTCACCACATTTGGGAATGGTTCAAGAAGCTTTTTTTCCAGTTCATTTGCCGGGCGGCCAATGGATGAAAGATCGGACTTGTCCCAGTACCCATCAGTGCGCTGATACAATCCATTGAATAGCGTTCGATTGATCCAGTCAAAGTCCAGCAGCATGCCGAGCGCCTGACGCACACGCTTGTCTGCAAACATGTCTCGACGGGTGTTGAACGCGATTCCGGTCATATTGGGCGGTGTGCCGCGCTCAAAAACGTCTTTGACGACCTTGCCTTCTTCAAACGCGGGGAAGTTACCTGCGCTTTCCCAAAGGTTGGGGTTGGAATAGATAAGGGCTTGGGTATCGCCTTTGCGGAATGCTTCCTGCAAGGCGTTATAATCGCGGAAATAATCGACAGTAACTTCGTTGAAGTTATCAAAGCCGATTTTCTGCGGCATGTCTTTGGCCCAGTAATCATCCCGCCGTGTGTAGGTGGTGCGGCGTCCGGGGTTGATTTCGGAGAAGGTGTAAGGGCCTGTCCCGACGAGTGGGGTCAGTGTGGTGTTGCCGAAAGTGTCGGCATTTGTTGTTCGGCTGTTGAAAATCGGCGCCAGTGCAACCAGCAGCGGGAGCTCTCTGTCGCTGCCATCTGCGAAGTGCAGCTTTACGGAGCGGTCGCCGGTTTTTTCAAATTCGGTAATTTTACCATACCAGCCTGAGAAGGGTGGGCGGCCATGATCGCGGACGGTTTGCAGAGAAAAGATGATATCTTCAACGGTCAACGGATCCCCATTGGAGAACTTCGCATCCGGATTGACGCGGAATTCGATCCAGTTTCGCTCATCGGGCATACGCACTGCTTCTGCAAGGTGTGCATACAATGTGAATGGTTCGTCGTTGCTGCGCAGGAGCAGGCTCTCTAAAATGTAGGAGCCCATCTGCCGTTCTTTCATGCCTCGGGCTGAAGTCCACGCACCTTTAAGGGCAAAGGAATTCAGACTGTCAAATGTTCCTTGAACACCGAGAGAAAGACGGCCACCTTTAGGAGCATCCGGATTTGCGTAGGGCAGGTACGGATAGTCTGCGGGCAGCGCAGGTTCCCCATGCATTGAGATACCATGGCTCCAAGGAACGGTGTCCTGAGCCAGGGCAGTTGAGTAAGCTAATGTTGTCAGACTGGAAACGACAACGAGACCCTTTGCAAAATTATGTATCCCATTCACATAGGACCGGCAATTGTTCATTCGAAATTCTCCTAGAGCACCTGCAGAAACTAGCAATAATACGATTATGAGGCAAATTCAGCACAATGGCTTTGAAAAAGCGCCGAAACCACTCCAATCTATAGGTGGAAAAATGGCTCGGAGCCGTTTAAAGAGTACATAAGTAGCATTTTATTAGTATGTTGCCTTTTTTTCAGCTCTGTTCTGAGTATGCTTGGCTCCGAACAAGCAGTCATAACACTGTTGAACCTATAAATTGGTTGCTGCGTAACTGCCGGAGGCATCATTTGGCATCGGATCGAACTTTGAGGAAATTGGGGATGGGCGTTAATCTAAAGGGCGTTCTCACTGGTGGGATTGTTGCGGCAGTGGCTGCTGTTGGCTTTGCTGGCACCAGTGTTGCGCAGAATGCACAGGCAGAGGATGCTTGGGTAAAAGTGTGTAACACTGATCCAAAATCCAAAAAGGAATTCTGCCTAATTACACAAGAATTGCGTACGGATACTGGTCAGTTCCTTGCTCAGGCTGTTGTGCGCGAAGTCACCGGCGAAAGCCGCAAGTTGCTGCACATTGCTGTTCCTCCGGGAATGCTGATTCAGCCTGGTCTTCGGGTACAGGTTGATGCGGGCACACAGTCGGAAGCGAAATACACAATCTGCTTTCCAAACGCGTGTATTGCCGAAATGGTCATTGATGACACCTTTGTCGGCGGCCTGAAAAGAGGCGGCAAGCTGGTCATTACTACGTTGAACCAACAGGGTAAGGCGCGTCCGTTCGACCTTACTTTGAAGGGCTTCACCCGTGTTTATGATGGCGAAGCGATTAAGCCTGAAGAACTCCAGGCCAAGCAGGAACGCCTGCAGTCTGAGCTTCAGAAGCGCGCAGAAGCCGCTCGTCAGAAGTTGATTGAGCAGCAGCGTCAGGCGAACCAGTAATCTGGTTCCCACTTTGAATACTAAAAAACCCGAAGGATCATTCCTTCGGGTTTTTGTTTTTTCATGAACGCTAAGAGTTGTGGCTCATCTTAATAAGGTTCCAGCGTTGGACCTTAGTGGATTTCTACATCCTTGACGATGTAATCGCCGTCCATAGTCTCATCAAAAAACTCTTCGACCTGCGGATGTCGCACAGGTTCGCCGCTGTCATCTTTTTCCAGATTTTGCTCCGAGACATAAGCAATGTACTCACTCTCCGCATTTTCTGCGAGGAGGTGATAAAAAGGCTGGTCTTTGCTTGGGCGTGCTTCCTCGGGAATTGACTCCCACCACTCATCTGTATTGTCGAATGTGGGATCAACGTCGAACACTATGCCACGGAACGGGTACAGGCGGTGACGTACGACCTGTCCAATTCTAAATTTCGCGGTTCTAATTGTCTCCATAATCCACCAAGCTTTCGCAGATACTGTATCTTGTCAGGGCGCCTTAAAGGTCATGTTGCGCACTTGTTGTCAAGATATATAGCGCAGCAAAGAGGCAAGAGGCAGCACAAACCAATCAAAATGTGATGTTTGCAGATGAATAGCTCCTCACAATTCATTGATATGCACATTTGCAAGGTTGAGGAGTGGCTGTGGTCACTCCCCATAGTTGGCTATCTGTAAGTCTCTGCCAAATCGGGATCTTTGGAAATCACAAGATCTGCTAGGTCACAGATCACTTTTGCCTGTTTCCACGTTGCGTCATCTTGCATTTTCCCGTCCAGCATCACCGCGCCAGTACCATCGGGCATTGCTTCCAAAATTCGGCGAGCGAACTTCACTTCTTCCGGTTCTGGGGAGAAGACTGACTTTGCTATGCCGATCTGGCTTGGGTGCAGGGTCCATGTTCCAAGGCAGCCCATCAGGAATGAGTTGCGGAACTGGGCTTCGCAGGCGGCGGCGTCGCTGAAGTCCCCAAACGGGCCATAAAATGGCTTGATGCCAGCGGCCAGACAAGCGTCGACCATCTTGGCGACGGTGTAGTGCCATAGATCCTGCTGGTAGCGGGTGCGCGGAGCATCGCCGTCTGCATCTGCAAGGACCTGATAGTCCGGATGGCCGCCGCCGACACGGGTTGTTTTCATGCCGCGCGAAGCTGCAAGATCTGCGGGGCCAAGGCTCATGCCATGCATGCGCGGGCTGGCTGTGGCGATGGCTTCCACATTGTTCACGCCTTCAGCGGTTTCCAAAATGGCGTGAATCTGGATTGGCTTTGTGATGCCTGATTTGGCTTCGAGCTGAGCAAGCAGCTGGTCGAGATAGTGAATGTCCCATGGGCCGTTCACCTTCGGCAGCATGATCACGTCTAGCTTATTGCCGCAGCGCGTCACGATTTCGGTGATGTCGTCCAGCACCCACGGGCTTTCCAGTGAGTTGATGCGGGTCCAGAGTTTTGTGGAGCCAAAGTCGTTGTCATTGGCCATTTGGATGAAGCCTTCGCGGGCATTGAGCTTTTCATCTGCCGGAATAGCGTCTTCCAAGTTGCCAAGAATAACGTCCACCTGAGAAATCATCTGCGGGACTTTCGCACGCATCTTCTCGATGTGTGGTGGAACAAAGTGGATCATCCGTTCCAGCGCAACAGGTGGCTCAGCGAATGGTGCCGGAGCACCTATCGCCAGAGGTTTGAAAAAGGAACGATAGGTTTTCATCTGGCAAGCTCCCTCCCGAGCCGAAGTACAAATTCAGAGGGCGAGTATACAGATTATTGTGCGGTGCAAAATCAGCTCTTTGGGCTAACTCCTGAACCGAACTGGCTAAATCCATTTCTTCATGAACCACATCCACTGTGATGGCTCTTCGCGGATCCATTCCTCAAACTGATCATGCACAGCCTGTGTGGTCGTAAGTGCATCCTGCACGCGATCTTTGGTGCGCGCAACAGGTATTTCCTTGCCAGTCACCTCAAAGCGTGCGCCATTTGTTCGGAGCGATCTTACGGCGATGAGGCGCTTGTTCATACTACGGGCAAGTGCTGCCGGGATGTGTGTTGCGGCAGCTCGTTGGTTGAAAAACTGGATTTTGACGCCGCGGATATCACGTACATCAGCAACAAATGCCAAGGAACCTTTTTTGCGCAAAATTGAAACGATTTTTGCGCCGGTGTCGTGACCTTTGCGATACAAGCCGAGCCGGTAGAGAAATTTGCGTTTGTTGATCAGATACTCTTCAGAATACGGGTTTTTAAGCTTCTGGTAGATACCCGCCACAGGAAGCCCACGTTCCTCAGACTTGTCGGGAATAACCTCCCAGTTGCCATAGTGCATGGTGACAAGAACAGCACCTTCGCCGACAGAGGGATCAAGGACCTCCGGGTTTACGTAGGTAACGCGGCTTGGATCATTGTGGATTTTGGAGAGCAAGACGGTTTCAGCAGCAACGCGGCCTAGGTTTTCCCACATATCCCGAATAATTTTATCGGCTTCATTGTGCGTCATTTCGGGATAGGCAGCCATGATGTGCGCTTTCGCGCGGGCATGTCTGTGGGTCATCGGAGCAATGACGCGCCAGATATTTCCCATAAAGGCAGAGGCCCAATCCAGTGGCATGGAGCCCAGAATTCCGCCGAAAAATTTTAAGGCCAGCCATTCACCGCGAAACTTGAGCTTCTGTTTACGTGAAATGGGGCGACGTCTTTTTTTAGCTTTCATATTGGCCTTTGGAGAGATGGAGCTGTCCACTTCCGCTTACTCGCATACTATAGTGTCGTAGTTGCCGGTATGCCAACCTCCAGAGATTGGCTATATATGCATAACTCGGTGATGGTGATTAGCCAATCAGTATTTCAAAAGCAACTTATTCTCCAGTCGGATGCGGAGAACATAAAAAAATTGCATGGAGAAATGGTTTAGATGCTCAATGTCGTAAATTTGGCAATGCCATTTTTTCTGCTGATCTTCCTTGGGTTTGTTTCCGGTCGCCGTGCGAAGCTGTCACGGGATGGCTTGGCATGGATGAACTTCTTTGTAGTTTATCTGGCTCTGCCGGCCTTGTTTTTCCAGTTACTTTCCGAGACTCCGGTGGAGGAACTGGCCACTTTTGATTTTGTGGCGGCAACCACATTTTCAACCTTTGTGATGTTTGTGCTGGCCTATTCTATTGCGAGATTTATCTTGCGCGGGAGCATTGGCAAGGCGACCATTCAGGCGCTTGTAGGTTCTTATTCCAATATCGGTTATATGGGGCCGGGCGTGACCCTTGCTGTTCTTGGGGCCGGAGCGGCTGTGCCGACAGCTTTGATCTTGTGTTTTGATACGATCCTTTTGTTTATTCTTGTGCCTATGATGATGTCCATTGGTGGCTCGCAGAATGTCAAAGTGGGGCCGTTGGCGTTAGAGATTGCCACGAAGATTGTGACACATCCCTTTATTCTGGCAGTTTTTGCGGGCGTTTTGGCGGCTGCGATTGAATTCAAACCGCCAGTCGCCATTGATCAGACCATCTCGTTTTTGAGACAAGCGGCCGCGCCTTGTGCGTTGTTTGCCATGGGGGTGACCATTGCGCTGCAGCCAAGCCGCAGAACTGCTAAGGAGCTGCCCGTGCTCCTTCTGATCAAGCTGGTGCTGCATCCGGTTCTTGTATTTGTTTTGCTGGAGTGGATTGGCGGGGTTGATAGTCTTTGGATCTCAACAGCACTCTTGATGGCAGCTCTGCCGCCAGCTGCGAATGTTTATGTGCTGGCTCAGCACTATTCCAGTTATGTGGAGCGCGCTTCTACCGCCGTGCTTTATGGAACGTTGGCATCGGTTATCACGCTGCCAACGCTTATCTATCTCATTCAGTCAGGAATTCTGGTGCCTTAATTGTTGGGAGCGCGCATGAGCGTAGGCAGGTTCCATGATGGGGCGATGCCTTCGCGCATAAGCAGGCGGCGCACCAGCGGGATTCTGGAGGCTGAATAGAGCCCCAGAGACCGCAGCATCTGAACGGGTAGGGCATCCGTCAAAAGCGAGCGGTTGAGCAAGTCAACGGCAGTGGTGCGGCTGATGACGTCTGCCTTGCGGCTGCGGTCATACTTTTGCAACAGCTCTGCTGACCCCATGTCGGCCTTGGTATGTTTTGCTTTGCGCAGCAACTCGGTGGCAACCGCCACGTCGCGTAAAGACAGGTTCAGACCTTGTGCGCCAATTGGCGGAAAGGCGTGGGCGGCTTCACCCATGAGCAAGGAGCGGTTGCCGCTCATGTGCACAGCTGTCAGGCCGGAGAGCGGATAAACCTGACGCGGGCTTGCCAGCTTCAAGGAACCCAGAACGAATTGGCTGAGCTTTTCCAGCTCTGCCTCAAGCGCTTCGTCTTTGTAGTTGTTCAGCTCTTCCGCTCGCTCGGGCGTTTCCACATAGACCAGTGACGAGGTCTTGCCCGGCAAGGGGACCATGGTGAATGGGCCGGTCTTGCGATGGAACTCGGTGGAAATGTTGAAGTGTGGCAGGTCGTGCTTGAGGTTGAGAACGAGCGCCGCCTGAGGGTACTTCCAATTCTTGGTTTCAATACCTGCGGAGCGGCGGACGACAGAGTTGCGGCCATCTGCGCCGATCACCACCTGACAGTTCAGGTTTGGTGTGTTGCTCAGCTCAATTAATGCTTTGTGATCGTTGCTTTTGACGGTTTTGATCGTATCTTCGACAAGCTCAATGAGCTCGTTTTTCTTCACGAGATCAAACAGAATGCGGTTTAGATCCTTGTTGAGGATGTTGTAGCCAAAGGCAGGCAGATCCAGTTCTGCTGCGGAGAACGTGGTTTCCGGTGCACGTATGAGGCGGTCTGTGCCGTCGATCAGGCGCATCTTTTCAAGTGGCGTGAATGCGGACCGCAGGTCTTGCCAGATGCCGATGTTGTCAAGAAACTGACGTGAGGCATCCATGAGCGCGGTGGTGCGGGCGTCGTTGAAATTGACCGGAGGTCCGACAAGGACGGTTTCCAGTCCACTGCCAGCAAGGGCGAGTGCTGCGATCATACCTGCCGGGCCGGTGCCAATTACAGCGCAATCGTAGCTCTTTTCCTGCGCAGGCGTGAGGCCTTTGCTTTTGCCTTTGGGGCTGTCAGTTGCAAGATTGGCTGCCATTTTCTCATTCCGCATTCAGTTTGCGTTCTATCACCCGAGTATCTAGGGGATAAAACCTATCGGTTTCAAGGTGCTACACGCGGATAGTCCCCCAATGAAAGGGAAATAGCTTTGTCTGTGCCAGCTTCATCATGTCGCAGCCGCCAACTTAAATTTGAACTAAATCAATGTCGCATTGGGACTAGTACTGGTCTATGAGAGAAGCTGCATGAAGTGCTCAGGCTCCAGAACCGCTGAATTTTGCGGTTTCTGATTGATTTAGAGGTTGTTTATGTCAACTACCAATCCAAAACCGGATTTTCAGTTGTCCTACCGGCTCCCTTATATCCTTTTGGGTGGTGCGGTGGTTTTGGGCTGGCTTTATCTGGGGGCGATGGTGCTGGACATGATCGCGCGCATGGATATGGGCGAGATGGGGCCGGGCATGGAGCTGTTCAATCAGTTCAACATGTTCAAAGGCCTGCCGGAACATGTGCGTATGCAGTTGGCCTCCCTTTGTTTGCCGTTGGCGCAGGAAGCGTTTGGCATGCCTGGACTGGCGAATATGGGGCTTTACGACTATTTTCTGCTGTTTGTGATGTGGTTCATGATGGTGTTGGCCATGATGTTGCCGAGCGCTATGCCAATGCTGCAAACATATCATGAAGCTCGTGGCGATAAGTCCATTTATGTGGTGGCAGGCGGTTATCTGTCAGTCTGGGCGGCGTTTTCTGCTGTGGCCACGGTTGCACAAGGTGTTCTGCATCAACTGGGCGTGCTTAGCCCGATGATGTTGCCGGTTTTCTCTACACTGACAATCACAACGGTTATTGCGGCTGCGATCTATCAGTTTACGCCTGCCAAACAGGCCTGCCTTGACCGGTGCCGGACGCCGAATTTTGCGTTGGCGGTGCATTCCGGTGAGCAGAAGCAAAATGCCTTCCAATTTGGGGTGGAACAAGGTTTGTACTGTCTGGGCTGCTGCTGGGCACTTATGGTGCTTATGTTTGCGGTGGGAATCATGAATATTATCTGGATCGCGCTGCTTGGGCTCATAATGACACTTGAAAAAAAGAGCAAAACACCGTTTACAAGCTATGGAATAGGTATCGCACTTCTGCTATGGGGCGGTGCAAACATATATTTCGCCCAAGCAGACTTACCTCTTATTGAAGCTTTGGGCGATAGATTGTTCTAAGTGGTACCATCACTTAAAGAATAACAAAGGACCCAAAGTTGACCGGTCAGACAAACCCCCAGCTGTTCCTCATTCATGTACTCACCGCATTGGGGGCACCTATTGCGTTGCTTGCGCTTGTCGCTGGAGCGAACGGCAATTTGCCTATGATGTTCTTCTGGCTCTGGGTGGCACTTGTTGTCGACGGGTTGGATGGTCCTTTAGCTCGGAAGTTTCTTATCCAGACGCGCCTGCCGCGCTGGAACGGGGTGATTCTGGATCTGGTGATCGATTATTCCACCTATGTTTTCCTGCCTGCATTTGCACTTTATCAAAGCGGATTGCTCTCCGAGTTCTGGGGATTGTTGTCTGGTGCAGTCATTGTCTTTACCGGCGCAATTTACTTTGCTGACGGCAATATGAAGACTGAATCCGGTGGCTTCCTAGGCTTTCCTGGTGTCTGGAACATGGTGATTGTGGTGCTGGTTGTGTTGCAGTCGCCGGCATGGATCATTATCGGCATGGTGGTGCTGTGCTCGGTTCTTACCTTTACTCCCGTTGAGTTTGTGCATCCAGTGCGCACTGCCAAGTGGCGCCTATTGACCCTGAGCGTTCTCACGATCTGGAGTGCCGCACTTGCTCTGGCGCTTTATCAGGACTTTGCGATTGAAAGCTGGCTGTTTGCGCTGATTACCGTGACCAGTCTTTATCTGTTTTGCGTTGGTGCGGTGCATCAGGTGTTTCGAAAGCTCTGACATCCTTTAGAATCATTACTTGTTTTGCGCCCGGCCTTTTGGTCGGGCGTTTTGTTTTTAGGCTTCGTATTTCTGCTTAGATGGTATGTTTGGGTCATGTTGCTTGCAAGTTGCGGGCAATCTGGTCAAACTCCGCAGCTGATGTTTCTAAAGGAGCAAGAATATGGTCTGGGCCGTACGCGTCAAAAAAGCTGGTGATCCCTCCGTTCTTTCCTATGAGGAGGTTGATGTGCCAGAGCCGAAGGCGGGTGAAGTTCGCATTCGCCACACTGCCATTGGTCTCAATTTCATTGATACTTACTTCCGCTCCGGCCTTTATCCAGCTCCAGGGGGCGGCCCGTTTATTCCTGGAAATGAAGGTGCAGGTGTTGTTGTTGCGCTTGGCAAAGGGGTGAACAATCTTGCTGTGGGGGACCGGGTTGCCTATGCGGGGCCGCTGGGTGCTTATATTCAGGAACGAAACATTCCCGCCAGTGCCCTTGTCAAAATCCCTGAAGGTGTGAGTGACGAGCAAGCGGCGTGTTCGATGCTGAAAGGCATGACGGCGTGCTATCTGCTTAAAAAGACATTTCGGGTTACGCCGGATACGACGCTGCTCTTCCATGCAGCGGCTGGCGGGGTTGGCTTGATTGCCGGACAGTGGGCATCTGCTCTTGGGGCAACTGTTATCGGCACTGTCAGCTCTCAAGAAAAAGCACGTCTGGCTGCGGCTCATGGTTATGAATATGTGATCAACTACAAGACCGAGGATTGGGTTGCGCGGGTGCGCGCGATTACAGACGGTCGGCTTTGCGATGTGGTTTATGACAGTGTGGGCAAGGATACATACCCGGCCTCACTTGATTGCATTCGCCCTCGTGGGATGTGGTGTACCTTTGGTCAGTCTTCCGGTCCGATACAGGACATGAACATTGCCTTATTGGGGCAAAAAGGGTCTTTGTTTGCGACCCGTCCAAGCCTGTTTCATTATGTCGCCGAGCGTTGGGAACTTGAGGAAACGGCTGCTGATCTGTTCTCAGTAATTGCGGATGGAACGGTCAAAATCGAGATCAATCAGCGTTATGACCTAAAGGATATGGCGCAGGCGCACAGAGACCTTGAAGGACGTAAAACTACCGGAACAACGGTCATTATCCCTTAGGGGCGGGTGATACTGAATACAGGGAGAGCAGATGGACCGGTCGCGGTATCTTTACGGCCCAGCGCTTCGCTATTTTGCTGCAGCTGCAGAAGAAAGCTCCATCCGGGCGGCTGCACGCAAGCTCAATGTGGCCTCATCGGCAGTTAACAGGCAGATACTGGGGCTGGAAAAACAGCTGGGAATGGAGCTGTTTGAACGTGTGGGGCGCGGGATCCGGCTATCGCCTGCAGGCGATATTCTGCTCGCGCACATCCGGCGTACCCTGTCTGATCTGGAAGCCACCGGCGCCGAACTTGATGCGCTCAAAGGGTTACGGCGCGGTGTGGTTTCTATTGCGACGGTTGAAAGTGTGACCGAAGCGCTTTTACCTGAGGTGATTGCCCGTTTCCATAAGGAGCATAGCGGCATACATGTGGACGTTCAGGTGATGGGCGGAGAGCGGGTTGTTGAGGCTGTTGAGAGAGCAGAAGTGGATGTGGGGTTTACGTTTGAACCGCCGGACACAGATGCACTCAATGTGACCTACAAGAAATCGCTGCAAATAGGGGCGATTGTTGCGCCAAGCCATCCTTTGGCAGGGCAAGACCAGCTCAGCCTTGCGCAGTGTTTCGAGCATCCGATTGCGCTGCCAGCACCGGGCATCTCAATTCGGTCACAGCTGGATGTGGCGCTTTCTCATGGTTCGATCAGTCGGCAGAGCAGTGTGGAGGCGAACTCTCTGCGGTTCATGAAGCATTTGGTGCGTTCAGGCGAAATGGTTGCGTTTCAAACGGCGGTTGGGCTTGAAGAAGAGCTGGCAAGCAATAGGCTGTTGTTCAAACCGCTTCGCGATGAGCAACTGGCGCAAGCGCATTTTTGCGTCATTACCTCGTCTTTGCGCGGCCTTGCATTGGCACCAGACATATTTGTTCAACAAACTGTAGCAAGTTTAGAAAAGATCCTTTCACCGTCTGTTGCCTAAATAGCATCGGTGAGTGCTCTTTTTTGTTCTTTTGTTATCACTCAAATGAGTGCACCTTGTAGTTTCACTTATATATCAACATCTGATGTAGATGTTATTTGGCAGGCGAGGAAACTATGGGGCGTTTAACCACCCACGTTTTGGACAGTGCTCAGGGAAAACCTGCAGCGGGGCTGCAAGTTGTGCTGGGGCGTGTGGATGGCGACCGCTTTACAAAGCTCAGTCAGTTCATAACCAATGCAGATGGCCGTGTGGATGGGCCGTTGCTTGAGGGTGATCGCCTGATTGCCGGCACCTATGAGCTTCAGTTTTATGCTGGCGATTACCTGCGCGGTGAAGGCTTGTCTCTTCCTGAACCCGCTTTCCTTGATGTTGTTCCCATTCGCTTTGGTGTTGCGGATACCGACAGCCATTACCATGTGCCGCTTTTGCTCTCTCCGTTTGGCTACACCACGTACAGGGGGAGCTGAGTTGATGCGTACGACACTCCGTTTTTTGCGTAAAGGGAAAGTGGTTGAGTTGGACCGGTTTGAGCCGACGACCACGCTTCTCGACTATCTGCGGCTTCAGGAACGCTCCACTGGTACTAAGGAAGGGTGTAATGAAGGCGATTGCGGTGCGTGTACCGTAGCACTTGGCCGCTTGCGCGATGGCAAGCTGGTGTATGAGCCGGTGAACAGCTGCATCTTGATGCTTGGGCAGATTGATGGCTGTGAGTTGGTCACGGTTGAGGATCTGGAAGGGCCGGACGGGCTTCACCCTGTGCAACAGGCGCTTGTTGAGCTTCACGGCTCGCAATGCGGGTTTTGTACACCGGGTTTTGTGATGAGCCTGTTTACGCTCTATCACGCCAATACACCGGGGTTGACGCGGCAAGATGTAAACACTTGGCTTGCGGGTAATTTGTGTCGGTGCACGGGTTACAGACCGATTGTAGATGCGGCGTTGGATGCTTGCAGTGCTGGTCTGAACGATGCTTTTGCTGCCCGAGCGGCGGAGACTGAAGTCAAACTGGCTGAGCTTCATGATGCGCAGGATATGCGTGTGGGCGATCATGAGCGGTTCTTCTTTGCGCCTTGCAGCTTCCAAAGCCTGCTGGAGACCTATGGCAAACATCCTGATGCGACACTTCTTTCTGGTGCAACGGATGTGGGACTTTGGGTGACCAAAGATCTGCGTGACCTACCGAAGATTATTTATCTGGGCCGGGTGGCTGGTTTGAGCACATGTTATGAGGATGAGCAAGGCATTCGGCTTGGTGCGGGGGCCTCCTATACGGTTGCGGAAGAGTTCCTGAAGTCCATTGATCCTGATCTTGACGTGGTGATCAGTCGGATCGGCTCCAAGCAGGTGCGTGCCTCGGGGACGGTTGGCGGGAATATTGCCAACGGATCGCCTATCGGGGATATGCCGCCGATGCTGATTGCTCTTGGGGCGGAGATTGAACTGCAAAGCAATCGCGGTCGGCGTACTCTTCCGCTGGAGAGTTTCTTCCTCGACTATGGCAAGCAGGATATTGCCGAGGGTGAGGTGCTGACATCGATCAGTGTGCCGCGTCTGGGTGAGGATGAACAGTTCAGGGCCTATAAAATTTCCAAACGCTTTGATCAGGACATTTCTGCGGTAATGGCTGCGTTTTGTCTGAGCGTCAAAGGGGGCGTGGTTAAGAGCGCACGTATTGCATTTGGTGGTATGGCGGGCATTCCCAAACGGGCAAGTGGAGCTGAAGCGGCTCTTGTGGGGGCCGCGCTTCATGATCGTGACAGCTGGAAGCTGGCGCTGAGCGCTATTGAGAATGATTTCAGCCCGCTTAGTGATATGCGGGCCTCGGCCTCTTACCGGCGTGATGTGGCGTGTGGGCTTTTGGAGAAAGCTCTTGTGGAGATAGCTGCAAAGTCCAGCCAGCACACGCGGGTCCACGGGCAACGTGAACTGGATACGGGAGGCGCACATGTCAGCTGATCTTCTTGAAAAAACCAAGAAACGCTCGTCTTCGTCTCAGGTGGTTGGAAAGCCGCTTAAACATGATAGTGCGCAAAAGCATGTGTCTGGTAAGGCAACCTATGTGGATGACATTATCGAGCCCCATGGCACACTCCATGTGGCGCCTGGGTATGCGGTAGATGCGGTGTGTGGCAGGATCACCAAGGTTGATCTGAGCGCAGTCAGAGAGGCACCTGGAGTTGTGGCTGTGCTGGATGCCTCTGACATTCCGGGGGTGAATGATTGCTCGCCTGTTGCCGGAGATGATCCGGTTCTGGCGACGGACAGGATTGTGTTTCATAGTCAGCTGATCTTTCTTGTGGTGGCTGAGACACGCCTTCAAGCCCGCAAAGCTGCGCGGCTGGCGCAGATCGAAGTTGAAAATGAAACGCCGGTTTTGAGTATTGCCGATGCGCTTAAGGCGGAGCAGACCGTTCTGCCTGATTATGAATTTCGCCGTGGTTCACCAGAGCAAATTATTGAACGCTCAGAGCGAAGGCTGAAAACCCGTCTTGTGATGGGTGGGCAGGAGCATTTTTATCTTGAGGGACAGGTAGCTTTTGCATTTCCCGGTGAAGATGGGGATATGCTTGTGCAATCTTCCACGCAGCACCCAACTGAAGTACAGCACACTGTTGCAAAGGTGCTTGGTCTTGATGACGGTGCAGTGACGGTAGAAGTGCGGCGTATGGGCGGCGCGTTTGGCGGTAAGGAAGCTCAGGCCAACCAATGGGCTGCGCTGGCGGCGCTTGCCGCTCACGCAACGGGGCGGCCTTGCAAATGCAGGCTGGACCGCGATGACGATATGATCCTGACAGGAAAACGCCATGACTTTATGGTCGATCTGGCTGCGGGTTATGATGGATCGGGCAAGGTTGAGGCGGTTCAAATCGAACTGAACTCCCGATGCGGTTGTTCGGCGGATCTGTCGCTCGGGATCAATGACCGCGCCATGTTCCACTCCGATAACAGCTACTACTATCCGCAGGTGCTTATCCGCTCCAAGAGACTGAAAACAAACACAGTGTCCAATACTGCGTTTCGCGGGTTCGGCGGTCCACAGGGGATGCTCTCCTGTGAACGTTTGATGGATGGAATTGCGATCCGGTTGGGGCTGGACCCATTGGACGTGCGCAAGGCGAATTTTTATCGCGAAGGTGCCAATACCACGCCTTATGGTCAGTCGGTGGATGAGTATGATGTTTTGGCGAAGCTGGTTGATCAGCTGGAAGGCAGTTCTGATTACCGGGCGCGCCGTAAAGCGGTTGAGGCATTTAACGCTGAAAATACAGTGCTGAAGAAAGGGATTGCGCTCACTCCGGTGAAATTCGGCATTGCCTTTACCCTGACACATCTGAATCAGGCCGGGGCGCTCCTGCATCTTTATCGTGACGGGTCGGTGCATTTGAACCATGGCGGCACGGAGATGGGGCAGGGTCTTTATCAGAAGGTTGCTCAGATCGCGGCAACTGAGATGGGTGTCAGCCTGAGTAAAGTGAAGATTACGGCGACCAACACATCCAAGGTGGCGAACACCTCGCCAACGGCGGCCTCGTCCGGTGCGGATCTCAATGGAATGGCAACGGCCATTGCCTGCCGTGAAATTGTTGGCCGGCTTAAAACCTTTGCCGCAGGGCACTTTGAGGTGTCTGAAGAGGACATCACCTTACGCGATGACCAAATGCTGATTGGCGGAAAGCCGAAGACTTCGATCAAAGCGCTGGCCCAGCTGGCCTATGAGCACCGCATTCAAATGTCGTCCTCCGGCTTCTACAAGACACCGGAAATCGTCTGGGATCGTGCGCAGGTGAAGGGACATCCGTTCCTGTACTATGCTTATGGTGCCTCCTGTTCTGAGGTGGTGATTGATACGCTGACGGGTGAGATGAAAGTAGAGCGAGTGGATGTGCTTCATGATGTTGGCACTTCGCTCAACCCAGCGCTGGATATAGGGCAGATTGAAGGTGGTTTTGTGCAGGGGATGGGCTGGCTGACCACGGAGGAACTTTGGTTTGATGAGGCTGGTCATTTGAAGACCCATGCGCCCTCGACCTATAAAATCCCGACGGCCTCTGATATACCTGAGATTTTTAATGTGGCTCTTTATGAAAGTGAGGGCAATCCGGCACCGACCATTTACCGTTCGAAGGCGGTTGGGGAGCCGCCACTCATGCTACCGATCTCGGTGTTTTGTGCGATCAATGATGCGATCTCCAGTCTCAATAAGGGCGTTTTGCCGAAACTGGATGCGCCTGCAACGCCTGAAGCGATCTTGAAAGCTGTCAAAGCGATCAAGGCGGGAGAGGGTGCGTGATGTTGGTTTGGGGTGAGGTTCTGTCTGCTCTTGATGCTACTGGTCAATGCGTTCTGGTGAGTATCGTGAATGTTGCCGGATCTTCTCCCCGTGAGGTCGGGGCGCGGATGGTTGTGCGTCCTGACATGTCTTTTAAGGGAACTATCGGCGGTGGCCGGCTCGAATTTGATGTTTTGCATGAAGCTGTTTCATTGATGAAGAGCGATTCTGCGGACTTCCAAACCCGGTCTTATGCGCTTGGTCCAGACCTTGGACAGTGCTGCGGTGGCCGTGTTGAGATTGCATTTGAGCAATTTTTTCTCAATTTCCGTGATATTGCACAAGACTTTTCCACAAAAGAATGTGTGGGAATTTTTTCAACCACTGCAAATACTTGCAGTTCCGGGCCGCTTGAAAGGCACGTATTACCTGCCGTAATGAGCAGCTCCGAATCAGCAGAAATTGTTCTAAATCAAGGCAAATTAACGGAAAGGTTCGGGGAGGACCGACCCCATCTTTATCTGTTTGGTGCAGGGCATGTTGGCAAGGCATTGGTGCTTGCATTGGCCCCTTTGGGCTTCAAGATCAGTTGGATTGATGAACGTGATGAAATTTTTCCTAAATATCTACCTTCCAATATCCGCTGCATTCATCTAAACGAGCCCCAAGTCATCGTAAAAAACCTTGAGCCGGGAAACTTTGTCATCGTAATGACCCATGATCACAAACGTGATCATGCTATAGTAGATGCTGCTGTTCGAAGAACTGATCTGGCATTTATTGGATTGATAGGCAGTGCAACCAAGCGCGCGCGAACACTAAAACGGTTCAAAGACTCCGGAATATCGGAGGCGCAGAGCAAACAGCTTGTTTGTCCGGTCGGAATTACTGAGATTAAAAGCAAAAAGCCGTCTGATATTGCAATTTCCATTGCCGCTCAACTTCTAGTGGTCAAGGAGAAACAAATAAGCAATGCTCAGGGAGGCTTTCGTTTTGCTTCTTAGGTTCAAGGAGAACGTCTTGATCTGATTTTTTGTTGGGGAACGGGTAACACGATGGAAAATGGGCAGAGATCCAGCTCGGTGGCAGAGGGCGCGGATCTCATAGAAGCCAAGGGTATTACCAAGAAATTTGGCGATATTCTAGCGAACGACACTGTCGATCTTGTCATCAAGCGGGGCGAAATTCATGCGCTGCTTGGCGAAAACGGAGCGGGGAAATCCACGCTCGTAAAAATTCTCTACGGCGCTCTTGAGCCAGGCGCGGGAGAGATCCTGTGGAAGGGGAAACGGGTTTCGATCTCGAACCCTGCTGCTGCCCGAAAACTGGGCGTTGGTATGGTGTTCCAGCACTTCTCCTTGTTTGAAGCGCTGAGTGTGGTTGAAAATATCGCGCTGGCCCTGCCAAAGGGCGAAAAAATTGAGGCTCTTTCCAGACGTATTTCTGAGGTTTCCCAAAAGTATGGCCTTCCACTGGATCCAGCAGCGCTTGTTGCAGATCTCCCGGTTGGCATCCGTCAGCGTATTGAAATTGTGCGTTGCCTTTTGCAGAACCCCAGTCTCATCATCATGGACGAGCCGACGTCGGTCTTAACACCGCAGGAAGCAGATCAGCTGTTTGTCACGTTGCAGCGTTTGGCATCTGAAGGCTGTGCGATCCTTTACATCTCCCACCGTTTGGAAGAGGTGAAGCGGATCTGTCACCACGCTACGATCATGCGTCATGGCCGAGTGGTTGGCGAGTGTGATCCTGCCAAGGAAACACCAGCCAGCCTTGCCCGCATGATGGTGGGCGGCGATGTGCATGACATTTCGGCAAGCTCAACTGAAGCGCAGCCGGGTGATGTGATGCTGGAACTGCGCAACCTTTCGCTGCCATCGGATGGTGCGTTTGGTATTGCGCTCAAGAACATCAATCTGCAGCTACGTGGCGGCGAGGTTGTTGCTGTTGCTGGTATTGCGGCAAACGGTCAAAGCGAGCTGTTTGATGCCATCACCGGTGAAACGCAGGTTAAGGACGCCTATGCCGTTGAGATTTGCGGGGTGCCAGTTGGCAAGCGTAAGATCAACGCCCGCCGTTTGCTTGGCTCGGCGTTTGTTCCTGAAGAGCGCTTGGGCCACGGGGCGGTTCCGGGCTTTGTCCTTTCCGATAATATTTTACTGACCCGTTACAAGTCTGATCCTGAGTTGATCCGGTATGGCATGCTGAATCAGAAGCTTGCAACGGAAATGGAAAAGCGCATCACCGCAACTTACGATGTGCGTATGTCCCACGATAATCCAGAGGCGCGTTCGCTCTCTGGCGGCAATCTGCAAAAGTTTGTCGTTGGCCGTGAGTTGGACAGAGCGCCGAAGGTTCTTGTGATCAACCAACCGACATGGGGCGTTGATGCGGGGGCTGCTGCTTTGATCCGTCAGGCGATTATTGATCTGGCGCGCAGCGGGTCTGCCATTTTGGTGATCTCTCAGGATCTTGACGAGATTTACGAGGTTGCTGACCGCATTGCTGTGATTTCACGCGGTGAGCTTTCAGCAGCAGAGCCTGCTGCTGACATGACCCGTGAGCGAATTGGCCTTTTGATGGCTGGTATGGGTGAAGAGCAAGCTTCCTCCTCCAAGGTGAAAGAGGTTGAGACCCATGCGTATTGAACTAGAAAAACGCGCTGAACACTCTCAGCTGATGACAGTTGTTTCTCCGCTGATTGCCATTGGCCTGACGCTTGTGTGCGGCTCCATCCTGTTTGTCAGCATGGGGTACAGCCCAGTTGAAGCACTTTATGCCTATTTCATCGAGCCGCTGACAACCAGCTGGTCCATTGAAGAGTTGCTGGTGAAAGCCGGACCATTGATCCTGATTGCGGTTGGTTTGTCTGTCTGCTTCCTGTCCAACTCATGGAACATTGGGGCTGAAGGTCAGTTCACCATGGGCGCTCTGGGTGGTTCCATCATTCCGGTGCTGTTTTATGACTTCACGGGGCCAATGGCGCTGCCGCTGATGGTTTTGATGGGCATGTTGGGTGGTATGGCGTGGGCGTCTATTCCCGCGTTCTTGAAGGTTCGGTTTGGGACCAACGAGATTCTTACCAGTTTGATGCTGGTTTACATTGCGCAGTATATTCTCGACTTTCTTGTCCGTGGTCCATGGCGTGATCCGGATGGCTTCAATTTTCCGGAAAGCCGGATTTTTGATGCGGCGCACGTGCTACCGAAGATCGGTGAAGGGCGTTTGCACATCGGCATGATCTTTGCCGTTGTTGCTGTTCTGGTGGTCTGGTGGATGTTGTCACGCTCACTCAAGGGCTTTGAGATCAAAGTGATGGGTGAAACACCACGTGCTGGCCGCTTTGCGGGCTTTTCCAGCAAAGGCGTTGTCTGGTTCGGGTTCCTTGTCTCTGGCGGCTTGGCCGGACTTGCGGGCATGGCGGAAGTGTCTGGCTCCATTGAGCAGCTGACGCCTGTTATTTCTCCGGGCTATGGCTTTACGGCAATTATCGTGGCGTTTCTTGGCCGTTTGAATCCCATCGGCATCCTGTTTGCTGGGTTGTTGTTGGGGCTGTCTTACATTGGCGGCGAAGCTGCGCAGGTGAGCCTTGGGCTGACTGACAAGATCACCCGTGTCTTCCAGGGGATGCTGCTGTTCTTCGTGCTCGCGTGTGACACGCTCATTCTTTACAGGTTCAAACTTGTTTCCAACGCCAACCGGGTGAAGGAGGCAGCCAATGTCTGATCTTTCCATGATTGAAGCTGTTCTTCTGACGATCATCACCGCCTCCACACCGCTGTTGCTTGCTGCAATTGGTGAGCTGGTGGTAGAGCGTTCCGGCGTGCTCAACCTTGGGGTTGAGGGGATGATGATTGTGGGCGCTGTGATGGGCTTTGCAGCAACACAGGCGACTGGCTCTCCGTATATCGGCATTGTAGCTGCCATGATCGCCGGCGTTGCCATGAGCTTGCTGTTTGGCTTTTTGACGCTGAACCTGATGACCAATCAGGTGGCGACGGGCCTTGCTCTGACTATTCTGGGGCTCGGGCTTTCGGGTATGGTCGGTGAGGCATTTATTGGCCAACCGGGTATTAGTCTGGAGCCGATTGCCATTCCGGGTCTGTCAGCTATCCCGTTCATCGGGCCGCTTCTGTTTAATCAGGATATTCTAGTTTACGCCTCTTATGGTCTTGTGATTGCGGTTTACTTTGTGCTGTTCAGGTCCCGTTCCGGCTTGATCATCCGCGCGGTTGGCGACAACCACGGCTCGGCGCACTCTCTTGGGTATTCGGTTATCAAGGTGCGCTATCTGGCGGTGATGTTTGGTGGGGCGTGTTCCGGTCTGGCCGGTGCTTACCTGTCGCTGATCTACACCCCGCAGTGGGTTGAGGGTATGACCGCGGGGCGTGGCTGGATTGCGTTGGCTCTGGTGGTATTTGCCAGTTGGCGTCCGGCACGGGTACTGGTCGGGGCGTATCTGTTTGGGGCTGTTTCCATTTTGCAGTTCCATGCGCAGGCTGCCGGTATCGCTTTGCCTACGCAGCTCATGTCTGCATTGCCGTATCTGGCGACCATTATCGTATTGATTATCATTTCGCGCAGCAAGACGCTGGCTAAGGTGAATACACCGGCCTGTCTGGGCAAGCCGTTTGTGCCTGATCGCTAGAAAGAACTGTTTTGGCCAATGCCTCTTCAGTGGCATTGGCCAGATTGCACTACTCGACCTTCCTGGAATTGAGGGCGAGCGCAAAAGACAACAGAGACCTTGGTATTGCCGGTCAAATCAAGGGGCATCGTTGTGCAGATCGCGGAAACCTGCCCGCACTGAAATAAAAGATCGCATTTTTTTGCGAGATACAAAAAACGCAGGAAACAACTTGATAGCGCACAAATGCGCAGAACGGGCTTCGGGTTTGTTCCTATCGTGTTTGCTTGGCGCTGTCGTTCATCTGGTTCTTTAAAGAGCATTCCGCCGCGCTTGTCAGGGCGTTGCGCGGCTGGAGTGCAGGTCAACCTATAAGGGGGAGCGCATAATGCGCACTATCTTTAAACTGGCGGCAACTGCTGCAGTTGCACTTGGTCTTTCCACTGGGGCTTCCGTTGCTGCTGATCCACTGAAAGTGGGTTTCATCTATGTTGGTCCGGTTTCTGACCACGGCTGGTCTTATCAGCACGATCAGGGCCGTCTGGCGCTTGAAAAGCACTTTGGCGACAAAGTTGAAACAACCTACATCGAGAGCGTGCCGGAAGGTGCGGATGCGGAACGTGCGATTGAGCGTTTGGCACGTTCTGGTCACGACCTGATCTTCACAACTTCCTTCGGCTACATGAACCCAACCTTGAAGGTTGCGCGCAAGTTCCCGAAAGTGAAGTTTGAGCATGCAACTGGCTACAAGCAAGGGAAGAACCTTGCCACTTATGGCGCTCGTTTCTATGAAGGGCGTTATATTATCGGTCAGATTGCGGCCAAGATCTCCAAGACCGGTACTGCCGGTTACATCGGGTCTTTCCCGATCCCCGAAGTTGTGCGTGGCATCAACTCTTTCATGCTGGGTGCGCAGTCTGTGAACCCTGACTTCAAGATCAAGACCATCTGGGTGAACTCCTGGTACGATCCGGGCCGTGAAGCAGATGCTGCAAAAGCCCTGATCGATCAGGGTGCAGATATCATGGTGCAACACACTGACTCCCCGGCACCTTTGCAGGTTGCTGAAGAGCGCGGAATCATGGGCTTTGGCCAAGCATCTGACATGATCAAGTTTGCGCCAAACGCACAAGCAACCGCGATCGTTGATTACTGGGATTCCTATTACATCTCCCGCGTACAGGCCGTGATGGATGGTACCTGGGAGAGCCAGGACGTCTGGGGTGGTCTTGACGTTGACATGGTTCACCTCGCACCATTCACCAACATCCCGCAGGATGTTGCAGATGAAGCTGCCAAAACACTTGCAGCCATCGAATCCGGTGAATTGCAGCCATTTACTGGCCCAATCACTAAACAGGATGGTTCTGTGTTCTTGAACGAAGGAGAGACTGCTGACGATGCGTCGCTGCTTTCCATGAACTTTTACGTCAAGGGCATCGACGACCAGCTCCCTAACTAAGCTCAGTACAGCTTAGCTTTAAAAGAGTGCTGCTGTTTTTATGGTGCTCTTTTCAAATTTTGCAGTGGGGGAACAACTCCCACTGCCCACCTATTTCAATTGAACATAAAAGAACAAGACAATGACAGCCACTTTCCTTAGTGAATGGCTCAATCTGCTTTTCCGCTGGTTTCACTTGATTGTGGGCGTGGGCTGGATTGGGACCTCGTTTTATTTCATGGCACTCGACCTTTCCTTGCGTAAACGGGAAGGGCAGGCATCCGGCATTTTAGGTAGCGCATGGGAAGTTCATGGCGGCGGCTTCTATAATGTCGAGAAGTACATGGTTGCCCCCAAGGAACTGCCGAAAGACCTGATCTGGTATAAGTGGGATGCCTATCTCACCTGGGTTTCCGGTTTTGCTCTTCTAACGGTTCAGTACTATTTCAATGCTTCAGTTTATCTCATTGATCCTGAGGTAATGAGGCTTTTGCCAGCCGAGGCGATTTCGATTTCGGTTGTATCTCTTCTAGCCGGTTGGCTGGTTTATGATCGGTTGTGCCGTTCTGCCATCGGGCAAAACACGCCATTGTTGGCAGGGTGCCTGCTGGTGATCATTTTGGCAGCGACCTATGGGTATGCGCAGGTCTTTTCAGGCCGGGGCGTTCTGATCCATGTGGGCGCGCTGATCGGGACCATTATGGCCTTCAACGTGTTTATGGTGATTATTCCAAACCAGAAGACGATTGTAGCGGCGCTTTTGGCGGGGCGTGAACCAGATGCGAGGCTCGGGGCAATTGGCAAGCAGCGCTCCGTTCATAACAACTATCTGACGCTGCCGGTGCTTTTGTTGATGGTATCCAACCACTATCCGCTGTTGACGGGTCATGCTCAGCCTGCTCTGGTGGTGGCGCTTATCCTTGTGATGGGCGGTATGGTGCGGCACTTCATCAATCGCCATGATGCCCATGATAAATTTGGTAACTTCTGGTGGGCGTTGCCAGTTGCGGCTGTCAGCCTGATTGCTGCGGTTATTGTGACGACGCCTGCGAAACTTGGCGGAGGAATGGCTGTTTCCGATGTTCGAGCCTTGGAGATTGCACAGGTCCACTGTGCGAGCTGCCACAGTGCAACGCCAAGCAATGAGGCGTTCTCGGAGGCACCAAAGAATATTGAGCTGGAGAGCATTGCTGATTTGCGCCGTTATGAGGCTTTGATTATGGCGCAGGCAGTTCGCTCCTCTGCCATGCCTTTGGGCAACGAGACTGGCATGAGTAAGCAGGAGCGCGAGCTTTTGGGAGCATGGTTGCAACGTCACTGAGGTATTTGGAATGAAGACATATTCTTTAGAAGAGGTGAACCGGTTTACGCTGGACGCCTTTGTCGATGTGTTTGGCAATGTGGCCGAGCATTCTCCATGGGTGGCGGTTGTTGCGCAGCGATCGGCACCTTTTACCTCTCGGTTGGCTTTAATTGACGCCTTTGTCCGGGCCCTTCAAAAGGCCGACAAGGGTGGCCAGATTGCGTTGATCCGTGCGCATCCTGATCTTGCCGGGAAAGCGGCGCGGGCAGGGGAAATGGCCGCGGCTTCGGTGAAAGAACAGGCCGGTGTGGGGCTGGACCAGCTGAGTGATGATGAATACCACCGGTTCAACCAACTTAACGATGCCTACAAGTCCCGTTATGGCTTTCCGTTCATTTTTGCAGTGAAAGGGGCGAGTAAGCATCAAATACTGGAAGCTTTTCAATTACGCCTGCAAAATTCTGCCGATGATGAGCTTGCAGAAGCACTTCGCCAGATCTGCCGGATTTTCAGGTTTCGTCTGGAAGATCTTGTCTGTGATGAGGAAACAGTCGACAACTCCTGATATGTGTTATTCCGGCTTTTTTGCCTCTACGTGATGGGAAATAATCCACGGGAACATGCGATGGCGTTTGATAAGAGACTTGCAACCATTGCAGTTATCTATTGGACTATGATCTCTAATAATTTCAAAGGGAATGTTCATGAAGGCCGCGATTGAGAGCCGGTTTGCGGAGCAGGTTGAATTCTTACGCGAGTTGGTCATGGTGCCGAGCGATAACCCGCCGGGGGATACGGAGCGCCACGCATTGCGGACCGCCGAGCTGCTTGAAGGCCTTGGCTTTACCGTTGAAAAACATCCGGTACCTGAACCGTTTGTACGTCAGAACGGGATGGTGTCCGTTACCAACCTGATCGTGCGCGAGACATTCGGCAATGGATTGGGGCCAGTGATTGCGCTCAACGCTCATGGGGACGTTGTTCCTCCGGGCGACGGCTGGTCTAAGGAGCCTTATGGCGCTGAGATTGAAGATGGGGCTCTTTATGGCCGTGGCGCGGCTGTTTCCAAGGGAGATTTCGCCACCTATGCCTTTGCGCTGCTGGCACTTCGTGAGTACGCAGATGAGCTGGAAGGCTCTGTGGAGCTGCATCTGACATATGATGAGGAAACCGGAGGCTTTGTTGGGCCTAAGTGGCTTCTCGAACAAGGAGTGACCAAGCCGGACTATGCGATTTCCGCAGGGTTTTCCTACGCTGCCGTAACGGCTCATAATGGCTGTTTGCATATGGAAGTGATTTTCCGTGGCCGTCAGGCCCATGCGGCGATGCCGGAAAATGGTGCTGATGCTTTGCAGGCAGCAACGCCGGTTCTTGCTGCGATTTACGGCGAGCGGGAGCGTTTGAAGTCAGTTCACAGTGAGCAGCAGGGTATCGGTTCACCGCAAATCACTGTTGGGCTGATCTCTGGAGGCATCAACACCAATGTGGTGCCGGATCGGGTTTCGCTTCGTATTGACCGGCGACTGATCCCTGAAGAAAGCGGCGAGCAGGTGGAAGAGCAGCTTATTGAGCTGATTGAATCTGTGGTGCCAGCGGATTGCGGTGTGGAAGTAGAATGCCGGCGCATCATGATCGCTGAGCCTTTGCGCGAGCTGCCGGGGGCGAAGAAGCTGGTGGAAGCGTTGAAATGGCCTGCTAAAGAGGTTTTGGGCATTGAACTGGAAGCCACTGGCGCGCCGCTTTATACGGACGCACGCCACTATGCGGAGGCGGGTATTCCAACCGTGCTTTACGGGGCAGGGCCACGGTCCATTCTTGAGGCTAATGCTCATGGCGCTGATGAGCACCTCCAGCTTTCTGACCTGAAGGCCGCCACGATCATTGTGGCGGACGCCTTGAAGACGTTATTACGCTGAGATGAAAGCCCGGGTTGTACCGGGCTTTTGACATTGTGCGGCGATGTCACCCGTACTCAGCTCGGTGAGTATGGTTTGAGCCAGACTGTCAGATTTCCGGTGCTTTCAAAGCCTGCTTAAAGGCATGTTGCAGGGTGACGTTTGGATTTTGTGGGAACAGCGTTTTCGTAAAGATGCTGGAGAGCCCGATTACGCGCCCACAATGGTTGCTGATAAAGCCTTTGGCATAACCGTTTGTCTGCAGGTGCGCTTCCAGTTTACCTTATTTAATACTTAGTAATTCTATGCTAAACTGTAATAATTACAGGTTATTCCATAATCTACCTTATGCCTTTCTAAGTATATACACTTATAAGTTGCCGGTATTCAAGTAATTTACTTGCTATTATCATCTTAACTACTCGCAGGCTCTGGGCAAAGAGTAGGGGCTTGTGGTGGTCCCAGAGGATTTCTGTTTAGAGGAAAACATTTCATTCCATCGGGGTAAATACGCTAGGTATTTCAACTAAGTTATTGAAATGAATTCATTATATATGGATACGTGCGGGTGGAGGTATCAGTTTCTGCACCGTGATTTTCTCAGTAAAGCGCTGGGTTTTTCAAGGTTGAATGACTGTGATGTTGCGTTATTAACCGCAGAAGTATACTTGAAATATCATCTCTTTTCTACTTGGGCTTCGGTTTGTTAGGCTCTTCTTAAATGCTGGCGACCCCCGCCTGCATTTCTGAGAATTTCGCTTTCCCTGTATGTTTTGGCGCCGCCGTGGCCCGCTCAGGGAAAGCTGCTTAAGGAGCCCGTCATGTCTATGATGAAAGCGGCCGTTGTGCGCGAATTTGGTGCACCTTTGGACGTGTGTGAAGTTGAGAAGCCAACCGTCACCGATGATAGTGTTCTGGTGAAGATTGAGGCCACTGGTGTGTGTCATACCGACTTGCATGCTGTTGAAGGGGATTGGCCCGTCAAACCAACACCAGCCTTTATTCCGGGCCACGAAGGCGTGGGTATTGTGGTTGAGAAGGGGCGCAACGTAACGCATGTGAAGGAAGGGGATCGCGTCGGGATTCCTTGGCTCCACACGGCTTGTCGCTGCTGTCGCCATTGTGTGGATGGCTGGGAAACGCTTTGTGAATCGCAGCAGAATACCGGTTACAGCGTTAATGGCAGTTTTGCGGAATATGCGTTGGCGGATCCGAACTTCGTGGCGCATCTGCCCAAAGAACTTGAATTTGCACCAGCTGCGCCAATTTTGTGCGCAGGTGTGACGGTCTACAAGGGTCTGAAGGAAACCGAGACGAAACCCGGACAAACCGTGGTGATTTCCGGTATTGGCGGCCTTGGCCATCTGGCTGTTCAGTACGCCAAGGCCATGGGTATGCATGTGATTGCGGTTGATATTGCAGATGAAAAGCTGGAGCTCGCCAAGTCTTTGGGCGCTGATATGACGCTCAATGCATTCAAGTGTGATCCAGTCTCTGAAGTGCAAGCTGGCGGCGGTGCTGAAGGTGTGCTGGTGACGGCTGTTGCCGGTAAGAGCTTCCAGCAAGGGGTTGGCATGTTGGCCCGTGGCGGCACTATGAGCCTTGTGGGACTGCCGCCTGAAGATTTCCCGCTGAACATCTTTGATATGGTGCTCAATGGGAAAACATTGCGTGGCTCCATTGTGGGCACACGAAATGACCTGCGTGAGTCATTGGAGTTTGCCGGTGAAGGCCTGGTGGCGGCACACTACAGCACAGAGCCGCTGGATAACGTCAATGACATTTTCGACCGTATGCGTAACGGCAAAATTGATGGTCGTATCGTGATGGATCTCTAGGGCTATACGCCTGACACAGACCATGAATGCCGCAGCCGCTTTGTGCGTGCTGTGGCATTCTCTTTGTTGGGGTCCATTAGGTAAGTTGGCTAGCTCACCACGAATTTGCGCATCATGTCATAGTCTTCGTGGGTGATAATATGACAGTGCCATACATATTCTCCGGGAAGGTCGAAATGAGCAATGATGCGGGTGACCTGCCCGGGTAGGGCGATGACCGTGTCCTTCCTGCCTTGTTCATTTGGCTGAGGCTGAACCGGATTTCCCTTTACGCCCTGAAGCTCAATGGTAGCACCTTCGAAGGTCCTGCCGGTGTTCATCAGAGGTTGTTCGCGGGGCGTGAACTCCCAGTCGAATTCCTGACGGTCGATGACTTCAAATTGCACCTGATGTACGTGTATGGGGTGCCCGGAAGCGGTGGCGTTATAGACCTCCCAGACCTCGGTTGTGTTGAGGCCCACATTTTCGGTTACGGGATCCATGAAGAACACGGAGCCGGATTCTGGTGTGCCAAGCAGGTTCAGCTCGCGGCCCAGATCATCATCCTGCGGATAGATAATGAGCTGCCTGACAACGGCGACATCGTCTCTTGGAATTTGTAGCAAGGGCGTGCGTAATGTCACATTTTCAGTGAACTGGGCGGCCTGCGGCGGGATCGCATCATTGGCCTCAGCCACATCAAAACGCATGATAACGCCCGTGTTATCCGGATTGGCGATGGGGGCTAGCCCGCCATGTCCATCAGAGATCGGGCGCTCTCCATCCTCATTATAAACAAGTTTGATTGCGTTTTCCGGATCGGTAGGATCGACAAAGCCACGGAATGGAATTTCCGGGCCGCGGTTTCGCAAAATGATCTGAGACCCGGCGACCTTTGTGAAGTCCACCAGCACATCCATGCGCTCTGCAGGGCTGATGACTAACTGTGTCAGCCGAACCGGCCTATCCAGAAAACCGCCATCGGAGCCGAGTTGATAGAACGGCATCTTGTTCTCAAACTCAAGCACATAGCTACGCGAACTGGATGCGTTGAGCAGGCGGAAGCGGTACTTATTGGCCTCCACATCCAATTTCGGCCAGACCATCCCGTTGACCAATATGAAATTTCCGAAGAACTCATCCAGAATTGACGGATTTGGCCACGTGTCTTGAATGGCCTTTTGTGTAATTGGATTAACCGGTTGACCGTGCCAACCGGGGTAGTAGAGCTGGCCTTGATCATCAAACAGAACGTCTGTGATGGACAAGTCAATCATGTGGTGATCAGACGGCAGAATGTCATTTTCGATCAAGCGCTCTTCATTGTCGTCCTTGATCAGATACATGCCATGCAGTCCGGCGTGAACATTGAGACGGGTCATGCCAACTGTATGGTCATGATACCACGCGCCCATGGCTTCCTGAGTGTTGTCATATTGGTATTCTTGCTTGACGAATGCGGGACCCGTTGACTGGTAGCCTTGTGTGTACCAGGCAAGTGGATTGCCATCGCTATCGGCTTCACTATGGCCGCCGTGCAAGTGAATAACCACTGGTTTTTCAGCGCTGAACTGACCATCGGGAGAGTTCACATCAGGTATGTGCATACCCGTATCAACGGGCAAAAGATGCGGCCTGTCATTGGGCAGCTGGTTTTGCCAGTTGACGTGCAAGATCTCGTTCTGCCGTGCAATAAGTGTTGGTCCAGGGGTTGTGAACTGACCGGCAACGCCCAGGCCGTAAACGGAGGTTTTTAGTTGCTCACCTTGACTGTCAACCAAGCCCATCCACTGAGTTGTGGCGCTGATAGGGATCGTGATCGGCGTATCCGGATGCCCATAAATTCGTGGTGGGATCGGCAGTGAATTGACGAATTTCTGCTGGGTACCAGGCTCCATAAGTGTGACCGTTCCGTCTTGCGGCCCGCTGCTGGCAAAACTGGTTCCAAATACAGACAGGTTTGTCCCTAACAAGGCACCAGCTGCAACAGTACCTTTGAGAAAGCGACGACGCCCAGCATGGAGTGCGTTGTCCGGTACACGTACTCTTTTATTCATCTTTATTGTTTCCGGATGTAGAGATTATGAATTATTATTGGATAGTCTCAAGTATATAATGACTACCTACCGTTATTACCTAAGGGAAGTTATAGATAATTAAGATTAGTGTCAATGAGATGTGCCGGTAGGGTAGGCTAACTCCCTAGAAGATGGTGATGTGTACCTTTCTTTGATCCTGACGTTTGTAAATTGTACTCAAGTGTCGATGAATACTACGGAATTTACTTATATTGTGCGCATCTCGTGCTGATGGGCAGGTTCGACTGGTCTTAGGTCGAGCGCTGTGCTGCTTTATGCCGTGTAATCTTGCGAAAGCCTTGTAACTGACTTTTGAGCTGCGATGACCTGAGATGCGGTATGCGCCAATTTGATGCTTGTCAGCTATACCAAAGGCACTATGGCACGCGTATATGATCAATACGCATAAGGTAGATTATGGAACTAAACGTATAATGATGACTTTGGCGCTAGTCGCATGAGTTTATGTGGCTTTCGACGGCGTCTGCAATGCGCTGTGCTGCCAGACCGTCGCCAAACGGGTTCTCGTAGTTGAGCTTGGCACTTTTGGACCTAAGGATGCGATTGGCTTCCTCGGTGATGGTTTGCTCGCATGTACCGACGAGTTTTGCCAGACCGCTGGTGATTGCTTCTGGTCGCTCGGTTGTCTTGCGCAGGATCAGCAATGGCGTTCCGAACTCTGGTGCTTCTTCCTGAATGCCGCCGCTGTCTGTCAGGATCAAGTCTGAGTCACGTTCCAATGCGATGAGCGCTTCGTATGATAGCGGATTGACCAGATGGACACGGTCGACATTCTTGAGTACAGATTCAACCACATCCTTGACCGCTGGATTTGGATGCACCGGCAGAACGATTTGCAGATCGTCATGGCTGTCCGCAATGGCCTTTACCGCCTGACATATATTACGCATAGGTTCACCCCAGTTTTCACGCCGGTGTGTGGTGACCAGTACCAATCGTTTTTGTGGGCCTAGAACGTCCTTCAGTTCATCTAGCTCGCGTGATGGTTTGATCCGTTGCGCCAAATGGCGAACAGCATCGACCACCGTGTTGCCTGTAATGAGAATTTTCTCATGGCTGATGCCTTCGCGCAGTAAGTTGTCTCTGGCGATGGCTGTGGGCGCGAACAATCTGTGGCAGAGCTGATCAGCCAGCCGCCGGTTGGCTTCTTCTGGAAACGGGTCATGCAAATTTCCGCTGCGTAATCCAGCTTCAACGTGACCGACCGGCACAGAACTGTAAAAGCTTGTAAGCGCTCCGACAAAGCCTGTTGTTGTGTCGCCATGGACAAGAGCATATCTGGGGTTGTGGTGTGCAATATACGCGCTGATGCCTTTGAGAAGTTCTCCGGCCTGATCTGCCAGTTTATGGCTGGTAGCGGATAGATCGAGCCAGTTGATCTTATGGATATCAAAGGATAACAGCGCGCTTGATGCCATCTCGCGATGCTGGCCCGTCATGAGGACGTGGGCATTGAGGTTTGGACGTTTTGCGATTGCGTCAATAACCGGTGCCATTTTGATGGCTTCCGGGCGTGTACCGATGATGCATAAGACCGTTGCAGGCCCTACTCCCATAATTTTTGTGTGTTTCCTATTCATTCTTAGGGTCTGATCTATCCGTGTTGTCACAGAGTTGAGCGTTATGCGCCAAAAATTCTTCGATATCGCGGCTGTGTTTGTTGTCGAACCTGAGGACATGGCTGGATAATGAGAACAGGGCCACCGGCTGATCAGGCGAAGAGCGCGCATTCTCCAGTCTGCTTTCCAGGGTGTTCATAGTGGTTGGAATTGTCCTGAACTCTACAGTTCTTGGATCTATCTCAAAGATCTCGATTACCGGAATGACTCTATGGGTCTGTGCACGGAAGGCTAAACTGATGGCGCGCTGCAAGCTGCGGCTTGAATTAGGTTCCATAAGCTTGGCCCCTAGCCCGTCTTGCAGAAATAAGATGTCTATGGAGGACCGCGACATGAAGTTGTTCCAATGACTGGCCAGTTTAATCGGCTCCACTTTCAAATCTGCGTACCCGGAAATAGCTACCGGGCCCGGCAGCACCTCTCGCAACACATCACGGGTTTGGGTAGCGTATTGGGTGAGCAACGGTCTGAGCTTGCTATCCAGCAGCAATCTGCCATCGATTTCATCTGGTATATACCAGCCAGAAAAAACCTCATCCGGATGTGTTGAGTGATGGATTTGTGCTTTTAACGCATTGGCCAGCAACCTTGTTTCCTTAAGCCGCCTGTTCAGGTATGGCTGGCCTTCTTTCTTCAATTTCTCGATGAATGAAGGATCATAACGCAGGCCGAACCAGATCTTTGTGCCTGATTGTTTGGCCTGCGCGACTGCGGCCTCCATCCAGACGGGTAGCTGGATGTCCTGACTTAATTCTGGGCCCCATACGGCCCATTGAAAGACGACTTCATCAACGCCAAGTCTTTGAAGTGAAAGAAGTTCACTGTACCACAATTGGTGGTTAGGAAAATAATCCGAACCCCAGGGTTGTATGAAGCTGAGCTTGATAGGAATACATTCCTTGGAGTCTAAGTCTCTTTGTGTGCTGGCTTTGGTGGGCGTCATGAATGCGAAAAGAACAAGGAAAAATAGCCCAAAAAACAATAGCTTAGAAGTTTGCTTGGAGTCCAAAGAGTACTCGGCTGGTTTGGCTATCATCGGTATTTAACACTTCATGTCCTACACGCCCAAACACTTCAAGCTGGAGCAGGTCACCATAGGTCTCGGTGTACACACCTCTCCACTTCAAAGATGCACCCAGCCCTGCTTCGATTGCCACAGCGCTGATCTGGGAGTTCCAGTTTCCACTTCCGATAGAATAGGCATACGGTGAAAAAATCAGGTTATGATCGAACCTAAAAGTGTAGCCAAGTCGTCCATCACCATAAAATAGTATTGTCTTCTCTTTTTCGAAGAACCGGCCCCCCTCCAAGTACAGACTGACGTAAGGTTCTTTCTCGATTGGTAATCCCGTGCGTTCATCGTACAGAGGAAGGAAATCGTGGCCGCGGGTGAAAGACCAAAGCACCCTCCCCAGCCAGTTATCTTCGGTAATATCTCCGCCCTTGAAGAAGCGCTCCACACCGATCTTCAGGTTCTGGCTCATGAAAGGCTTGAAGCGTGCGCCAACAATTGTTTGAAACGTATCCGGGTTGGGCCGGAAGCTGTAGCGTTCGTTGAGCCACTGGACACGGGCCGTGAACTCAAACGTGCGGCCATTTTGATAGCCGAACACGGGTGGTCGCCATGCTGCCTCCACAGATCCGAACGGGCTACTGGACGGGATGCCCAGAATGGCACCGGTGACGTTCTCTTCATCCTGGCGAGAGGGACTCACGCCGTCGAACAGCAGAAAACTGAATGGGATTTCCAGTATACGGAGCTGGCGCTGGAAGCGTTCCAGTTTGTCTTGATCATAGATGTCGAGTTGTTGTTGGTTCAGCACTTCAATCCGCTTGCGGAACGCAGCTGCAGCCTTCTTATTTTCAAAGGCAGTCAGGTAGGTATAAGCCAGATCCTCCTGTAGGTCCTCCTGATCAGGATTGATCTCCAGTGACGCTTCAAAGCGCGTGATAGCCAGATCTTGCTCATCCTGCGCGCGGGCCAGATAGCCACCCATTGCCAGTGTGACGTAGTTTGTTTTGTCCTCGGGTGGCAAGGCCAGATACTCGGCTTCGGCCTCCTGCACCCGACCTTGCTGAAACAGAATCTGAACCACCGAGGACCGAACGTCCGGGGTTGAATTTAGAGATCTTGCCTTGAGCATATCGGCCAGTGCACTTTCCAGTGCCTCGGGTGACTGGTTGCCCTGATAAAGCGTGACCTGTGCTCTGGCTGCATGGTAACCGGCCATCTGCTCACGGGTGAGGTCGGAGAATTTTAGAGCGCCAAGGAGCCGGGCCGCCTCGTCAAAATTTGCCTGATCCAGAGCAATGTAGAGCAGGCCCATGCCTGCGGTCTGGTCATTGTACTCCTTATAGGAGATTGCAAACCAGTGGTGCGCTGCCTGATCATCGCCCTGCTCCTGATAAAGAAAGCCGAGCTGGTTTGCGGCAGCAAGGCTGGGGCTTAACTTATAGGATTTTATTAGCTCCTGCTTTGCCTTTTCCTTTTCTCCGCGCTGCAAATAGAGATTTCCCAAATTCAGGTGGCCTTCAGCGTCCGTGGGCTGGAGGTCTACCTCTGGATTCACGCAGGAAAGCCCATCCAGATCGCGGCCAAGGATACGGTAGGCCTGACACTTGATTGCCAAAATTGCGTCTGCGTGTTCAGTTTGGTCCAGCGTCTCAACCAGCGTCAGGGCTCTTGACGGGTCACTGAGCTGAAGAGCCAGATAGGCGGCCTCCAAAACAGCATCGGCTCTCGGTTCCATTCGCATCGATTGAGTGTAGGCTTTATCAGCTTCCTCTAGTTCACCTTCCGTTTTCTGTGCACGTGCCAGCGTGAGGAACGCTATGGCAAACAACTTTCGCTCGTCCTCTGACAGATCAGTGGAGTTGGCATAGCCAAAAACGTGTTTCAGCCAGTTGCGGGCGGTGATGTCGTCTGCAGAGCTTTCTTTCAGCATAAGATAGGTTGGCAGGACCTGCGTGGGGTCAGGCTCCAAAGTCCAGTCAGCGATCAGATAATCAAGTGCGCGGTTCCAGTCCTGATCGGTTGCAGAGGTCGCTGCAAGGTCAAACAAAAGGCGTGCATAGGCTTCCTTATCGCTTTGGCTAAACGTCCCCGCAGCCTGCGCCTGCTTTGCGCGTTTAAGAGCATCCTGAAGCATGGTTGAGGCGTCGCTGTCGTTGTTTGTGAGAAGAGCAACCTGCCCCCTCTTCGCCGTGATACGCCAGCTGGGTGCGAGGTCTTCAGCTTCCAGCAGGACTTTGTCGGCCAGAGGCAGGTCTCCGGTCTCTCGCGCCAGATCAGACAGTTCCAGCAGCAATTCGACCCAAGCACCGGCTGCTCTTTCCCGATCCGACTGTTCCGTGATGGCACGCAGCTCCATCAAGATATCAATGGCACCAGTTTCCCAACCATTGTTCTGTGCCAGCTGGCTGAGTTGTAGCGCATATTCAGGGTTACGCGTGGTGTGGATCAGCATCTGTGCTGCCTTGGCAGCTCTGGCCTCATCTCCCGCACCAAGCGCAATGTCAGTGAGCGCCAGATAGTAGTTGGCCACCTCTTCCGGACTGAAAGCCTTGGTATTCAGGAATTTGCCATCACTGGCCAGGAGCGCCTTCTCGGCTTCATCGCTGGAACCTGTTTTCCTCAGAGCATAGGCGAGTTGCACGCGGGAGGATAATCCCAGCAGATCGATACGTCCGGGGTTGAGGAACGCGAGTAGTTCGTCAAGATGGCCTGAATTAAGGGCACTGGTAGCCAGAGCTCTGGCAAAGGTGCGTTGCTCAAGAGCGGTGGATTGCCGACTTGTAAACAGTCCGCTCTTTTCCGCACGCATCAGCGATTGGTAGGCTTCTTCGTTTTCTCCTTGTTCTATGAGAAGAAACGCCTCGTTCAAGATTGCCGTGCGTTGAGTTTCAGGGGCACTGTCCAGTTGGGAAAGAGATTCCCACTCACTGCGTGCTTCTTCAAACTGATTTAGGTTGCGCAAAAGGTTTGCTCTCATAAGCCTTTGCCGCGGTGTGGCAACTCCCATCTCGGTAAGCACATCAAGGACGTCCAACGCCTCCTGTGCTTTACCTATCTTGATTGCTGCTTCTGCCACACCTCCAAGGGCCTCTGTGTGGTCGCTTGGCAGCAAATTACCGGTTTCAATGGCCATCTTGAAATCATGCAAGGCCTGCGTATAGTCACCGCTGAGCATATGCAGATGCCCAAGTGTGAGGTACCCGCGACTGAACGCGGTTTCCTGTGACAGCAAGATGTCCAATTGCTCTATGGCAGCCTCTGGACGATCAAGGGCGATTAAAAGCTGGATATTTTGCCAACGGGCGACCGTGTGGTTCGGATAGTGCTCAAGCAGCGTATCCAGTTCGGTAAGGGCTTCTTCCCTGCGCCCTTCTGCCAGAAGACGGTAGGCGAGATTCAGCAAGGGGTAGGTGAGATAGTCCCGCAATGTGCGTTGAAATAGGGATTGGCTTTGCTGGTTGTCTTCCAGTAAGCTATTGTAATAGGCGTCCTCCTCGGCTTTCGTATATGACTTATCTGCTTGTGGTTGCGATTGGGTTGGAATCGTCAGGCCAAGCGCAAACAAGATGAACCACAGCAGATAGAATGCTGATTTTCGGTTCGCCTTTCTGCGTATCCGGCTCATGAGCGCGGTGGCCGTTTCACTGGAAGGGCTGACTGGCTCTCTTTCTCCGGATAATCATGGGCAGTTTTGTCCCAACCGATCACTTCTCCTGTTCTTAAATGCCGGACCCACGCCTTTATGGCTCTCACCATGGCGAAATAGTTGATGAAGACCGACGCAAAGTAGCGTGGAGTGACAGGCGGTAATGACTTCAAACCGTAGTGGTAGCCGGTCCAGATATGACGCTGGATCAAGCGGTGTGCGAGTAAGAACACGATGAACCAGATCACGTACCAGAAAGAACTGTCTTCCGGCAGCAGAGGCGGTAAGTTGTAAGCATCTGGCACGAAGTACACGTACAAGAACAAGCACCAATAGAAGAGTATTGCCATATACCCGAGAACGATGGCATGACTGAAAAATATCATCTTCCTGTCGCGCCAATAAAAGTACTTTGTGGCGAGCCCGCCTTTCCAGCCCATCTCTGCCCAACCCTGAAATGAAATACCAATGGTCCATCGGGTCTTCTGACGCACACTTTGCCAAAAGACGGAGGGAAACATTTCTTGCGTCACAGCAAAGTTCGTATAGTCGCTTTTCTTCTCCGGATGGATCCAGAGTAAATCGTGTTTGAGATCGGTCTCCGTGAGCCGCATGGACAGATCATAGTCTTCCGTCAATGAGGCGGTGTTGAAGATTTCCGGAATGCCGTTTTTATCGCTTCCGGACATGGACTGCGCTGTTTCTATGGTCTTGTTGGAGTAGCAGGTTCCTACGCCAGCTCCCGGAACTGTACCGGTCAGAAAACCTCTGACGAGTACTTCCTTGGAGTGGAACTCGGCGAACTCATCCATATAGTGGCCTGCGGTGAACAGCCAACGGCTTCTGGGGAGGGAGAGAACGGGAAGTTGCACGATATCTGCAAGCTCAAGGCTGGCGTTTAATATGGTCAAAGCGTTCGGGTTGAGGATATCCTCTGCGTCCTGCATGAGAAATCCCACAAAAGAGATGCCCTGCTCCTCCTCGAACTTCCGGATGTCGGCAATGATGGTATTGATGCAATCAGCCTTGCAGGTTGGGCCGTCATTCTTTGTTATGACGACCCGCAGGTTGTCATGTTCAGCTGCCAGCCGGTTTGCAGCCTCTTGAGTTTCTTTGTCGTTGGGGTAAACGCCAATAAATATCCAGTAGGACGGATAGTCCAGCCTCTGCATTATGGCTGAAACAGCGGGATAGAGGATCGAGGCCTCGTCCCAGGCCGGTAGCATGATAACCAACGGTCTTGGCGCGATATGACCAGTTTCTTCGTAAAGCTGCTCTTCGGTTTTACCGACTAGAGGCCCTCGATACCATGCAACAAACGTGTAAAAGAAAGTGTCGATGATCAGATCATCTGCGCCAGACAGGGCGAAGACGCATGAGGCGACAAGAAAGAGGCCCTGAGTAATCAGGAAAAACAGCACAAACACGTCTGTTACCAGCATTCTTTACCCACCCATACGCAACGCCACAAACTAATGAAGATTATCTTAAGGCATTAGGGCAAATACGTTCATTCATGGGATGTACCCAGAGGCTTCCTCTGAGAAACTTATGACATAGGAAGGAGTGCTGGACTCTTTCCCGCTATTTCGTGTTTTGTATCGCTATTTGATGCAGATTCAGCCCAAAACCTTGCTTTCCTGCATTTTGTCGATGTCGACTTTAGTAAAACCGAGTTGCTCCAAAATCTGTGAAGTATGATCTCCGGTTTTTCCAGCTGGCACAGGCGTTTGCGGAATAGTGCGACTGAAGCGTGGAGCGGGTGCTGCCTGCGTGACGCCGTTCAGCCGAATCCTGTTGCTGCGTTCGGTGTTGAGTGAAGCGGCGTTTGCTTCCTCAATGGATAGCACCGGGGCAACGCAGGCATCGGTTCCGGCAAAGACCCCTGTCCAGTGCTCCAGCGACCTGGCCTTGATTGCAGTCGCGATATATTCTTCGAGCTTCGGCCACTCTTTCATGTTCATCTGAATTTGGGAAAGCTCCGCTGGCAGGTTTAGCCCCTTCAGCAGCAATGCAAAAAACTGGGGCTCCAGTGAGCCAACAGACAGATAGCGGCCATCGCAGGTCTCATAGCAGCGGTAAAATGGTGCGCCGCCATCCAACAGGTTTGTCTGACGCTTGTCCTGCCAAAGACCGCGACCCAGCAGAGAGTAGATGATCCCCATCATCGCCGGAACACCATCGACCATGGCCGCATCGATCACCTGCCCCTTGCCGCTTTTGGTGCGTTCGAACAATGCCGAGAGGACACCCAGCAGCAGGAACATGGAGCCGCCGCCGTAGTCTGCTGCCATGTTGAGTGGCGGAACTGGCGGGCGGCCCTCTTCGCCTATGGCGTGAAGCATGCCTGTCATGGCAAGGTAGTTGAGGTCGTGACCGGCTGTGTGGGACAGCGGCCCCTCCTGCCCCCAACCGGTCATGCGGCCATAGATCAGGCCCGGATTTCTGGCTAGGCATTCATCAGGCCCAAGGGCGAGACGCTCCATGACGCCGGGGCGGAAGCCTTCAATGAGGATGTCGGCTTTCTCAATCAGAGAGAAGAAGACTTTGAGCGCGCCGTCACTCTTCATGTTCAGCGCAATGGATTGTTTGCCCCTGCGATTCACATCCTTATCGATGCGCTCGCCGGCACGCCGATCGACGACGATGACGTTGGCTCCCAGATCTGCAAGCAGCTGTCCGGCCATTGGTGCCGGACCAAGGCCAGCCATCTCCACCACCTGAAGTCCAGAAAGTGGTCCCGTTTTTGCTGCTGTCATTGATGCCTCCCCCAGTCATGTCCGACGCCGGTTTCCCAATTGATGCTTCACAGAGTTGGTTCGACAGACCATCATACCTGAGAGCAGCGCTGGGTGAATAACTCCGGTTTATGTCGCTTGGACAAGCTTAGAGTGGCAACGGCTAGTTACACAACTCTCTATTTGGTTATTGGCTTATCCATTAGGTTAAGAGAGGCGGTGCTGAATGTGGGGTTTGTTGGAGACGGTATACTAGGGATATTATGATGAGGAGAATTCATCGGCACGGAAACATTTCAACTTAAAGTAACGCATGGAAAACGTAAACCACGCAAAATTGCGCAAAAGTAACGCAAAATCGCGCGATGTTGATATTTCGTTGTTTTTCAATGGGTTGTTGTTATGTGTTCAACATTGTTGTGAGGAGAAGGCTGCCGGCCTGTTCCAAAGATTCCACCACAGTAAAATGGTTCTTCCCCGGATCCTCATAGGCCGTGATCTGCGTTTCAAACCCACCCCAGATTGTACACTGGGCCGCGTTCTGACGACGGAACTCAGCCAGCTCCTCAGCACCCACCCAACCCGTAAAGCGAAGATTATCAAGTGGTTCGTGCAGAACCGGACTTTCCGCGAGCGCTTCGGCCTCATTGATATGCAAGGTCTCGTTCATGGCCGTCCTGCGGATCGGTCGCAAATCGTAGACGCCACTGATGCCGAGTATGTGCTTTATGCGGTTCGTGAGGCTTTTCGGCATTTCCCGATTCTTACAGCCCAGCCTTGCGACCAAGTGACCACCAGCGGAGTGGCCAGTCAGATGGATCGGCCCCTTTACTTGCTCAGAAGCCACTTCAAGAACGCTCTGCATCTGATTGGCAATAATGGTTATTTTTACTTCAGGGCAGAGGTCGTAGGATGGAATTGCGACGGTGTATCCCATCTCCACAGCGCCCTTTGCAAGGTGGCTAAACGCGGATTTGTCGAAGGCCTTCCAATAGCCGCCATGCACGATCATGACGAGACCTTTAGACTCAGAGTCTTGTGGGAAGAAGAGATCGAGCTTCTCTCTTTCCCCGCTTCCATAAGTGACATCCAACTGGTTTTTGGAGGTTTCCCGAAATACTTTGGAGCGTTCAACCCATTGACCGAACAGTTCTTGTGCGTTCGGCACTACTCCGGAGTTATGATAGGCCGCATCCCAATCCCGCATCATGTTATCCCGCTTTCGGCAGCACTGCCGTTGCTTCAATTTCAACTTTGGCCTGATCTTCCACCAGATCAGCGACTTGTATCATGGTCATGGATGGAAAATGCCGTCCAAACACAGACCGGTAGGCCTCGCCGACTTCTCTCAAGCGGGCGGTGTAGTCCTTTTTGTCGAGCACATACCACGTCAGGCGAACCACATGTTCTGGTTTCGCACCTGCCGTGGCTAATATTTCGCGTATGTTTTCAAGTGTTTG
This sequence comes from uncultured Pseudovibrio sp., assembly GCA_947494035.1. Classification (GTDB taxonomy): domain Bacteria; phylum Pseudomonadota; class Alphaproteobacteria; order Rhizobiales; family Stappiaceae; genus Pseudovibrio. Next base: position 111,187 of record CANLTN010000003.1, on the reverse strand, counting down.
CTTGATTTGTTCGACAAGATCATCACTCTCGAAAACCTGCTGGCCGTTCCAGCCGATTTGTCCTCCCAAGAAGATCGGTGTGCCTTCTGCCATGATGCCATTGGCGTATCCGGAGGCTGGCTTCCAACCTTCCGGCTGGAGAAACTTGAACAGTGCGTGTTGTGTTGTCATGAAGGTCCCTCTTCCTTCAGGAAAAATTCCATTTGTTTTTTAATGGCTTGCGGCCAGCTTACCGGTTTTTTATCTGCGCCTTTGACGTAAACAATGACCTGGCGGCTGGTGAGCCGGAGTTCGTCTTCGCATGTGACGGTGAACCCCAGATGGACGCTGGAGCGTCCGAGTTGCAAAACCTGAAGTGTTAATAAGAGTTCATCGCCAAGCTTGCTCGGCTTTTTGAACTCTGTTTCGATCTTGGCTGTGGGGACTGCATCCCCTTGATTTATATGAATGTCTACGAACGATGCGCCGAGTGATTGCTCAAACCACTCCTCGGTAACCTGATTGATCATCTCGAAGTAGCGGGGATAAAAGACAATTCCAGCAGGGTCGCAGTGCTGAAACGCCACTTTAATGTTGCGTTCAAAGACCAAGATACCTGTCCTTCATTTCCTCAGTGAGCGTCTCCGGATGCCCTGACCACACAGACGCCCCTTTTTCCAGAATGACGGCTTGATCCGCCAGTGGGAGAAGCTCCTTCAAGGTCTTATCGACGATCAGGATGGACAGTCCTTCCTTCTTGAGCGTGGCGATGGCTTGCCAGATTTCCCCGCGGACCACTGGTGCCAGACCTTCTGTTGCTTCATCGAGGATTAGCAATTTAGGGTTTGTCATCAAGGCTCTGGAGATAGCGAGCATCTGTTGTTCGCCGCCAGAGAGGGTGTTGGCGCTCTGGTTTTTCCTCTCCTTGAGACGCGGGAACAAGCTGTAGACGCGCTCCAGCGTCCAAGGCCCCTTGCGGGCGGCGGCGCTGAGGTTTTCCAGCACCGACAGGTTCGGGAAACAGCGGCGGCCTTCTGGAACCAGACCTAGCCCAAGGCGTGCGGCCTTGTGGCTGGACATGCGGTTCAGGGTTTGGCCGGCGAACTTTATAGTTCCCTTGGTTGGCGTAACCATCTGACAAATCGAGCTTATCGTCGTGGATTTGCCCATGCCGTTACGGCCAAGCATGGCGACCATCTCACCCTCATTGACAGTCAGATCAACGCCGAACAGGGCTTGTGCCGCGCCGTAGTGGGCTTCCAAGCCGTTGACTTCTAACAGCATCAGGCTTCCTCCCCGAGATAAGCTTCTCTGACCAGTGCACTAGCGCGTATTTCTTCGACAGAGCCTGACAGGATGGCAGCACCGCCCACCAGAACGGTGATGCGATCTGCCAGACGAAAGACAGCATCCATATCGTGTTCAATGAGCAAGATCGGAATTTCTGGCCGGATTTCCTCAAGGAATTCAGTAAGCTGGATTGATCCCGTAGGGCCAAGACCTGCCATGGGTTCATCCAGCAGCAGGGCCTTGGGCTTGAGAGCAAGAGCACAAGCCACCTCCACCTGACGGCGTTCGCCGTGAGACAACTCTGAGACCGCGATATCCTCTCGCCCACCAAGACCGACCTTTTTGAGCCAGTTACCGGCGGTTTCGCGTAGGTCCTGATCGGATTTGATCTGCCTCCAGAAACGGAAGCTGGAGCCCTGACTGGCTTGAACGGAAAGCATTACATTGCGCCGCGCGCTGACTTCCATAGCCAGAGACGAGACCTGAAAGCTACGTCCAAGACCCTTGCGGGAGCGGCTGGCGACAGTTTCATTTGTGACGTCTTCGCCGTCCAGATAAATGGTGCCGCTATCTGGTTTGATCCAGCCTGCGATCTGGCCGATGAGTGTTGATTTGCCAGCACCGTTTGGCCCGATAAGGGCATGAATCTCATTGGGTTTCAGGTCCAGAGAGACGTTTTTAGTGGCCTGAAGAGCGCCAAAGGATTTGTGCAGGCCTTTAACTTCTAGAACGGGTTTAGTCATGACGCGCCCTCCCTGCAATCATGCCCATGACCCCACCGCGGGCGAAGAGAACGACGCCCAGCAAGGCGAGGCCGAGCAGCAGTTGCCAGTGCTCGGTCCACTCGCCGATATAGGTTTCCAGCAGCACAAACAGTGCAGCGCCGATGACAGGGCCGTAGAGACGCCCTACGCCGCCGAGGATGACAAACACCATGATCTCGCCAGAACGGTGCCAGGAGAGCATTGACGGGCCTACAAAGCCGTTGAGCTCTGCAAACAGCGCGCCAGCAAGACCAGTGATCATGGCGGAGATGACAAAGCCGGTGAGTTTGATCGGGAACGGATCAATGCCGGAAGTCGCCAATCGGGTCTCGTTCATACGTGCCGTGCCAAGAGCTGCGCCGAAGCGAGAGCCGGACAGGCGGGCGGAGACAAAGATGGCGCCAAGCAACAGGATAAAGCAGAGGAGGAAGAACGTCAGCGCGTTTTCAGCATCCACCAATGGCACTTCGTTGCGCAGGTAGATGGAAAGCCCGTCTTCCCCACCGTAGGTCGGCCAGGAAATGGCGAAATAGTAGATCATCTGGGCAAATGCCAGTGTAATCATGATGAAGTAGACGCCTTCGGTACGCAGGGAAATGGCACCGATTGCAAGGGCTGCTATGCCACACAAAACCATGGCAACAATCCAGATGATCAGCATCTGATTGGTGCCGGAAATGGCGAAAGGCATGGCCATGAAGAGCGTTTCATCGAAGCTGTGAAACGCCGCAATACCAGTGGTGTAGCCGCCAATGCCAAAGAAAGCAGCGTGACCGAAGCTGACCATTCCGCCTTGCCCGATGGCAAAGTTGAGACCCACGCCTGCGATGGCGAAGATGGTGATCAGGCTTGCCAGATTGACGTAGTAGTCTTCTCCGATGGAGGAGGCCCACAATGGCAGAGCCAGCAGGATTGCCATAACTACGATGTTGACGATCGTCTCACGGTTCAGCTTTGGCATGGCAACGGGTTTAGGAGCAGTATCACTTCGCTGCATTGAATAGCCCCTTTGGTTTTACGGCCAGAATACCTGCCATCATCAGGTAAATAAGCATGGAAGACAGCGCAGCCCCAATGCTGTTTGCACTGGCGTTCTCCATGAAGACCTTCAGGATAATGGGCAAGAAAATACGCCCCAGTGTATCCACGAGGCCAATCAGGATGGACCCGATGAGAGCACCCTTGATCGAGCCGATGCCGCCAATGACGATCACGACGAAGGCCAGAATAAGAACGGGTTCGCCCATGCCGACTTGCACGGAGCGTAATGCCCCGACTAATGCCCCGGACAGGCCCGCGATGGCTGCACCCAGCGCAAAGACGATGGTGTAAAGTGTTTTGATATCAACACCTAAAGCAGCGATCATCTCACGGTCGCTTTCTCCAGCGCGGATACGCATGCCGAGGCGGGTTTTGGAAATGAGGAGGTAGAGCAGCACGGCAACGGCCAGCGCGGCGAGAATGATAAACAGGCGATAGATAGGATAGGCTTCTACGCCCGGCAGCGCCACGGTTCCAGTCAAAGCCTCAGGAATGTTGAGGTAGAGCGGCATGGAGCCGAATACCATGCGGGTGCCTTCGGAGAAAATAAGGATGAGCGCGAAGGTTGCCAGTACCTGATCCAAGTGATCGCGGTCATAAAGCCTGCGGATTACAAGCATCTCGATGAGTGCACCGGCCGCTGCTGCTCCCAGTACACCACCGGCCAGACCAAGCCAGAAAGAGCCGGTCTGCTGTGTGATCCAAGCGCAACAAAAGGCTCCGACCATATAGAGCGAGCCATGAGCAAGGTTGATCAGGCCCATCACGCCAAATACCAGCGTGAGGCCAGCTGCCATCAGAAACAAAGTGAGACCGAATTGCAGCCCGTTCAATATCTGCTCAAAAATCAAAGCTGCCGTCATTACGATATTCCCGAGGCTTCTTTTTGACTATCAAATCAGTATGAGTGGATCAGCGGGGGAGGATTGGAGTTCCCCCGCTGGTTAGTAATTTCATTTCAACAGGTTGGCTTAGTTCAACCGGCACTCGGATGCATAAACATCCTGATGGTCTTTGATGGCGACACCAATGATTTTGTTGGTGACCTGACCCTCTTCTTTCACCACTTCACGAACGTAGATGTCCTGAATTGGGTGGTTGTTGTTGCCGAACTTGAAGTCGCCGCGTACTGAGGCAAAGTCTGCTTGTTTCAAGGCAGCGCGGAAGGCGTCCTTGTCGCTGACGTCGGCCTTTTTCATAGCGGACAGGATCAAGTTTGCAGCGTCATAGCCCTGCGAAGCGTAAAGGGATGGCAAGCGGCCATAAGCTTCTTGGAAGCCTTTGACGAATCTGGCGTTCACTTCGCTTTCAATATCCTTGCCCCACTGGGAGGAGTTTGCAACGCCAAGTGCTGCTTCTCCGATTGCAGGCAGAATATCCTGCGAGAAGGAGAAGGCCGGACCCATGACAGGGATATCAACGCCGGACTGGGCGTACTGCTTCATGAACGAAATGCCCATGCCGCCCGGTAGGAAGAAGAATACGCTGTCAGCGCCAGAAGCACGGATTTGTGCGATTTCTGCTGCATAATCATCCTGACCGAGCTTGGTGAACAGTTCACCTGCCAGCTCGCCCTTGTACATGCGCTTGAAGCCATTCAGAGCGTCTGTGCCAGCCGGGTAGTTTGGTGCCAGAATGAAGGTCTTGTTGTAGCCTGCCTTGTTGGCGTGCGAGCCCATGGCTTCGTGCAGGTTGTCGTTCTGCCATGCTACGTTGAAGTAGTTCTCGTGACAGGCTTTGCCGGCCAGCGCAGACGGGCCTGCGTTGGGGCTGATGTAAAGGGTCCCTTTGCGGGTTGCCGCAGGAACCACAGCCATAGCCAGGTTGGACCAGATGATCCCGGTCAGGATATCAACCTTGTCTTTTTGAATGAACTTGTCTGCCAGTTTCTTGGCAACGTCCGGTTTGCGGGCATCGTCTTCAATAAGCAATTCCACATCAGTGGCACCGGCTTGCTTCAAAGCGAGCTCAAAACCATCCCGAACGTCAATACCGAGCGTGGAACCGCCCCCTGACAGGGTGGTGATCATGCCAATTTTTACGCCTGCTTGCGCCACGCCTGCGGTGCAACACAAGAGGGCAGCTACTCCGGCTGAAATGAATTTCTTCATATTAGTTCCCCTGATTTATCCTCGACCGACTGTTCCTTCAGGCGGAATCTTTGAATCTTGCCAGTCGTGGTTTTTGGTAGCGAATCTACCAGTTTAAGTGAACGAGGGTACTTATAAGGCGCTATTGCGGATTTTACATAGTCCTGAAGACGTTTGATCACATCTGCGTCCTGCGGGTGGTCCTCCACCAGCACCACATGCGCTTCAACAATCTGTCCCCTGTCCTCATCAGACACACCTATTACGGCACACTCGGCCACCTCCGGGCTGCTTAAAAGAGCAGCCTCGACTTCCGGTCCGGCCACATTGTAGCCGGATGTGACAATCATATCGTCGGCGCGGGCTGCGAAGTGAAAATAGCCGTTCTCATCCTGTGAGAAGGCATCTCCTGTCAAATTCCAGCCGTCACGCACATATTTCTGCTGCCGGTCATCTTGCATATACCGGCATCCGGTTGGTCCTCTCACGGCAAGTTTGCCAATGGTACCGCGAGGGACTTCGCTCATGTGCTCATCAACCACCCTTGCCGAATAACCTTTGATCACGCGGCCCGTGGTGGCTGGCATGGCGTCTCCCAGATGGTTGGAAATAAAAATGTGCAACATTTCCGTTGCGCCAATTCCATCCAGCATGGGAATGCCGGTTTTTGATTGCCATTGCTCGAAGACAGGTGCGGGCAGTGTTTCGCCAGCTGATACCGCGATACGAAGTGAGGACAGATCTGCGCCCTCATCCATTGCGGCCATCATCGCGCGGTAGGCTGTGGGTGCGGTGAACGAGATGGTTGCCTTGTAGGTCTCAATGATCTCAATGAGTTGCTGTGGGCCGGCCGTCTCCAACAGGGTCGCGGTGGCACCAAAGCGCAGCGGGAAGATTGCCAGACCGCCAAGGCCGAATGTGAAGGCCAGTGGTGGGCTGCCGACGAAGACGTCCGATGGCGTGACGTTCAGCACCTCTTTTGCGTAAGCATCTGCGATGATGAGCAGATCGCGGTGGTAGTGCATGGTTGCTTTAGGCTTTCCGGTGGTACCAGATGTAAAGCCTAGCAGACAGACATCGTCCCTGCCCGTTTTCACCGCCTCAAACTGCACCGGCTTTGACAGTGCGATCTGATCCAGCTCCCCAGCAAAGTTGGCAGTGCCATCAAAGCTGATGATCTTGCTCAGATAATCATTCTGCTCAAGGCAAAGTTCGAGCTCCTCCATGAGCCGCAGGTCGCACAGGGCCAACTTGATTTCGGCCTTGTCGATGATCTGGCCCAGCTCGCCTGCACGCAGCATTGGCATGGTGTTGACCACGACAGCACCTGCTTTGGTGGCTGCGAGCCAGCATGCGACCATTGCCGGATTGTTGGCAGAGCGGATAAGAACGCGGTTGCCCGGCTCCAGCCCGTAATCTTGCTGCAGGGTCAGAGCGATGCGGTTCGTCCAGTCCGCAAGCTCTTTGTAAGTGCGTTTCCTGCCATTGCCGATGAGAGCAATGTTGTCACCAAAGCCACGCTCGACCATCTTGTCGGTGAGCTCTACAGCGGCGTTGATGTAGTCTGGGTACTCAAACCCCTCCAGCTGGAAAACTGGCTGCTGATCAATCGGTGGCAGCCTGTCCCTTGTGAAGGTGTCCTTGTGTCCGCTTGGTCCCAGCATTTCTCCCCCCCTGAGAAAGCAATTGCCTTGCTACTATGATTTTTTGAACATCAGATGCGCCTTCGTAAATGCGAAGGGCTCTGATTTCGCGATAAAGTTTTTCGACAGTATTACCCGAACGGACGCCCTCGCCTCCGTGAATTTGGACTGCCTTATCAATAATTTGCTGAGCCTGATCTGTCGCAAACTGCTTTGCCATGGCGGCCTCGCGGGAAACCCGTGGTGCTCCCATGTCTTTCGTCCACGCAGCGCGGTAAATCAGGAGTGCAGAGGCATCAATATCGATTGCCATTTCTGCCAGATGGCCTTGCACCATCTGCATATCTGCCAGCACACCCTTCCCCAGCTTGCGGGTGGTTGCGCGGGCAAGGGCTTCTTCCAGTGCGCGGCGGGCAAAGCCAAGAGCGGCAGCGCCCACAGTGCAGCGGAAGACGTCCAGAACCGACATCGAGATCTTGAAGCCCTCTCCAGCTCCACCAATGCGGTTTACAGCAGGAATACGGAGCTGCCTGAAGCCCAACCGCGCAAGCGGATGAGGTGCCATCACATCCAACCGCTCTTCAACGGTTAACCCCGGCGTGTCTGCCGGCACAATGAAGGCACTAATGCCTTTGGCGCCCGGTGCTTCGCCCGTCCTTGCGAATACAACGTAAAGGCCAGCAACTCCGCCGTTGGAAATCCAGGTCTTTTCGCCATTGAGCACATATTCATCGCCATTACGGATGGCAGAGAGTTCAATATTTGCCACGTCAGAGCCGGAATCCGGTTCTGTCAGTGCAAATGCAGATAGGGTTTGGCCTGCTCTGGTTTTGTTTAGCCACTTCTGCTGTTCTGGTGTGCCGAACAGGCTAATGGCGCCGGTTCCAAGGCCCTGCATGGCGAAGGCGAAATCTGCCAGACCGTCGTGACGGGCCAGTGTTTCGCGCATGATGCAAAGGCTGCGTACGTCCAGCGGTTTGGGATCGGCTGGATCAATAGCAGTGAGCTTCAGGAAACCGGCGGAGCCAAGGTCGTTGACGAGTTTAACGCAGGCGGCATCCATGTCGGAGTGGTCTGCGGGTAGGTTCTTGCAGCACCAGTCTTCAATAGCTTCGGCCAGCTCCCGGTGTTTTTCTTCAAAAAACGGCCATGTGAGAAAGGTGATATCTGCCATTTACGCGCCCTCAAAGACCGGTTTTTCTTTTGCAATGAATGCCTTATAGGCGGTTTCGAAATCCTTGGTTTGCATGCAGATTGCCTGCGCCTGCGCTTCGGCTTCGATTGCCTGTTCCAGACCCATGCTCCATTCCTGATTGAGCTGGGTCTTGGTGATGCCGTGGGCAAAGTTTGGCCCTGCGGTGATGCGCTGTGCCATGCGGATCGCATCTGCCTCCAATGTTTCAGAGGTGGACATGGAGTTAAAGTAACCCCAGCGGTAGCCCTCTTCTGCACTCATGGAGCGGCCTGTATAAAGCAACTCGGCTGCCCGTCCCTGCCCGATAATGCGTGGGAGGATTGCGCAAGCACCCATGTCGCAGCCTGCCAGACCCACACGGGTAAACAGGAATGCTGTTTTGGTCTCTGGTGTGCTGATGCGCAGATCCGAAGCCATGGCCATGATTGCGCCTGCTCCTGCACTGATGCCGTCCACTGCGGAGATGATTGGTTTGGAGCAATTGATCATTGCTTTTACCAGATCGCCTGTCATGCGGGTGAACTTCAGCAGGTCCTTCATATCCATCGAAACAAGCGGGCCGATGATCTCGTGGACATCGCCCCCTGAGCAGTAGTTGCCTTCGTTTGAGGCGATCACGACCGCATTGACGTCATCTGCATAGGCCAGATTGCGGAATGTGTCGCGCAGCTCGGCATAGCTTTCAAAAGTCAGCGGATTTTTGCGGTCTGGCCGGTTCAGCTTGATGACAGCGACATCACCTTCCATTCGCCATAGAAAATGCTTTGGCTGTAAATCCGCCATTTTGTAGGTGGTTAGCATTATCTGGTTTCCCTCTCCCATTCACTGGCAAACACCTTCAAGGTTTCGGCCAGAGTTTCGGCCTCTTGAGGCGAAAAGCTCGAGAGCAGCTCGTTGACCCACTCACGATGGCTGGTTGCCATTTGTTCGAAATTTTCGCGACCTGTCTTGGTGAGAAGAACAACGGAGGTCCGCCGATCGCCATCTCTCAAGGTGCGATGGACCAGACCGTCCGTCGTTAAGCGGTCTATAAGACCGGTGATGTTCCCGTTGGACACCATCAGGTATTTCGAGAGCTGGGACATGAGCATGCCCTCTGGCTCCCGGTAAAGCGCTGCCATTACGTCAAAGCGTGGCAGCGTTACGTTGTAGGTGGTGCGCAGCCGTTCGCGCAGTTCGCCTTCAATGGCGCGGGAGGCGCGGAGCAATCTCAGCCAGAGGCGCACTCTGGATCGATCATCGTTTGCGGTGTCTGACTTGAACACTTCCTGTGAGGCTGTCATTGGGTTTCGCCTCCGGAGATCGAAATGGCCTGCCCTGTCACGGAACGGGCACCATCGCTGATGAGCCAGGCTACGGCTGCGGCAACTTCGTCCGGCTGGATGAAACGCTGCTGCGGGTTGGTGCTGTAGAGTGCGGCACGGGCTTTTTCTTCGTCCATTCCGGTTTTTTGCATGATGTTGTCTATTGATCGTTGCAGCATTGGGGTTTGTGTGTATCCCGGACACACCGCATTGACCGTGAACGGTTTGCTGGCAAGTTCGAGGGCAAGTGATCTCACCATACCAACTATGCCGTGTTTGGCGGCGCAGTAGTGCGCTACATACGGATAGCCGTGCAAACCTGCGATTGATGCAATGGCAATCAAGCGCCCGTACTCCTGCCCTTTTAAGTTCTGCATGCCCTTTTGGAAAGTCAGGAATGTACCAGTCAGATTGACGTCCAACATACGCTGGAAGCTTTCCAGTTCCATCTTTGCAAACGGCGCAGAATCTGCAGCTCCGGCATTGGCAATCACGATATTGACCGGACCATGTGCTTGTGTTGCCTTTTCAAACATTTGCGCCACAGAATGTTCATCGGTCACGTCTGCTGTCACTGCATGAATGCGGCTGTTTGCGCTTGCAACAAGATCAAGCGGTTCTGGTCTGCGTCCAGCGATTGTGACTTTTACGCCGGTTTCAGCGAGATGGCGGGCAATTTCAGCGCCTACGCCAGTTCCGCCGCCAGTTATGAGTGCATGCTTTTCCAAACTATTTTTCCTTACACCCGAACTTTCATGGTCTCTGCACGTTCTGCGAGACGGTAGAGCTGATCACGACCCGCATGATATGGTTCGGGCCAGTAAACGCCTTTGTCACCAAGCTCTGCGGCTGCATGCAACGTCCAGTACGGGTCAGACAGATGCGGGCGCGCCAGACACACGAGATCAGCGCGGCCAGCCATGAGGATGGAGTTGACGTGATCGGGCTCGTAGATGTTGCCGACCGCCATCGTTTTTATGCCAGCATCGTTTCGAATGCGGTCCGAGAAAGGTACCTGAAACATGCGGCCATACACGGGCTGGGCACGGGTGCTGGTCTGGCCTGCGGAGACATCACAGATATCGACCTGCGATGCATCAAGCATCTTCGCGATCTCGACTGCTTCATCGGCGGTGAGGCCTTCATCTTCCACCCAGTCGGTTGCGGAGATACGTACGGACAGGGGCTTTTCCTGCGGCCAAACCTCGCGCACCGCTTTGATGACCTCCAGCGGGTATCTCATCCGGTTTTCCAGTGAACCGCCGTACTCGTCCTCACGTTTGTTGGTGAGCGGCGAAATGAAGGAGGACAGGAGATATCCGTGTGCGCAGTGCAGTTCGACCATGTCGAAACCAGCGGCATTTGCCATTTTCGCTGCGCTAATGAACTCCTGTTTCACGCGATCCATGTCCGTGCGGTCCATTTGCTTTGGTATCTGATTGCGTTCGGACCAGGCGATTGGAGAAGCTGCAAGAAGCGGCCAGTTGCCATCTTTCAAAGGTGCGTCCAGCTCTTCCCAGCCGCGCTGCGTGGAGCCCTTGGGTCCTGCATGGCCGAGCTGACAGCACACTTTTGCGTGGCTGTGCTCGTGGACAAAGTTGGTGATGCGCTGCCAAGCGGTCTGGTGTTCTGGTGCATAAAGGCCCGGGCATCCTGGCGTGATGCGGCCTTGTGCGCTGACGCAGGTCATCTCCACCACTACCATGCCTGCTCCACCTTTGGCGCGTTCGCCGTAGTGGGCCAGATGCCAGTCGTTGATGGTTCCGTTCGCTGCCTTGTACTGCGCCATTGGAGAGACAACCACGCGGTTGTTGAGCTGCATTTCCCGCAGTTTGAATGGAGCAAACATGGGTGGGCGCGGTGCGTTGTCAGTGTCTGATACACCGGCCTGATTTTGAAACCAGCCTTCTGCTGTGCCAAGCCATTCGGCGTCGCGCTCACGTAGGTTTTCGTGGGAAATACGCTGGGAGCGGGTCAGCAGCGAGTAGTTGAACTGGACCGGGTCCAGTTGAAGGTAGCGCTCGACATTTTCAAACCATTCCAGAGAGTTTCGGGCAGCAGACTGAAGCTTGAGAACTTCTGTACGGCGCTCATCCTCGTATTTCTGGAAGGCGTCGTGAATGGAGTTTTCGCTGTGCAGATAGTTGGCCAGCGCAATCGCGCTTTCCATGGCAAGTTTGGAGCCTGAGCCGATTGAGAAGTGTGCGGTTGCGGCGGCATCGCCCATGAGCACGAGGTTCTCGTGGGACCACTTTTCACAGAGTACCCTTGGGAAGTTGATCCATGCGGAGCCACGAATGTGGCTGGCGTTGGTCATCAGCTCATGGCCGCCGAGGTGCTTTTCGAAAATCTTTTCGCAGGTCCGACAGGAGTCTGCCTGACTCATTTCACCAAAACCGAATGCATCGTAGGTCTCTTCTGAACACTCTACGATGAACGTGGCGGTGTTGTCGTCAAACTGATAGGCGTGCGCCCAAACCCAGCCGTGCTCGGTTTTTTCAAAGATGAAGGTGAAGGCGTCACCGAATTTCTGGTGGGTGCCGAGCCAGACGAACTTACATTTCCGCGTATCGATATCCGGTTTGAAGACTTGCGCAAACTCGGTGCGGCTGGTGGAGTTAAGCCCGTCAGCTGCAACAACGAGATCGTAGTCATTCATGAATTCTTTGGCGCTGGTATAGTTGCGCTCAAACTCCATATGGACACCAAGCTCACGGGCGCGGTTCTGAAGGAGCAGCAAAAGTTGCTTACGACCGATGCCGCAGAAGCCGTGACCACTTGAGATATGACAGGTGTCTCTGTAGTGAACCGCAATGTCATCCCAATAGGCAAAGTGGGCGCGGATGGCTTCTGCACTCTTCTCGTCGTTTGCCTTGAAGTTCTCGAGCGTCTCATCAGAAAGAACCACGCCCCAGCCAAAGGTGTCGTCAAACTTATTCCGCTCGATGACAGTGACCTCGTGTTGAGGATCACGCAGCTTCATGCTGATTGCGAAATAAAGACCTGCCGGACCGCCTCCAAGACATGCGACTTTCATTGCTCTTTCCCCCCTTAGGCTGCGGATGCCTAATTCAATCTGGGACAAGCGTGACAGGTTTCCAAAAATATTTCAAATATAAAATATCTAAGCATGAAATATATAAAGCACCACCTGAATGAGTGTTAACCTATTGTATTTTAAGATGTTATTATTGTTTGTAGGTAAGCAGGATAAAAAGGTTTGGAAAAGCCGGGATCATGCGCTCGTCACTGAAATATCTATATCAGCATAAAATGTGGAGGGCTGACAAGCGCTGATTCTGCGTGGATCGGAGAAGAATGCGAGGGCCTCAGGCCGCCGTATGTGCAGGAAATTCGATGGTGCGGCCATCGAAGGCCGGAGACACATTCTCAGGCAGCTCTGATTTTAACTGCTGGTAATCCAGATCACAGTGCAAGTTAGTGAGGATCGCCTTGTTCGGTTTCAGCTTACCAATCCACTCCAGCGCATCATCGACGCAGAAATGGCTCTGGTGCGGTTTGCGGCGCAGCGCATCGACGATCCACGTATCCAGCCCCTGAAATGCATGCATACTGCTTTCCGGGATATCCTTGAGGTCCGGGGTGTAGGCCAGATCCTGAAAGCGGAACCCCAGTGCATCAATATCGCCGTGATTGACCTTAAACGGCAGAGCGGTGATTGTGCCCCCTGCTCCGTCGATGGTGACAGGTGTGCCGTCAATAAGCCTATTCTCGGTCAGGATTGGTGGGTAGCCTGAGCCTGGTGGGGTAGAGAAGCAATAATCGAAGGCGGAACGGACACGCTTTGAGGTGAATTCGTCCAGATACACCGGCACCTTGGCGCGCTGCATCAATGCAAAGAAGCGCAGATCATCAATGCCGTGCAAATGGTCAGCGTGTGCATGGGTGTATAGAACAGCATCGACCTTCGTGACACCAGCAGCGAGCATTTGCTCGCGCAAATCAGGTCCGGTATCAATGACAATGGTCGTTGTCCCGTTTTCAGAGAACCGCTGAACCAGAAGTGCGCATCTCAGGCGACGGTTTCTAGGCTCGTTGGGGTCACACTCGCCCCAATCGCCGCCAATTCTTGGTACGCCGGTTGATGAGCCGCAGCCCAGAATGGTGACCTTTAAATTGCTGGTCATCGGTCCTCACAAAAATATAGCGGCAATTGGGTCCGCATCAGTCTAGCCAATCAAGCTGGCTGTGGCACCTTGGAAAACAGGCACAGGAAATTGCTTGTGGTGGCAGCGGCCATCTCTTGTTCCGAGACGCCTAGTGCTTCGGCCAAAACCTTGTTGGTATGGGCTACATACGCTGGTTCATTGCGTTTGCCGCGCCAGGGTTGCGGTGCAAGATAAGGGGCATCTGTTTCAACAAGAAGGCGGTCCATTGGCAGTTCTGCTGCGATTTCGCGCAGTTCTGTCGAACGCTTGAAGGTCAGGATGCCGGAGAACGACACATAAAGACCCAGCTCAAGGCCCTTCATGGCGAGTTCCTTGCCGGAGGAGAAGCAATGAAGCAGTGCCGGAAAACTTCCGGTGTTCATCTCTTCTTCCAAAATGCGCATCATATCTTCATCGGCATCACGGCTATGGATCACCAATGGCAACTGGGTTTCACGTGCTGCTGTGATATGGGTGCGCAGGACCTTTTCCTGAACCTCGCGCGGGGCATGGTCGTAAAAGTAGTCCAGACCTGCTTCACCGATTGCCACGACTTTCGGGTGCTTTGCAAGTTCGATCAGCTCTACAGCTGTGACATCGGTTTCCTCACCAGCTTGATGCGGGTGGGTGCCAACGGAGCAGTATACGCTGTCATAGGCTTCAGCGATCTCTTTGACCTGCTGGAAACGGCGGACACGGGTGCAGATGGTGACCATCAGCTTGACGCCAGCTTCGTGGGCGCGCTCGATGATCTGGTCGCGTTCTTCGGCGAAATCTGGGAAATCCAGATGGCAATGACTATCAACTAACATGGTCACAGCAAAAGCGCCTCCAGCGCGATTCTGTCAATAGGCCTTGTCGGCCTCTTGTTTTATTTCTTGCGGAAATGCCAGTGCATCTCCATCAAACAGGATGGATTGCTTCAAACGAAAGCAAGGCAAACTACTGACGATGCGGATTTAATGCAAATGAAATTGTTTGCCCGATGCGTTGGTGCGGGTATTCCAGAGCATAAACCCGAAGGCGTAGAGGAAGCTCTGAGCTTATCGGGTAACTGAAGGCAAAGGCATCATAAAACAGCGTATATGTCGCCTGAATTGGCTTCATGGTCCATTTGAGTGATGAGTTGGCGGATTTGCTCTGCGGGCTGGTTTTGCTCATAGAGCATACTGCAGCTTTCGCCGAGTGATACATTGAATTTGTAGTCACCGATTGCCTGCAGATACCTGATGCAATCGAGCGCTATTTGTCGCTGGATCGTTGTGAACTCAAAAGACAACGCCGGTATTTTTGTTTCAAGGCGGGAGAGAATAATCGCTTCGTATCCCTCCACATCAATTTTGACAAAGGTTGGTATACCATATCGGCTGAGCAACCTTTCCAGCGTTATGGACTGTACTTTTAGCGTGGTATCCCAAGTTTCCTGCTGCCAGTTCTGAGCGGAATTTGCAGCTTTAATGAACTCGTTTGATGCGGAAGAAACCGTCGGGTTGGCAGAGTTTACATGCAATGTGACTGGTTCGTTGTTGTCTCCGCAGACTGCCTGAATTAGCGTGACAGCACTGTCTGCACCGTGGATGAGCTGCAATGTGCGGAAGGCAAGAGGTTGGGGTTCCAGAGCGACCACTCTTGCGCCCAGACGCCTGAATGACGAGACACGGTCTCCTACATGGGCACCGATATCAAATGCCAGATCATTAGGGCCGAGGAACTTGCCATAGAGCTGGTCTTTGGCGTTCGCCTGCACTTTGTCACCATGATAGAGGCGTAGGGAACGGAATATTCCTTGAAGGGCGGTTGATGGCATACGCTCTCAGTCCTTACCTTGCACCTCAGAAACAATCGTGGATTGCTGGCAAGGTTAGTAAGCGCATATGTCTTTTATTTCGATAAGAATACCGAGCAAATTAGGTCTAAGCTAACTGACTCTGACACAAAAAAGGGAGGCTCTGGTGCCTCCCCTTATACCATCTTGCATGATGTTTTATTCAGCTGTTTCCGGCTCTACGTAGCGTGGGAATACGCCTTGTGGTTTGGGCAGCTCGCGACCGCCTTGCAGGCGACCTGCTTCACCCAGCTGAGCAAAGGTGCGTTCGTCTTCGCCCAGCACCAGCAGATCAAGCAGCTTGGCTGCGGAACCCGGCATGACTGGCTGAGCCAGAATACCGACCTGACGGATGATCTCTGCGGTGGTGTAAAGCACGGTGGCCATACGCTCTGGGTCTGTCTTTTTCAGCGCCCAAGGCTCTTGTGAGGCGAAGTAGCGGTTCGCTTCACCAACGGTAGACCAGACGCATGCTAGTGCGTGGTGGATTTCCTGTTTTGCCATGAATGCACGGCACTTTTCCAGCATCTCGTCAGCTTGCTGCAAGATTGCCTTGTCTTCAGCGGAGAACTCGCCTGGAACCGGCAGTTTGCCTTCGCAGTTCTTGAAGATCATAGAGAGTGAACGCTGAGCAAGGTTGCCGATGTCGTTGGCAAGGTCAGCGTTGATGCGGTTCACCATTGCTTCGTGGTTGTAGTTACCATCCTGACC
This sequence comes from uncultured Pseudovibrio sp., assembly GCA_947494035.1. Lineage (GTDB taxonomy): Bacteria > Pseudomonadota > Alphaproteobacteria > Rhizobiales > Stappiaceae > Pseudovibrio. The sequence continues at coordinate 95,176 of CANLTN010000003.1, read as the reverse complement.
GAATGGAACTTCACGCAGGAAGAAGTAGCGAATTTGGTCCAGACCGTAGGTGTCCACCAGATCACGCGGTGCGATCACGTTGCCAAGAGACTTGGACATCTTCTCACCGGAGTTGAACAGGAAGCCGTGGGCAAACACGCGCTCTGGCAGAGGTACACCGGCAGACATGAGGAATGCAGGCCAGTAGACCGCATGGAAGCGGATGATGTCCTTACCGATGATATGAGCGTTGGCAGGCCAGAACTTGGCCATATCGCCGTCCATATCCGGATAACCAAGCGCAGTGATGTAGTTGGTGAGCGCATCAACCCACACATACATGACGTGCTTTTCGTCACCTGGAACCGGAATGCCCCAGTCAAAAGTAGTACGGGAGATCGACAGGTCTTTCAGGCCACCCTTTACGAAGCTCATGACTTCGTTGCGGCGTGCGTTTGGACCGATGAAGTCCACGTTCTTCTCGTAAAGCTCGATCAGCTTGTCTTCGTAAGCCGAGAGACGGAAGAAGTAGCTTTCTTCTTCTACCCATTCAACAGGTGTACCTTGAGGGCCGTAGCGAACACCGTCTTGGCGAACTTCGGTCTCGCCTTCCTGATAGTAGGCTTCGTCGCGTACGGAGTACCAACCGGCGTAGCTGTCTTTGTAGATGTCGCCTGCGTCAACCATTTTCTGCCAGATTGCCTGACAGGCTTTATAGTGACGTTCTTCGTTGGTCTGAATGAAATCGTTATTGGAGCAGCCCAGCATCTCTACCATTTGACGGAAGAGAGTGGAGTTTTTATCTGCAAGATCTGAAGGTGACATGCCTTCCTTGACGGCGGTCTGAAGCATTTTCTGACCATGTACATCGGTACCAGTCAGGAAGTATACTTCACGGCCATCCAGTCTTTGGAAACGGGCCAGCACGTCAGTTGCAATTGCCTCGTACGCGTGACCGATATGCGGCTCACCATTTGGGTAGGAAATTGCTGTTGTAATATAGAAAGGCGATTTTTCTGTCATATCCTAAGGTGATCTCTTGATCCGGGATCTAAATCTGGGAAGCTCATTGAGCGCGATGCCCAAAGACAACAGTCTACCGTCAGCCAGAGTTTGCATTCCGCAGGTCAATGAGGAAAGACAATACAACTTGCTTCCGGTCGAGGTTTAAAGCATCTGCAATTGAGGCAGTGCGGCCCACCTTTTCCCACAAGTCTGCCCACCTGACAAGCGCATCTGGACTGGAGCTTGCATCTTTACGCAATTGATTGCTCAAGAATGTGCGCGCAAGCTCCAAAAACGTGCTCCAAGCATCCTCAGCACCGCGCGCCGAGACCTTGTCTGCAAAGCTGTAGGCGCGGATCAAATCCAGATTGGCAATGGCCTCAACCAGCGCCGTGAACTCCTGTGCAATGTCCAGCGCTCCGCCGTTTGCAGCCAATACTGCCTGCCGCAGGCTGCCGTCTGCAAGTGTATGCAGGGCTGCGGTACTGCCAGAGGGACTACACCCCATCTCCGACAGAGCCTGATCAATCATCGGCTCTTCGAGCTTGCGCATAGTGAGCTTGCGGCATCTGGAGCGGATTGTCGGCAAGAGCCGTCCGGGATTGTGGGAGAGCAGGATAAACAGGGACTGTTTTGGTGGTTCTTCGAGGATCTTTAAAAGAGCATTGGCTGCAGACTGATTCATATCGTCTGCGGAATCAACGATACAGATGCGCCAGTTGCCACCAGCTGCGGTAGACCCGAAAAAACCTGTTGTTTTTCGCACTTCATCCACTGGGAGGTCGCGTTTGAAGCGTTTAGTCTTCAGGTCCCACGGACGGCGCAGGTGCAAAAGATCTGCATGAGACCCTGCGGCAACCATTCTGGCACTATGGCTTTCTGGCGGCACATAGAGGCTGTTTGCAGCCATTACTGGGGTTGAGAAACGGTCCGGGTGCTCAAGGATAAAACGGGCGAAACGAAAGGCGAGTGTGGCTTTGCCAATACCTTTGGGGCCACCCAAGATCCATGCATGGTGAAGCCGCTGTGACCTGTAGGCATCCAGCAGTTCTGTTTCGGCAACTTCGTGACCGTAAAGCCGGGACTGTTCGCGTGGCAGCGGCAGGCCCTCAACCTCGTCAAACTCAGGGGCGTCTTCGATTATGGGAGCCTTTGCCATACTCACCCTTCCCTGTCAGCTTGCAGTTTGATGGCTTCTTGCTCAATTTCTTCGGCAAAGCGGTGTTGCACGGCCTGCCAGATGTCTTCTGTTACCTTATCCTGAGATTGGTCACCGTCAATGACCACAATGCGTTCTGGTTCGTTACGGGCCATTTCAAGGAACAACTGTTGCCTGCGTCGGTGTGTTTCCAGAGTGTCGGTTTCAAAGCGATCAGGACCGTCGAACTCGACTGGTGCGGCTCGTTTTGAGACCCGCGCCAAGCCAACTTCAGGTGTTACATTGATCAGCAAGGTCATATTCGGATTATGACCTGCGATTGCGACTTGTTGCAAGGCTTCAACGGTCTGCGGTGGCACGCCGGATTCACCCTGATAAACGCGGGAGGAGTCAGCAAAGCGGTCACAGAGCACCCATTTGCCGTCATCCAGAGCCGGTTTTATGAGTGTGTCGATGTGGTCGGCGCGCGCAGCGGCAAAAAGCACAGCTTCAGCGGTGACACCGTAGGCTTTGGCAGCACCTGAAAGAAGGACTTCGCGGACAAGCTCTGCGCCTTTTGAGCCTCCTGGCTCGCGGGTCGTGACAGCCTCAATGCCTTTTGAGGCAAGCTTGTCACGCAGGCGCAGAATTTGAGTTGACTTCCCGGCGCCTTCGCCACCTTCGAAACTTATAAAGATACCCGACAACGTCGATCAGGCCTCCAAGACCTTCGGAATTCAATAGTACTGAAGCCCGGCTATTTAGAACAATTGGTAGAAGAACTCGCCAAGCGCGTCCCAAGCACGGCCTTGCAGGTCTCCGATGGTTACATCTTCTCCTGTAACCAGTGTTGCCCGATAAATCACGTCATTTTTAGAAAGAACTTGCAGTTCTCCAACTTCCATTCCCTCTTTGACGGGTGCCTGGATTGGCCCATTGTAAACAACAAGCAGCTTATATTTGTCTTTCTCGTTGGGATTGATAAGAGCTGCGACTGCATCTCTTGTTTTCAACGAGACGGTTGTCTTCTTGCCGCCATAGACTTGAGCATCGCTGACCAAATCCCCTTTGCTATACAATTGCTCGAGTTTGAGTCCCGAGAAAGATGGCAGCAGCAGGGTTTTCAGGTCCTTGATGCGGTCCTCAACCGTTGGTGAGGCTGCAATGGCTGCCAAATAGCGCCGGCCGTTGTTGTCGAGCGTGCCCAGTGCAGCAAAGCCCTCTCTTTCGGAAAAGCCAGCGCCAAATCCATCCAGCCCCTCAATTTCCCTCATGAGCGGGTTCTTGTTGCGCTGCGTGATTTTGTTCCATGTAAAGCGATCGGTGACGAACACTGAGTGGAGTTCTGGTTCATGCTCTAGAACATAGGCAGCGAGGATAGTCAGGTCCTCGAGCGTTGTTTTGTGGTTTTCGTCTGGAAAACCGGTCGGATTGGTGAAGTTGGAATTTTTCATGCCAATGGTTTTGGCAAGCTTGTTCATTTTATCGGCGAAATTTTCTTCGCTGCCTGCAAGCCCTTCAGCAAGGATAATGGCTGCGTCATTCGCACTTTGCACGATTAGGCCATACATCAGGTCATTTACCGAGATGGAGGAGCCCAAACGCGCAAACATAGTGGTAACACGCGCAGGTGCGCCGCCTGTACGCCATGCATGTTCGCTCACCTCGAACATGGTTTGTGGTGTTATGTCTCCGGCATGGATCGCCTGCTGCACGGTGACCGCAGTCATTAGCTTGGTCAGATTTGCAGGGGCAAGAAGTGCTCGTGAGTTCTTCGAGAACACCATGTTTTTGCTGGAAAAATCATAGAGTGTCGCAGCTTTGGCTTTTATCTCCACTGCCATGGAGGCAGGAGATGTCGCCAGCATTGCGCACAGTGTCAGCGCTGCAATGGCTGAAAGTCTCCAGCTTTTGAAAGAAAGCCGGCGATCAGTGTTGTTTTGAGATTTATGCTGCCTGCACTTCTTCGACCCAACCTGCACGCCTGCGTCTCCCTAATTGTTTATAGTGAGGCTTATGCTACGCCTCATCTCTTAAAACAAACACTAACGCAGGTCAGCAGACTGGGTAAAGCCGCTTGAAACTAAATGGCTTAGTGGTTTTGACCAACACGAGATAGCAGTAAGTCTTTTAGTCCAGTTCCACCGGAAACTGCCTCGAACACTTCATAAGCATTGTTCAGTCGTTGCTGTGAGACATAGGATGAAATCGCGTTGCCTGTCTGGAATGCTGGCGCATTGCTGCTGGACGGGGTTTTGTAAACACCGGTGCTTGGCGGCGGTAGGAGTGAGCTGCCAAACGTTGATGACACGGGTTGCACCGCAATTGCAGGCTCAGGCGTATTTGGGTTTGCACTTATCGCCAACGCGTTGTTTATGCGATTTTTGAAGTTGCCGATGGAAGCAACTTGCGTTGTGCTCATGCTACGCTCGTAGATAACTGCCGGATCGATCTGGTTTGCGTTGAATGCCAGAACACTTTGCGCCGCAAGGGTTGGCGTGTCGTATGGTCTGCTTCGTGGTGTGGGCGCTGGTCCGGAAATCCGGTTTAAAGGATTTGCAAATGCAAACATCGAGCGCGGTGCGAAGCCGCCACCGTTGCCAGAGTAAGAGGCAAGCAGTGTCTTTTCATCCTTGCCATGCAATGGTGCTCGGCCAATATATTCGACACGCACTTTTGCAACACCGCTGGACTTGGTGCCGAGCATGCCTGCTACACGTTCTGACAAGTCGATAACGCGGTTGTCGTGGAACGGTCCACGGTCATTGACACGCACGACCATGGAACGGCCATTTTGCAGGTTCGTCACCTTCGCATAACTCGGTAGTGGCATTGTCGGGTGTGCGGCAGTCAATGCGTTACGGTCGAATACTTCGCCGTTTGCGGTTTTGCGTCCATGGAAGGTCGGGCCGTACCAGGAGGCTTTGCCGGTCTTCTTGTAGTTCTCATCCTTTTTAGGATAGTACCATTTACCGGCAACCTTATAAGGTTTGCCGACAACGTAGCGCCCTCCCCCTTTGGGTACAGGCTTGGCACCTTTCACCACACGCGGGCTTGCAGCAACACCGTATTTCTTTTCACTGAACTTCACTTTATCTGTACCGCCACCGCAAGCTGCGATGCCAGCACACAAGGCAACCACAGATATGCTGGTCGCTACGCGTTTGATCGTTTGGGGAGCTGGTGTTTTCACCGAATAGCCCCAATTCAGTAAAGAAGTCATACCGTTGTTACTCACTACATGTTCGGCACGGACGGATTTCAGAATGATCGAACAAAAATACCCGAGTTCGTTACAAACTGAACCAATATTAAAAAGATAGCCGATAAACCTTAACTGAATCCAATCAAAATGTCTCCACAAGAAACCGAGATTCTTAAGAGAGGCTATTTCCTTAGGGGAAAAGGCGATTTTGGCGGGAGCATTTGATTTTGCAGCGGAAAAAATAAATTCATGCTGTGGAACAAGTTTCTCGCCCGCTTGACTTTGCAGTCCGCATGAACCAAATAGAGCCCACACCACACAGCCGGAGAGGTGGCAGAGTGGTTGAATGCACTGGTCTTGAAAACCAGCGGGCGTGGAAGCGTCTCGTGGGTTCGAATCCCACCCTCTCCGCCATCATTCCTCGTAAGGAATTGATGTTATTTGGCTATTAATGTGGGATACCTTTGTGCTCCACATTCTGCCCCATTTAGAATTTTGCATTTTTCGCTGCGCCAGAGTATCCGAGTACCTGCCGCCGCTGCAGCGCTTCCGATTTATAGCACGCTCAATCGCATTCGTCTCCAGCGCCTGATGGGGGGCGGGTACACGACCTTCGCCGTTTGGAGTCTCATAGGGGCTTTAGGGTACCTACCCCACGCACTAAATTTAGCAAAATCTAAATAATGCAATTGCCCAAGGGACGACCGAACGGACGGGGTAAGTTATCGTAAGGGTCGTAATATTGCGCTTACGTGTATCTTGGAGCGCTTTAGTCGGAGACCCTCCTTATGAGAACACTCACTCCACCGCCTGGAATGTATCTGATCGAACGGCCTGATTGGGAAGTGATGGAGCGCTGTGAGCGCTATGGCATCGAGCCGCATGAGGTCGAAGGGCTTAATCCTTTCTGGCTTACCGCAGTTATGTTTAAGCTTCAGCGCCATAAGCGCGATGCCCCAAAGAAGAACGGGGGCAGCAATGAATAAGCCAGACTGGAATACCTTATGCTTGTTGGCTGGAATTCCGTTTCTATTGCTCCAGAACCTTGAAATGTTCGTGCTTGCATATCCCTCCCAGCAAGCGGACAAAACCACTGCCAACTGCATCCAAGAGACCGGACAGACAGACACTCCCTTTTATAGGGGGTGTCTGTCTGTCCGGCTGGTGCAGTCCGATTTCGTGAAGGAAGCCCGTAGTTCTTAACTGTGCTGGTCGGAGCCCATTGCATCAAAGTTAATATAGCATCGCCGGTACTGTTGCGGGAGATACTCAGAGCTTTTGACTTAATGGCTGATTGTAATCCTATGGCTGTGGTTGATCATAATTGGCTGTAAATCACACCCGCTGTTGGACTCGCCTGACGCCCTTCCATCTTCCGATCAAACTGAATAGGTAGATAATTGGCCGTTTCCCATAAGCCCTTGCAGACCCAATCGCAAAATAATGCTGTGCGGAGAGTAGAGGGGAATCCTTGGGCAGTATCCGCTTGGCGCAATGTACATGACCGTCAAGCGTGCGGCGTAGACTGGTCTTGCGCCTACGTTTCGCTCGAGTGATATCACACCACAACATATGATCCACATATGTTCTCGCTACACATTGGGATCATATGTAGTTGAATTTTTGCTTTAACATCAATTACTTCTACTTGTGGTGTAGCAATTTTATGTCATAAATTAATAAATAACAAATTTAATGACTTAATATATTGTGTCGGAATATAATTAGATATAATTAACAGTGTAGTTTAAATTTATTCAAATTATACTGGAATTATATTGTGGTATTCAGAAAACATAATGGTTCACTCAAGTGGCAGCTAAAAGGCTTTGTTGCCCTTGGCGTCTTGGAAATTGCCCTATTGCAGGGAATGTCGGTTGCCCATGCTGACATCATCACAATCGACGATCCCCATGTCGTAGATAGTGAGGACATAATAGTTGACGTTACATCGCCCGTTACCATTACGAACAATACCGACACCGGCAACATCATCACAATCGGTAGCGGTGTATATGGCGACGGTAACACAGTCAGTAACGCCGGCACGGTAGATGTCAACTCGACGAATAATAACGATATCGATGACAACTACATCACAATCGGCGTCGGTGTAGCCGGCGACGGTAACACAGTCAGTAACGCCGGCACGGTAGATGTCAACTCGACGAATAATAATGATATCGACGAGAACTACATCACAATGGGCATCGGCGTCGCCGGCGACGGTAACACAGTCAATAACACCGACACGGTAAATGTTACCTCGGTTAATGATGGCAATATCATTGGCAATTCGCTCACAGTCGGTATCGCTGCGGTTGGAGATAATTCCACGGTTAATAACGATAATTCAGTAACCGTTAACTCGACAAATTCTGCGGGTAATCACACTCATTTCTATGATACAATCGGCATTGGCGTAGTCGGTGAAAATGCCACGGTTAATAACAATAATTCAGTAACTGTGGAATCGATGAATGAAGGCACTGAATGGGAAGATTACTTCACTTCCGGCATTAATGTAGAGGGTGATGGAGCCACTGTAAACAATGATGGTACGGTAGATGTCACCTCAATGAATAATGGCAATGTCGCTGACGACCACTATTTTACAACCGGTATCGATGTCATCGGTGAAGAAGCTAGAGTGGGTAACGCTATTTCTGTTACTGTAGATAGCCTAAACGATGGTGAGGTTGACGACGATTACACAACGTACGGCATTAATGTGGATGGCGACCGCGCAGTAGTGAGCAACACTGGTATCGTAGATGTTATCTCGACCAATAATGGTACTGCCGAGCATTACAAAACCTACGGAATAAATGTAGCTGGAGATGGGGCCGAAGTAAGTAACACTAATTCTGTTACTGTAGATAGCCTAAACGATTTTTACCTTTACGACGATTACAGAACGTTCGGCATTAATGTGGATGGTGACCGCGCAGTAGTGAGCAACACTAGTATCGTAGATGTTATCTCGACCAATAGTGGTACTGCCGATCAGTACAAAACCTACGGAATAAAAGTAGATGGAGATGGGGCCGAAGTAAGTAACACTAATTCTGTTACTGTAGATAGCCTAAACGATGGTTTCCTTGACGACGATTACAGAACATTCGGGATTAGGGTGAAGGCCGCTGATGCCGAGATAAACAACGATGGCTTATTAAGCGTCACTTCAGTTAATGATGGCTATGTTGACAATGACTACAGTACAATTGGAATCAGAGTAAGTGGATATGATGGTGGCACCGTAAACAATTCAGACCTGATCGCCGTAACTTCGACGAATGATGATACTGTCGATGGGGACTACGAGACATATGGCATCAAAGTAAGAACAGATGATGATGCCAAGGTTTGGAACTCCGGTACGATCAACGTGACCTCGACGAATAATGGCTTTGTCGTCGGCGAGTACGACTACGATACGATCGGTATAGAGGTAAGCAGTGATTATAATGATTTCACCAACCATGGCTCGGTTTCTGTAACCTCAACAAATGCTGGTGTAGTCACAGATGACTACGATACAATCGGAATCGAAGTATATGGTGACAATAATCTAATCACTAACAGTGGTTTGGTCACTGTACATTCCACCAATAATGGCAATGTTGGAGAAAATTACTTTACTGCTGGCGTTTATATTAATGGTTATGACAATATGTTCGCCAACACGGGTTCTGTATTCGCCAATCTTGGCGACGACAGTGCCGCAATCTATGTTGATGATGATGACAACACCGTCGAACTTATGAACCGGTCAATTATTCAGGGCCGGATTGTATTTGATGATACGGATGAAGATTCAGGTAACACGCTAAAGATTGGCGATGGCTATGATGCGCTGTTCACCATTACCGCTGATGATCTGAGAGAGGTTGACATCAATGGTGAAGGTCAACTGATGCTGGTTGATTACAATACCAACCGGGTGCTTTCGCTCGGTGGCAGAGCAGCGCAGATTGCGGCCAGCTCACAGGTTACCACTGACCTTGCCCGTACCTTACATCAAACCATTGAGGATCGTCAGGCCCGTAATCTGGCTGTGGGTGCAGACCAAGGCATGGGCGCATGGATGAACGCCAACCTCTACGGGCGGGATAATAATGATAGCACTGGCTCTTCCAGTGTAACCGGTACGTTGACCTTTGGTATTGATGGGGTTCTTGATGAAAACTCTTCTGCTGGTTTTTATGGAGGTTACGCCAACAGCCGCGTCGATGCTGCAAACAACATCTGGGAAAATCAGATCCAAACTTTCTATGCCGGTAGTTATTACAGCCGGATGACTGGTAACCTGCTTACCGGGATTGATTTCTTGAGCGGTATCAACTGGAATGATAGCACTAGCGAATTTTCCGACAATACAGTCTTAGGCGGGATCGCTGAGGACAGCTCTAACTCTACCGGTTTTTTTGCCTCTCCATCAGTAACGCTTGGGTATTCCTACCAGTTCGGCGACACTCTTGTGACGCCTAGCATGACTGGTAGCTACACCTTTGTGAGTTACGGCGACAGTGATCAACATGGAGTCAGTTTCTCGTCACAGAACAGTCACCAGTTTAACTTGCGCACACAGATGGCTGTAGCTAAGTCTGGCGAAAACTGGTTTGCTCGTCTGCGTACCGGTGTTGACCTTTACAGCAATAGCGGCAACGACATTGATGTGGAGTGGGCTGGTCTTTCCGGCAGCTTAGATGGTCTGGAAAATGAAACCGGTGCCCGCCCGTTTGTTGGTGGCGACTTTACCTATAATTTCAACGAGAAGCTACAGGCTGATTTAGGGTTCGAAGCTGCCTACGATAGCGAGGAACAAGTTTCGGGCAATGGCCGCCTGGGTCTTTCCATGAAGTTCTAATAACGCAAATGGGTGCCGGGGGATTACCTTTCTTCCGGCGCCTACTTAACTGTGTTCGATTGATGCAGATACCTGCATGGACGGCAGTTTTATCTGCCGTCAACAAAGTGACAAACAGCTCTTCCCAAACAACTTTATCAGATCAATGCCAATGCGATCGAAAGATACCATCTGGAGCCTCAACCTAGGCTAAAACTTGGGTACGTATTTTGAAGGGGTGCTCTTATGGATCAGGTCGCAAGTTGCAAGCTCTAATCTTGCCGTACTTGGTCAGAGCGACGGGTTGAAACACGCCTGTCTCCCGGATTTTAGCTGAGTTGCCAGGCATTTCTGTGGCCGAATGTTCTTGCAAGTTCTAGCGCCTCTGGGCAGCAAGCCCAGCACTATTGCAGGGACTTAAGAAGCCCCTGTTGCCGTTTCGGTTAGCCGAACGTATCCGCTCTCCTCTATGATGTGGGCGGCTTTTAGATGGCGCTGATATGCGCGTCTCCCGCTCTCCTCTTGGTTTCCTTTGGCAAGCGCATCCCTTTTGAGGACGTTGATTGCATGATCTTGGGAGATCGCCCTATGGGATGCTCCATTAGCAAAGACTATGTCGTCACCGTCTTCCATAATTGCGGCCTGAAGGGCCGCTAGACCCGCAGGTGGCCTTGGCGGTTTCTTGGATGAGGTGTTCTCAGGCACTGGCACGAAATTGACTGCGCAGCTCGTTACCGGCTTACCGGTTCTGGTGTGCGCTCCAAGCTCAACCACTTCCAGCTCAAAGGCCAGTTTGGCCGAATCTGGGAGTGATTTTTGTTTGCGGATGGAGAGGGTAATGGGCTTGTCCTTCTCGCTCTGTCCGAGCAAGAGAGAGAAATCAAGGTCGGCCTCAAGCATTCCGCCACCGCGCGGGCGCTTCTGGTAGGTGCCGCCGTTCTCGCTTGGTACAGGCGGATGATGGACCACCATGGTTGCTGCATCTGTCCGATTGCGGATACCCAGAATACTGTTTACTGCAAGGCGCATCAGGCTGTTGTCCGTATCCACTCCATTCTTGATTGATCTGGCAAGCGTATCGATGGTGACCAGCACTGGTGGGCTTTTGATGCTCCCCTGTCTGAGCAGTTCCTCAATGAAGGAATTGACGTCCTGTTCGTCGCAGAGATTTGGCGTGTCATTATAGAAAATCAGGTTGTCGGGCCTCTTGTTCAGCCTATGCTTACGAAGACAGGCTTCCACCCGCCTGCCAAAGTCACTTTCACCCTCCCCATAGCTATAGAGCACAGGGCCGGAGACTTCCGGCATGATGCCATTGATGGGCAGGCCCTCAGCGACGCAGACAGCCCATTCAAGTGCCAGAAAGGTCTTTCCAAGGCCCCATGGGCCGGTGAGAACTCCGGCTTGCCCTTTGGCAATAAAACCAGGAATAACCTCCAGAGGGCTATCGAGAATATCGCCGAAGTCATGGACAATATTCTGCTGCCAGCGCTGTGCTGCTTCCTGGGCGTTTTGCGGCTGGGATGCGGAGGCGAGCTCAGGCGTGATCAACGGACGCTCTGGCAGTCCGAGGGGGTGTGCCGCGCCATCACCAAGCGACCGTTGGATTTGGTCGCGCACAGAGGCTTCGCCGTCTGTGGTGATCAGGCCGTTATGCACTGAAGCATGCCATAGCGCGTGTTCTGCAGCATGACGGTCTATATCGCCTGCGCCAACTTTGCGTCCGACACGATAACCCAGACTATTGAGCGTGCTTCCACGTTGACCCTCAGGTGTGTTGGCCAATTCGTTAGATATGCAACTTAGCAGCCCGTTCCCTCGCGAAGGCATCCGCAGGGAAGAACCGTTGGTGAGAACAGGAGTAGCTCCAGTAGCGCCCTGTTGCTGTCTGGCGTTATCTGCGTTGATGATGGAGCGCAGCCCTTCAGGTAGCTGAGCCAAGTGGTCCCAGAAGCTCTCAGAGGCTGGGTCAGGGCCACCGAGCAATATATATGCTCTGCCGTCTGCCAGCTGTGTTCCTGGCGCTATGACATACCCTTTGCCGCCTGAGCGCACGTCTATGCCTTTGGGCAGATTGCCAGTTGAGTTTCCGACAGACAAGTCCTCCGGCGCTTTGAAGTAGTAGTGTCTGCCTCCTGATGGCGTTTCGACGACCAGCGCTCCGTCAGGATTCAAGCCCATATCGTCCACGATGCTCTCTAGTGCGGCCACACCGTCCTGACCTTCGTGATGGCGGTCGCAGTCGAGACAGATGACATTCTCAGCAATGAGACCGGGCAGAGCGCCGGGGTACTCGTCCCACAGGGCGTGGATCTCCTGTTCGGTTGATGTTGCCGTCTTTGTCCACTGTGTCAGCGGTGTCTTGTCCTGCGCGCAGGGGTGAACCCGAAAGCCACGCTTTGCCCATGCCAGGGCGACCTTCAAATTATGGTCGCTCCCATTGCTTGAGTGATCATCTAAGATTTGACTTGGTTTTTCGCTCTTTGCGTTCTGAGCGAGTTGTTCTTTAATTTTGAACATCCTGTCCCTTTTTCCGGCAGATGCCAGGTAACAAGAAGGGTGGGCAGGTATGTGTATTTGTAGGAGGTATGAGTAAGTAGCTTACACCCAGGTTATTGAAAAGCTTCCAGGCTTTAGAGCGAAGGAAGCTGGGTGACGAAGTCTTCAAGGTCTTGCTTCAAGAAGATCGTTTTGCCGTCCAGTTTTTTGGCTGGGATTTTCCCGTCCTTTATCAATTGATAGAGCTTGGTTCGGCCAATACTCAGGAATTGGCAAGCTTCATAAACATTAAGGACCATTGCGGCCTCCATTCGGATTGTGACCAACCTGTCTGCGGGCGTTCATCGCAACACAGACGGAAGATCGATGGTCCAAACGTACGGATGCGGGAAAGGAGTCGTCGTCCCTGCTTCTGTATTTTTTTTAGTGGTCCGCAAGGGAATGGGGTGGAGATCAGTTTAAGTGATTGTTTTTGAAGTGTTAGTTTGGTGAAATTTTTTTGAGAAAATTTAGCTTTGCCATGGCTTCTTTGTGCAGAAAGCCTCCCAGTCGCGCATCAGAGAGCGTCGTTTTTCGAGCGCATCACCGCGTCTATAGGCGCGTTCTGTTGCGTCGCCGATCACATGAGCCAGCGCCGATTCGGCAACTTCGCGGGCATGATCTGTTTCTTCCGCAGCCCAGTCTCTGAAGGAAGACCTGAAGCCGTGCACCGTGATCACATCGTATCCCAATCGCCGAACCATCATGCTCAAGGTCATATCCGAAAGCGCGCTGCCAGTCCTGTTGCCCGGAAAGACATAGTCATCGCCTCCGGCAGGTCCTGCGTGTTTCAAAATCTCCATGGCGCGTTGACATAAGGGCACACGGTGTTGACGGCCTGCTTTCATACGCTCGGCTGGTATCGTCCAGATCATAGGCTCCATGTCGATCTCTTGCCAAAGCGCACCCCGTACCTCGCCGCTGCGGGCTGCGGTTAGAATGAGAAACTCAAGTGCACGAGCTGACACAGACGTGCGCTCGCGCAGCATCTGCATGAAGTCGGGAACGTCTTTGTATGGGAGTGCCGCGTGATGGCCGCGTGCCAGCTTCTGAGGCTTGGGTAGCAAATGATCCAGATTGCCTCTCCAGAGCGCTGGATTCTCGCCTGAGCGCCATCCGCGTGCCTTGGCGGCATTCAGAACCCGCTCAATACGCCCACGTACACGGGTCGCGGTTTCCGGGATGCGCCCCCAAATGGGTTTCAAGACACCCAGAACTTCGTCTATGCCGATCTGGTCAACGGGCACCTCCCAGATGGCCGCGCAATGGGTCTCAAGGGTAGAGCGCCACTGAGCCCGGTGCTTCTCATTTTTCCATTCGCCTTCCTTGGCATTGACGAAGTCTGTGGCCGCCTTGCCGAAGGTGAAGGTCTGAGTATCCTTGTCGCGCTCTGCAATTGGGTCGCGCCCGATCAGGACGTGGTTGCTCGCTTCTTGGCGCAGTTGTCTGGCCTGAGCAAGGGAAACATCACGAGCAGACCCAAGCCCCATTTCGCGTAAACGAGCTTTGTCACCAGCCTTCACAGAATAGCGGTAGATCCAGCGCCGCCCACCATTCTTGGAGATGTGCAGATAAAGCCCGCCACCGTCGCTGTGTCGTCCTGCTTTCGTGAGCTTTTTGACCTGAATGGCGGTGAGTTTATTGAGCTGCCGTGCCATAGCGTATCCCCATCATGCCCCATTTTCTGCCCCACTTTATAACGCGGCTATGGACAAGCATCAATGGTCATGGATAAACGAATGTGAAATAATAAGGTTTATGGTACAATGTGATAGCGTATTAATATGGAATATAAAGAATAGCAATAAACATATATCTGGCGGACACCCTCTCCGCCATCTATCTTATTGATAGATAAGACAAAAAGAACCCACCTTCATGGTGGTTTTTTTGTTGTCTGGATGAGAACAAAAGCTGTTCGAAATCTGGTGGAAGTCCTAGAAAATCGACAAAAGTCCCGGAAAGATGTAGCGCGCTATCTCCTCTCGGAAAGGCCTTCAAGGGATACTCCACTTTCCTTCTGCAGGACTTCATCAGCGTCTCTAAGATCTAAAGGCATCGAAGATTAGTCCTCTCAGCCAACGATGGCCGGGATCGGCGTCCATGCGTGGGTGCCAGATTTGGGAGACTGTGACTTCAGGCGTGCTGACTGGTAACTCGAACATTTCTGTTTGAGCCGCCAACCCTGCACGGCAGTAGGAGCGAGGTATAAGGCCAATCAGATCAGATTCTGCCGCCACTGCAATCACAGATGGGAAACTGGGGACCACCACGTTCACATTGCGCGCGAGACCAAGCTTTGCGAGTGCGTCGTCGATAGGGCCGGTAAAACTTCCCCGTCTGGAGGCGACAACATGCGGCCAGGCAACATAGTCATCTACACTGACCGGCGTTTTCATCAGCAGTGGGTGCCCAGAATGCACAATGCCAACAAAAGAGTCCCGATAAAGGGTCTGGGCGCGCAGCTCGGCTCCATCACCTGAAATCACACCAATCTCCAGATCCACTATTGCATGTCTCAGTGAGTGAATTTCTTTTTCCGGCTTTGCGGCAAAGCGCAGTCTGACGCCTGGAGCTGTTTCCATGACCATGGTGCTCAAACGGGCGGCATGCATAAAGACAAAAGCCGCATTTGCGCGAATGGTGAAATCTCTTTGTAGTTCGCGAATGTCGAGCTCTGGTGGTGTGCTGAGCACCTTTTGCGCTGCCCCCACAAGTGCGTGAACCTCAGCGGCAATTTCCAGAGCGTGGGGTGTCGGCACCATGGCTCGTCCGGCGGGAACAAGAAGTGCATCGCCTGTGGCCGAGCGCAGGCGCGATAACGTACGGCTCATGGCAGAGGTGCTCAAGCCAAGTTCGCGGGCGGCGGCCGTTACACTGCGTTCGTGAAGCAATACATCCAATGCAATGAGAAGGTTAAGGTCTAACTTAGGCATGGAGCAAATTATCAATGTGAGGCGTTTAGCGCAACTCTCTATTTACTTCATTGCGTCTGGCGCACTGTATCTGTCGCTGTTATTGTCTGACTAAAAGAAATGACTAAGGTTTGCGTTAATGTCCGCTGTTACTACTTCTCAATCTCATCATGATGGCCTCCCCGCGCCACAGCGCTACATGGCACTTGCAGTCCTGTTCGTTTCGCTTGTTCTTGTTGTTCTTGATGGTGCTATTGCAAATGTTGCACTGCCCTCAATTGCAGCCTCCTTCAACGCCAGCCCAAGTGACACTGTCTGGGTGGTTTCAAGTTACCAGCTTGCTGTGCTTGTTGCTCTTTTGCCCTGTGGTGCGCTTGGCGAAATCATTGGCCCGCGGCGTGTGTTTCTGGCGGGTGTTGCCGCATTTACCATCAGCTCGGCTATCTGTGCCTTTGCGGGAAGTCTGTCAGTTCTGATTTTGGCACGCTTTGTTCAGGGGCTGGGCGGAGGTGCGATCATGGCTCTTATTGCCATGAACCTGCGTTTTGCCGTGCCGCATCGGATGCTGGGGACAGTAATCGGCTTCAATGCAATGGTTATTGCTATTTCTTCTGCGGCAGGTCCGGGCATTGCTGGAGCAATTTTGGCAGTGGCACACTGGCCGTGGCTTTTTGCCGTCAATGTGCCGATCGGTATCATCATCTTGCTGAGTGGTGGGCTTTTGAGCAAAGTTGGAGGGCTTACGCGGCGCTTGAGCAAATCGGTACTTCTGGCCAATGCCCTGATGTTTGTTTTATTCTTTACGGGCGCAGATCAAATGACCAGTGCTCCGATATTTGGTGCCTTTCTGATAGTGGCCTCAATCCTTTGCCTTCTGGCAGTATTGTATATGGAGCGCGGCGTCACTTCACCAATTGTTCCCACGGATCTTCTTGCCGCCCCTGCGTTTCGATCGGCTGCGATCACTTCTGTTTTATGTTTTGCCAGCCAGACGCTTAGTTTCGTTGCCCTTCCGTTTTACCTGCACCACAACTTAGATATGAGCCCAATCCAGATTGGGCTTTTTATGATGCCGTGGCCTATAACTGTGGCGGTGGTCGCGCCGATTGCTGCGCAACTGGCAAAGCGCATCAAAGTTGCATGGCTTTGCGCTGTCGGCGCAGCCTTTCTTGCCGTTGGCTTGTTCATTATTGACGTGTTTCCAACAGACTCTGCTGCGACGGCCTTTTTGGTTGGAACAGTGCTGGCAGGAATCGGTTTTGGTCTGTTTCAAACCCCGAACAATCAGGTTCTATTGCTTTCAGTACCAAAGGTGCGCAGTGGGGCAGCAGGTGCTGCGCAAGGTACGGCACGACTTATGGGGCAAACCATTGGCTCAATCTCCATGTCACTCATTTTTGCAAGTGTTTCGCTCTCAAACGCATCCACTGTCGCGCTTGGCGTTGCCAGCTTATCTGCGCTGCTGGCTAGTTTCGTCAGCCTGAGCCGTGTACGCCAAGAGGTTGTTGCGTAGGCCTGTTCTCAAACGGGCTTCAATGGCTTAAGCGTCAAGGAAACAGTCAGAAGATAACGGGCAGTTTAACTCCTGCGGCCCTGCCCATCGTCCTCTGTCTTGTTGATACAAAAAGAGCTGCAATCGTGAGATCGCAGCTCTTGGTTGTTTTGGAAATTAGCTTTTATTGCTCTCGTGAGCTCAGTGCTGCGGCCATCAGGCGGTAGGTGATCTGAGCTGCGGTGAAATCCCACGCAGCATTACCGTCTGGGGCAAGCTCGACCACGTCGAGACCGACACACTTGCGCCCCTTTAGTGCATGTTCAACCAGATGCAGTGCCTGATAGTATCCCAGACCACCGGGTACCGGTGTGCCGGTTGCTGGCATCTGTGACGGGTCCAGACCATCCACATCAAACGAAATGTAGATGTGTTCCGGAAAATCTTCTGGCAGGTCAATGGCATGTAGGCCCTTGGTGACCAGCTCTTCCGCATCAACAAAGAACACATTGTTGGCTGTACGGCTGTCCTTTTCCTGCTGGCAAAGCGCGCGAACACCTAACTGGGCTAGTGAGTTGCCCTCTTCCACCAGTAGGTTCATGACAGAGGCGTGAGAGTGCTTCTCGCCCTGGTATGCAACGCGCAAGTCAGCATGAGCGTCCACCTGAACAATGCCGACCGGTTTGCCGAGTGCTCGTGCGACGCCGGATACAGCGCCATAGGACAAGGAATGCTCCCCGCCTAGCGTGACCGGGACTTTCCCGGCTTTCACGGCAGCTTCTGTGCGCTGTGCCAGTCGTTCCATGACCTCTGGTAGTGGGCCTTCACAGTCCACTGGTGCTTCCGTTGCTACGCCAGACGCACAAGGCTCAACACCGTTGCTGCCGCGTTCCAGTTCGTTACTGGCTTCGATGATAGCCTCAGGGCCTTTAACGGTGCCTGAACCGTAAGAGACGGTGCGCTCCAATGGCATGGGAATAATGGTAAAGAGCGCGTCTTTTGCACTGCGTTCAGCTTTAGTGAGTTCACTGTCAAGAAAAACAGACATTTCGTACCCTTAGGAAAGACGGTTCAGGAAATCGTTGTAGGCAAACTCACGAATGATCTTAAGCTCGTCACTTTCGGAATTCCAAACTGCAAGTGTTGGCAGGGGAACGCCGTTAAAAGTGTTTGTCTTGACCATTGAATAGTGGGCTTGATCCAAAAAGGCGAAACGGTCGCCAATCTTCAGCGGCTCTGCTCGTGTGTAATCACCGATGACATCACCTGCAAGACATGAAGGACCGCCCAGACGGTAGGTATGGCCCTGCTTCACCTCGCCCAGCATGGCTGGACGGTACGGGGCTTCAATCACGTCCGGCATATGACAGGTTGCGGAAATGTCCACGATAGCCAGGTTCATGGTGTTTACCGGCAGATCCAGCACCTCGCCAACCAGAATGCCAGCATCCAGTGCAACAGCCTCCCCCGGCTCCAGATAGACTTCCAGTCCGGTTGCTTCGCGCACGTCCTTGATGAAAGCAATCAAGGCTTCACGGTCGTAGTCCTCGCGGGTGATATGATGGCCACCGCCAAAATTGATCCACTTCAGCTGGTCGAGGTATGGGGCGATCTTGTCCTTCAGCGCATTCCATGTGCGCTCAAGTGGTTCGAACCCCTGCTCGCACAATGTGTGCATGTGGATGCCGTCAACACCTTGCATCACCTCGGCATCCAGTCTGGAAACTGGAAAGCCCAGTCGTGAACATGGTGCACACGGATCGTACTTTTCAACCTCACCTTCGGAATGCTCCGGATTGATGCGCAGGCCCACATCAACGTCATGCTGAGCAGCGCGTACGTTTGGCAAAAAGCGGTCTTTCTGCGTCGGTGAGTTGAAGATCATATGGTCGCTGTAGCCAATGATCTGATCGATCTCGCTGGATTTGTAGCCTGCGCAGAAAGTAGCAACTTCGCCGCCATATTTCTCGCGACCAAGACGTGCCTCATAAAGCCCTGAGGCACAGGTACCTTCCAGATACTCGCGCACCACGGGCGCGAGCGAAAACATAGAAAACGCTTTTAACGCGGAAAGGACGTGTGCGCCTGAGCGGTCCGCGACATCCTTAAGAACAGAGAGGTTGCGACGGACCGCAACCTCATCAACGACAAAGCATGGACTTGGGACCCGGGAGAGATCAAAGGTCTTGAAAGCTCCCGCATCCCCTGCCTGTGTCTGCATCATCCCAGCCATCAGTTTAGAACTGAACCGGGCCGTCAAGCTCATGCACCTGCCAAGGCAGGCCGTGCTCGTTCAGCATGTCCATGAATGCATCTGGGTCTAGCTGTTCCATGTTCCAAACACCCGGTTCTTTCCAGATGCCTTTCAGCACCATTGCCGCGCCGATCATGGCCGGAACGCCAGTTGTATAGGACACAGCCTGAGATCCAACCTCTGCGTAGCACTCTTCGTGGTCGCAGATGTTGTAGATGTAGTAGGTTTTCTCACCGGAACCGTCTTTTGCCTGACCGGTTGCGATATCACCAATGCAGGTCTTGCCTTTGGTCAGCTCACCCAGATCACTTGGATCGGGCAGAACGGATTTCAGGAACTGCAGTGGGATGATCTTGTGGCCTTCGTGCATGACTGGCTCAATGGAGGTCATGCCGATGCCTTCAAGCACGCGCACGTGGTTGATGTAGGCGTCGCCGAAGGTCATCCAGAAACGAGCACGCTCAATCTCGGTGAAGTGGGTTTTCAGGCTCTCCAGTTCCTCATGGTACATGAGGTACATGTTCTTTTCGCCAACACCCGGGAAGTCGAATGCCACTTTGTGTGTCATTGCAGGGCTGGTGACCCAGTCGCCTTTTTCCCAGTGGCGTGCGTCTGCGGTAACTTCGCGGATATTGATTTCCGGGTTGAAGTTGGTTGCAAACGCCTTGCCGTTGTCACCGCCGTTACAATCGAGAATGTCGATCTGGCGGATGGTGTCGAGCTTGTGCTTCTTCAGCCAAGTTGCGAACACGGAAGTTACGCCCGGATCGAAGCCAGAGCCGAGGATCGCGGTCAAGCCTGCTTTTTTGAAGCGCTCCTGATAGGCCCACTGCCAGTGGTACTCGAACTTTGCTTCGTCTTCCGGCTCGTAGTTTGCGGTGTCCAGATAGTTGATCCCAGCTTCCAGACAGGCGTCCATCAGCTTGAGATCCTGATAAGGCAGCGCCAGATTCACAAGAAGCTCAGCGCCGCTTTGCTTGATCAGCGCAACAACTGCAGCAACGTCCATTGCGTCAACTTCAGCTGTCTTGATCTCAACGCCGGTTTTCTCCTTAACACTCTTGGCGATCTCGTCGCATTTGAACTTGCGACGGGATGCCAGCGTAATTTCGGAGAAGATATCCGAATTCATTGCCATTTTGTGTACGGCAGCAGAGGAAACCCCACCTGCGCCGATTACCAGAGTCTTACCCATGTCTATTCCCCGGTTACTGGATTATTCGTAATATGTGTAGCCGTTGATGCTGTCACGATAGGCAGCAACCAACGTGCGTCGGTCAGCATTCTTTAGTGTTCCGGCGGAGACCGCCTCATCGATGAGTTTGCGGAACGCATCTACACAATCGCGTGGATCATACTCTACATAAGAGAGAACCTCCGAAATTGTATCCCCTTCCACTTCCTGAAGGAGATCAAATCCGCCATCAGCTCTCAAATCGATGGTTGCCACATTGGTGTCGCCAAACAGATTGTGCAGGTCACCCAGTGTTTCCTGATAGGCTCCAACAAAGAAAACGCCGAGATAGTAAGGCTTGCCTTCTTCAAGGGTGTGCACTGGCAGCGACGGTGAGATACCGTCTGCCAGGATGAATTTGTCTACCTTGCCATCGCTATCGCAAGTGATGTCGGAGATGACAGCACGTCGATCCGGTGCTTCATTCAAACGCTGCAGCGGGACGATTGGGTGGAGCTGGTCGATCGCCCAAACATCCGGCAGAGACTGGAATAGCGAGAAGTTACAATGGTAGATATCCGCTACCTTCTCCAGCTGCTCGTCAATCTCCGGCGCACTGCCTGTTGGAGGTGCCAGTTCCTTAATCTTGGACATAAGATGCAGATAGATGCGCTCAGACCGGCCCATCTGGCGCAGGTCAATATATCCACGGCGGAATAGTGCGCGTAGTTCATTGCGGTAGAATGAGGCGTCGTTCAGACATTCCTGAAGCCGCTCTGCGTTGAGGTAACCTTCAACGGCCGCAAGGTCCGAGACCATGTGGTGGTCATCTTTTTCGGGCTTTGGTGCGGTTGGTGCATCAAACAAGGTTGCTTCAAGCACGTTGAAGATCAGCATTGAGGATGTTGCCACTACGGCGCGGCCACTCTCGGTAATCAATGTAGGGTGCGTGAGTTCCGCCTCGTCCATTGCATAGGCAACGGTTTCCACCACATTGGAGCAGTATTCTTCAACCGAGTAGTTGGTGGAGTTCTCAACTGCCTTTTTCTCACCGGTGTAGTCGACACCAAGACCGCCGCCGAGATCCAGGTGGGTCAGCTCAGCCCCTTCCCTTGTCAGTTCGACAAAGTAACGACATGCTTCGCCCACCGCGCGACGGACATCGTTGACGTCTGGCACCTGCGAGCCAAGGTGCGAGTGTTGCAGCTTCAGGCAGTGGAGCAGTTTTGCCTCGCGCAGTTTATCGATGACTGAAACCAGCTGATCGGTGTTCATGCCAAATGTGGAGCGGTCGCCGGAGCTTTCTTCCCACTTGCCACCGATCTGGTTAGTCAGTTTAACCCGTACTCCCAGCAAAGGCTCTTCACCAAGCTCCTCGACAACAGAAATAACGGTATCGAGTTCTTTCGGGCTTTCCAGCACGATAATGGTGTTGAAGCCGAGTTTGCGTGAAAGAATTGCGAGGCGGATGAACTCTTCATCTTTGACGCCATTGCACACGATGAGCGCATCTTTGGGCAGGCGATGCGCGAGAGCAATGACAAGCTCAGGTTTGGAACCTGCCTCCAGGCCATATGAGTATGGCCGACCAAACTCAACAATGCGGTCAACAACCTGCGCTTGCTGATTTACCTTGATCGGATAGACACCGCGAAACTTGCCCTTATAACCGACGCGTTTGATCGCATCTGTCATTGAGTTATTGATGTGAGCGATTTCGTTTTGCAGGAACGAACTTACGCGCAGCAAAAGCGGAGAGTGGATGCCACGTTGTTCAAGGTCATGAACGATCTCCGGCAGGCTCACTTTCGGAGCATCCGGCATCAAAGGATTACTAAGAGCTATATCACCGTTTGGCAGTACAGAGAGAAGATCTCGACCCCAACGCCCCATACCGTAAACCGCATGGGCATTACCTTGATTATCTGGCAACCATTTATCTCCTTCCAGAAATGATTTTGCCCCATTTACTCATGGTATACCCATCTGACAAGCACAATATTGTGGTTCTCGGCATCGGAGGGCACAGAACAGGTGCACAAATCATTTTTGCACAAAGGAAAATTTTAATTGGCCGCGATGTTCGGGGGCTGACGGGGCTGTTAATTTTGCGGCACTCGCTTTCGTTGCTTCATTGTGACCTAGCACCCTCCAAGATCTGAAATCCTCACCGTCTATCTGATTGTGACATTGGTACTGTGGAACAAACTCTGCCAGATTCATACATCAGATACCTGTCTTTTACCGAATGCGCTTGGCGTATGAAGACCTAATCTATCACCCTGATTTTCCGGTACATTTCGGAGATGTTGATGTTCTTCTGAGTGCTGCTCTATCTGATTGTGAGCCAGAGCTTAAAGTTGGATACCCAGCGCGGAGCAAAATTTGATCTGACTGGCTTTGATCTTCTGGCATTACCAACATGAAAAACGCTCCATTTAGGGAGCGTTTTTTGTTTCATACTTGCTGTTGGACGGATCAGTTGTTTGAGGCGTCACTGAGTTCAAACTCGACTGGTTGGAGCACGTAGTCGTCCGGAATGTCTGCAAGTTGAACAACCTTGCCGCCGTTCTCTGACGAGAACTTCTCGGCACCGGCCAGTGTTCCGAACGGGATGGCCTCTGGAGCGCCCATGCCGCCGTTTTGCGTACTCTCAATCACGAAGAAAGCGGCATCAGCGTCAACCCAGTTGTCGGTTCCAGGCTGCTCCCAGCTTTCGGCTTTATCCATGTCGTTCACGTAGATTGCCACATAGTCTTTGGATTCTTCAGGCAAACGGGTGAAGGCGACGGCATCGCGCACCTGAGAGAACCAGAGCGGGAACGGGCTTCCAGCCAAATGGATCTGGGCTTTTGGTCCGTCATGATCCAGTACGGTCATTTGGCAATAGAAGCCGGCAGCTTCTGAACTCAACTCCATTGGAGCGGGTTTGGCGGCTTCTTCTTTTTCCTGACACGCTGCCACAAGCAACGCGAGGCCAATGACTGCGAATAGTTTTTTCATCACGGGGAAACCCTCTTAAGCAGCAGGATTGCGCCAGACATCGCAACGCCTGCAAACACAAAGATTGATACAAGAGCAGCAATTGGTGAGAATGGAAGGCTTTCTGCCACACCTGCCATCCCGCCAACCATGGCGTTGGCATCCAGTGCAGACAGGTTGAACAGACGGAATGCGTCTGCCGGGTTCGCCAGAAGAGCAAACGGGAAAACGCTGGAGGCAAAGAAGCCTTCGCTGTCTGCAACCAATGCACCGAGCAAGGCAAGATCGTAAAGCACGATAAGCACAAGCCAGATGCCAATTGCCATGGCAGCTGCTGTTGTCACCTGCCGGACAAGTGAGCTGACAACATAGCCAAGCGAGAGGAAGGCGAACCCGAGAACAGTTGAAGTTGCGATAAGACGCGCAAAGTCAATAAAGCCACTGGTGTCGCCACCGCCGGTGAATGTAAGCATCAATGCTGTTGAGCCATATCCAAGTGTCAAAGCAAGGAGCAGGACGCAGGTGTGGCCAACGGCTTTACCGATGAGGAACTCACTGCGGGTTATTGGGGATGAGAAAATCAGCAGCAAGGTGCCGCGTTCGATCTCGCCTGCAACCGCATCAAAGGCCAGCAACAGCGCAATCAGCGGAACCAGATAGACGGACAAGCTGGCGAGGGAGGCCACTGTGATTGTCATACGGCTTACATCGAGCGTACCAGCAGGGGCTGAGCCGAGCAAGGCCAGCGCCAGTGAGAAGGCGCTCAGGATTATGACAGATAGCAGGATCCAGCGGTTGCGCAGGCCGATGCGGAACTCTTGATGAGCTACAGTCAGGATACGTTGCAACATATCTTAGGCCCCCCCTGTTCTGTCTTCGTGGTGCGCTTTTTCAGAGAAGTGCTTATAGACATCATCCAGCGTTGGCAGATGCACATCAATGTCATCAATCATAGAGCCCAGACTGGTGACGGCTGCAATTCTCGCGATCTTGTCTTCGTGTGCACACATGATCTCTACGGAGCGGCAATTAACGGGAGTTCCGCCCAGTCGATCAGCAAGTTGCTCTGCCGGTTCGTCTTTTGACTTCACCTTCAGTCTGATTGGCAGTCGTGCCGCTGTGCGCAGGTTTTCCAGCGTGTCGTTGGCAACCAATCGACCTTGGGACATGATCAGGATGCGATCCGTGCGTGCTTCCATTTCTGTCAGAGCGTGGGAGGACAACAGCACGGTGGCCCCGTTTGCGGAGATCTCGGTCACCAGATCATAAAAGTTCTGGCGGGAGATCGGATCAAGACCGCTGGTCGGCTCATCAAGCAGAACCAGTTTGGGTGTTCCGATCAGGGCCTGAGCCAGTCCCAGACGTTGGCGCATACCCTTCGAGTATGTTCCGATGCGGCGTCGGCCCGCTTCTGCAAGGCCGACGCGTTCAAGCAAACCAACGGCTTTCTTTGCGTCTTCGCCTTTAAGTCTGGCGTAGTATTTGAGAACCTCGACACCTGTCAGGGTTCTTTGAAAGGCGACAGATTCAGGCAGAAACGCGGTGGACGCACGCGCTTTATCACTGCCGGGCTGCGCGCCCAAAACTTCAATCCGTCCTTCTGTCGGGGTCAAAAAGCCAAGCGACATCTTGAAGAATGTCGTTTTGCCTGCCCCGTTGTGCCCGAGCAGCGCTACCCTCTCTGCGCTTCCCAGCTCAAAAGAAAGGTCTTTAACAGCATCCCGTCCATCGAAGGTTTTGCGGACGTTTTCAACTCGAAGAACTGTTGTGTTCATCTTCTTGCTCCTACCTTCGGCAGTGTTATCTCCGGAGGGTGCATCAGTGGTTTTGTATCCACGATGCCGCCTGGCAAAAGCGCCGGGAACTGCGACTGTGTCCAACTGAGAAGCTGAACCGCAGGGCTACCGGTGAGCAGTTTTGCAGAGGGTTGTGTCCAGAGAATTTGGTCGACCATGTCGTTTGGCCGATAGGCGGTGTCGGCTATTCCATCTCCGTTCATGTCAAAGGCTGAGTGATCACTCCAGAAATTCCCCCTGCCCTCGTACGTCCACTCCAGGTGACGTGTGCCCACGTACTTGACCTGTGTTTTGTTTCCGATGAAGGCGTTGTTGGAGAATTTGTTTCTGGCAGAACCGGCTGTGAAGTGAACTCCGATTTCGCAGCGCTCAAACCTGTTTCCGTCAACAGTGTTCTTGTTGGCGTTGTACATAAAAAGACATTTTTCCGGAGAGGCTTTGACGTAGTTTCCGGTGATGACTGCATTGTTGGCGTAATTTAGCATTAGGCCATGATCGCGATCACCATCGGATGTATTGCCTGTGATGGTGAGCCTGTCAGAGAACATCAGTGCGTAACCAATGTGGTTGCCCACCGATACGTTGTTGGAGATCACACCCCTGTTGCCATACATGTAGTGAACGGCAAAGCGCACGTTTTCAATGTAGTTGTTTCTGAAGGTGTCATTCGGGCTGGTGTTTACAAAGATACCGTCCCGACCATACCGAATGGTGTTATATTCCACGATAAGTCTTGGAGCATTCCAGACGTATATACCGTTGCCGCGCTCATTGGGGCGCAGATCCTGACGTCCTTCAATCAGGTTGTCGGCAATATAGGCGTCATCTGGTCCGTGGGCATTCACCCCCACCAGATTGTTGAGGAATTTATTGCCAGTAATTCGGGCCCGGTCTGCATTTTGTGTCAGCTTTACGCCAGAATCAATTGTTTCGTTGGAAAGACCTGAACCGGTGATCACCAGTCCATCGACGACCACATCGGGTGCTTCGACAGTAATGACCGAGCCTTTGCCATTGCCCTTAAGCTCTGCGCCCGGCTCTCCTTTAAGCACCAAAGACCGGTCGATAACGACCGGTCCCTGATAAATTCCAGCAGAAAGGCGCAAAACGTCTCCGTCCTGCGCCTTTTCCAAGGCGCGGGCTAAGGCATCGGGCTGCGCAGGAACCTTTAGCTCGGCGGCGTGCGCTGCAATGCTCACGCCGACCAGAGCGGTCGCTCCCAGCACTATTTCCCAGACTAACCTTGTCATGCCCGCTGCTCCTTATGCGTCGCGTGGTTCTACGAACATACGACCGCGCATTTCCATGTGCAGCGCATGACAGAACCACTGGCAGTAGAACCAGTGAACGCCTGGACGCTCCGCAATGAAGGTTACGGAAGCTGTTGCCTGAGGGGCAACTTCCATCGCTACGCCGTAGTTGGAGATACAGAAGCCGTGTGTCAGGTCATCGATATCGTCAATATTGGTGACATAAACGGTGACTTCGTCGCCCTGCTTCACGGTGAACTTCTCGAGAGAGAACATTGGTGCTGCAGAGTGCATGTAAACACGAACCTTGTTACCGTCGCGGATAACATGTTCTGCTTCTTCCAGATCAACACCGTCTGCTTTTGCCTGCGCAACTGCATCAGCAAATGTTGGGTCGTTACGATCCCAAACAGATTTCGGGTTCACAATAGAGCGGTGAACGAGGATGACGTCATGTGGCTCAGCAAATGTCGGGCCGTCATGAACAATCTTCATTTCGTCGCCGGAAATGTCGATCAGCTGTTCGTTTTCTGGCTTCAAAGGACCAACGTTCAAGAAGCGGTCTTTGGAGAACTTGTTCAAAGAAACAAGCCATTTACCGTCCGCATCCAGAGTTTCACCCATGGTGGTGTGGTTGTGACCTGGCTGATACGCAACATCGATCTTTGAGTGGATTGGATCAACTTCTTCACCGGCGTACTGACGGATCGCTTTGTCGATATCCCACTTCACCATCTGGCTGTCGAGGAACAGCGTGGTATAGGCAAAGCCGCGGTTGTCGAATGCAGTGTGGAGAGGACCAAGACCCAACTCTGGCTCTGCAACAACAGCAGAGCGTGGCTCTGCGCCATCGAACACTGCATCCAGCTTGTCTACATCAATCACGGTCACTGTTGGAGACAGCTTGCCAGCGATCATCAGGTGTTTTTTGTCCGGGCAAGTGTTACAGCCGTGTGGGCTGTTCGGCACAGGAATGTAGGCGGTGTACTTGGAGCCTTTACGGCCATCAAGAACAGGCACACCGTTCAGCATCTGGTAGTCGCCCTCTTTTACGCCCTGTTCGATGCGTGCGATGTTGAAGACAACACAGTGATCCATTTCTGACGCAGTCATCTCTGCCAGATTAGTGCCCATTTCTGAGTTATAGCTGGTTGAGAACGCATATTTGCCTTGATAATCGGCATCACAGTTGTCCAGGTTACCAGTTACCATAACCTGCCATGCTACTTCCATGGTGTCGCCGTCAATCGCGGAGAAGATGCAGCTGTATTCTTCTGGTTTATCGAGGATCTTACCGTCGTTGATGAGTGGAGCTTCGTGCTCTCCGTTTGCAAAGATGTAGCCGGTACGTGGATATTTCTGAGGGCGAAGACCGTGGATATCGTGTGCGTTTGGCACTTCGATAATCTTATCGGTCTTCATGGTCTTGATGTTGATACGAGCAACACGCGTGTTGGCTTTGTCGTTTACGAACAGGTAGCGACCGTCATATGTGCCGTCGGTGAAGGACATATGTGGGTGATGAAGGTCACCGTTGTCGTAGTGATCCATACCGTGTGCTGCCAGGAATGCCTTGGTTTCTGGCAAAAGGTTTTCGGTCAGAATTTTCTTGGATTCGTTGGTCTGGCCCCAACCGGTTGCAGAACAACGGTTGAAGACAGGAATACGCATCAGTTCACGCATGGAAGGAATGCCGAGAATGCGCACTTCACCGCTCTGTCCAGAAGACCAGAAGCCGTAGTATTCGTCCAGATCACCTGGAGCAACATTTGCAGAGCTGCCTTCCGCAGCTTGTGCAGCAGAGATGCCGCCATTGGTGTTTGCCACTGCAACAGCACCCAGACCCGCAACAGCAGCTGTTTTAGCTGTACCGCTCAGCAATGCGCGGCGTGACAGACCTGTTTCTCTTTTATCAGACATGAAAGTCTCCCTTGTAACTTTCTCGTATGGAACGGCCTAAGCCGGTTGTTTGACGGAAGTGCCCTTTTCCGTCTTTGAAATACCCGTCTGCGCTTCGAACTTCTTGCGCCTGGCAAGCTTCTTGATGCAGACCGGACATTTGTCGTCGCTCTGATACAGCACCTGGCAATGCAGGCAGTTCAGGCATTCGTTTGGATTGATGTGCCCTTCAGGATGGATGGCGCCAACCATGCATTCTTTTTCGCAGCGTGAGCATGGGTTGCCGCATTCCTTGTAGCGTTTCAGCCAGTCGAACATGCGCAAGCGCGCAGGAATGGCGAGAGCAGCTCCCAAAGGACAGAGGTAACGGCAATAGAACCGCTCGATAAATAGACCAGCGGTCAGCAATGCGACTGCGAAGAGCACATATGGCCACCCACGCTGGAATTTCATGATGATTGCGGTTTTGAATGGTTCGACTTCAGCGTAATGTTCAGCCACTGTCAGTGAGTAGAGTGACAGGCCAAACAAGCCTAAGAAGATCATGTACTTCACGGCCCAGAGGCGTTCATGCAGTCCCCATGGCAGCGTTACCTGCGGCACCTTGAAGAATTTGGCGATCCGGTTTGTCAGCTCCTGTAGCGCGCCGAATGGGCAGAGCCAGCCACAGTAGGCACCACGGCCCCAAAAGATGAGGGCTGCGGCAACAGCAAACCACAAGAGGAACACCAGTGGATCCATCAGGAATGCAGTCCAGCTGAACTCGGTGGTCAGCGCGGAGAAGAGCGCTAGAACGTTGACAACCGACAGCTGTGCGTTTTGCATCCAACCAAGCCAGACCAGAACGAAGGTCAGGAACCCGATACGGAACCAGAATGTGAACTTCTCAGACTTGGCAACCTGCATCTGGAAGAAGAAAACGCCTGTCAGAACGGCTAGTGCGATACCCAGAATTGCGATATCAGCCTGCCGGTCATCCCAGATCCGCTGCCACAACTCGGTACGGCCCTGATCAACTGGCGCTGCAACGGCACTTGGGTTATCTCCGGCCTCTACGGCTGCAACAGGTGCTACCTCAACCCTCTTCAGGTATTGCTGCGGCAATTGATAACCCAGATCGAAGGTCAGGAACGTCTTTTCAATGGCGCCAATCGTGCGATGCACCAACACCTGCAACCGGAAGGGTTTACTCGGATCAAAACCGGTGTCTGCCGGGATGGTGAAGATGTCCAATTCTTTGAAGGTCGGAGCATCATCAGCTGCAACAACACGCAGACGCGTGTGCTGACGATCTCTAAAGCGAACGGAAATGTCGTCCTGGATTAGATGAATGCGGTCGAAGATGCCACCACGTACGTAGCCTGTGCCTTTGAAGGAATAACGGCCGCGACCAAGAACTGCGATGGCGTGCTCACCCTCTGTAAGGCGGTCTTGCAGGTTGCCGTACTCTGCATCACCCATGAGGGTGCGGCCAATGGAAGGAACATCAACCAGAGCCATGTACATGTCGACATAGGCATCAGTATCCGGACCTTTTTCAGGGCGTTTAATGGCTTTAGGATCGCCCTGCTCGACGAACGCTGCGTTGATCTGCCCAACATCAAGAGTGAGGCGACGGATTGAGCCATCGCCCACCAGTGTCATCCAGTCGGAGAGTTCAGTCTTAGTTGTATCAATCGCGAATTTTGGCCCGCTGTCGGCGGAGGCGTCTTTCAGATTGCCGATTCCGAGGGAGCGCGCCACTTTCAGGCTCGCTCTGACAACAGAGTCGTCGATCACCATGATAGTGACTGTGGCACCTGAGATAATGTCGAGCTCATGTGCAGACCCAAACTGCTCGGCTTCTTTCTTGATATCAAGGCCGGCGTAGTTCTCTGTGACCTGCTTGATCTCGCTCTCAGGAATACCAACCAGAACGATCGGTTCAGCGTGTTTTACCAGCTGAACACTTGTCAGTATTCCGTCCGTGTCGATACCAACCAGCGTATCAATTGGTTTGCCGGAGTACCCTGTCGTGGAAACAAGGTCAGTGGTCAGGAAAACCCAGCCCAGAACTTCATCCCCTGCCAAAGCTGGCAGAACCGAGATGTCGTCACGCAGTTCACCATATCTGTCCGCAGCGGGGAAAAACTTTGTAACCTCAACCTTTTCTGCGAAGTCAAGAACACGGTTTGAGGATTCCGACGCAGCTATCGCGTAACTCGACGCACTGAGGAAGAACGTGAAAATTAGAAGGAAGACAGTGCGCAACCTGATAGCTCGCATTCCGAGACACCTTAACTCGCATGAGGAATATACATTAGGTAGGTGCGCTTATTCGGCAGTGATTGCTTTGCGCAAGATCAAAAACGGGGGCCCACTCCTCGGTGAAAGTGGGTATCTCCACAGTATTTAGAAATCTCACAACTCATAATTGAGTTCAGGCAAAAACACCTTTTATTGAGAGGACGCAACAGGTCTAGAATGTTGTATTTATTAGCTATTTATGTTTTTGAGATTTCGTCTAAATTTCGCTGCGAACCGTGATAATACGTAGGTAATTAGGTGTTAGGTTGTAGTTTTACGGAGGAGTTGAGACAAATTGACCTAGATTGAAAATATGTTTGACCGCTGGCCTGATTGAAAGAGCAGGTCCTATCATTGAATGGAGGTAGAGCTGTAATGAGCAAATTGAGACAGCCTTATCAAGGTAGGTATTTTGAGGTTCAACCTGTCTGTTTTCTGCGTTGAGAACACGACTATGATATGAGGCAAATCTAAGTTAGGCGCACTGTGTGGAAAATAAAAAAAAGCGCTTGCGCTAAGCCCCTGCAATCCTTAGAAGACCCCTCACAGGCAGCGACCTAGCGGTCACGCCTAAGAGCCCGTAGCTCAGCTGGTAGAGCAACTGACTTTTAATCAGTAGGTCCACGGTTCGAACCCGTGCGGGCTCACCATTTAACCTCATGGTGTAAAACGAGGTTTAGCAAAGCTCCCATTCGGGAGCTTTTTGCTTTTACGTCTCCTGTCAACACATTGGGCAGAGCCCTACCCTTCACTTTCTTGAGAAACTGCTTTTGAAGTCGTGATGACACCCCAACTGCAAGTATAATTTTCCGCAGACTCGACCAGATCAAGGCTTTGAGTTGGTGAAATGCGCCCACTCGAGTTTTGTTGCGAGGGAGCGCTTCGGTTAGATACCGATGAGCAGTGATCCGCTGACGAATCCAGCACCGATGGCGGACAAGAGTAGCTTGTCACCTGATTGGTAACTGCGATCTTCGCTGCATTTGGATAAACTAAACGGAATCGTTGCAGCGGAGCTGTTGCCGTATTCACCTAGTGTCATCAGTGTCTTATCAGGACTTATTGCAAGATTAGTTCCGACAGCCTGAATAATTCGCGAGTTGGCCTGATGTGGGACCCAGTGATCTACGTTTGAGGATGTCAGACCAGCCTGGTTGAGGATTTTTTTGGCAGAGTTTGTGAGTGTTGTCACTGCCTTGGCAAATACGGTCTGACCACCTTTTAAGCTCATCAGATATTCGTTGGGGTCCATATCCGGCCTGTAGGGATTGCGACTTCCGCCTCCGGGTATCTTGATCAGATCATAATGCGCGCCATCGGATGTCAGATCGGCAGCAAGGATCCCCTGCCCGTCATCAGTTGGCGGCGTGACAACCACTGCACCGGCGGCATCTGCAAAAAGGACGCGGCTGGCACGTTCTTGCGGATTGATGCGCCGGCTTAAGATATTGGCTGCAACCACAAGAACAGCGATGCCCTGCGCCTTTGCGTAGGCGTCTGCCATTGCCAGAGCGTAGAGGAAACCTGCGCAGGCTCCGGCCATATCGATACCGCCGGAATTGGGCAGGCCGAGCTTGTGTATGAGGAGAGGCGCGGAGGGTGGCAGCAAATGGTCTGGTGTGCTGGTAGCTAGTAGGGTCAGGCCGATCTTTGCCGGATCAATACCAGCGTCTTCAATTGCCATTTGTGCGGCTGGTAGTGCGATATCCGTAAGGGCTTGGTCCGAGGACACGTAGCGCCGCTCACGAATGCCGGTGCGGCGCTCAATCCAGCCCTCTTCCAATCCCAAATCCTGCTCAATCTCTGCGTTCAGCACGCGGCGTTCAGGCGCATAATGCCCAAAACCGATCAGACCACCGCGATCCTTAAAGGAGCTCATCAGCGGCCTCAGCAATGGCGTCATAGATCCGATTGATATCCTCTTGGGTTACGCAATATGGCGGCATGGAATAGAGGGTGTTGCCGAGCGGACGCAGCAGCAGGTTCTTCTTTTGGAAGAACGCATAAAGACGCGGGCCAATATCAGACAGGTAGCCATGATCCTTCACGTTTATATCCATCGCAGCAATAGTGCCGGTCTGGCGGATGTTGGTGAAGCGATCGTCATCTTTGAAACGCGCGAGGCCAGCCGCCTGCATTTCCATCAGCTTTGCGATGCGCTCATGAACGGGTTCATTCTCCCAGATCTCCAAATTTGCGACCGCAGCCGCACACGCAATGGGGTTAGCGGTGTAGGAACTTGAGTGGAAGAAGGTTTTACTTCTGTCCATGGAGTAATGCTCGTCATAGATAGCTGCAGAACACATTGTGACTGCAAGTGGGAGCGAGCCTCCGGTCAGGCCTTTTGAGTAGCAGGCAATATCCGGTGTGATCTGCGCGTGTTCGCAGGCAAACATTTTGCCTGTACGGCCCCAGCCGGTCATGACCTCATCTGCGATGAAGAGCACATTGTACTTTTTGCAAATCTCAAAGAGGGCTCGCAATGTTTCAGCGGAATACATGAGCATGCCGCCTGCGCCAAGAACCAGAGGCTCAACGATGAAAGCTGCCACATCGCCTTCCGCACAGAGTTTCTCCAATGCGTCGAGCGTATCTTGTTCGTGACCCGCTGATGGGAATGGTACTTTCGACACATCGAACAGGAGTGGGTTGTAGGGCTGGTTAAAAACGCCACGTTCGCCAACGGACATGGTGCCGATGGTGTCGCCGTGGTAGCTGTTCTCCATCACCACGATGCGTTTGCGATCATCTTGCAGATGATGCCAGTAACCGAGCGCCATTTTGAGCGCCACCTCCACACTGGTGGAGCCGCTATCTGAAAAGAACACGTAGTCCAGCCCATCAGGGGTACACTTGAGCAGCTGCTGCGCCAGCCGTTCTGCTGGTTCATGGGTGTGTCCTGCGAAGATAACCTGGTCCAGCTTATCGGCCTGATCCTTGATCGCACCAATCACATGCGGGTGGCAATGGCCGTGGGTTACGACCCACCACGATGCGATGGCATCCAGCAGCTTCTCACCATCGGGCTTTGTCAGGTATGCGCCAGAGCTTTCCGTGATCTTGGTCATCTCCGGCATAACCGCGTGCTGAGTAAATGGGTGCCAGATTGGCGAGCGGATCGCCATCAGGCGTTCTCCTCCTGTTGTACGCCGAAATCCTCCAGCAGGAAGTTTTCTGCGAACGCTGTTCTTATTGTTTTTGGAGTGATGTCGCGCAGCACCGGCAAGCGGCCAAGCTTTTTCGCCCCTGCATACTCCACGATAGTGCGCTCAGAATCGGCAACCTCGTCACCGATGAAGACGATGCCTAGCAGATCGCAGCCACGAGCACGAAGTGCCTCGATGGAAAGCAGGGTGTGGTTGATGGTCCCCAGACCAGTACGCGCACAGAGCACAATCGGCGCTTGCCATTTCCTGAATAGGTCAATGAAAAGCGTTTCGCGCGAGAGCGGCACCATGAGGCCACCTGCCCCTTCAACCACCAAAGGACCATCAATCTGAGGCAAAGTCAGGTTTCCGGTATCTATGAGGACGCCTTCTTCCTCTGCAGAAAAGTGTGGAGATGCGGGTATCTGCAAGCGGTATCGTTCTGGCAGCGCCTTACAGCCTGTCAGACGGGTTACGGCCTCAGTGTCGGTTTCTTCTTCAAGCCCGGACTGAACCGGCTTCCAATAGGTTGCGGAAAGTGCCTGTGTCAGCGCAGCCGAAAAGATTGTCTTGCCGATACCGGTATCTGTGCCGGTTACTACGATTGTTTTGGTCATGAATGACCCAGCCCCATTTCTTCTTTAAGCACCTTAAGCATGGCGGAGACATCGTGTTTGGTGGCATGCAAGGTCAGAGCAATGCGCAGCCGGGATGTTCCGCGCGGTACGGTTGGCGGGCGAATGCCGCGGATATCAAAGCCGTTTTCCTGCAGCGCGCCAGCAATCTGCATGGTGCGTTTGTCGTGTCCTATGAGAAACGGCAGGATATGCGTGCCGCTTCCCTTTTGTCCGCAAAAGCGCTCCATTTCCGCATTTGCGTGGCCAACCAAATCAGCAAGTCTTTTTCTGCGCTCCGGCTGGGTCTGTACCAGCTTGAGAGAAGCGCGAACGATTGCAGCAACGAGCGGAGATGGAGCGGTGGCGTAGATAAACCCGCGGGCGCGGTTGATGAGATAGTCGATAAGCACGGCTGGGCCGCAGACAAGAGCACCGGAGGCTCCCAGTGCCTTGCCGCAGGTGTGAAGTGAGATGATATTCTCGCGGCCTTCAAACTCAGCAGCCAGACCTTTGCCGCCCTCACCTAATACACCGGTGGCATGAGCTTCATCCACCAGCAAGAACGCATCATTTTGATCGGCAAGTTCCACCAGATCCTTGAGAGGTGCCTGATCGCCATCCATGCTGTAGAGACTTTCGCAGGCGAGCCAGATGCGGCCTGCACCGCCCGCATGACGCCACTGAGCGATGCGGTCCTTTGCGTCTTGCACCTGATTGTGTTTGAAGGCCATGGTTTGGGCCGCACCCAGCTTCATGCCGTCATGTGCGCTGGCGTGAATCAGGGCATCATGAAGCACAAGATCACCTTGCTGGGGCAGCGTGGAAAACAGAGCCATATTGGCGTTGTAGCCACCCCCAAAGAACAGAGATCGTTCTGTGTTGAATAACTTTGCTGCTTCAACTTCAAGCGCTTCATGCTCCGGATTGTTTCCACGCAGCAAACGGGAACCACCGGCCCCAAGACCGACGCCTCGGGCCACCGCATTTCCAGCTGCTAAACGCAATTCTGGCGCTGTGGTCAGCGCCAGATAATCATTGGATGAAAAGTCGCAGCCACGTGCTTTAAGCAGGGAACGGGCCCTGCCCCGTTCCGCCAGACGCTCAAGGGCTCCGTGATGCTTACTCAGCAGGCTCATGTGCAGCCGTACAGTTCTTTAATCCCATTGGACGGATGCCAAGTCGCTTGAACAGAGCAGCGTCCTTTGTGTCTTCCGGGTTATCTGCTGTGAGCAAGGTTTCACCTTTAAAGATGGAGTTTGCCCCAGCGAAGAAACACATTGCCTGCGTTTCATCGGACATTTCTGTTCGGCCAGCTGACAGGCGCACATGAGACTTTGGCATCATGATGCGCGCAACGGCGATGAGACGAACGAAATCAATCGGATCAACTGGTGCTGCATCCTGAAGCGGTGTGCCTTCAATTGGAATGAGCATATTGATCGGAACACTGTCCGGGTGCGCTTCCAGCGTTGCAAGAGACACCAGCATGTCGAGGCGATCCATATCCTCTTCGCCCATGCCGACAATGCCGCCGGAGCAGACCTTGATGCCGGATTCTTTTACCAGATTGAGAGTATCGATACGGTCGGAGAATTTACGGGTCGTGATGACTTCGCTGTAGTATCGCTCAGAGGTATCGATGTTGTGGTTGTAATAGTCCAAACCAGCATCTTTCAGACGCAGGATTTGCTCCGGGGTCAGCATGCCAAGGGTCATGCAGCTTTCCATACCGAGCTCTTTGACACCTTCCACCATCATCTCAATGGCGCGCATGTCGCGATCTTTCGGAGAGCGCCAAGCTGCGCCCATGCAATATCGGGTTGCGCCGCCTTCCTTTGCTTTTTTCGCTTCAGCAAGGACGCGCTGAACTTCAAGAAGCTTGGAAGCTGGAAGGTCTGCATTATTACGGGCAGACTGACTGCAATAGGCACAATCTTCCGGGCAGCCACCTGTCTTGATGCTTAAAAGCTGGCTCTGCTGGACCTCATTGGGGTCAAAATGCTCGCGATGAACGCACTGAGCTTTAAACATCAGGTCATTAAATGGGAGGTTGTAAAGAGCTTCAGCCTCTTCACGTGTCCAGTTAGTACGGATTTCAGATGAATTTGGCACGCTGTTCAACTCGTTGTTTTCCCTCAAGGCGTGTTTTGCCGTCAAGTACAGCAAAAATGTGACATGCACAATGCTCTCTTAGGGGAAACGCTAAAATTAACATTATTTAAGCATGACCAGACATTGGGGATGAGGTCATTTTGAGGATGGACGGGGAACAGAAGTGTAAAACTGTCAAAAACGAAACCGCTTGACTAGCTCTAACCCATTGAAAAAATGGCGATCCCTGCAGGATTCGAACCTGCGACCGTCGGCTTAGAAGGCCGAAATGTTTTCCTTATAATTCAAGTGCTTAGCTGGAAAATTCACAACCTTACGCACAACGAATATCAAGCACTTAGAGCGAAAAAGGAAAACAAATTAAGCGCTTATGTGGGATCAAACAGGTCGCTCGCATCTCTGTCAAGCGTATATTCCCTACCCCTCCCCATCTAGCCTCTTGATGACCTCATCTAGCCGGTCAATGAGATGACAGAACGCCCCGAAGCTTTAGGCGGGTGCCCTTCACGAACGACTGCCAGACCACTCAAAACCCCTACTTGATTTCTTCCCTATCTCTGGGCTATCTGGAGGCATGAGAACATATCAAGAACGTTAGAGGTCGCATGAATTGGGAGCCGGGGTTCCTCTGGAAAGAGATGGAGGGAAAAGCAAACGCTTTTCTCGGTGCTTCCATGCGCTCCAAAGAGGTTGCTATCGTGCTCTGGGAAGACCATGTCGTCCCACCTGCAGAGATGTGGCAGTGGCAGGTTTTACATAAGAGCCAGATTAGAGCATCTGGAGGAGAAGCCACACAAGCCCTTGCCACAATCGCGGCTCAAAAGGCTTATTCTCGCTATGTCGGCTCTCTCAAGTCGGATGTGCCGGATACACCACCACCAAGAGCCCTTAAATACATTTGGGCCCCTGCTCGTGGTGCGAGCTATGGTGATGGTCAGGGAGTTGGACGTGTGCCTAGGGATCGTAGTGTTCGAATGAGGGTCAGTAAATGTGCAGAGAAGAGCGATATGAGCCTTTGGTCATTTATCGTAACCAGAGGGCCGGAGAAACTTGCGAGTGGATATAGGGGGAGTAAGCGAGAGGCGGTTTTTGCTGCTGAGCAGGCTTACGATGAGTCCATGATTGCATAACGGGCCACGCATTTTCTCAATGCCCGAAATAAACATCTATCAACTGGGAAATACCTCAATCAGTAGCGACAAAATATCGGAAGTATCTCAGATACAATCATTGAAATGCCCTACTATGCATATGAGGTGCTAGCTATCCCGCCGCTGGATAGCTAGGTTAAGTTAGCTCGGCTCAATTATATCTTAGATTAAGGTGAGCGGAATTGCTTCATTCGCTTTCAGCGCAGCACAAGCCCTCTCGCTTATGAACGCTGTCTTGAGATAGTAAAACGCATACTCCAGTTCCTCTTGCCCCAATAAGCTGAGAATTTCTTTCGCCTTTTCAAAGGCCTTTTCTTCCGAGTTGCCGATTCCGAATGCGCAATTCCGATAATATGCGATATACATAACAATCTCCTACTATGACGTGAGGAAATCCCTCACCGTCATAGTAGGAGTGTTTTTTCTGCTAATAGCTCGACCGAGGATTTGCCCCTTGATCATTGCTCATTGCATCAGCTTCTCCCTGCATCTCTAGACAGATGCCGGGAGTCAATGGTCATGTAACGAGTTTCATACTTGGAGATACTTTAGTTGCAGACCTTCTCTCTCAGAGCACTAAAGCGCTTCGCCTCATTCTGCGAAAACTGAAGCTTATAAATCGTCATGATCCGCTTAAAGCGTGTTGTGTATTCGCAGCGGAACTTGGGGTTAGGCGGGAGCCATTTTAGAGGACCTAGAGCGCCCTTTTGCCGATTAACAGAGGCCTGTACCGCAAAAAGGTTCCTCGGGTCGTTGGCAAATGTTTTGCGCTTGTCTGAGCCCCAAGTATCTGCGCCATGATCCCAGGCCCATTTGAGTGGGACAAGGTGATCGACATCAAGTCCCCCCGCTTCTAGAAAGACTTTGTTTGTGTATGGGTCCAACCAACGCCCGCGAACTACCCGGCACCCGTTGGAAGTGTATGTTGGAGGAACACTGCTGACCTGTGCTAGTAGCTCATGTCTCGTGTTTTGGCAGTCTCCATCATCATCGCTCCAAGACCCAAACTTCTTCCTATCATAGGAGCTACTCACGTTACTTTGGGCGACAGGATTGCGAACTTGGCCGCCTGTATATGTTGCGGCAGATGGAGTGTAGTTTTTTGGCAGCCGTCCTACTTTGAGGCAATCATTTAGGCTCTGAAATGGCTTAAAGTTCTTTGTTCGGCTGTAATATTGACTGTCTGGAGCATGACAGATCCCAGATCTCGATAGCTTTACGACAGATTGTCCTTGGGCGAATGAAACCCCAAAAAGGCTTAGTATGAGCCCGGTTGCGAAGGCTCTTGTGATCTTTGCAGCACGTTCCATTAGACACTCATCTCTTCCAAATTGACTTACATCCTGTTTCATTTGGCGGCACCCGCCTGAGGAAATCAATTAGAAGGTAACTGGAACAGCGTTTATTCACGCATCTTGTGCTGCTTGCTACTTAGAGTGCATGCTAGGCTTCGGTAACAGGGATATTTTTGCCAGGAGGGGTGGGATGTTTCACGCAAACAAATTTGTGCCGAGGTTTAGGATGTATGGTCTACTTTTGCTGGGAGCCGTCCTTGGCTTATCTGGCTTGGCAATCTTGATATTCGAGTCAATGCCGATGCTCTGGATGGGATGGTGAAAAGTCTACACCCCAATACCTGTCCAATTAAAAAGGAAAAAGAATTTATGTTTAAATCAATTCATCACGGTCGATACTTAATAAAATACGGCCTTGTAAATCGAAAAGGCAAAGCTTCAATTCTACTGGGGGAAAGCCGCGCTAAGGGTTCAGATATAATCGAAGCAGACACACCTGAAATAGCCCGAGACAAAGCTATAGGTTGGATTGACAAAAGGATTGAAGAGCAACGCTCTCAACAACGAATTCGCTCGATTGCGACCTCTGAACAATATACGGAGGCGTTCTCCGTGCCAAATGTTCTTAATGAAACTCACAAGCGATATTTTCAGGTGCACGCCACATTAGGGAAGGCTACCAACACGCAATTAGCTGAGGCTGTAAGAGGAGATGTCTCTCACCTTGAGAAACCTTATGCAATTGTCAATCAACTGTATGGCCGGCTGGGCAAACATCTGCAAGAGTTTCTGAATTTAGAGCCAATGGCAAATGGTATCGGCGAAACGTTCTATTTGTATCATCTGGTCGAAGCTAATCGCAGCGCCTCAATTGACGGTATTTTTGAATCCACTCTGCACCCAGAAGTAGTTGACGCTCTCAACGAGCTGGGTATCATCCAAACCTCCTAATCAGTTCAATACCCGACTAAGGAGACACCCAGAGCGTGGATCACATGACCCTACAAGAGTTTTTAGGA
Source organism: uncultured Pseudovibrio sp. (assembly GCA_947494035.1). Lineage (GTDB taxonomy): Bacteria > Pseudomonadota > Alphaproteobacteria > Rhizobiales > Stappiaceae > Pseudovibrio. Next base: position 55,074 of record CANLTN010000003.1, on the reverse strand, counting down.
ATAGAAGATGTCAATCAGTATAAACTCCATGCGGCTCGCAAAAACCTTAAGGGAACCGAGCCACTTGATGTTTTTGTCCGATCCAAAAAAGAATGGCATGGTTGGAACAGCTATCGGGGCACAAAGAATGAGTTTAACAAGCCATACATAATTTCCCTCTTAGATTTTTATCCAGAGGGGAACGTTTGGTTATTCGGTGGTATTTTCAAAGTTTTGGAAAGAGCAAACGACAGATACACTGTTGAATTAACTGAAAATTCCCAGGAATTCATTGGTCGCTTAAAAGTAAAGTTGAAACTTCCCCGGGGCCGCGCTTTTAAAGCACAAACTTATCTAAACAGCTTTGAAATCTCAGAAATTCTCAAATCTGAATACAAAGGCGAAAGGTTCCCAGGCTTTGAGAATATCTCTCTCAATTTTACACTGCTTGAGCAGATCTTCAATACCACGCCGGCTGACTGGAGAACGGCATTACAAAACGTAAAAGGTGTCTATCTAATTGCGGATAAGTCTAATGGGAAAAAGTACATTGGGTCTGCTTACGGCTCCGACGGCATTTGGTCCCGCTGGCAATCATATAAAGAGACCGGACACGGTGGAAACCAGAAGCTGAAAGAGCTAATCAGTCACCACGGACTTAAGCACGCGAGAGAACACTTCAAATTCACTCTCATTGAATGTTGGCCATTCAAAACAGACGACAAATACATAATTTCACGGGAGAGTTTCTGGAAGGAAGCTCTGATAACTCGCCAGAAGTTTGGATATAATGAAAACTAAGGTAACCGCACAGTCTAGCAAGGGACCATGCGGCGCCAAAGGTTGCTGCCTGTTTTCTGCCGTTGATGAAAAATGAGCAGAGAGACCGGTACCATCCAGAAAAGGAGAGTTGCCCAGTGAAAAATAGTAATGGTCAAATTACCGGAATGGCTGGAGAGTTTTTCGTCATGGAGAAACTCTTTCGACTTGGCGTTCAAGCCAGCCTGACTCTGGGAAACGCAAAGGCCATCGATATTCTTGCCGTGTCAGAAGAGAACCAGTTCCTAAAAGTCGAGGTAAAGTCAAATCGTGGGGGAGGTAAATGGGGTATCGGAACCCATGATTACTCCGAAGAAGACCGGATGGTTTTTGTATTCTTGCGCTATAATAGCTTTAAGGCCGTAGAAATCCCGCCCGAAATTTGGGTAATGAAAGCCAGAGAAGTAGATCGATTAAAAAAGCCTTGGCTCAACGGCAACTACGCCATCTATCTGTATAAGAACGATAGGGACATAATGGATCAATATCGCGACAACTGGGACACGATTCTCGAACTAGTAGGCAGTCGCTAAAGCTCATGCAACCAATCTTGAACCGGCGTTGGTTGCTTTCTGATAGGGTTAGCGCGAATCATGCCTTAAGGAGGCAATTGATCGAAAGTCGAAGGCCTCACACGACTAGCACCACCATATGTTGCAACATATATTATAGGCAACTTTCAGTAAGTATTTTTCATCTAAAACTTAGACCAAGGGCCCGTTATTTGCGGATTATCAAGAATCTCTAAGGCCACATTTACTCGCTTTAGTGATCCTGATTAAGCCTGACTTTGGTTCTCTTCCCGCTATCCCCACAGATACAGCTCCAATAAAAAATGAATCTGATCAATAACTTATCTATTTTAACAAAACCATCTTGTTTGAGCGATTTTGACTTGCGGACGCCGGCAGCTGACCGAATAACTTTTGTATCCGCTTCTCCGGAATGCTGAAAAATTATACGAAGGAATACCATGTTTTCTGTTGCTTTAGATTTCGTCGCTCAACGCTGTGAAGTCATCTCCGCTGGTGAAACAATTCATCTACATGTGACGCTTACTCAGAACGAAATGGAACGACTTGCGTTATTTGGTGCTGCACTCGATGAGCTTGAGCCGGATGACTGGATTTAAGGACGATGCTGGATAGCCCCGCAGTTTCGGGGCTACTCCCTCCTATGCGCGTCTGTCCTCTGCCTCTTCCAAGTCTTTCAATTGCTGCAGCTTGATACGAGTGTCCAGCCGTTTATTACGAGCATCAACCCAGCGCCCATAAGCGAGCAAGATCGCACCAACCAAAACAGCAACCAGCAGTGCAAACTGGAGCGCTGGCTCAAGGTAGCTGCTCGCATATCCCAGAAATCCGTAAACGCTTAGCCCGGTGAGTGATCCGAATTCTGTTTTCGGCGTCATTTGGCAATACCTTTCAAGTTGTCCTGAATGCTTCCGTAAAAGGATTGCCAGCCCTGCTCTCTGGTGTAACAGGCGATTAATGCAGCTCTATGCCTAATAGCATCACTGCCCTTGTCGCCAGTAATGCCAGGGTCCTTACCCTTAACTGTCAGGTCTGGAGGGGGATCAGGGAGACTATAGTGCTTCTCTGAATTTAAGTGCTCGCATCCTGCTAAGGTAAGCAGGGTCAGCAGGACAAGCGGCAACCTTGCCCCGCTCCAACTCAAGTTCATAGTCTCTTACCTTTTCTTCAAGCGTACCGAGCTGCTGAATGCGTTCCAGCAGGCTTTCATTTGCTTGTTCTGAGATAGCTTTGTGAGCCGCAGTTATGCGTGACAGCGCGTTGTAATTGGCCTTTAGCTGCGCAACTTCTGCTTCTCTGTCATGATGAAGGGCTGACAAGTGCCAGACTGATACGCTCAGCAAAGAAGTTACAGTGAGCGTAGATAGCCAATTGGGTACGCGAGGGTCATACCTTGCCACGAAGGCCAGCACTGCGCCCGCAAGCCCTCCATAGGCAAGTAGGGCATTCATGCCAACGGTTATGAAGGAGGAGATCAGGTTTATCATCCCTGCGCCCCTTGCATGCATAGCTTGTATTCAGCCTGCCTGCGGTTCACCAAGCCTTGAACTTTACGGCCTCCGGCGCGGTTGAACCAAGTCGCAGCCTTGCAAGCCCCTGCCCAGTTCCCTGCGTTTAGTCTTCTCCTAGCGGTGGATCTGCAGAAGTTACCCACGCCAACGTTATAGGTGAGCGATACAAAGGCGACGTAGGTTTTGATTGGGATCTTGTCGGGATACTTCAGGCACTCCCGCATTCCTGCTTCATGGCGTTTAAGGGACTTGATGAGCATTGCGTCGCATTGGGCTTTAGTGGCGGCATCACCCATCTTCACGCCCTTGGTTTCGCCGTAGCAGATGGTCGGGATGCCAACGATGTCGCGATAAGCCTCTGTCTTGAGCCCCTCCCATGCGCCAACAAATGCGACTATGACTGCAATCACCGCGCCAGCAAGCCGGGTCTTGTTAGATTTCATCTTCAAAACTCCATAAAAAAACCGCCTCCAAGGGCGGTGCTTTGCTACTGCTGTGTTCCGGTTCGACCGTTTCGATTTAACCCATCCCCAGTCTGTGCGGGTTTTGCTGTTGGGGTCTTTGGTTTAGCCCCTTCTCGCTTCCCTGCTCCGTCCTGCGGGTCTTTTAAGCTCAGGGTAGTTGTTGCGCCGCTGCCCCGTGATGCCCTGTGTGTCCTGCTCTCAATCCGGTAGGACCCATCAATGCCTTGCCGGACCCCTTCGACGATGCAGAGCGCTTCCGCTTGCGCCTCTGGCTCGATGTCGATTGAAACTGACCCTGACGCCTTCTCTCGTTGCGCTTGGCTCTCGCGGGCCTTTATAAGCTCAAGGGCTTGGCTTTCGTCTTTAACTGTTGAGCGGATCGCATTAAGCACAGGGTCATCAATTTCCTCTTCCTTGTAGGGGCGCTTGACCTCCTTCACCTTTCCTTCATCCCGGTCCAGGTAGCGCACTGAGGCACCGGTAAACGCTCTGCGCAAATCACGGGGCTTTATGCGCCAATTGATGATATTGCCGGGATAGGTGCATTTGATTGTTGGAAGCCCGTTATCAGCCCCAAGAGGCAACAGCACCGCTGTTTTGTCCCTGATCTTAAATGCCCCGTTCAACTCTTTTGCATAGCGCTGACCGATTGCATGGAAACTTTCTCCATTCGCAGACCAATAATCTCGGAAGATCCCCTTGAAGGCCGGGTCCACCTTTATATTGAAGCCGGCTTTCTTCGCAGCATCTTGCAAGAACTCTTCCAGAGTAGCGTCGTCCTTATGGAAAGATAGCGGTTGCTTGACCGGTGAGCGCTCGTCAAAACCTTTGGCCTTGAGTGTCAGCTTCCTTCCAACTGAACGGCCACCTGAGGACGGTGGTTGATCGGTAATGCCTTCAAAGACCTTTTTGCCTTCAAGCAGGACCGACAACCGGTGCCCTGCACTTGGTAGCTTGATCTGCCCCTTACGGTCATCAAGCGTAAGGCTGCAGCTGTCAGAGCTGAACCCAGCTTTGTCCGTCGCTGATATGGTCATGAGATATCGACGAAGATCCTGCGAGATATCATCCCCATTCAGGATCACTGACCAATCTACAGTCCATTTGCTCATGCGCTATCCAAACAGGTCAACCGTTGGCTTTGGTGTCACGGTGGTTTCAGTCGGCAGATCGGGGATAAGCACCTCGCGACCTGTAGTGAGAAAAACTCCCTCGCCCGCAATGCCGGGGTTGAGGCCTAGAGCCTCAGTGATGAGGTTCTGACCAGCCCAGCCATGCACACGCACAAGCAGTAGGTCCAAGGTGATCCCTTCACCTGTAACGGTAATTTTGGTGGACATGGCCGCCCCCTACAGCAGGTCAAAGACTGAGATCAGATCCGGGATAAGCCCCACTGCAAGCGGTATCTCATCCGGCTCCTGATTGAGCACAATCTGATAGTCGATGACGAAAGGAACCCCATCTCTTTCAAGTACCTTGTGCGTTTGCTTTGTGGACTTGATAAAGTAATTCCCCATGGGCTTGCCATCGCCGCGCATAACCGGGAACACTTGGCCAGTTCGCCGCATGTAGTCGGCAATCTCAAGTTCGACAAGGCCGCCAATCCTGATCGGCAAAAGCTGGCCAGAAAGATTGAGTGTCTTGCCACCATCTCCCATAAACTCACCGGGCCTAATCCCGCCCATGACAGGCTTTTTCGCCCAATCCGCCCTGCCGGATACCTCGACCTTATCCACGTTGAATGGAAAGGTATCCATCATCAAAGCTCCAAGCATGTAAAGCATCAGCGCACCGCATATTCTAGATCAGCATGAAGCCCGGACATTTGGTCCTCGACCAGCTCAACAAATTGCTCAAACATCTCAGAAGCGCTACCTGCTGCTTCCATATGGAACGGGCCGAAATGATAGTGAGTTTCACCAGAGGCAGAACCTGCGCTCCCGCCCCCCATCATCTTGGATGTTTCTGAGGCGGTGTGGACATAACCAGATTGACTTGGGGTAACCAGTTCAGCGCCATTTTCACCAACGAGATAGTTCCGCCCCCCGACAATTTGCCCGCCTATTGCACGCGCACCGGCAATCTCAGGAGCAGTGGAGCCTGCACCCGGCTTGGGGAGTGGAATTCTGAAGTTTCGAAGTACTGAACTAAATACATCCAGAGCGCCCGCCGCTTTTTCTGCTGATGAATCTGTCTTCTCCAGCCCGCTTGAAAGACGCCTCATGGAAGCTTCGATCTCAGCAATCTCATCTGCAAGATCTTTGCGCTGAGCCTCAAGCGGCCTTAACAGCGTTGCTGCTATGGGTCCGTTGGGATTGATCTGCTCAATCCTCGCGTCAATCCCTGCCAACTCCGCCCGCAGCTCAGCAAGACCAACATCCGCCTCACTCTTCCCTGGTTGGGCAAGTGAAGGTTTCTGCATAGCATCAGAAACAAGAGCGTCCTTTTCCTCCGGCGACCACTGTCTTGTCATACGGGCAACGGTGTCTTTGGTCCCGTTGACAGCATCCATGCCCATAAGGCCCCAGCCTACCGGCCCTAGGGCTCGCTTACCAAGCCACTTCGAGCCGCCAAACAATCGGCTCATCCACCCTTTACGGGCAGCTTTTCCGGCAGCTACACTGCCTGCACCAGCAGCGGCAGTCCCGGCACCTGCTGCGGTAGCGGCTGAGGTCGCGGCCTTTGCACCAGAGGCCAGCTTCACGATATTGCTCAGCTTAGTGACCGCCTTCCCAATACCTAAAACGCTATCTAAGACCGTTGACTCGAAGAGTTTAACCAAAAATCTCAACCCAACAATTGAGAGTAGAACACCAACGGCAGCGGTGCCATACGTCACAAAATCACTCAGGATTTCCGGGTTCTTTTCCGCCCATTCAGCAAAGGACTTAATGTGAGGCCCAAGCGCATCCATCAAATCATTAAGCGCCGGCAGCAAGGCGCTACCAACTGCAATTGAGGCCGCTTCAAGCTTGTTCTGGAACTTCTGAAGCTGAGCCGCTGATGTCTTTGCGCGTTCATTGTATTCGTCTTGAGATGAGCCGAGATAGTTTGCCTTTTCAGCTACCGACCCCAGCGCCTTATCCAGAAGCTCTGCGTTCTCAATCAGGGGTGCAATTGCACGCGCCTCATCCCCGAACAAGTCAGAGATAGTTGAGGCTTGCAATTCCTTCGGTAGCTCGCGGATTTGCCCAATGACTGCTTTTAAAGTACCAACAGCATCCTTTTGCAGGTGCTTGGATACCTTTACAGCATCCAGCCCTAAACGCTTGTAGGCCTTGCGCTGACGCGAGGTAGAGCCCTCGCCCCGTGCCAGTGCTTTACCTGCATTTCTAAAGGAGGTTGCCGCAACATCAGCCTGTGCGCCTGATGCGATCATGGCAGAGCCGATAGCTGCAGTTTGCTCCGCTGTGAAGCCGTACTGCTTACCCACGGAGCCAACACGGCGCATATAGTCAAGCAAATCAGGAGCAGAACTTGCGGAGGTATTCGACAGATGGTTGATCGCATCGGCAAGCTCGCCAGTCTCGCTCACTGTCAGCCCGAGAGCGGTCTTGATCTTTGCAAGGCTCTCGCCCGCTGTGCCCGCCGAAACATCAAAAGCAACGCCTACCTTTGCTGCCATTTCTGCAAACTGGGTCAACTCTTCCCCAGCCATACCAGCCTGACCGGCAGCAGCAACAATGTCAGCAATCTGAGAGGCAGTCATTGGCATGCGCGTTGACATATCAATGATGTCCTTGCGCATCTTCTTGAAGCCCTCAGGGCTGTCAAAATCAACGACCTTTTTCACGTCCGACATTGCGGACTCAAATTCCATGGCAGACTTAACAGGGGCAGCAATGGAGCGGGCCAGAATGTACCCGGTCCCGACTGCGCCGAGCATCTGCCCTTGCATCCGGTTAAGTTCGCGCCTGTTGCGGTCTGCTGAGGCCTGCATGCCCTTCATAGAGCCTGCAATAGCGCGTGCAGGACCGCTGGCCCGGTCAAGAACTGAAATGACCAGCTTGGAGGATAAGATACCCATGACATTCTACCGATTTTGAGGGGGGGCGCTTTCTGCCTTGAGGACACGCCCAAGGCTGGCGACATTGTCGAGAAAGAAATCAATCTCCCAGTTCATGACCACATCAACTGGCGTATGGAGCCTGCGCGAAACCGCAACAATCACATCACGGGAATGCGGGGCGTCTACTCCTTCAGGTACTCGTCCCGCGCGTCCAGCTGCTTGAGGGTCAGGATTCCCTGCTTTCCCATGAGGGGTGCGGCACCTCGCGTCACTTTCTCAAGGTCATCAATATCAAGGCGCTCAATTACTTTGAGATCTACGTCAGCAAGGGCAGCGAGAAGCGCATAACCTGCCTGTTCGTCATTGGAGTACTTCTCTCCAACGAGGGTGTCACCGGCACGCATGCGCCGGAACGAAAGCGAGGCAATTTCACGATCATCGTGCTCAAAAGGATGGTCCAGTTCTACAACTACAGTTTTCTTCTCGGCCATAAGCGAGCGTCCTTAAAGCAAAAAGCCCCCAGCAATACTGAGGGCTCTGAAAGATTGATTGGAAGATTTTGAGAGGTTTAGATACCGAGTGAGCGGTTCCGCTGGCCGTTGCTAGGGTCAGGGTACATTTCTCTTTCCCAGAAATCCCAATAGAGCACCCGCTTTCCATCAAGGATCACTTCGTAATGAGACACCTCCTTGAACGCATGGTTGCACCCTTGGAGATCATCTGCCCCCTGCTCATCTGGTTCCCACTCAGTCAAAGTCGCCGTGATAAAGCCTCGAATTGGAAGCCAGATATTGCCCGGCATCTTTCGATAGTTGCCAGCAAAAACCCACTCTTCATGCTGCCCAATCTTATCAGTAAGGGTCTCATCGATCCCTTTGACTTCCGCCTTTGGCTCAAACGCCTCAGTGCGGGGTTTGACAACATCCATAGCCCCAACCCCGCCACCGGGATTATGATTGACTGTCAGAAGTTTGAACGAAGGCAAGAAGAGCTTGGTTAGGATATTGGCTCGCGAGTCATCGGGCGAACTAACCAGACGAAGGTCAATATCGCCATTAATCAGCAGTGGACGCTGCATAGAATTCTCTCCAGTTCTTGAAATTACACAACGTCGCGCAAGCGTTCCATGATGTCTGCGATCAAGCCCTCAGTTGCAGGACGATAGCGACGCATTTCGAAATCAGCACGTTTAAAGGCGCTTGCTGTTTCCTGAGCGATTTGAAGGTTGATCTGACCCAGTTCAATTTTTTCAGGCTGGTTCGCATCGGGGCGGAACATTTCTTCAGCCGGTGCGTAGCCAAGGATATGCCCGCTTCGCTTCAATGTGCGAAGCTCACCGATAATCTCACGGGTCCACGCCTCAACACGCGAAGCACTGAGCTTCTTGCCCAAATGGCGCCGTGTGATCTTGATCAGCTGAGTTACAATATAGTCAGAGCCGCGCAGCTGATGCAGCTGTGGCCACATAGCGTCAGTCTGCGCCATGTCTGTTCCCAGGAACGTGAACCCGCCATCAGCAACCGAGCCATAAACCCCAATCTCACCTTCAGCTACAACAGCAACATCAGCTGCAAGCATCCGCTGGCCTTCCTTTGAGCCGTCGAGAAAGTTAAACGGGATCTTCCGAGATAGACCGGCAAGGCCAAAGATCGGCTCGTTACAGATCGTCTCGAACGGCATGCCTGCGTTGTTGGTATCAGCGCGAACGATGAGCCCTGCAACACGGGAGGCCATTGGGCGTGTTACAACTTCATCGCCTTCCCAGACACGCGCTGCGACACCAATAGGCATCAGGCGACCAGAGGCCATTGTTTCGCGTGCATCAATCGCGTTGTCTGCACTGGTCGGGTCAACATCCACCGGGGCAACAGCAAGGATCTTGCCGATGTTTGCTTCAAGGGCTGCCACAACAGGGTTGACGGTATCCATATCAGGACGCCATGCAGTGGAGCCCGCCATCACAACGCCCGGCGTCGCATTCACCGCAGAGGGAATGTCAGTGATCGAATTGACGATACTCGCAATTGCAGCGGCGCTGGCTTCGGGTGTTCCACCCTTTTCGGTTCGCACGATGGTTACATCAGCCGAACGATCCAGCTCATTGAGCTGATCCTGAATACCGCGCACATGGTCTTTTAAAGGCCCGGTTCCCAGTGCTGAAGTTGCATCGCCATCACCGGACGAAATGCGCTTTGGAGTATCAATCGGATACTCTTCAGCAGATGCATCATCTGAGCTATCGATCACCACAATTTTGGATAGATCGCCCTCAGAAACCGGATACGGGTCATCCGATTTAAAAGAAAACTGCATGCCGATTGTGGGCGTGCTCATAGACATTTCTCCATGAAAAAAACCCGCTCCGGTGAGACCGTGCGGGTGGGTTAAGTCGTAAATTTGTGCGGCTGGTTAGGTCAGCTCTTCGAGGGCCTCAGAGATGCTTTTGGTAACGTCCCAGAGAGCGTCCTGTGCAGGATCAGGTATTGGGTCAAACTGCTGCAATTGCGCGGAGCGTTCCAGAATTGCAGACTCAAAATCCTCTGCAGCGTTCAGCACAACTTCGGCGTCTTCTTTCGTTACAAACGTAATCAGAACACCTGCTGCGGTCTGATACGTTTTTCCTTCAGGGCCAATTGCATCACGATCAAAGCCCCGCACCAGAGCCCCCAACCGTCTCAGGCTTTTGTCATCACAACGAAATTGAATTCTGTTTATGACTGTCCCCGCTTCAATACGGCGCTCAGCTTCATCGGACACATTTTGTCTGGTGGCTACCTTTGTGACAGGAACCCGTGAAAACGTCCCGTCGCCATTGTCTCTATAGCCAATCAGCGGGGCCCCGGCAGTTTCTATCCAACCGCTTACGGGGTCTTCTTTTGCGTAGCTGAGTTCTACAACTACCTGATTTTCGTCTACTTTATAAAACACGTTACACCCCCCAAGCTAGAAGTTGCGCGACTGATGCCGTACCGGAGATCGGGTCTACCCCAGCGGAATTCGACGCTGACGCCAAAGCGGCAACCCTAACCCTAACGTCAAAAGATGTACCCTGCGGTACAAATTCCCTTATTGTGCCCGTCATCATCGAATACTCCGCATACCCCGCAACCACATTTACAGCATCTGACGCAGTGGTGCTTGTTGTCATGGCCATCTGAAACTTAAGGGTCCGGTAGAACAGTCGCGATACCTCCACCCAACAATCTGCTTGAGCGGTGAACCTGTTACCGCTCCGTGTCAGAACGTTATTCTCGTTCCGTATTGTGGTGTTAAAGGTCGAGGCAGCAAAAGAGGTAGTAGAGTATCCACCGTTAGTATCCGAGGATGTCTGGTGCTCATAAATAGCATCTGGGTAAGAGCTGCCACCAACTCCCGCAGCAGAAGCCATATCTGCCAAGTTGCCAGCATGGACCATCTGATGGCTGTCTTCACCGTCTTTCACGTTCGGCGTATCTTCAAACTCGGCTCCGGTTAGAGGAGCCTTTTTTTGTAATGCAGTCGATACTTCAGAGGAATCTGCTTTTTCCTGTAGAGCGGACGCAACTGAAGTTGCATCAGCCTTATCTATCAAGGCCTCTGCCAGCTGACTCGCATCAATCAAGCCCTGCTTGATACCCCAGCCCGCCGCCAGCTTGACCAGAGCCGCTCCAACCGGTGCCCCACTCACTTCCACATCGGACAAATCATTCAGGCTGAATGTGGTTCCCGCATCCATTTTACCATTCAGCGCCGCTTGCAGACCTTCAATGGCAGATACATCGTGGCCGTGGGCACCAGTGGCTTTGCTGGCGACCTCCTGCTTAATCTCTGCAATCAGAGCATCCAGCAGTCGGGCGTTAAAAATCAGCTTCCAAGCTTCAATTTTAACCTGCTCGGTTTCGTCGATTTCCTCCAGCCCGATATTGGGTGTTTTTGCCATGTCTCATCCTTTAAAGAATTGCCGCCGCCCGAAGGTCGGAAAGCCGTGGCCGTGCCGCAGGCGATCCGGTGAGTTCAATCTTCACCGCTGTTTCAAACCCGAGACTTCCAAGAGCCCCAGCTTCATAGGTTGCCTCATCAAAGCCGCCCTCAATAAGCTGAGAGGCCGCCACTTGCGGCAGCTCAAGCCAGGCATCATCCGCCTGTTTAACGCTCACGGTGATGCCCGACCCACTAGGCAAGTCGCGTTTCAGCGTGACGGGCAGGCGCGAGGACGCACCGCGTTCAAACACGCGCGAGATATAGGTGGCGCTTGCCTGCATGGAGCCCGCGATCAGCTGCACTGTTGGGAACAGCCGCGGGCTGGCGATATTCGAGCCTGTCAGGACTGCGGCAATCGCCACCGTTTCCGTGACCCACTCATCCAGCAGCAGCGGTGCCCCAGCTTCCAGCACCAGCACATCACCGTTTGCCCTTGTGATTTCAAAGAGCAGCCGGGTGTCGGCATCCGGCAGATCAACCACAGCCAGAATGAGCAGCTCGGAACACGCCACCAGATCCGCTGTGCCAATTTCTACCCGTCTTTGTGTTGCTGTAAAACGGGCTGCATCAACTGAAAACGTCAAGTCACTGTCATGCACCGCAGACCATGTTGAGTTGGTCGAACTTTCAATCTCGGTACCGACTGTATAGGGCTGAACGGTGACATGCTCCTGCCTGTCAGGATCAAATGCACCCAGTTGCGCATTACTGACAGAGTGATTGAAATCAGGCGTGAGCAGAATAAATGCTACCCGCTCGTTGGCATTCACCCAAGGCAGATTTGGAAACGCGATTTTATGCGCAGCGCCAATCACCACGCTTCCCATATCAATTTCAGTTTGGTCAATCACCGCATCGGTGGGATACCCAGTTTCATCAACTTCCCTGATCTGGCAAATGACGGGCTGCGTGGTGTCACCCACCTCGCAAAACGTAATCCAGAAGCTGTCAATATGACGGGCTCTGGCATGGGGCAGCACCACAATTTGCCCTCTGGGATCAGTATTGCGCGGTGGCGGTGGCGGTGGCGGCGCGGTGGTGATGGTGGTCACCCGTTGCAGCACCCGCGTCTCAATCGTGCCCTGACCGATAAAAGTCGCGCTGGCCTCGGCCCCGCCCTGCCCGAACACCTGCAACAGTTTCTGACCGGACGTGAAGGTATTGCCCGGAAGCTCCAGATCAAAACTGATATGCCCCTCACTATCAGCAGAAAGCTGAGGCGCAGGCGTCATATCCACTCCGTCGAAATTGACCGCCACCAGATTTTCACCCGCTCCGAAGTCGTTAATTTCAACAGCAATGGTGATGGCCCGCAAAAACTCCGCTGCTTGTGTGCGCTCGTCCTCAACGCGGGTGGTTGTGGTGGTTCTGTTTCTGCTTCCTGTCAAACGGCGAGTCACAGGGGACGCCCACTCGGTCCGCTGCTCAGTCCAGTAATCCTCAGATGGATTGATCCGCATCCGTGCAGGCAAAGGCTCGGCAGAGGCAAAGCGGTTGATCTTCTTGCAGCCCGTCTTATAGGGCTGGTCAATCACCCGCTCCCCCTCATATGGCAGGGTTTCAATTTTCGGGAGCTGGAAGTTAAAGACCCCTGCCGTACTTGGCAGGGTCAAGATCCCGTCGAACACCGCAGCATCCTGAAGCTGGCCCGCATCCCGCCAGCGGTCGTCTTCAAACGGATCCACAAACGTGCCGTGTTTGGCAACCGGTTCGCGACTGTCAATATCCCGACGCAAGCGTTCCAGTGCCAACAGGTCGCGTAGATCAACCACCTCGTGGAACAGTTTGGTGATTTCATCGTAGTGCGACGAGCGCGTGCCGTTATTGATCACAATCGGTACACCCGCAAAGTCATTCTCAATTTCAGCCAGCTTTAAAAGTCCAGCCGGAATCGCCGGTGCCACCGGATTACGCCGCGCAAGGCCTTTCAGATAAACAACCGCCCCCTCCTGATCCAGGCAGATCACATCCACACGGGGCAGTTTGCGTGTGTAGGTGACAATCACCTCACCGCCATCACGTCCACCGGAAACGGTGATTGAATTAGCGGTTGTTGCAATCGGCGTTACAGCATCGCGGAAACGGTAGGTGGCCTCATATGATGATCCAGTGGCAACCTCATCCCCGCCAGGAGACCAATCCACGCGGTCATTATTGAGGACAAAATCACTCCCCACATCGTAACCCGTATTGCCCTGCTTGACCTCTTGGATAGAAAGCACAGAGTCATTAGCAAGAGCATCCGCCGCGCCAATGCTGGCACCATGCGTCACAGTTTCGGTAATTTCCTTTTCAACAAGAACCTGAATAACGCTGTCCATCGGCACATGCCTGAGCGTAATCGTGCTGGTGCCATCACCGCTATCAACAAACGTCCGGGTTTCCCCGTCAATCCGCTCCGTGGTCCATGTTTCCGCTTCTTTGTGGCGCAAAGAGGTCTGACGCCGGCGCTTTTGGCCGAAGATATTGGCGGAGCCCGCATCAATGGTAAAAGCTTGGTTGCCCTGCCCATCCGGTCCAAGCGCCGTGACACGGCACCCATCGGCAATATAACTGCCATTGGCCTCGCGGTCATAAATGCCGATTGCCTGATTGGTGGCAGACAGCTCCTGCGGCGGTGTTGTGTCAAGGGCAGTGCCGTCAATCAGCCGGTAAACCGGATAAAGGTCACCCTCATTGCCATCACCCTTAAAGCCCCATGCTGCGCTCTGGATTTCCCGCGGTGAACGCGGCTCCCCCTCTGCTGCAGTGCCATCTTCAGCACCAATCAGCGTCGGGTCATCCTCAGCCGTGACCCTTGTGGTAACAAGGCGCACCCCGATAGTTGCTTCACCGGCAAGGGAAATGCTCTCGAATATTGCAGATGCAACCGGGCGCACATCACCGCCCGCGAAAATCTCACCGGCTTCCAGAGTGACAATGCCGGTGTCGCGGTTGATATGGATGCCTGCCCCGGAAATGCGGTCACCATCACGGGCAGACAGATTCGCAGCCCGTCCAATCCCGCCCTTCAGGATTGCCTGCATGTCCCGAAGATCGGCAGCGGGCAAAAACAAACCGTCCTGAAAATCGACAGCTGTATCGTTCTGCCGCGACTGCGGAAGCTCGTTCGCCATTGTGAAGGCTCCTAAAAAATCAATTGAAACTGATGAGAAACTTTATGCAGTCGCGTTTGGTTGCGGTCATGGAAAGCTCAAGCGGGATTCGCGCATTGGCAGTATGTGGCGCGTCCAACTGGTCCGGTTCGAGCCAGAATTTGGCGGGTGGCAAACCTTCCTTCGGTTTGGCCGCAAACAGGATCGCAGCCTCAGATGCCTCTTCCCCGGCACCATCTGCAAAACCCGTCAAGGCCTCTACATATACCTTTACCCCGTCAGTTGAGGGGATAAGACCCTGATCCAGAACCCTGTAAATGCTGCCACCGGCCACTTGCTTGCAGACCTTTGCGCGCCTTGCCCCTAACAAGCTGCCATCAGCGCCGTAAAAGCCGATATAGGCGCCCATATTGGCCAAGGCCCGAGCCATCAGCCGTTCAGCTGATCCGCCACCTAAATCTTGCCAGGCAACATCAACCTCATTCCACGGCACCGCCAAATCCTGCCACGTAACGCCATCGCCCGGCTCAAGATAAATACCAAGTGGTTCCAGATCATCGCGCCCCAAAGTGAGAGCAAACTCAAACCTTTCCCCAAACGACCATTTAGCAGAACTGCCAGCCACATAAACCCCGCTGTCATCGCCGAGTATGCACTCGCCAAGGCGCGAGTAGGACAGCTCTGCAGCGCGATAGTCATAGCCGCGATAGGTCCTAAAAAGCTTTGAGCGGGCGGCATTTGAGATGGAAACAACACCGTCGATGCGCGGCAGGTCATCCTGACTGTCAGGAAGGCGATCAAGCTCGATTTGGTCATCGGCCCATGCCCATCGCCGTGAAGGTGCCTTTTCTAAAGTTCCGCCATAACCGATAAAGCCAAGCCCTTGATAAATCGCAGTTTCCTCGCCGCGAATTTTCAGCCAATCAAGCCCCTGATCATATAGATCATAGAGATTGTCAACGTAAGGGCTGAGCATACCCAATCCGGTTTCGCGAATAAGGTAAGGCATAAGGGCGGGCTGCGGTCCGGTGAACTTTTCGCCCAGACCATCAATAAACGGGTCAAGCTTTGAAAGCCTATCGGCAAAGGCTAGATCTAGTGCCTGCATCATTGGGCTAGAGTGCTCGGGCAATAGGGTTTTATTCATCGCCCGCGCCCTTCAAATTCTATTGTGATTTCACCAAAGGCAATAGCTTCATTCGGATCAGCTGCAATGCGGCCCGTTGGCTCTAAAACCTCAATATCCGTGATATCACCGCCCATAATTACAGAAGTCAGCCACGCATGATTAAGATCAAGGCCAAGCACATCAGCCTTAGACCAAGCCTCGCGCAGCCGACTTTCCAAGTCCTCCAAGGTCTGCATTGCAGCAGTGGAAGATAAGCGTACCAGCAATTTGAGGTCAACAATCTTGGTAACAGCCGATTTTACAACAAATCGATCAGAAGTGACCTGCTTCGCGATCAGTGCAGCGGAAACAACATCCAGCAATTCCGTAGAGGCATTCCCCTCATTGTCGCTTGAAAGGATTGCAACACATAAAGTCGGATCGCGGCCCTCGCGCCAGACACGCGCGTCCTTGACTCTGATATCGGATGCCATTGCCATTGCCATTATGCGCTCTACAGGACCAGCAGCAGAGCGACCAATAATCTCCAGTTTGGTCCGCCGCTGTAGGCGAGCATCATCCTCATCCACCATCCTGTAGCAGTCATAAAACTTTGCCAGATGGTCAAGCGCAGCGCCGAAGGTGTAGTCGATCAGATAAGAGGCATATTTCTCGTTGAGCTTCTGCACATAGAGCGTTTCGCGATAGGCCATCGCCTCCGCTACAATCTTGACCGGATCTGTTTCAAGTGCCCCTACATCGTAGGCGATGCCCGCAGCATCAAGTCTTGTTTGGATATCGCTCATCACTTCCGCAAGCAGCGCCTCATATCCCAGCTCTTCGATAAGCTGCGGCGGCGGTAAAAGATCATCAATCATTGAGTAGCCTTTGGAAGGGATTGCAGGTCAAAACGGCGCATGAAATCTAACTTTCCAGCGTCTGCACCTTCCCATCCCGAAAAAACAGACCGAAGGAAACAGAGCGTTCAACGGTATAATCTGGCGGTGAGAGGTGCGCTTTCGGGCGAAAGTCAGCCTCAATAGTTAGGCCAACGACGCCGGCACGAACCTGCTCAGGTGTTCCCTGCGGTATCAGCCGCCTGACCTTGAACCGGGGCTCCCATCGATCAATTGCAACAGCTATCAGCTGCATGAAGACAGCAAAGCGCTTTGGTGAAAGCTTCTTGCCCAAGATCTCGATTAAACCAGCCCCAAACTGCCTACGCATTACCCGCGAGTAAAGGCGTGTTCCAAGGGTCACCTCTACCCCCTGAAGCGCGGACTCCATATTGGAGACTGGCTGAAAGGTATGTCTGGACAGACCCGCCATCTCAGGCCTCAGGCTTTGTGCTTGCTTTGCTTCGGCTCTTGCGAGGGACTGGTTCCTCTTCGTCCTTAGCCTCAAGAGCGGCAACGCCAATTGAAACGTAATAGTATGCAGCCTGCCTGCTCATTTCGAGAACACGATTCTCAGGAACACGCGTGCCATTAATAGTCTCCACGCCCTCACGGATGCGGTATCTCTGCTTTGTCATGTCAGGGTCCTTAGTTCGGGCCTTTGGTGTCTGCTGGCCCCGGCGAAATTCCGCCGTGCGTGTGGGTTGAACCTACGTTCTTATCGTCATGAGTGATCTTCCCGCCAGTCGTGTCGATGCCGCCACCACTGATAACGTGCTTCACACCGCCAACAGTGATCTCAATGGCCTGCTCTGCTTCGATCTGGAGCGTTCCGCCTTTGATCTGAATACGCACCCCAGCATCCTGAAAGACGTTCGCCTCCATGTCTGTATTAGGCGGTTCATGATCTTTGCTGTACCCACCGGGGAGCAATAAGCCCTGCCGCTGATCTCCGCTGGGGTTGAGAGTTCCGACCATCTGCCCGACTTTAAGCGGCACAGAGGTCTTGGAGGTCTCCGGGTGGGGCTTCCAAGGGGAAAGATAAGGATTGCCCTCCTCGTCCTCTCCCAGCTTTATCCGGTATCCTTTTTCTGCATTGATGTCATGGACAGGACCGACCTGTATCATTTCAACGATTACGGACTTTAGGTTTTCGATCTCGGCCCGCTGCTTGGTGAGCAGGTCAGTGATAAAGTCCCACATGGCATTATCCATCAGCAGGCTCGTTCAATCCAAGTGTCTGGATCTGCTCTGGGTGCATCCCGTTTTCCATCATGAAAACATCAATCGTAGCCGCTTCAGGCTCCAGCAAGGCCTTCATCAGCTCAGCTTTGGCAACAATCGCGGGGTCGTCACTAGCCTCCATCAGTCCGAATAATTCTCCAAATGGGTTTGAAAGCACTTCTGCGCCGGTCCTCGGCTCCTCCAGGAGTGCGCAATTGAGCTCAAATTGGTGCGCAGCCAGCCGCAGCCCATCTTGTTCATTTGCAATGCGGGCTTTTTTGAAGCTGGTCACACTCACCACTAACTCTCGGAACATGCGTGCGTAAGGATCGCTCGTATCTGAGAGCGCATTGACGATCTGGCGCCCAATCAGATCAAGCTTGAATTCCATGTTGGCATCAGTGACCGGAATATCCTGCACGATGACTGACTCGCCGGTGTCTTCATCTTTGACGGACATTGAAGAAGTAATGCCCCACTCAAAATAGATTTTGGTTTCTGCCTGCCCGAGCAGTTTCAGGCTGTTGCCGCCCGCATCCATGTCAGCTTCATCGGTGTAAACAGTCAAAAAAGGCTGGTCTTGGCTGGTTTCTGGCAGCCCATCCTCATTGAAGTTGAGTGCACCAAACGAAGAGTCCTGCACATTATTGCCAACACTTGTCTTGCCCTTCAGCGCTTCGCAGAGGCAGTGTCGCGCGGCTATTCTTACTAAGCTCATGCTTCCCCCAACTCCAAAACAATGCGCAGTGAATGCCGATAGTTTGCATGCAGCACATCAAACCAAGGCATTCCCTCCCGGTCGATTGCTCTGATGCGGTCGCCCTTCTTGATAGAAAGGCCTTCGTAAAGCGATTTTGCGATATGCAATTGGGTCTTTGCCGAATTAACGCGGCCCCTCCATCTCAGAGCGTCACCACCACTGAGATTGGTATTACGGATATTGCCTACTCTCAAAATCGCTTTGATTGTTGTGTTTTCACGGGTCTGGTCTGCTTTGCCATCGGCAAGAAACTTCAGCTCGATGGCCTCTGCCCACCGCGCATCTACCTCTTCAACTACCTTGTTAAAGTGCTGCTTTGTTTCAGGTGTCATGGCCTGCCCTCGTGAAATAGAAAAGGCGCGAGTTCCCCCGCGCCTTCCGGTTATTACTTAGCGGCTTCGATTGCCGCTTCGAGTTCTTCAATCGCCCAGTCTTCCTGCACATCAATGCCCAGCTTTAGAGCCTCAGCCTCAAGTTCATCGAACTTTTCAGCTACGAGCGTTTGCACCTTCTCCAGAAGAGTTGTCTTCTTGATGTTTCCCGGAGGGTTGTAACCAAACTCTTCAGCAATAGCCTCTAGTTCAGCTTTCGTCATCTTGCTGTAGGGGTCGTCACCATCTCCTGTCGGAGGATCTGTGTCCGGGCTGTCAGCTTCATAAGCAAGTCCATCATCAATCAGGCTTGTTGCGTATGGGCGTGGAACCTCAACGGCTTCACCGGGATCCACGGTTACGACACCGCTCTCCCCAACTACCTCGCCGGGGATCATGAGCCCATCAAGGCTGGCAATCCACTTTGTCTTGGTCATGCCGCCCCCTTAGTCGTTAGGGTTATAGTTTTGCAGGCGAATCTTGCGCAGCACGCCCGGATTGGTACAAATAGAAATCGGGTTCATCTGAACCTCAAGTGAGCGTCCTTTGCCGTTTGGATCAGCGTACTGACGCATATACAGCGGCAGACCTTCAGTGTTCACTGTCTCTTCGTAATCTGCCGGAGCAAAGCGTGTCAGGAAGAGGTCTTGCACACCAAACGGTACAACGCGCGCTTCATCGTGACCGATGTAGGTTCCGCCGCCTGCCTCGCGTGCCTTCTTGCCCTGCTTATAGCGCTCGAATTTAAATGCGCCGTATTCGAAGACGTCCGGCACATCATTGCGCAAAACGCCTGCAGAAGTCGTATTCAGGAAGGTTTCCCGCACTTCCGGGCGGTTCCAGATCCACTCATGCAGATTACGCCCAGTGAAGGTATGAATGTGGCCGTAGTTGCGGTCAAGATCGTCCTCAATCCCGTAAAGAGCATACTTGAGGACGCGCCCAAGCTTGAGCCCACTATCGCTGTGATCAAGGTCCAGCGGAGCCGGGACAGCGTAACCGAACTTGCTGTAAAGATTTGTGAGGACGGTACCCTTCGCAGTGGTCACAATGCCTGAGATCGCGCCAATGCGTTGGTGCTCAAGAGTATTATCAAGATCGCGTGCATGGCGGCTGCCTTTTTTGACGACACGCGCCCGCAGGCCTTCCAGTTGGTTATCAGAGCCAAACTGACGAACATTCTGGATTTCGTCAGCGGTTACGTGATCATCACGCTGGTAGTGCGGGATCTTGAAGGTTTCCAGCGTGCGAACTTCATCGCCGGTTGTTTCGCCCGGTCCGCCACGCGGCGTTGGCTCGACAAGTTGCAGGTCGTTCCCCTGTCGCTCGATATCGATATAGGTGGTCTCAACGCCATCTTCATCAAACAGTCCGGACTTGCCAATCTGATCAGGCACAGAAGGTTCTTCGTTGATGGCGGCTGTCAGGCTGTGCACGCTAAAGCGTTCGTCGTTCCATACACTGGACATACGTTGTCTCTCAGTTTTTCAAAGAAGGGAAAGGTTCAAAAGCGCTTAGCGCACGATGATGCCAGAGCCCGCGAGCTGTTCGACTTTGGCTGCACGCTTTGTGTCATCATCAACGCTGGAATGGTACTTGAGCAGGTCTTTCTTGACCTCGGCATCACGCGCCACAGCAACGGCTTCTGCATCAGCGTCCGTTGCATCAACGGTTTGGCCCAGTACCGCAGTTGCTGTTTCAGAACCGTCAGCACCGGTTGCGGCAGAGGGCGAGTATTTTTTAGTGCCGGTCACCTGACCCAACACGGTTCCTGCCTCAACTACGCCGCTACCAGCAGCAATTGTGATGGATTCACGGGAACGATTGCCGCTTGCCTCTGAAAGCAGAAACGACCAATCACGAGCACGCATCTTCTCAGACATGCAAAACTCCATAAAAAAAGGCCGCTTCAGCGACCTGCAAAATTCAACGATTGAAGGGAGGGTTAGGCAGCTGCCTGCGCACGACGCTTCTGGTAGATGTCGCGAGCGCTCATTGTCGCTTTTTGCGGTGCGCCACCACCATTGAGCCCGGCGCCAGTCTGACGCATCTCGGTATAGTTTTGCTGGTCAACGCCCTGCCCGTCGCCTTCGGGCTTTTGTGGCTCAGCTTCAACCATTAGCTCAAACTTGGCTTTGATCGCTTCAAAGTCCATGCCATCAGCCATAAAGCTCTCAGCAAGCGCAGGCTGTTTTTGCGCCTGTGGCAGTTCCATTACCTGCTTATGCAGCTTCATGAAGGATTGAGCGCCTTCCTTGGCACCCTCTGCCTTTGCATCAGCAATCTTTTGAGCAATCTCTTCTTCAGTTGGCATTTGTGGCCCGTCCTCTTGCATTATCGGGGTGGTGGGTGGTGTCTTTGGCTCCTGATCCCACTTGTTGGATCGGGTCATAGTCACCAGTTCTTTTGGGGCATTCGAGTACATGGTGAAGTTGAAAGGGTTGCAGGACATGAGTGACTGAACACCGGCTTCATGGGAGGTTGCAAAGCCCTCAGAAACAGCACTCTCACCTGTCATCCATGTTTCGGACTTCATAAGCTCACGCACGTCATCAGCAGACTTCCCACTAAAACTTGCGTAGATCTTTGAATATTCATCCGCCTGCATGTTCAGGAGTTTGGCGCTTTTTTCATGCTCTTCAGCGGTGCCCCACGCTACGCCAGATGGGTCATGGATCATCATCAATGCGCCCTGCTGCATGACAATCTCATCAGCTGCCATAGCAATCAAAGAAGCAGCAGAGGCAGACAGACCATCGACTTGCACAGTCACCTTGCCATCATGAGCCTTTAGAGCGTTAAAGATGCTCAGGCCATCCATGGCGTAACCCCCACCGGAGTCCATGCGAACGGTTACATCTTGATCGCGCCCATGCTCTGCAAGGGCTTCAAGAACTTGCATTGTGGTAAAGCCTTCGCCCCACCAGTCATCTCCAACAAAGCCATAGAGAAAGATCTGCCCGTCTCGATAAATACCCATGGTTCCTCATGCTCTAAAACGGGCAGCAAAGCGCGTGCGTTTGCGCTTGCCCTGTTGGATTTCACACTGCGCTCTTGCCCGGTCGAGATCACGTTCAATCCGGTTTAGATCAGCGCCTTGGTACTTGATGTAATCCTCACCAAAGCGGCTTTCTGTGACCTGCTCGCCGTTGCGTACAGCCTCATAAATCGCCTCAAGCTTTTCAACTTCGGCGCACCAGTCTTTACTCATCGGAGATCTCGCTCCATTCTTTGAGGTAGATTCGATTTTAGATTTTCAGATTTGGTTCAAGGTATTTCATGACTGATACTGCTCAGCCTCGCGTCCGAAGAGGCTTCCTGCTTAACTCCCAGGGCGGTTGGTTCGTTTTCGGTGGCCTGTTACTAGGGATCTGTGCGCTTTGGCTTGCGAACGCCTATTTTGCATTCACAGGCAAACTGCCTTTTTTTGACACTTACATTCGCAGTTTGCTTGAAGTTCCCACTCCCCAGCCTGAAAACATATGGGAGAAGCTAGGCATCATCAGTCACGCTCAAGTCGGGAGCGGTTTTGCAGAACGAGGGCCAACTGGCGACACATTTGGTATTGTGAACTCTCTGTTTGCAGGCCTCGCCTTCCTCGGTTTGATCTATGCAATACTGCTACAAAGGCAGGAGCTCCATCTTGTAAAAGAGGAACGCGATGACACAAGGGCGATCCTAGATGAGCAGCAGAAAAACCTTGATTTGCAAAACGAAATTGCGCGGCAAAGAGCCTTCGAGACAACCTTATTTAACTCGCTCACGCTTATTGCGGAGTCCAGAACCTCCATGCAAGCGCTAAAGGCTTCTGGGACCCCGTTATCACCACGGGGGGTTCAATTCGAAACACTCATGGGACATAGAGCCTTAGCGCACCATTACGTTTCCTTACGGAGGCGTTTTGAAGAAGGGAGTTTTGACAGAGCAATTAATGAGTATAACGCGGACTTAAGGGACATCTTAGAACCTCATCTTGCTTTCATTCTCGAAGTAGTACGATTAAGTGAAACTTCGGAGGTGGGCAGCAAACTTCAATCACGCAGGCTGCTAAGCAGCTGGCTCTCTTCAACTGAAAAAGTGTTTCTTTTCTTGCATGCATATGCGGTGAATGATGAAGCTCACGTACAACTATTAGAGCAAAGCCAATTGATTGATACAATTACGCCAGATGTAAGGGTGAAAGTCACAGGGATACAAGCAGCTGCGGCATATCTTAGGAACCCTGCGCCTGTTGAGTAGCGCTTTGCACTCCCCGACCGCCGCCACCTTGAACCTTCTCTGAAGGATGCATGCGCCCCTGCTTAGCAAAGTCCTTCGTTTCCTCTTCAACCTCTTTCTGGATCTGGTCGTAATCCACCCCATCCAACGCACATTCGCGACGGACAGAAGTGACCCCGTTTTCATAACGTTTCTTGCGGGCACTTTCTTTCTTGTCGTCATCCGCAGTTGGCTGCGCAGGTCCAAGCACATCCACCTGACTCAAGAGTTCACGGTTTGCCCGGAAGGTTGCGTATCCGCCCTTAAAGGGTATGCGCCCCTCCGCAATGGACTCATCAAGCCAGTTTGCAAAAGTAACCTTGGTTAGGGGCGCGACAACGCGGTCACGACGCCGGGTCACGATGGGCCAGATAGAAGCGTAGGCCATACGCACTGAGGAATATGTTTCGCCCTTGTGGTCCATAGTTATAGCCGCAGCAGTTACCCCAATGCGCCGTGCAACCTCTCTATGCAGGTTCTGGAAGAAGGGCACATAATGCGGGTTGGGTGTCTTGCTTGAATGAAGTTCGAACGTTTCCCCCGGTGCAAGATGATTGACCCGCACTCCATCAGTTAGGTTGATCGTCCCTTCTTGCAGAGCTTCAAGTCGTGACCGCCAAAGGTTTGCCAGGTCACTCCCGATATCTTCATACTCATCTTCCAGAGTCTGAAACGCCTGAAAGATCTCTTGAGAGGCATCAGGGCTTTTGACGGTCGCCGCCATGATAGCCTGCGCAAGTGCTGTCGCCAGCGTCGCGTTGCCAAGCTGTTCCTGATAACTGATGTTATTGAGCACCGATGTGAGTAACGGAACGGCACGGGATGCATCAGGATTCTCTGAGCGGTCCATGAGCTGCACCACTTGGCGCAGGCCTGCACCGTCAAACGCATCAACGTCATGGTCCTCCAGTGAACCAAGCGGGCCTTTTCGCTGAAACCGGTATTTCAGGTGCCTTCCATTCGCGTCCTTAAAGATCCCGTCTTCAATACCAATCAGTTCATTGCTTTCCCACTTCAGGCGATTTGGAGACACAAGCGACACCTTGGTGCCTGTCCTGATGCCGTATTTCGCACGATCAGCCTTACTCAGGAAGCTAAAGACACCATACCCCTCACCCTTACAGGCGTGAATGCGCACAGAGGCATCATTCATCTCTGAGAGCTTTTTCTCGCCTGCAAGGTCTACTTCAAGCGGATTATCTGCGTAGGCCCTGAATTCCGCTTCGACAAGCGCGGCAAAATCTTTGGATTCCTTGTCGCTGTAGCCCAGCTTTGAAAGGTCAGGCTTGTAGTTGATTGTCAGCCCGTCTCCGATTGTATCGGTGATGACCTGATCAATTGCACCGGCGATCCACCCGCTGTTGTGCATGAAATCCGTCGCAAGGGCGGAAGCCTGCGCCGCTGCTGCTCTCACGTCCTCTGATCCGGCACGGACTGATACGGAGCGCCTTGCCAACAAATCGGATGGATCGCCGCGAAGGTAACGCATTGTAGAGCGCCTGCCAGTCGTCGCGAGCTGCCGTGTCTTGGCAGGCACGCGGAACCGAGGTCGCGTCAAACCCTTCCCTGTCATTTAAATCTTCTCCGAAACTTGTTGCTTGAGCGGTTAGCCTTTGGTGCAGGCCGTGGCAGGCTACGCTTTGTCCTAGGAACCCGTTCGATTACGGCCTTCAGCTTTGTTGGTTCGTGATCCTTGGCAGGTACAGTGGCAGGCTGCACCTTGTCGCTTGGCTTACTCACCAACCTGTCAGGCAGAGACAGACGAGCCGCCGCAGCCAACACCTTGCAGTCAAATGCCTCGTTACGAATGCCCTCTTCCTTTGGGTACCAGCGCCGAATAGGCTTGCCTGCGTGCTCTTCGATAACAGCCTGTTCTGCGGTTAGCTGCTGAAAGTAATCAGCGGGCAGATCATCACACGGAAAGTGCGTTGCATTCGGTGTTGGTGTCCCATCGTCTGGAACCTGCACTGCCAGCTGTAAGGCAATCAAATCCTTGGCAGTATCAACGCCCACAATGTAGACGTGCTCTCCAGAATTCTTTGTGCGCGACGGGGTTTTAGGCCAGATCTGGCGATACCCTGTTTTGTTGCTCATGCCCTTAGTTGCATAGATCCTGCGGTGTTTCCGCTTCGCGCAAAAGCTCTGCACAATCGCAGCTCGGTGCCCTTGGGAGTCGATACAGGTTGCCTTGATTGATAGGCGTCTGCCGTCCTCGCGGTAGTAGACTCGGCGCAACTCCCTGTCGAACTCATCCCACACCCGCTTGCCAGCTGTGTCTCCATCCAAAATGACGTGCCTGATAACCCAGTTCTCATCATCAAGTCCGTAGCCAACAACAGTCAATTCAAGGCGGTCATCCTGTGTATCAGCGCCCACGACAAGCAGCCTAACCCCAAGCGGAATAGCCTCGTGAGTGTAGTTCTCAACACGCTCCGCAAGGCCCTCAGCACTCAAGGCCATTTTGATGCCCTTCACCACTTCAGCAAGAGCGGTGTTGGTCCATTTGCGCAGCATCAGCGGCTTCTTGTATGAGTTTAGATACTCCTTCGCCACTTCAGAAAGCGCATGTCTAGTAGAGTAGAGCTTCGACACATGGAAGCCCGCGTGCCCATCATAGTGCGAAGCCTTTCCGCACTCAGGACAATGTGAGCGGCCATGCTCATTCCAATGCCCGGCCCCACTCCATTCCAAAGGCTTGTGCGTCTCCCCACAACATGTGAAAGGCTTTGTCTGCCTCCAGCCATGATCAGGTTCGTCGGCAATGCGTAAGAGCGCTAGTTTACGCTCTTTCTCACTCCACCCTACACCGCACTTTGAGCAGAAGTATTGAGCCGTGTGAGCAAGGTGGTTGCCATTTTCATCTTTGTCCCACTGGACCGTCTCGCGGGACCAAAAGAGAATTTGCTCTTCATCACAATGTGGGCAGCGAACAAAGCATTTTCTCTGGTCGCTGGCCATGTACTCATGATAGATCTTCGATGTTTCTTCGATCGAAGGCGAGCAAGCACGCACGTTCAAGCGACGTTTGTTGAATGTAGAGGACCGCTCTTCACCCAAGGCCAGCGGGTCACCCATACCACCTGCGTCTGCCGGGTAGAGGTCCACTTCGTCTGCGAGTGTTAGGCGCTTTGGGCGCGATGCCAAATCCGTAGGAGAATTCGCCCCTACAAAATCCATCGCCCCGCCTGGGTATTCTTTATGCTCAAGAGTGGTTCCGGTATCTCTCGACTTAGTATCCGGGATCAGCTCTTTCAGGACCGGTGTCGCATCGACTGTCTTTTGAAAGCGTTCCTTCGAAAACGAGACCGCAAGCTTTTGCGTTGGCTGAATAAACAGTATTGGCGACGGATCTTGATGGATATAGTAACTCGCCACATTCAGGAGAAACTCAGACTTCATCAACTGAGTGCAGGCCATGTTGGAAAGAGTCTGGGTATCCTTCTCGGTGACCGCCATCATGGGGCCAATCGCAACGGGTACGCGCCTTGTCTTCCAACGCCCTGGATTGGCTGAGTTCTCTCTTGCTACATACCGGTATGTATCCGCCCATTCTACGAGGTTTAGTTTTGGCGGTGGCTTGAGATCGCGTTGCCTGCATTGCGCGAAGACATCATCAATCCGCTCACCAGCTATCTTCCGCCAATGCTTCAAGAATTTCACTCACTTTTGAAGAGAGGATCTCCTCAATGTCAGGAGCCTCAAGAAGTTCAAGATCGGCTGAGATTTCGCCCGCAAGCGCAACAAAGTTCGCCCTGATCTCAGCGTATTCCTTCGTCACTTTTTCTTTGACGATATCAATCGGGATCGCGCTCTTGCGCAGCAGCTCAAGTTCAATCTCTGCTTTCTCAGCGTTGGCATTGTCTTTCCGGATAGCAGCCCGTTCGCGCTCGGGTATCTTGTCTTCTGTCAGGGATGAGCGAATGAACTTCTCCCGCCATGCAAATACCTCTGCTGTATTGAAGAACTTGGCCTTGCCCTTGCCTTCATCAGAGTGAACCGGGCAGCCCTTCACCATCCAGTTTCGGAGCGTCTGGCGCGTAATGCCGAAGAGGTCTGCAAGCTCTAACTGGTTTACAATTTTGCCCGCCATGCAGCTCAGAACCTCAAAACAGAACGATTTTACATGTTCGCGCCGTTTTCAATTAAGCGGAACATTGATTTTATTAGCTTTTTTCGGGTTGATCGTGAGAGAAACGTGACAAGTAAAACGGCAGTTTTTCCAACTGTAACGGGCCAAATATCGGGCTCCGCCACCGCAGCGAGTTGAATTTTCCCAAATACGGTCCCTAAACCCGGGGGGGGGTATGCATTGTACACGCTTTTTATCCAGCCCATGCAGCCTTTCGGTCTTCCTTACCTAAGATGGAATCAAGTATCACCTGCTCCAACAAGGAGTGCGTGTATGCCAAAAGAAAAACAATCTGTGAAACCCGAGGCTGACAAAAGTAAGATGCTCTTGAGCTCAGGTTGGGCATGGTTCACCTTTGCAGCGCTAGGCGCATGCATTATCGCCCTTTGGCTTGGTAATGCCCAGTACGCGCTAACGGGTGAGCTCCCTTTCTATCTCCCCCACATTGAGGTTCCTGCTCCCCAGCCTGAAAGCCTTTGGGAGAGGCTTGGTATGTTTAATAACTCTCAAGCCGTAGGCAGTTTTGCAGAAAGAGGGCCGACTGGCGACACATTCGGTATCGTGAACTCTCTGTTTGCAGGCCTCGCGTTCCTTGGACTGTTCTACGCAATTTTGTTGCAGAGAGAGGAACTCTCTACGGTAAAGGCCGAACGGGATGACACGAAAGAAATCCTCAGAAAGCAGGAAGTAAACATTGGTGCGCAGACTGCGTTGCTCAACAAACAAGCCTTTGAAACCAGTTTTTACAACGCCCTTGACCTACTCCTGAAACAACGGGAACTGCTTGTACATCCCGGCGATTCCAGCATTGCAGGTAAGGAAGTTCTACCTCGGTTGGCTTTAGAAATCAGGTCGGACGTGTGTTTCCCGGACACGCCAGAGAGACTGCTTAACAATTATTGGACCGTTGATGACAACACTCCTCGTTCAGGGAGTGTTGCCTATATTCGTTTCATCATGATGATTTGTGAGATGATCCAGAACTTGGATATCGCTGATCGAGAGCACTACCGAGAAGCCTTGAGATGTCAGCTCAGCGATCCAGACCTGGTTCTTATTTTTTTCGCGGTTTTTTCTAAGGAAAACCCGACAATTGCCTGGAGAGGCCTGACAGAAGAATGCAACCTCCTGAAGTATATTTCTCTACGATATTGGGACCAGAGTTCCATAGCCTGTATCAAAAGCGTCTATCCAGGTGAAACTGTTTACTTGTAAAATCTAGATCGAGGTTTCTTACCTGTTCACCTCCAGTAACCGCTTGAGCTCAGCCTCCACCGCAGGAGCAAACGTTCGTACCTCGCGCTCGTATGCCGCCTTACTTGCGCCTGTCACCATCTCATCTGGGATACGGACGTCACTCTTGATGCTATGGAAGCCCCTGTACCAGCGCTTGCCTGCGTTTAGGTTTGCCCGGAATACTGCTCCCGAGCCTGCCATGTTCAATGTTTTACGATTTGGGAAGCGTCCGCCTTTCATGAAGGCCTTGCCGTATAGTGTGCGCTGGCGTCTTGGCTTCGCTACTACACCGCCCCGCTTCAGCTCCTTTGCTCCGAAATGCTTTAGACCGATATAGCCGCCCTTGGTGGTGAGCACATAAGAGAGGCTTGCCGCATTGCCCTTATAGCTCGCGCTCGCTCTCTTAGGCTTGCCCAGTGCCTTTCTGATGGTGCGGGCCTTTAGTCCTGTCTGCTTGGGAAGAGTCTTCAGCACGCCTTTACGAACGTTTGTGCCGGTCTTGTTTATGACCTTCCGGTACGCCCGCTCTGCTTTCTTCTTGTTGCCCAAGCGCTCTACAGCGTTGCGGAATTGGAGGTGGTTGTCATCAGCGAACTTGAGGGTAACTGGGGGCATAGTGCAGCACCTTACACAGCGAGGCTGAGAGCAAACACGAGTACCGCGCCAGAAGTGAATGCGATTGCGCTGGCGATCCGGGTCTTGCGATCCTTCTCAGTCAGCGCTTCTTCTAGCTGCTGGATGTGCTGGTGCAACACTTGCTTTGAAGTCATATTCCTCCACCTCTATAAACTGAAAAATTGACCTACACGCACCTACTGTCCACCTTAGCGGGTTCAATAGTTAGCAGTTTAAATTATTACCTTGCAATGTAGGCACGGTCTCGAAAAAGCTTAAATCCTCCAAGTGTTTCTTCTGTATTTAACTTGTCAGAATCAGATACAATACAGAGGTTGTCTTTTAGAACGCCAGATTTAACGATAACCCTTTATGTAAGCACACGTTTTTATGGTATTGTACATTGTTTATTTTTCGGATCACCTGCTTTGCGATCGCTATGCTCTCTATGACTGCAAAAGTAGTCGCATTTCCAAATGACGTTATATTCAGCAAAATGCACACTGAGATAGGTGAGCCGCCAGAAGGACTCCTCTTTGATTTAAACGAAGAAACAACGGGGGAGCTGGTTCACATAGCGATGAGATATGCGGGTCGAGCACAAGGCGCGGCACTACTTCTTGAAGATGATCCTAGTTGTGAACCATATATTCCAGAAGGCCACTTGGATTTAATTAGATCAGATTACAGTAAGGTTGTTGCTCAGATAGAGAGTATCAGTCAGCGCCTTGGTATGAACCCAAATACAACAACTAAGCACAGACTTTATACGTACTCATTTTACGATGGTGGTTACGAAGGTAGCATGTTTGAATTGGGGACACCTACTAATCCCTGTCCGATGGCAAAACATTTGTACGAAACAGTTCAAGTATTTGACTACGTGTACAAAACTTTAAAAACAGCAATACCGGTTATCGAAAAACTTGAAGCAGAAGAAAAATCAAAGACACAGACAAAGCTCACCGGTACCGATAGAGCTCAATATATCCGAAATATCACACCCGAAACTTCGGATCGCCAGATCAAAGATTCTATTAGTAGCACTACAAGCATTGACACATATCTGACGCAGAACACTTCATCTGATGCAAGACCTGATGAAAATACTATGTATTTCAATTTATCAGACCTGAGTTTCGCAGGAAAGACAGAGCAAGCTGCAATAGCAGGGGGGCTCTTGGGTAGCATCAAAGCCTACCTAGAGTTGGGACGTTACGACCTTTATCAAATTGCAAGAGCAACCTATGTTTCCAAAGGCCTAGCGGCAATTCATGGTGCCGATACGCAATCATTAGAAATTCATGGGATCTTATCGTCTGGTGAAAACAGACGGGTTTTCGATAGAAACTTTCGTGAGGTATATCAATCTTCTCTAATGGATCGGGACGCTCGGTCTGTACACATCATTGGTGCTATCCAAGTCGCAATTGAAGTTGCTTTCGGAAAAGCCCACTACGATCTCAATTAACCACCCTCTGACCATTTCGCATGCTGTTGTAAGGCCATTGCTTTCAAATTGATTCTCGACGCATATAGGCCCCCTGCTCATTTTGCGGTGAGTAGATATGGCGGGGGCGGTAATATGCTAAGTCTTACCGGGCGGGTGCTGTTGTCGCAAACATGCCCGTAGCTCTGGAGGTTGCAGCCTCCGGGCCTCTCGCTTCATTCCCAAGGTTTTCAGATGATTAATTGCAAAAAAGACTTCTCAGTAACAGGCGCTTTGGTGCTGCTAGTGCCGTTTTTGCTACTAACGGCGATAATTTTGGTCTGCGCTGTCACATTGGTTGGACTGTTACTGCAGCTCATTACCTTAGGCCTCGGGATCAGTGGCAACACTGTTGCCCTCTTAATATCTGCGGGCTCGTCGGTTGCCACAGTTGCGCTGGCCTGTCTCGGGTTCTGGACATTGAAGTGGCAAAAAGAAAATGCAGAATCTGAGCGCAATTTTCGGGAACTTGAACAGAACCGTCGGGCTGAAGCGGCAAAAGGCATTGTGCCTCTAAATATTGCAGAGCTTCAACCTTACTGCGACGAAATAGCTACTCAAAATGAAGCATTACTAGCTTACGCATCACCTGACCGCGGCCAAATGAAGAAATTAGCGAACACCAGCGATGCCCGTGAGATCTTGGAGATTACAGCTGACCCCAAAGGCTCACGTGTGCCCATGCCAGCCACAGCCACAGCCCCGTCCATGGACTTAGATCTGATCCTGCAATATTCGGCAAATTGCGACCCCGAAATTGCGAAGCAAATTAATCAACTCTTTGCAGTCTTTCAAACAACGAAATCACTTCACGAGGATCTTTTTAGGAGCGACTTTTATGCTCAGCCGCTTATGGCCATGGCTGTTCACCGTTCCACTGCACGTGCGGCGATTCTGAGGAGCTACAGCAGCAATTTCCTATCACATTTCCACTCGACAGCCCCTTATATTGAACCATCCGCGGAGTCAGCGAAGGAAGAGGTGGGGCTGTGGGAATTAAAGGGTCTCATTTGCCAAACTCACAAGTCTTCGAGTAAGCGGTGCATACCAGAACAGATGTCTTACTATCGGACCTCTCATATTTTGACGCAACTGGATAACGTCGCCTCTTATAAAGAGCCCACAAGTGTGGGCTAGTAGCACAGCTACATCCCAAGGCCTCAAACTGCGCCAAATCATCAAGCCGCAAGTTGTCTCATCTTATCTGAATAGATACCCGATTTAGGCCGAAACTGCACGGTGTAAAATTCGCTCGCGAACGCAGGTAAAGTCCTTTTATTACAAAAACTTACAGCAATTTCATGAAGTGCCTTGTTAAATCTATCACGGGCCGTTTGTTTTGCTAGGCCAATCTGGTCCAATACCTTCTTTGGCTGGATCTTATAGGCATAGCAGAACACCAGAATTGAGAGCGCCTTCCGGTCTTCATTACGCTTGATATATTGCATCCAGTCCCATGTCTCTTCCATGCGGGCAATTGCGGCCGCATCAGGCCCGGTCATGTTCCTGGCTTTCTTCTCTGCTTCCGTGAGCTTCTTTGCGACAGCATTTAGAGCGGCTTCCCATTGCTCATCTTCGCTTGGACTGAGATCCGGCCAGAAGCTTTGCGGCTGCCCCGGTCTAACCCCTCTTACTTTCATCAGGCGCATAACAACCTGCGCTTCAATCAGGCGGTCCAAGATAACGGCATAGAGTGCTTGAATGTCGCTCATAAATCAGTCCTGCTTGTTGATGTAATCGAAGTAGTGCTTTTCTGCCTCTGCGATCGCTTCCAGCACAGTGGCGGTGTAGCCTTGCGCTATAAGGATCTTTTCATTTGCAATCCAATGCCAATCCAACCCGCCCCCTGCGTATGTGTATCCCTTGCTGATCTTCAGTTGGCATTTAGGGTTACGCGGGTCCCACCCTGTCCCCATTTGGCGCTGATCGGGCCAGCTGCGTTGCCAGCACAGCTGGGGCCTAAAAGGACTATCTGTCATAGTAGGGCTTCGGCTCTCTTTTAGGGCTTATTTTCAAGCTATTGATTTGCACGACTCAGTGGGACCTAAGGCGTTTTCCATCTTGTTGCCCCATATTAAATCCCTTAAAGAGATAGCCGCCTTCCTTTTAATACCTTCAATCAACTGGCAGCAGCCTAAAAATAAGAAACGTACATGGTGTTTTTTAAAAAATTTAGAAGTAATT
The DNA here is from genome assembly GCA_947494035.1 of uncultured Pseudovibrio sp. Lineage (GTDB taxonomy): Bacteria > Pseudomonadota > Alphaproteobacteria > Rhizobiales > Stappiaceae > Pseudovibrio. Next base: position 22,435 of record CANLTN010000003.1, on the reverse strand, counting down.
ATAAAAGAGCTGAAGTTCAAATTATTATTCGGACGTGTTTTGAAAAGCAACAGAACATAGGAAGGTTTCCTGGTGACCCAGGATTATACGCTGATCATATAGTTAACTATATTTGGGGCATAAAGGGCGCTCAATTTGATGGTGAAATGGGTTATGCTCGCCCCAATAAATTCTCAATAGCATCATTTGTACTATCAGAAGCATTAAAGATGGGGCTGGTAGAAAGTCGTTATATTTCGGCCTGCCTCTTCTCTTTGGGAGAATTAATTGATGAAGTACATGGTTTTGAATTCCTCGACATGGCGTTTCGACTAGAAGCTTCTAATGTTTTCAACGAATTTACTGCGGAAACATCAGGCGCCGCTGACAAGCCGACTCCCAATCCTCAAAAGCACACTTATGAGGATTGGGAGTCATGGTACACAGCGTACAAGACGGAAGCGCACCTTCAAAATGCTGCCTTAGTGGGTCAAGATGGCGAACTTTCATTTATAGATATGATGGATATCGAGCCTTTGAAGCGTGCCTTTAGAGATGGAGTTGAACCACAAGGTATAGCGAAGGAGTTTGCTCAGCAATTTGATATTCTTGACCTTTTGTATCGTGCTGATAAATAGTTTCCTTCCAAGATTTTCGGAACGTTAAAAGGCTGCTGCAGGCGTGCCACTAGCAAGTTTTATCGCGCCCCGCCTCTATCCGCAAAGCAAACTAGAACGCTCATAAGAGCATCCCTTCTTGGTGACTGCAGTTTACTTTAAGAAGGCTGTTCAAGAATAACGATAGCGAGCATTTTTTTTGAACAGACTCTTAGAGCCTATTCCCCGTTCTTTAAGGGCCCCACAATACGGGAATACAGCTCAAGCATTCTTTTTTCTCTTACGTCTCGACTTAATGCATTATGTTCTTTTCGCTCATGGGAAGTTGAAGTAAAAAGAAAGTATTCTTCCGCCTCTCTGATGTGCTCTTGTTTTGTTTTAACAACTTTATCGTAGAATTCCAGAAGGCCCTCATTTCTGTCTCTCCCCTCAGACGAAGCTGTAATCAGCGCAATATCTTCTTCTGTCCCGTGTCGCCTCAGATAAATCAATGCTTCTGAGGTCCGCTTTTCCTCATCTCTAGCTAAAGCTTGGGCTTCCAATAGACGTGCTTCGGCTTTCCTACGTTTGATATTTTCCTGAGCTATGGCCTGAGCTGTTTGCGCTCTAGCCTCAGCTGCAGCCTCAGCTTTAAGCCGAGTTTCCTTGTTTCGCAGGCGTTCTTTTTCGATGCGCTCTTCAAGTGTACTTGACGCAATACTTCTTACAGCCATCGCTATCAACCCTAGGATTATCATGACTATAAAGATGAGTATTTCCATTATCTTACGCTCAATTTTTCGGATTTATTCCCCCTCGTTACGAATGGGCTATACAATCGCTCTTGCCAGCATTGTATTTCTTAATACTGTATCAAAATCTGCGGCTCGTTTGATTGCATGAATTCCCCTCGTACTCAGAAGAATGAATTAGTATTGAAACTATGCATTAATTGACTAAGAACGAGGGAGCAATCTCAGAGTGAAATGTTCTGGTAATATTCCATCACTCAAATGAGCATACCGCTTTCATGGCTACGATCTTCCCTAAATGTCGTGGTTGGCCCGTCAAAAATCAGCTCTGCGCAACGCCCGCCTGAACCCATACGGACCTTATCTGCATGGATCTGCGCCCTGTTCCTCCAGTTCACCAGATCAGTTTCCCATCTGGTGTATTCCTCTGTGCCTTCCTTTGGTTCTTTACGAAGCAAGATTGGCTCTGGCCGGAAGAGAATGAGGATGTTGTCTGCGCTGTCTTCCATGTTAGAGCCACCGAACAGCTCCTTACGTGTCAGGCGTTGCAATGGGTCGCGGTCGCCTCTGACCTCGTGTGCAAGCGCGATAACGGGAATATTCAAGTCTTTGGCGATCTCCTTCAGCTCAGAAATAACAAAGCCACAGCGCGCCGGAAGGTTGGCATCTAGCTTGGTGTCTTTGGCTCTCATGGCCTTTACGCTGTCTACAAACAGCGCTTTGGTGCCAAACCGTGACTTGTTTGCCTTGGCCCTTATGTACAGCTGCTCAACAGTGGTCTTGGCTGTGTCGTCAATATACAGGGGGATATGCTGGCAATCCTCATAGGCAGAGTAGATCTTCTTAAGGTCCTCCTCTCCTAGCCCACCGCGCCTCATTGCTGCGGTTGAAACTCCAGACATTGCAGCGACACGCCTCATGGTCAGCTGCTCTGCTTGCATCTCCTTGGATTGGAAGTCTACAGGCCCGTAATTTGAAGCAATAAACTCAGCGATCTGTAGGGCCAGAGCAGTCTTCCCGGCTGCCCCTTCTGCTCCTAATACGATCAACTCGCCATTCACGGCCCCTCCACCCAGCAAGCTATCTACCTGCGGTAAGCCGGTGCTTAATGCATCCCCGCCTTCTGATTGGGGTTGCGCAGCACGCTCATAAACTGCCCGTGCGCTTTGCCCAAGCGTTACAGTGTTATTGCGCTGTGCCTGCCCTGAGATCTCCTGCAGTTCCTCAATAACATCCTCAGCAAGCTCAATCGCTCTGGTGTCGCCTGAGAGTGCTTTCTGTCCCTTCAAGAAGGTATCTGAAATCAGCTCTTTGTTGCGCCGGTTGATCAGCGGCTTTGCAAGGTCCTCAATGCCAGCGGTGAGCTTCTTCCCCTTGGCGGCAAGGGCCTTTATCCGGGCTACTAGATCTGCGTCACCATCATAAGGGGCATTTGTCTCTACAAGGTGCAGGTCAAAGCTTCCTTCCTTATGACAGGTATCCAAGCCTATCCAGACCGCCTTCCAGATTGCATCCCTGAAGTGGTCAGGAGTCATTTCGTCTGCAACTTCCCAGTACAGCTCAGGTTGAGCTAAAAGGCGCGCCAATACCTGCTGTTCGATTGGTTCAAGATTGTTCATGCTGCCACCTCGTGAAATTGCCTTACACTTACCCGATCGCGCTGGAAGCGATACCAAGCGCAGTTGTCTTTGCCCTTCATCTTCGTATTAGGAATCCACTGCAGCCTGCCTATTGGGACAATATCTGAACAGTACGGCATAAACATTCTGCTCTGTTTTGTATGCGCCCAGTCAGCATCAAAGAGCAGCCAACAAGGAAGTACTTTTGGAAGGTGCTGCAAGAGCTGATGTAGGTTTGGACGTGACCAGGGTGGGTTCGTAATGATGCAATCTGCGCCCTTGCAGTGCTGTAGTGTCAGATCAAGAGCGTTCAGTGTCCCTGCTTCCATCTGAGGAGAAATATCGTAAGCTGCAAGGCATTGGTGCCCGTGGGTTTCTAATGCCTCAATTAAGTCCCCGTGACCTGCGCAGGGTTCGACAAATGTAGTTTCCTTTGGCAGGTGCGCTGATAGAATAGCGGCCGCTTTGGGATCGATTGTGCGATAGAGATCTTTCTCGACGCGTGGGAAATTACTTCTTTTGCCCATCAAGCGGCTTCCTTCGTTACTTTCAGATCAGGAAGGTTCGCCTCAATAATCGCCTTTGCAATTGGAGGGCAAACACTGTTGCCGCACTTGGCGACTTGTTCCGTCTTTGTCAGCGGCTTCCCCTTGAACTCGAAATCAATCTTATAATCTTCAGGGAAGCCCTGAGCGCGATACAGCTCCTCAGGGGTGAGCATTCTCATGCCGATATCGACGATTGCGTATGGCTCACCACCAATCTCAATAGTGATAAGGCCGAAGCGGTCTTTTGTTGTCACAGTGCCCATTGGCTCTTGCGTCGCCTGACCTATACTTGTCCCGTAATAGGCCATCAGAAAGGCCCTCACTTCGGCCACATGGTTGCCGCCTGCTGTCACCGTAGGCGTCGGTGCGCCTGTTACCCGCCCATGCTTACAGGTTCCGCGCATCATCATCAGGTGACTCGTTACCAGTGCTTGGTGTGATCCGGTCTGGAGGATTGTTGATACCGGGGCGTTCACCGGGCGGCCCACAACACCTGTATTGTGTTGCGCGAGGAAAGCCGTGACCAGAGCAGACTTGCCCCCTCCCGAGGCTGTGACAGTACCTAGCGGGCTTTCTGCTTCTGCTCCGATAGAGTTCCCAAACTGACGTTGAACATACGGAACAACCAATGCTCGACAGCCGCCCTTTTCTGTCTTAATGGTCGTTACCGGTTTGCCCATAGGCTCCAGTCTTCCGCCGTGGCTCATGTTAAGGATGAAAGGCTCTTTGGCATCGATGACGAATTTCTTGATGCCCGCCGCGATGCGCTTCAGGGTGTTCTCTGCAAGAGGTTTCTTGCGCTCAAAGATGGACGGACACGGGATTGACCAGTCAATGCAATCAGCTGCGGTTTTCCATGGGAACAGCTGCCCGCTTTGCACTTCGAGAGTTTTCGGGTCACCGTGGGTTGGAGCCGGCCACCTGATCGCCTTTCTGTCACGCCGGGCCACTATAAACATGCGCTTCCGGATCGTTGGGGCGCCATAATCGCAAGCCCTTAAATCCCTGACTTCAACCTGATAGCCCAACTTACGAAGCGCAGCCTTCCAAGGTTCAAAGTCTTCCCAGCCGCGGAACTCCATAACATTTTCAAGGACGATAATCCGCGGCCTTTTCTTCCCGAGCTTCTGGCAAAAGTTTACGATAGACCATGCCAGCATACGCACTGACTTAGAGGTTGGCTTACTGCCCCGTGCCTTTGAGAAGTGGCGGCAATCAGGAGAGGCCCAAAGCAAGCCAACCGGACGACCTGCTGTGTAGGCTTTAAGGTCAACGTCCCACACGCTTTCGGGCAAGTGCACGGTCTCTGGGTGATTGGCGGCATGCATAGCCAGTGCAGCTTCACAATGGTTGATAGCTATATCCGGCGAGCGCCCCAATGCCATTTCAATGCCGGTGGACGCCCCTCCACCACCTGCAAAGGCATCAATGATAATCTCGCCTTGCTGGCTGTTAAGGTATTCTAGGCGTTCAATGCCAGGTAGGTTTAGGTGTTCCATCAAGCAGCTACCTCATAAAGATCATTGTAAACATCCAGCCAGTCAGAGCCCGCCTCAGGCAAAGCTATGTCCAGCACTTGCAATCCATTTTCTTGAAGGTTCTCAGCCGCACTCTTCGCAGCTGTTTCGCCCGGTGCTACCGCCCATGATCTATCGGGCTTCTGGTAAGCCTGATCGCCATCGCCATAGATGCGCAGCCGTTCAATACTCAGGGGAGGTTCAAAGTTGATAAGGCCCGAGGTAGACAGGCAGGACCAGCAAGGGCGCCCTGTCAGCGCGTAAACAGCAAGAGCAGTCTCAACGCCTTCTGCAATGGCAATCTCACCGTCAGCGTCTTCGGCAAGCCGAACAGCACCCCCTGCAACCGGACCCAAGCCGAGCTTTGCATTTTCGACTGGTGCTTTCTGGCCTTCCGTTGTGATGAATATGCGCCAGATGCCAGTGAGGTCGCCCATAGTGTCATCAACGCGGCACACAAGAGCCGGAAGTTTGCCAGAGCCGGGATACTTCAAGCCGGGGTGGAAGCGCAGGCAGTCAGGCCATTGCATTCTTGGTAGGCCACGGTTCAACAGATATGCTTCTGCTGGTGTTCCCTCAATCGGCTTGGCTTGATCCCAAAGCTTTTGCGCAAACTCTGTGCTGTCGGCCTCCTGTTGGGCCTGCTCTTCTGCTTCGCGCTCAGCTTTTTCCGCGGCTGATTTCTTGCGTTCTTCGGCCTTGCGCTGCGCATTCTCGTCCCAAGAACCCTCACCGGAGGGAGGCTCTTCACCCGTCAGGATCTCACAGGCCGCTTTGAAATCTACAGACATGCAGTGCATGACAACGCCAATTGCATCAGCGCCACCGCCTGCACCTCGGCAGTTCCACTTCTGCTTCACCGGGTTGACGCTAAAGCGATCTGTGCCACCACAAGCCGGGCACGGACCGGTGTGCTCCTTGCCGCCTCGCTTCAGCACTGCTCCACATTTTTGAGCCGCTTCAAGCAATGGTGTTTTGTTGGCCCGTACCTTGTAGTCTTCCCATTGCTGATCAAGGGCGCTCACGCAGCATCCTCCTTCTGCGCATAAAGAAAAGTCCGACAGTGCTCGCAGTAGGTCTGGCGAAGCTCTACAGGAGCACCGCAGTAAAAGCGCTCTTCAATAGGCTGCTCTCCGCTCCACATAGGGCGCCTGCACTGCTTGTCAGTAATCTCAAGCAGATTGACCGGCACGCTGTCTGGGGCTTGCAGGCGGGCCTCCAGCGCCTTCTGGAACTCATCGCCGCCCTGTTGCCACTTGGCAGAAGGTGTTGCCCCTTTGCGCCCTGTGAGTGTGCCGCCGTACTCGCGGATGATGCGCGCAACGGAACCGGTAGTGATGCCCGGATGACGAAAGGCCAGCTCCTCCTGAATAGCGCGTGTCGATCGTGTCCCGTCTGCAAGGTTTTGAACCGCTGCAATCTGGTCTTGGCGGTCCAGTTCGTTCCATTGTTGTGCAATCATGCGAAGGCCCCTTGGCTTTGAGGTTCCATGACCGGCATCAGCAACACCTGCAGATAACCGGCGATTAAAATTCTGGTTTTCGGGGGCGCCCCATCAATACCGGGGCCACTCCAGGCAAGGCGCTGCAACTCTTCAAGGTCGAGCAAATCCAGCGCATTTAGAAAATCACCCAGCCTTTGCTCCCAAGCCGGGTAGTTGCAGAACAGGTCGCTTACTGCGCCGATCAGGGCGCTTTTCAGCTCGATAGGCCGGTTTTCCATCTCGGAAAGCGCGTACAGCACCGCCCATGCATGATCCCTGCCCTTCAGGTTGATCATCTTCTGGATCCGCACTACGGAATGAGTCTGCTGCGGTGAGCACGGCCCAGTCCTGATCCGCCTGTTTGCGGGCAGTATTTCTATTCCCAGCTCGCCGCACAGGCTTTCCGCATCCCTTGTTGGAGTTGTCGTTACCACTGGCACGTTCCAACCTCCTCTTAAGTTCGCGATTCTCCCGCTCAAGTGACTTATGTGCTGATGAAATGATTTCGTACTGGACTTGGTAGTAGTAGGCGCGGGCCTGCTGTAGTTGCAGGTCAGCATCAATGGTGCTGCCGGGTTTATTGGCGGCAATCTGAGCACGGGCTAAGCGTCGCTCGGCTAATTCCAATGTCTCGCGGGTCGCTGGCATTAGTTGGCCTCACGCAGCATTGGCGGGAAATGTGAAGGTAGCGACGGAAGCTTTTTGAGGTATGCCCCCTGAGTAAAATGGCTGCACATCAGAGTCATGAACTTGCGGGGCGCGGTTGCTGTGGTGCTCGTGAAGAGCGTCAAGATGTAGAGCACAAGCAACAATCGCTTTTTCGCGGTCCGTGTCGCTGTTATCGCTGTCCTTTATGTTGGACTCCGTCAACAACAGCCGCGACCATGTGGTGAACTGTCTGCTCAAAAATGAAGTGATTGTACCCTTGCGGACGCCGCAGTTTTCAGCAGCCACCTCCAGTCCTGCCCCGCCAAGCTTCAAGTCTCTCAAGTGCTGAATTTTCTGTTCGTCGTCCATCGACTTCCAAAGGTCCATTACATTGCCCCGTAAATTACTGTTTGCTGAAAAGGTCGGTTGTCTGAACTGCGTATGAAGGTGATTGAGTGGCGCGGAAGTAATCGAGAATACCGAGTGCCTCTGCCTCGTTATCGTCCTTTGGTGCCCAGCCTAAGAGCCTGCCCCTGCTCAACGCCTGCTGCTTAAACCAAACCCTGCTATCTCTGGTGCCCTTTGGAGCCTGACCGCGCCCTAAGAAGTGTTTGCGCCATCTCTGCATTGCGATCTTCTGATAGGGGATCTGGTTTGCTACAGCGGCCATTTCACAAAGCCGGTGTTGTGCGGGCTGCCATTGCTCATTGCCCCGGTTCATCTGCTTGCCGCTGATGGCTGCCAGCTCATCTTCGATAGCAAGATGGGTGACTTGAAAGCTCTCGATCTTGCCAATTAACCAGCCGTAAAAAGCAAGACTGCGGCCACCGTACCCGCCCGCTTTATCTTTAGCCCCGCAGTCGAAAACACCCGAGACCGGCTTAGAAAGACCGGGCTCCCAACGAGCCCAGCCAGTCTTCACGCCGAGGTCAAGCGCCAGATACATCAGGCGGCCTCTGGCTTGTCTTCATTGTCATTGGCGGCCCAGCCCAAAGTGAATTCCATCTGATCCACCAGCTCGGCTTCGTCTTCGTCCATATCGGACACGACAGCCTCAACCTGATCCATCAGCTTTTTACGCTTCAGAACTGCATTGAGTTCCTTTGTAGGGACACCGTTATCGCGGGCATCTTGCTTGATCTCCTTGATCGCTTCACGGTGGTCCTTGCACTTCGCCATGTAAGAGCCCTTATCGCTCTCCATGGCAGTTTCAACTGTTTGGATTTTCTTGACAGCCTCGAACAAGGCTTCCTTATCGACTTGATTGCTCATGTGCTGCATCTCCTGCGGATTGGGGGGTTAGTCTGAAGAAAGAGCGTCAAGGCGGGCACGGGCTTCCTCGATTGTCAGCCGTTCGCGGTCCAGTCCTGCGAGTGTGATCAATCCAAGGATTACGAGAACAGCAAAGCCTGCCCACTGCATCGCCGCACTACCAGCAAGCAAGCCGGGGCCGAAGAACATGGCAGCGACCACACAGACCATTGCCAGGGACTTAAAGGCTGGTGGCTTTTTCGATTGCCGATAGTCAATGATTGAAATCTTCAAGTCTGACATATGCAGCTCCTTATCTCGCGGTTAGCTGGTTCTGGCTGGCGTTGTAACTGGCGTGATACGCACGCTTCAGGTTTTCAATTTCCTCGAAACACTCCATGATGCGGGCATGTTCCTTAGGGCAGATCTCGCCATCCTCTGCGGCTTTCACGATCTCTTTCATGGAGTCGCAGTGCGCCGGCACAAGGTTCATGGCAGCGTGGGCGGGATCGATTTCAGGGCCTTTGTGGGCAGCCTTGCGCACCTCATAGCCGCAAGCCTCAAGGTGGGCTTTGGACAGGCTTGGCTCTAACCCAATCGCCACCATTTCGCTCTCAAGTTGGAGCATGTCGCGAAGGGTCAGGCTGCGCGCTTCATTGGTTTGGTAGGTCTTGCGGATGGTCCCTGCTGTGTGCCCCAGCACCTCTGCGGAACTTTCAACGCCAAACGCGGTCACAAGCTTCTTGATCTGGGTGCAGATCCAAATTGTAAGCCGGTCGTTTGTTCTCGGTGCGTTCATGGAGCGCTTTCCTATAATTTGCCCCCATGACACAACCGGAGATAGAGGCTACCTTAATTAACGTAACGACAACGCAGGGGGCTCCTAAGCGAGGCCCAACTCCAAAGAGGCCCCCTGCTCCTCACTGGCAAATTTGAAGGAGACGCCAGCATGGAAGATGTAAAAACAAAGTCAGAACCAGTAGAGCGAGACCTTAATATTGGATCTCCTGTAATCAGTGGTTCTATGGAAGACAGGGTTGCTTTTCTTGAAGCGCTGATGATTTCCGCTCTACAGGAGTTGGAACCGGATCAGGCGCAGGAGATAATCAGAATATCTCCTCACAAGGTCGATAACTTGCCCGTCTTCTATGCAATTCAAAAGGATTACTACAAAGCCGTATTGCGAGAGTAATCCAAGGTCCCGAGGGCAGCTGGCTGGGAGGAATACCAGCCGCCCTCGCTAGGCACATGCCTAGGCCGCCAGTGGCAGCTTCTGAAAAAGATCGCTTATCGTGACCGCACCGCCCGTCACAGCCTCGATCTTTCGGGCAAGCGCAGGGCTAGGGTTCCGCGTTCCGGTAAGGATGCGAGATATCGTCGAAGCGCTACAGCCGACCTTCGCCGCAAACTCGTAATCCTTAAGGTTTTTGTCGGTAAGGTAATCGCGTAATTTCTCCATAGGCAATACATAACCCAATTATTGCCTATTATGCAATATATAAATTGCCAGTTAGGCTATGGATTATGACATGAGCAAAAGAAATAATGACTCTATGACAAAGAATCCCATAAAGGCGGCGAAAAAGATCTCCGGCCTAACAGGTGAGCAACTTGCTGAAAAAATTGGTATTTCTGCTAGTTATCTCTCAAGGCTTGGTAGTAAAGATCGCCCAGTTAAAACTGACCTAATAGACAAGCTCGCAGAAGCTGTGGGCATGTCTTCGGCTGAGTTTTATGGCGTTATGGCAGGTGAAAGCGTGCCCCCCGAGCGAACTGCTAACCCTGGCAAAGCGCGAGTAGCGGGAATTTTAGAGCCGGAACAGCTTCCGCTTCTTGGTGACCTTAACGGGATTGGTGACTATCTGCCCTCACCCCCTGACCACATTGACACAATAGAAGGCCCACAACGTCTATTGGGTGTGCCCGGCGCGTACGCCCTGCGGATGCCTGGAACTTCAATGGAGCCTCGCTACCACGAGGGAGAGACGCTTTTTGTCAATCCGCGGACAGCAAAGCCTGGCCAGTACACTGTTATTCAATACGTAATGGAGACAGGTGAAGCCGTTTGGCAAGTTGCACGCTATGAGAGAGTGGCCGGTAATAGTCGGATATTCTCTCGTTGCAACGGAGCCGATCTAACCATTCCCAACGACAGGATATATGCCATCCATGAGATCATCGCTACCGGTAACTGGTAGTTAAAAGGCCGCTATAATCTTGGGTATATCGATAGATTTTCCGGACCATCGCGCCAGCGCTATCGGCTCCCCGTTTTGCTTTTCTATCGTGCCATACTTCAATATCGGAATCGCCTTCCCGTTGATTGGGTAAACGACTGGCTTGCCCTGCTGGTTCTCAACGGCAAACAGGGGGCCGTAATCACCGCTTGCCCCAGCCGGATAGCAAAAAACGAAATTTATCGCATCAACCGGCTGCTTTAAGCAGAACACTGCGCGCCAATTCGCGTGGCGTATCAAGTGAAGTTCAATTGCATCCTCACCCGCAGCGATAACCGGATCCTTCTCAGGCACATCTTCACCCGTGAAGTACCACCATGCCCCAACTACAGCTAACCCGATGGCAACCAGCCCGGTCGCCGTGTTTGCAAAAGTATCATCTTCACTACTCATCGAATCCCCCACAAAGTGAGGAAATTCTACTCTGCTTTGATGCCTACGATTGCTGAATAGTTTTTATTAATTGGCTCTCAGACACAAGCTTCCGCTGCTGTCCCGCCACCGCCGTATACAACACCGAAACCTCCGGCATGCGGTTGTTTTCTTTCAGGCATTGCAGCCCGCCTTCATAGAGCGCTCCAACCCAGATTTTCTCACGCTTGAAGATGTGAGCCAATGTTGCAGCATTCTTCTTTGCAACATCGGGTGAGTAGGTCGCGTAGTTCTCAAAGACAAACCTGATCGCATCCCTGATTTGAATATCATTGGCAACCTGAAAGAGACCTACAGAGCCCTGTAGAGCCCTTTGGGCAGCCTCAGCCACCTGAGTATCAATTGCACTTTCACCACCCTTCCTCCGCGCCTGAAGCGCCTCTTGAAGACGACTCATCGCATCGACGTACTCTCCGCATTGATCCAAGTGGCTCATTGCTGCGGAACTTTTCACAACTTCAGTCATAGCATTACCCTCGTTGTATCTCAGTTTTCCGTGAACAGATCAGAACCGGAAACACGCTGCCCACTACGAACGCCAGGCGCTCCTGCTGCGGGTCGCTCCGGGTATCGTCCTTCCAGAATTTCCAGAAACTTCCCCTTCCGAAGAAGGAAATCCAAGTTAATAACCCATCCACGGTCGTTTTCGCCCATGAGTTGCGGGCACTTTCCAGCCTTCGCTACGACCTCAGCAAAGGTTCGCCCTGTCGGGAGATCTTTGAGCGCCCGCTTTAATTCTCGCCTTCGCTTGTCAGTGAGCTTGGTAGGCTTTGGCAAAGGTAAAGCGTCGATCGCCTTGCTTTCGTTGTACCCCTCAACCGACTGGCAGTAAAAATCATATGCTTCACGGACTTCATCCGGCGCGGAAGCGACAATGGAATCTACGACAGTAGATTCTGAATCTTCTTCCTTCTTACTTCTCTCTTCTCTCTTCTTAAGATGTTGTTGTTTGGATTGTTGTTCTGTTTGTTCTTTGGTTTGATGTTTTGTTTGTTGCTCGCCTTGATACTCAACCCAGTTAGTTATTGTAATTATTGAGAATTTCGTTGTTGTTTTGATTGTTACGTCATTTGAGGAGCTAAGATTTCTTAGCGCACCGCGCACGGCCATCACCGACAACCCTGAATTTGCAGCGATACTGGCTACAGAATGCACTCGGCCACCTTCAGGTATCGCATACCCCCGATATGTCGATGGTTCCCTATTTGCTGTCATGAGAAGGTATTGAAATACGTGGCATGTATTCACGCTTTTGAACCACTCCCATTCAAGCATCTTTCTATGCAGCTTCACCCAGCCGGTCATTTTGCACCTCAAAAGTGGGTATATTTTCAAATAGGCAAGATTGCATTTAGCAATAAATTTCCATTTAGGCAATTTTTAATATTGCCAAATAGGAAATTTTCTGTTTCTATCAGTATCAAGCGAAACGCAAACTTTGACAGTTAGTGAGATGCGAAATGGACTTCGAGACAGAAATTCAGGCGACCTTGGATCTAACCGACAACGGCTTTCTCTACGCAGAGCAAGTGATTGAAGCGAAGATCAACTGCGCTCTCGATGATGACGGGGAAGGCTTCGTTATTCAGGAGATCAGAGTTGAGGAAGCTGGTTCTGATCGTGTGAAGCGGCTGGATGCAAAGAGTGAAGGCAACGAGCGGGTTCTATGGCTCATGCTTTCTGCAGTTGTTTACGGCTGCAAGCATATCTCTGAGCAATTTTGGGATGCCTACACCAGCGAAATGAGGATGGCAGCATGAGACAGTACACCTACAACTTCCCGTTGCTCGGAATGTCGAGCTGTTCCAGCGACCGCATTCACATGGGCAACATCCAGATCCTCGCAGAAGTCTCACAGGTTCATGAAACCGGTGAGTTCAATGTTGAAATCTTCGTTGCAGAGCAGCGCAGCTTCATAGTCACCCCGCATTTCAGCGAGGAAGCTGTGCGCTATCACGATAATAAGCTCTATGTGAAGCCTGACTTTTCAGAGAGCGGGCTACAGGACATAGGCTCGTCAATCATGGCTTTCCTTGATGACAAATGGAAAACCTTTGTCGCTGACGCCAGATGCGATGGGACATTGCTGGTGCGCGATCCTGAGATTGATGACTACCGCCCTGTGAGTGAGCAGGACAGTCCAGCTCCAGTCATTGATTTGCGTGGGCTCTTACTTTTCAGGCCGAGGGAGGCAGCGTGATGGGTAGACGAACAGAAAGCACTACTCGTGACAACGCCTGGCTAGTTCAGAATGAAAAAACTGGCGAGTACTACAAAGGCGCTGATTATGAGTTTTCAGATACCGCCGAGGAGCTAGACAAGTGCGATGGTTCATCGGTCTTTTCTCATTGCCAAACAGAAGTCAAGTTAATGACCGAAGGGCAAGCGGTCAGTCGAGCAAGAACCCTGCGAGAAATTTTGGGAAGTAGATGGACCGCATACAAAGCAGATGAAGCGATCCTTTCCGATAGCTGGGAGCCGTAAGGCACTGCTCAATTTATCAGGCTTTAACAGTCCAACCGCCTCCTCCCCAGTCGCTCATTGACCAGAGCGACCAACTAGGGGCACTGCCCCGCTTCTTTTTCTTAATCAACCCACGAGGACTGCGAGACAACACGTTTCACAGAGCGCCACCGGCTTGCCTGCTGAAAGGAATTTTCGAAATGCCAGACCCGCCAAACTAACGCAATTGCCAACCTGAACAGGCTTTTTCTTGTGTGAAGAGCGACTGCCCGAGGCGCTCACTGAATAGGATCGGGAACGGCCAGTAAAGGCCCCAAGAGCAAGAGGTTATGACGCTGAACGAGATGTAACAGGCAGGGCAAATATATGGGCTGCCCTCACCCCGAGCAGCCCCGCCCCTCTAAGCGCATCACAGGTGCGTTTTGATGGATGACAGGAGGGACCGATGCAAGAAATGTCTCAAGGTGATTGCCTGCGGTGGGCTCAGAAGTACCGCGACATGAGCCTCTCTCACCGTGAAATGTACGAGCGGACCAAGAGCCCCGGCTCGCTGAGCTTTGCGAAGAGATATGAACGCCTCGCCAAGAAATGGCAGGCAAAGGCAGACAGTTTTGAAAAGAAGGAAGCAGCTTAATGCAGGAGGTGATTTGGGATGGCTCGAAGATATGCGCGCCTGGCATCTACGGCGGAATAGCGCTTGAGCAATATCATGGCGATATCTGCACAGGTCCCAGCGTGTCCAGCTCCGTCACCCGCACAATGCAGTTTGAGGCAGCTGCTGAGGTTTGGAGGACATCACCGCTCAACCCTAAAGCCGAGGAGCGTGAGGAAAAGGAGTCCTACCTCATCGGCTCAGCAACCCATGCCCTTGTGTTGGGAGATGAGCCATTCGGCAAAAGCTACGCAATCACCCCGGAAACCTACGTTGGAAGCAAGGGTATAGCCAAGTGGAATGGTAGCGCTAACTTCTGCAAGGACTGGAAAACGATGATGGAAGAGTCAGGACGCAAAGTCCTGACCCAGACCCAGGCAGAAAAGATCATCGGTTGTGCGGGCAAACTCCCTTGGCAAAAGGACTGCCCAGACTCAGGGCTACTGAATTCAGTGGACGTGACGGAGCTTGGCCTGCTGGATGGGTTAGCAGAGCGCTCAATCATCTGGAGGGATGAAAAGACCGGCCTATGGCTCAAGTCTCGCCCGGACCTGCTCCTGACAACTGCGCTTAGCTCGCAGAGCGGGACTGCATCAGACCTAAAAACAACAGCAGATATCAAGAAGGACGTAAGGAGCTTCTGGGAGTTTGGCTACTGGTCACAAGCCGCCTTTGTGCGCGAGGGCGTGCGCCAAGTCACAGGTGGCGATCTGGAGCAATTCGTCTTCGTATTCGTTGAAACAAAGAAGCCTCATAGCGTGGCAATTATTACCATAGGCCCTGACGTTATGGACCGGGGGCTAGAGGTCATGCGCGGCGGCATAGATAACTTCGCCCGATGCCTTGAGGTGGGGAAATGGCCCGCTTCTGCAAGCGGACCGAAGGCACTTAATGCGGAACCTTACAACAGCGAAGACAACCCGCTCGGCATGCCCGGCTGGATTGAAAGGAAGCTTTTAGCTCCGCCGCAATATCACATGATCGAAAGCAGAGAGGCAGCATAAATGGGAAACGAACTAACCGAATTCGAGGCAAAAGAGTTGGCGCAGGTACAAACCGCTCCCCTCGCCATCGAACTACAGCGAGCAGAAATTGACACCCAGATCTCAACTGCCCGCGCATACCCCCGCCAGTTGGCCCTTGTGGCCCGCAATGTGCACTCTCTGGTTACGCTGGACGAAGAAAGCGCCGAGGAGTGCATGTACGCACTACCGCGAGGCGGGAAGCCGATCAAAGGCCCGTCAGCCCGCTTTGCTGAAGCGCTCTTGCAATCCTACGGCAACTGCCGCTCTGCCGCTCGCGTCATAAAAATCGACCGGAAGGAAAAGGTGATCGTAGCGGAAGGCATGTTTCACGACCTTGAGACAAACACCATGACCACGGCGACGGTCAACAGACGCATTTCAGGACGCGGCGGCAATATCTTCAATGACGACATGATTGTGGTTACCGGCAACGCGGCCTGCTCTATCGCCAAGCGTAACGCCATCCTTGCAGGTATTCCGAAACCGATCTGGCGCAAGGCTTATGAAGCCGTCGAGAGCACAATTGCAGGCGACGTTACCACGCTCGCTGAGAACCGTGACCGGGCAATGAAGGCGATGGCAATGCACGGACTAACAGCTGAGCAGGTTTGCGAGATCTTAGGTAAGGAAGGTCTGGAAGATATTGCAGTCAACGACATACCTACGCTGCGCGGTATGTTCCAGGCTCTAAAGTCCGGCGAGACGACTAAAGAAGAGCTGCGACGCACTGCCTCAAAGACGGTTGAGCCGCCAGCAGACCCTTTGAAGGCTCTACGCACCCGCAAGGCTGAAAGCTCGCAGGAAGGCTTATCAAGCGCAACAAACGGTATGGACCAAGAGCTTAGAGAGGCCAAGGGGCAGGACACACATTTCGGACAAGCTGAAGGGGGAGAAGCTGCTTGCCCGCCAACAGAGGAAACGCGGGGGACTGGCGACGACCCACTCTCTGAGGGCGCAACAGGAATCTGGAACCAGCTAGATAGTGAGGACCGCAAGTCATTGGATGAAGACTCCAAGGCTATTCTCAAAGACTTGATGGAAGACCTTGCCAAGGTCAGCAACTCAAAAGCAGCAAAGAACGCCCTCACAGGCCACCAGAAGAGCATTCGCGCAATTGGTGAGCAATCCTTTATTGAGCTTTGTCAGGCTGCTGTGAGCATTCGCTGTGCGCAGTTGGAAGGAGGTAAGTGATGGGTTGCCGCTTCGTACGCCCCAACACCGCTTTCAGCCGCGACCCCTCAGGAAAAGAGCAGCGGCGCATGAAGGATGAGGGCCACTTGGCGTTTATCCGCACCCTGCCCTGTCTCATTACTGGCAGGTATGGCGTTGACCCTTGCCATATTCGCTATGGCGACCCGCTTTACAAAAAGCCGAAGACCGGCAAGGCGACAAAACCACACGACTGCTGGGTCGTCCCAATGATCCGGGAGAAACATGACGAACAGCATGGCATGGCAGAACCTGAATTTTGGAAGGCACAAGGCATCGACCCGCTGGCTATTGCAAGAGACCTTTACGCAATCTCAGGCGATGAGGAAGCAGCAAAGCGGATCATTACAGCAGCAAGAGTGAGGAAGGCAGCATGAAACATTCAGAACAAGACCTACAGGTCCTTTGGGACGCTGCCTATGAAGCAGATAAAGCGCTTCGCACATTCATGAACGAGCACGGCATCGACAACTCGAATGTTAGTCTGGCTGTTGGAGCACCCTTACGAACTGAGGCCACCAAAGACAATCGTGAACTGTATGATCGCTTCAGCGAGCTGGAATGCGCTGCGGGCGCTGCAAATCGCCGTTATACATTCGCGAAGTGTGAAAACAACAAGCAGGTAAAGGCAAGCGAGCGCAAGGCAGAGGAAGCCAACCGTAAAGCACCTAAGAAGGCAGCAAGATGACTATTAAATATCAGGTAAACTGGGGCAGTATTGAGCGTGTGACCATCACGAAAGAAACTGACAAGTGCGTCTTTGTCGATGGCCGGCGCTTCATGAAGAATAGCCATCACATGTCTTTTTACGACACTTGGGAAGAGGCTCATGGTGATCTTATGGCAGATGCAGAGCAGCGCCTGAAGCGGGCTCGACGCAATCTTGAGCAAGCCCAAGGCCATTACAGCAACATCAAGGGAATGAAGAAGGAAGCTGCATGAGTGGACCAGAAATCACTGCCTACCTCCCTGTCGTTAGCGCAAAGTCAAATATCTTAGCGGGGTGAGGTAATGGAACAGCTCAAACTGAAGGAAGATGCTTTTAAAAAAGTGCTCGATATGTTTCGGGACATGCTTGCTGATATTGATGATGACAGTAGGCCGCGTGAGCAAGCTGAGGAAGATATTGCAGGGGAAACAATACTTGAATACCTAGCCCACCCTGAAGCGGTGCGCTTGATCATAGAGCAGAACGTGAAAGAGCTGGAATGGTCATTCCTGCCGGGGCTTGGCATGTACTTTTCTCAAGCCACGAAAGGTCGATACATCATCAGTGGGGACGGCCCTAACGACAATTGCAACGCAATCTACGACCCTAAAGGGGAGTCATGGGAACGGCTCTTAAATGCCGAGCCCCTGGCAGAAGCAAAAGCCGCATGTCAGAGACACCACGCTGAGCAAGTCCTGAAGCTATTCAACATAGGGGGAGAGAATATTGAAAAGGCTACTTAGCAAGACTGAAGCCGCTGAGTATTGTGGGCTGTCTCCCTCTGGTTTCCAGAGCTGGATAGATCGGGGCATCATGCCCCCGTCCCTCAGCTCCGAAACCGCGAACACGGTGCGATGGGATAAGACAGCAATTGATAAAGCAATTGATAAAATGTCAGGCTTGGACACCAAACAAGCTGATAACGAAAACCCACTTGATGCATGGCTGGAGACGAGAGAATGCGCGTAAAGCTGAAGGGAATTAAGAAGGTAAGATCTCGTGGCCATGTGTACTATTATGCATGGCCTGGCGGTCCGCGCCTAAAAGGCGAGCCTGGGTCTTCTGAGTTCATCGACAGCTACAACGAAGCCCACCGCGATGTTAAGCGGAAAAAGAAGGTGGACACTGTCGGTGCACTGCTCACGCATTACAAAGGCACTGAAGCTTACAAAGGCCTCTCGCCTCGTTCCAAGAAAGACTACGTTCCAATCTTTAAGATGATCGAGACGGACTTTGATGACTTCCCAACCTCAGCCTTCTCAGACCGGCGCACTCGGGGAATTTTCAAAGCATGGCGCGATAAGCAGGCCCATACCCCTCGTAAAGCAGACCGCATGTGGTCAGTGCTCAAACGCATCATCAACGTTGCGAAGGATGATGGACTTGTAACGGTTAACCCGTGCGACGGCGGCGGGAAGCTCCACAAAGGGACTCGCGTGTCTTTTGTCTGGTCGCAGGATGATATTGGCCTCGTGAAGGCGCGTGCCCCTAAGGGGATTGTCGCTGCAATGGTGCTGGCTACTCAGACAGGACAGAGACAGGCGGATTTATTGCAACTGCTATGGTCAGACATTGATCAAACACACATCAAAATTAAGCAGAACAAGACCGGTAAGAATGTGCGCATCAAGATCTCGAATGAGCTGCGTGAGATGCTGGACACACTGAAACGCGACCAGATCAGCAACAACAAGCTATCAACGCATGCCCTGACAAATACGAGAGGCATGCCCTGGACAAGTGACGGCTTTCAATCCTCATGGGGCAAGGCCATAAAAAAAGTCGGCATTGAAGATTTGCAATACAACGACCTCAGAGGGACTGCTGTGACCACATGGGCAGAAGCTGGCTCATCAGTTCCAGAGATCGCAGCTCTATCCGGGCACAGCCTCAAAGATGTGGAAAGGATACTTGAAACCCACTATCTGAGCATGTCACAGCGCCTTGGCGATAAGGTCATATTGAGACTGGATCGAGAACAAAGTTAGAATGTTTTTGGAAAACATTCTGGAAAACAGTCAAAAACAAAACCTCTTGACTAACCCTAACCCATTGAAAAGAATGGCGATCCCTGCAGGATTCGAACCTGCGACCGTCGGCTTAGAAGGCCGGTGCTCTATCCAGCTGAGCTAAGGGACCGCTTTGGCTCGGGGCGATTAGCTCGCCCCTTGCGTGGGATGTTTCATAAGGCGATTAGAGAATAATCTCAATGCCGAAACTTAATGTGTCCACGGAGATAATCTGTCAAAACGGAAATTATCTGAATAAGATGCGCGGTGGTACTTGCGCTTGCTCTCTTCGTCGACGCGGAATTGCATGTTATTGCGCTCTGCGTAGGCCACAGCTTCTTCCTTGGTGGAAAACTTCAGTCGCACCTGCTGCGTCATATCACCGGAAGAGGTGTAGCCCATAAGCGGGTCGATTGATTTGGGAGACTGCGGATCAAACTCCAGCACCCAGTTTTTTGTATTGCGGGTTCCGGACTGCATTGCAGTTTTGGCTGGGTTGTAAATGCGAGCGACCATGTAACCTCTCTTTTCGCATCAGATTACTAAAACGCGTTTTCCAATGCTATATACCAGTTTTTCTTTTTCATCTCCAATTATGCCATTGGTGTCAATGCGCTTGGTAAAGCTATACCGGTTTCTCTTAGAAAATAACTATAGATGCACTGATTGCGGCGATATGTGCAATATTTGCACCCGCAAGTGCAATATTTGCGGTTTTAATTCTAGTATTACCGATAGGTACGTGCAGCAATTTTAAATGAAGAAGTCGCGAAGATTGTGTGATATTTCTGTGACTAGTTACTTTACCAAAGTTTATAGACATTTTTAACTTGAAATATACGAGAGAGAAAACTAGGTTGCCGGCGAACTGGGCGGTCATCGGTAACATTATCGTATGAGGATAGCTTCAACACACGAAGTTCCTCGCGTTTTTTACCGGGGTCTGCTTAATTGATGGCGGCACTGCCACATTTAACTGTGCACGTCCCTCCCCGATTCTTATGATAACGGGAGGCTCCGGTTTCTAGTCACGTGCTACGACTGCAGCCGGGTGCATGAAAATCTACGCGAAGAAGACGCGGCGAAAAAAGTATACAGCATGTCTAACCTTAGAAAAAAGCCAACTCTAGATAAAGACTTAGATAAGTTCTCCAGGCTAGAGCTGGCCGGCAATACGATGGCACGCCCATTGATTGCTCCTGCGGTCGCATTTGTTTTTCTAATGTTCGCTATGGCGATGGCGGGTTTTTACGTCTCCGACCATCCTAAC
The DNA here is from genome assembly GCA_947494035.1 of uncultured Pseudovibrio sp. Taxonomy (GTDB): domain Bacteria; phylum Pseudomonadota; class Alphaproteobacteria; order Rhizobiales; family Stappiaceae; genus Pseudovibrio. Next base: position 2,036 of record CANLTN010000003.1, on the reverse strand, counting down.
GCTATTATCATTGTTGCTGCAGCGGGTATCGGCGCTTATCTGGCGATCAATATCGGCGCAAATGATGTAGCTAACAATGTGGGCCCTTCTGTTGGCTCAAAGGCTCTTACAATTGGCGGCGCCTTGCTGCTTGCAGCCGTTTTTGAAAGTGCTGGCGCTTTGATTGCCGGTGGTGACGTTGTCTCAACGGTCTCCAAGGGCATTATCGATGCAACACAGGTTGCTGACTACACTGACTTTGTGAAGCTGATGCTTGCAGCGCTGATTTCCGCAGCGGTCTGGCTGAACCTTGCAACCTGGATTGGCGCACCTGTTTCCACCACACACTCTGTTGTTGGCGGAGTTATGGGTGGCGGTATCGCTGCTGCCGGTTTTGCTTCGGTAAGCTGGGGCACAATGTCCGGCATTGCTGCAAGCTGGGTTATCTCGCCGGTCCTTGGCGGTATTATTGCTGCACTCTTCCTTGCTTTCATCAAATCCTTCATCATCTACCAGCAAGATAAGATTGCGGCTGCTCGTCGCTGGGTGCCACTGCTTATAGCGATCATGGCAGGTACATTTGCCACCTATCTGGCAATGAAGGGCCTGAAGAAGCTCGTAAAGATCGAGATCGAGATAGCGCTCCTTCTTGGCGCTGTTGCGTTTATTGCAGCGCTGGCTATCTGCCGCCCACTGATCCGCAAGCAGTCTGAAGGCATGGAGAACCGGAACCAGTCTCTGCGCACACTGTTCCGCTGGCCTTTGATTTTCTCTGCTGCGCTGCTTTCTTTTGCGCATGGTGCAAACGACGTTGCAAACGCGATTGGCCCACTTGCTGCGATCGTGCATACCGTGCAGGAAGGCGGCATTGCGAGCGCTGTAACCATTCCTCTGTGGGTTATGCTGATTGGTGCGTTTGGTATTTCCTTTGGCCTGATGCTGTTTGGTCCAAAACTAATCCGCATGGTTGGCGAGAAGATCACCAAGCTGAACCCGATGCGCGCCTACTGCGTGTCCTTATCCGCAGCGATCACCGTAATCTTTGCAAGTTGGCTGGGCCTTCCGGTGAGCTCCACGCACATTGCTGTTGGCGCAATCTTTGGTGTTGGCTTCTTCCGTGAGTGGTACACCATGAAGTCCAAGCGCCGGATCGCTTTCGTGAAAGAAAGCACCGGCATGGAGAACTTCAAGCAGAGCCGCGTGAAAGAAGACGACAAGCGCCGTATGCTGGTTCGCCGGTCACACTTCATGACCATCATTGCTGCCTGGGTCATTACCGTGCCAGCCGCCGCACTGTTGTCAGCTGCTCTGTACTTCGTGCTAGATCTCTTCGTGATGTAGACACGCAGCAGCCTAATAAGAGTTGAGAAGCCCGGAGGTTATCGCCTTCGGGCTTTTTTCTTGCGTGGGCTGGCTGGGAAGTGGAATTTCACACAAGCAACAGACGAGCATGGCGGCGCCCGTGTTTGTTGCAATGATCAATTCAGCCAACAAGGTATCACTCAATTAGTGGAGGTTGCGCTGGATCCCTGATCAAGTCAGGGATGACGGCGGGAAGCGAGCCCAACCAAACCAAACCAACAAGAACCTCAACGACGTCATGCCGCACAAGCGCAGCGCGATGCGGTATCCGGAGCCAGCAATACAGGCATTAGAGCGTATTCCGAAAAGTGGGTCCGGTTTTCGGAGAGGAATACGCGTGAAAATAAACGCTTAGAGCTTACTGCGTGAATTCATATGAACGCAACATGCTCTAGGAACACAGCGCGTATCGCTGGGTGAGTTTTGAAGTGACTTCGGAAATGGTCGCTTTTGGAGGTCCGCGGTGGATTCTAGGCTGGATTGAAGATGAATTTGTCAAAAGAGAGCCGAGCAAACATCTGCTAATTCAGCGGGAGGAGGCAGGGGCGCTCTTGCGTACTCTTCGGCTCGGAGCCTGAGCAAGCCGCAGCAATGACACAGAGACACGCAATATTACGCCTAAAGCGGTTTGCTTTTAATGTGAGGCGTATCCTGCGGCTTGAAGGAAGTTTGAGCATTCCTCGGAGTTGAAGAGA
>CANLTN010000002.1:0-352888 GCA_947494035.1 uncultured Pseudovibrio sp. | reverse complement strand
TATGCGATCTCTTCAACTCCGAGGAATGCTCAAACTTCCTTCAAGCCGCAGGATACGCCTCACATTAAAAGCAAACCGCTTTAGTTCAAAAAAACTAATTTGAACTGGGTTCCTGCTGCGCGACCCGTAGCCGGAAACAGCGCTTGAAGCTGGTGCATCGCGGCCAGTTGTTTAGCCAGATTGATGTTTTGAACGTACCCGACCTCAATCTTATCCCCCCTGAGTTTCGGCAGGACAACAATCAACTGTTCTTTGACGATAACCGATCAGTTCATTGGAGTAATGATATGCCAAGATTTTCTGAGGGGGAGAAAGGCGAAAGGTGCAAGGGGATGCACTTAAAACCTTCGCATGACTCCGCAGTGTTGACCATGCCTCTGTCCGCAGTCGATTGGATGGCAACAGGCCGCGTCGCGCTCGCATTTGGATTGAAGCCTGAAGAACTGCACTCAGCCTCTCGAGGTTATGCGAAAGCAGCAAAAGCCCGGCAAGTCTCCATGTACATCCTTCACGTATCCATGGGCAGAACGCTCTCACAGGCGGCTGCCGTCTTTGGTCGTGATAGGACCACCGCTGCCCATGCCTGCAAAGTCGTGGAAGACCTCAGAGAGGATCCCAGGTTCGACGCGGTCCTGTCAGAAATTGAGGGTCAGCTTTCAGCGTCGGTCGCCAGCGCCCGGATGCATTACCCTTTGGAGACAGGAGGGTTGTTAGATGCCCACACAGCCTGAGTATAGCGGCCATGATGAGCGATTGATTAAACTGTGTCGACGCCTCGCCAGCTCCCACCAAAAGGCTGGGGTGCCAGTTGGAGAGGGGCCTGTAGTCGCACACGCGATCGCTCAAGGGTTTGTAGTTGATGGTGCTGAAGGATACCGACTGACCAAAGAAGGGAGGGTGTGGCTGAAGAAGAGATTAAGCGAGGGCGGGTTAGAGGTCGAGCCTCTGTCAAAAAGGAGGGCAGTTCATGTTGATTGCTCAGAAAGCCCACTTGCCTGGCTGCACAAGCGGAAAGATAAAACCGGCAAGGCCCACATCTCTGATCAGCAGTTCGAGGCAGGCGAGCGTTTGCGAGAGGATTTCACGTATGCACATCTGTGGGGCACGGTGAAATCAAACTGGCGCAGTGAACGCTCATCAAGATCCAGCAAAAACATAGATGACGTATCAGATAGCGTGTACGATGCCAGACAGCGCCTCCAAAACGCACTTTCTGCCGTTGGCCCAGAGCTATCCGGGCCCCTTATGGATGTCTGCTGCTTCTTGAAATCCCTGAAGGACATAGAGGTGGAACGTCAGTGGCCGCAACGAACCGCAAAAATCGTGCTCGGCCTGGCTCTAGACCGTCTTGCAGCGCACTACGGCTCTTCCCGCAGCTGCGCAGTCGGTCCTGATACCGCGCGAATGGCAAGCTGGACCGCGCCTAGCTCAGAGCAAGCGCAGCCGAGGCATCATCCTTGATACGTTGAACCATGGAGCTCAAACCATTGGAGCGCTGAGGTGTAAGATGTTCTTTGAGGCCGATTTTGTTGAATATGCTCTCAATATCGGTCTCAAGGATCTCCTGAGCCGAAACACCGGAATACTGCGCAAGCACAATTGCAACAAGACCGCGAACAATATGAGCGTCACTGTCGCCTTTGTAAAACAGGATTGGCCCCTTGTCAGAATCGCGCTGGATGCTCTTGGAGAGCCAGACCTGCGAAACACAGCCATGAACGCGGTTTTCCTCACTGCGTTCTTCATCCGTCAACGGCTCGAGTTCTCTGCCTAGCTCGATCACATAGCGATAGCGGTCTTCCCAGTCTTCGAGGAATTCAAAGCCTTCTAGAATATCAGCGATCGCAGTGGTCATAGGTCTGTTCTTTCACTCATGGTTTTGACGAGTTTTTACCGCGCCAGCTGGCTTGGGGCAATATGATTAGATCCAAAATATAAAACGACCCACACTCCAGAAAAGAGTATGGGCCTGAAAACAGATTAAACCAGCGAGTTATTCTCAATTGCCACCATAATGTAACGGGTTGGGCCGTGGCAATGGAACAGCTGAAACAGGTGTTCCATAGGTTGGATGAACTCCAGCAAATAGCCCCCGTTCTACAGAATTTTGCTGCGCAGCTTGCCCGCTTGCCTGGTTGCCTCTGAGCTGCCATGGAATATCCCGGTCCTCAGAGCTGAGTGTGCCGGAGTGAACAGGTTCCTTAGCAGAACGCCCCAAGCTTGGCAGTAGCTGCCCCGCCACAACCTCGTCAAACGGTAAAGTTTCAATAAGGTCCTGAGCAGAAGGCAGAGCGGTAGAATTCACTGGCTGCAGGCCGTCTGTTTCACTATCATTCAGATAATCGTAGACCAGCCGGACCGCTTCTTTTGCCTTCAAACCCACCAACGTGACCACAGAGCTTCCCATTTGACAAGCATTGGGGTTGCGCTCGCAAAAACCGCCCAGATCCTGAACGGTGGACTGAGCTGCAAGATAAACTTGGACGATCCCGATAGAGGGCGCATCCTCATCACCTCCGGTTCCGATGGGAAGCAGAAGCAGGACAAGTCCGATCCAGAATGTAGTTCTAAGCAGAAAGAACATTGGTTTCGCTCATGGGTATCAGTCATGCCGAACGCTCGGCAACTTTTAAATAGTCGATTAACCTATTGAAACCATAGGCTTTACACTCAAATATAACATATATTGTTCTCACTAAATTTAAGTCAAATTTTATTGAAACTGAGAACCATATGATATGTATGGCAATTTTCTGCTCCTCACAGTTTTCAGGATGGTCAGACATAATGAATAGAGTGTAAAGGAAAGATCCAAAAGGCCGGTGTTGGCGAAAGAAATTTGCGTCTGGCATCTATTGTGGTCTCAACCCGCAGCTGCACATAAGGCTTTTTTTAAGTATACCTTGGTACAAACGGGCGATCTGGAAAACGGAGACGCCCCCTGATTTTACCCAAGGAATTTGGAGGTTCTCGGTGGGCAGTGGTCTATTCAACGTGGACTTGGTCAGAGGAGGGCGATATCTCTAACCTCCTCAGGAAGACACCAGCTTGGCTTGGTAATGGCTGGTACTCGGGTAACATATAGTGTGTAGTAAAAGAGGTAGTGCTTGATGGTGGGGCGAAAGCCAAACGGCAAAAATGCGAGAAAAGCTGGAACCCGCTCGGGTTCTGCGCGCGCTCGGCCTGATGGCGATTACCAAATGCATGTGCACTACGATGACGATGGCGTTTTCTATGAGGATGGCGAAGTCGATCACGCAGCTGTTGCACAAGCCGCTTCCAAGAAATCATCTGGTCTGAACAAACGCTTCACACTGGTGCTGCTCGGGTTCAGCGCTATGGCTTCGCTCATCGCGGTCAACGCCGCCTTTTTGCAGGACAGCAAACACCCATCTCCAATCCTCGCCACGCGTACCTCTCATGACCAGTTGGATAGCTCAGCGCTTGTCAGAGCAACACAGCGCTTGAAGCGTCAGGAACTGGTTGCAGAGGTACAAAGAGAGCTGCGGCGCTTGGGCGTATACCCCGGCAGCCTTGATGGTCAGTTTGGCCCCGCTACAGAGCGGGCCGTGCGCGCTTATCAAAGACAGCGTGGGATGAGTGAGACCGGGCAGGTGACAGAAGCTTTGTTGGCACGTCTTACGATGGACTTTGAGGCCTTTGCGGCCCCGACAAACACAGCTTCGATTGCGCGAGCCGAGGTTCCCGTACCGCGGGCAAGTCCTGACGAGATTGAAGCACTCACCCGGCGCACCTCAAATCTCACTCAGGTTTCCAGCCAGTCAGGTGCCCAGACAGAAGCAATGACTGAGCGCATCAAGCGATTGCAGAAGACTCTGGCGGATCTGGGATACGGCCCTTTGACCATTGATGGTATTCCCGGTGGCCAGACAGCCTCTGCAATTGCCGCATTTCAGCGCGATAATGCCTTGAAAGTGGACGGACAAATGAGCGATGCACTTTTCTCAAGGCTCGCCGATATCAGTGGCACCCGGATCTGAGTGCCAAATAATTTCAGTAAGAAAGATAGTAGGATGCGAGTAACCTCCGAATTCTGGGTCGCCGCGTATACACGCCGCTGCTTTGCAGAAGGTGCGTTTGCGGGCATACGCCGCAAAGGTGCTCAAGAGGCAGGTGCCATTTTTATCATTGTTGATCGGCTGGATACGACCTACGACTTCTATGGCCCTGCACCGCAATCCTTTTTTGATGAAGAGAAGCCGTTGGACCGCGAATTCGAATGTCTGTTGGAGAAGGTGTCCCGTGAGGACATTGACGCCAAGCTTACCCGTGAAGAGCGTATGGACCCTGACTTCTGGGTGGTTGAGGTTGAGGATAAAGACGCCCGAAGCTTCTTGTCTCTTCCAAAAGAACCGGGGCCTGAGGACCTGTTCTCACGCTTTTAACCTTGCCAGTTCCACATGATTATGCGCCGGCCGTGTGAGAGACGCACCCTGTGTTTTTAGGTAATCTGTCGCTGTCTCCGTCCTCTTAAAAACACTGTGATAGCTCGCATCTACTCCCGTCTTGCTCCAATCACGGATCAATTGACCAGCAACCTTCCGGTCAAGACCAGCTGCGGTCAGTTGCAGGTCCCTCATGGTATTTAGATCGATGAGAGTACCCCAAAATCGCACCAGCAATTGATCCACAAAACGGGCGGGAACGCCAAGTGCGACAAGCATAACAATGAACCCATCCGGAGAAGTGTGGGCGCAGCACTGATGAACCTGATCTGCCGTAAGCCCGCAAGCTTGCGCCAGTTGGCCAACCATACTTGTGTGCCCGTACCTAAGACCACGGCGCACAAGCTCCCGGATTTCATCCTCAGAAAGAAGTTCAAATGTGCCTTCTAATAGAGTCGGTTCTATTAGACTTGCAGCAAGATCCTCGCCGGAAGAAATCGGTGCAGCCTCCAAAAAGAGGCTCACCAAATCACCTTGCGAGTGTTCTGAGTGATTAGCACGGAGTTGAGGTGCACTGTCGCCCGTGGAATTCACGTAGTCACCGACGATCTGGTCATGGTCATTTGCAAGTGCTTTCAACACGGCCTCCGGAGCATGGGAAATCGGGCACAGCAGGCGGGCAACCTTCAAGCGACTGGCTGCCGACACCGATGACAGCTGCTGCAGTGCCAACTCCTCATACATATGTGAGCTTGCGTGGGAGTGGCGGGACTGAGCAAAAGCCTCTGTCGCTGCAATTAGGAGTTGAGACCTGTCTTCCATGATTGAAGGAACCTATATACGCAAAAAAAAGCCATCGATGGTGCGTGTTCTCGCCAGAAATAAAGGCGGTGCATCTAACATCGAGCAGAATTACTAGATAGATTTAGGATCAAATACTTTACATCTCATTAACCTAAACTCAGCATAACTGTGGGGAGAGGAGCCAGCAAATCGACCAGCAAATGCACCAGAGGACGGAACGATGGGTACACTTCATGATCTTGTGACTGAGCGGTCACTAAGGCAGCCTTTACAGATACGCCGCGCTTATGATCTACAGGCTCCATCTGCGCAAATCCACATGTTTCCGGGGGTCCAGCACCTGCCAACCGGAAGGGTCGGCAGTAATCGTATTGGTATTATTCGCGTTGTAGAAGAATACTCGGAATACGAGAGGGACTAGCATCCTGCGTTCAATGCCTGTATCCCAGTACTGACGTATTGGGATCGAGAGTTATGGGCGAAATCACGAAATCAGAATTGATCGACAAAGGTGATGCCTTTGCGTGCACAATTCGCGATGGATCTTGGCCTTCAAGAACGCCTACTTCAAAGCGTTCCCTAATGGCGTCTCTTCTGATCGTCTCCTCAACTGTTATCTTGCTCGGCGCTTGTTCCAGACCAACCGGAGATTTCGGGCGGGCAGAACCAAACGTCCTGTATGACCGCGTTGCTGAAGATGTGGGGATGCTCTACCGATATTCCCAAAAGCAGGATGTCTCCAATCTCAATCAGACAGATCAGGAAAAAGAGCTGAGAGATCGTGGCTGGACCCTGGTTATTCCGCCCAACTCTGAAGATTGGGTTGGGGCCAGCAAGGCCCAGCTGAAACGGCAGGGGCTCCTGAATGATCCATACGCTACCATAAACCCCTCAATTTATTACGTTTATCTGCGTTCAGATAAATACCGCTCCAGCGAAACGCGTTATAACCGCCTGATCAACGATATGAAGTCGGATCAAAAGTTGCTGCTGCCGTTTTGTAAGATTGCGCAGCAGGTGCTCATTACGGATCAAGAACGTCTGGCTGCTCTGGAGCGCCAACAGGACGTCAATCCGCAGTTCGCAACGGGAGTAAAGGCGAGAGTGAGCGAGAATAAGTCCTTTGTGGACTGGGTGTTGGGTGCAACTGGACGCCGCCTGCAAGCCTACCAGATTGCCCTCAACGCCTTGGAAGTGGAAACCCCGTCAGCGGGGCGGCAGTGGGACGCCAGCAAGGGTTACGAGCAGCTCCGCAGGACCTATGAAGAGCTCCCCTCCAAATGTTATGCACCTGAGAAACCTCGCGAAGAACAGGTCGCAAAAACATCCCGCATCTTCACAGGATGGGGACTGGAAAGACCGGCACCGCAGAAATAGCAGGAAGCCCGCTCTAAATCTGTGGCAGATCGGAACAAGTAGCTGACCGTAAAGCCTGCGAGATCTGTGGCAGATATGCGTTGGATGGTGCAAAGGCCCGGAACAGCGCAAAGCCTTTCAGCTCATCCGTCTCCACAACAATCATCTCTTCCAGATCGTCCGGCGGGTTTTCGCGCAAGATGGAAAGTTGTTGCGGCGTCAGCACCAGCATGCGTACGGCCTCGCCCTCCGAGGTCTTGTCATTGAGGCTGTAAGTCACCTGTCCATTTTCATTAAACAGCCCAAGCGACCAGAACGGCGTGGGAGCATACGTGTTGATGATCAACGGGCCGTTCTCAAGGGAATAACGACAGATCGCATGGCGCATAGATGGATCAAGATCAGGCAGCGGCTCACTTCGTGGAAGGATTGGTGGAAGCACTTGAAAAATCCGGTCCGCACCAAAACCACCAACCCGATCATAGGGGGAGTCAGGAACATAAGCCGGAACGCTCAAGATGATCGACACATGAATTATCCCCGCGACCAGCAATCCGCCGATGCCCCACAGGATCCAGCGTGGCGAGATGTAAAAGTCTTGCAATTTTTTGAGGAGGTTGTTCATTTGCAGCTCACCAATTCGACAGCAGGCATCACAGGTGCGCTCAAACCGGCACCCGTGGTATAGGGGATATCATAGAGCCGCATGGCAAACACAAGCCCGCTATTCCCCCCGGTTGGAAGCCAGTTGCCCGGACGTGCTTCTGGAGCAACCTCGATCGAGAACGCCCCGGTGTGGTCCATGAGCATACCATGGCTGTGCAATGAGGCGCGTCCCGCATCTGTCGCAAGCAGCTCCAAAGCATTGTTCAGCGCTGTGATTGTCCAAAGCCGCGTGGAAGGCACCCTACCTGAAATTCTGTAATGACATTGGGGGTCTAGCGCGCGTCCGCTATCATCGAAAGCGGCGTAAAACGCAATGCCTTCACCGCTCCCCAGCGGAACGCGGCCCGTCCGCGCAAAGATCGCCGTACTGTAAGGATCACTATCAATTGTCCCAGCATACGGATGAGCAACCCAGACACCGCTTTCAAGAGCGTTGAACGGGGAACCGCGGTTGAGCGAAAGATACGCGCTGCCTATCCCCACAATCAACGCGATGCAGACAGCGAATAAGAATGGCCCGAACGAGAAAAACGGAGCCTTGTAAAGCAGTGGCGAAATACGTGGCCAAGGCTTTTGCCAGGAGGTTTCTCCGTCATAAATCTGGGTGGTTTCCGGTTCAGGAACAGCCACCAAAGGCATGTGCGGGGTATGTGTCATCGGGTATAAGTCATATCCGCCTGAGCGTCAGAGCCCAATTGGGCCTGTACGTTTGACTGAGGAATTGTATTGAATGGAAGCGAACGCAGCCGTTTCCCGAGCGCATCCAGCACTTGTTGTGATGTCTTGTTAAGCTGCTCCGGCGGGCCTGTCTCTTCATTATCCGTGAGGCCGTTGGCGGCAATCACATCCTTGCCTGGAGGCGCCTCCACACCGGGCATAGCTTTCAGCTCCAACCCTTGGTGTGCCACCTTCATGAAGTTGCCCCAGGTCATCGCAGGCAAGCTACCACCGGTCATGCGGCGCGTGGAGGAAAAGTCATCGTTGCCAAACCATACTGCAGCAGCAAGGTTACCCGTATAGCCCACATACCATGCATCCCGGTAGGCCTGTGTTGTCCCGGTCTTGCCTGCGGCAGTAATGCCCTCCAGCTGTGCACGGCGGCCCGTGCCACGCTCCACCACGTTGACCAGTATCTCGTTCATCATGGCTACCTTATCAAAAGGCAGAATCCTTAGGGCTGGCGCAGCATCACGGTCATGACTGTAAAGCAAATCACCTTTGGAATCGCGCAGCTCAAGCACAGCATAAGGGTCAACTTTTACCCCGCCAGAAGCAAAGGAGGCGTAGGAGCTAGTCATATCAAGAACAGTCACCTCGGCGACACCAAGCGGCATGGCGCGGGTGATCTTTAGCTCGCTGTTAATGCCCATCATATAGGCCGTGGTCGCAATTTTATCACGCCCGATTGCCTGTGCCAGTTGTACGGGGATGGTGTTGATTGACTTTGTAAGTGCCGTCTTTAGGGTTACCGGACCAGCATAGCCGCGGGTATAATTGCGCGGGCTCCATCCGCCAATGTTGATGGGCCGATCCCGAACAACACTCTCGGTCTCATAGCCGTTCAGAAAGGCAGTCATGTAAACGAACGGCTTGAAGGAAGAGCCCGGCTGGCGCAGCGCATCTGTCGCTCTGTTGAACTGGCTTTCATCATAGTCGCGCCCACCCACCATGGCACGCACTGCGCCATCAATGGTGATAACTGTCATAGCCGCTTCTTCTACGCCATAGCGACCGCTGTATTGGCGCAAGGTGCTCTCGATCTGGTCAACGGCTTCCCGCTGTAAGCCCGGATCAAGGGTCGTGCGAACGGAAATTACCCTGTCATTACTGAGCTCTGGGTATTGCGCGGCAAGCTCTTTCACCTTTTCATAGGCCCAATCGAGGTAATGGTCCGGTGCCTGACTCTTTGTCCGGTCAATAGGGTCGGCAGGATTCCGCCGCGCGCCGATAACTTGTCCTTCTGTCATGAAGCCAGCCTGAACGATATTCGTCAGGACCTCATTGGCGCGGGCGCGGGCGGCAGGCAGGTTTTTGTGTGGGGCGTACTTGGAAGGTGCCTTGTAAAGCCCTGCCAGCATTGCAGCTTCTGCAAGCGAGATCTCGCGAACGTCTTTGCCGAAGTAAAACTCAGAGGCAGCCGCTACACCAAATGTCCCCGCGCCCATGTATGCGCGATCGAGGTACAGTTTGAGGATTTCCCGCTTCGTCAGGTTCATCTCAAGCCACAGGGCGAGATAAGCCTCCTTGATTTTGCGTTGTAATGTGCGTTCGTTTGAAAGGAACAGGTTTTTTGCGAGCTGCTGTGTAATTGAAGAGCCGCCCTGCACAACAGAGCGCGCTTTTACGTTTGCGACCATGGCGCGGAAGGTGCCAACAAAGTCAATTCCCAGGTGAGCAAAGAATCGTCTGTCCTCGGTAGCAAGCGTGGCCTGGATCACATGATCAGGAATCTCATCCAGCGGAATTTTGTCATTCAGCAAAATACCGCGCTTGCCGATCGGGTTTCCGAACCGATCAAAAAAGCTCACGGAAAAGTCGGAGGTGGTTTTCCAGTCCGTCCGTTCCGTCTCTTTAAAGGCGGGCTGTGCGAAGGCCAGCAGGATCAGGAATCCGAACGCGCAATAGGTCAGCCCTTCAGAAGCGAGCCCCGCGATGAACTTGGTAGCCCCGCGCGGCGCGAAACGGCGCATGAAGGCGGAGTATTCCCGAAAAAAGGCACCAAGCCACTGTGAGGTGTGAAAAAGGGCAGAATCCAGCCATGCATCAGTTGCAAGCATGCGCTGAGACAGATCATGGAGCGAAAAAGATCGCCCCTTTCCCTTTTTTTTCACAGTATCAGCAGAATTTTCCGTGACATTCTGCTTTTCGCTGTTATCAGAGTTCTCTTCCAAACTGATTACCCGTAGTACGGTCACACCCCTGATGACGCCAAGGGGGACTATGAACCAAACCGAAAAACTTGCAACGGCCCACTCGCGATATTCCCATCGGATTTTGCAATGAGAACGACATAAATGGTATCCGTAAACTCTGAGAGTCACCGCCCTTTTTGGCAGACGAAAACCCTTGAAGAGATGACCCCTGAAGAATGGGAGTCACTCTGTGATGGTTGTGGGCGCTGCTGCCTGAACAAGCTGGAAGATTGGGACACTGGCGCAATCTACTGGACAAGCGTCGCATGCACTCTGCTCGATGGAACCACATGTAGGTGCAAAAACTATGAACGGCGCTTTGAGACTGTGCCCGATTGCGTACAGCTTTCGCCAGAAACAGTAAGAACTTTGAAATGGTTACCGCCAACATGTGCGTATCGTTTGATCCGTGATGGCAAGGACCTGTACTGGTGGCATCCCCTTGTCTCAAAAGATCCGCAGAGCGTGCACGACGCTGGAATCTCCGCAAAAGACAAAACCATCAGTGAAGATGGCATGGAGCCAGAGGACTACGAAAATTTCCTCGTCGACTGGCCGGATGAGGAATATACCAAGGACTGATCCCTGCAATTATGTGTAATTTCAGGGGCTTCTCCACAGGGGAGAGGCGGGTATAACTCAAATCTTTCAAAGCAGCACAACCAGCGCAGGGCCACATCGCTCTGCGCTTTTTTAGTGTCCCATCAAAGCTTTACTTCTTTCTTTATTCAAAATTGAATTTATCTCGATCCTAGCGCGGAACGGGGATAAGTGTCCATGCGCCTTTGGGTGCCAATACCTAGGAATATAATCTTGACATCGCAACGCTGTTTTGATAGTGTTTTGGCATGCTAGAGAAAGTGTGAGAGAGCCTGAAAAGGCAACTTGAGCCTTTCTGACTGCACTACATTCTAAATCATTTGACCAGCTGTCCCTTGTTTCAACGGGCAGCTTTTTTTGTGCCTGAATGACAGGAGGGGAGATGTCAGAACAGCAAGACCCCCAGCAAGATGAAGAGCAGGCCATGCGTCTGCGTGTGCCCGTTGAAGTCTGGCAAGTCGTCCGCCGCATGGTGGAAGAGGAGCCGTTCTCCATAGCCGAGATTGCACGGCAAACCGGCCTGCCGGCAAGCACAGTCTCCACCAAAATCAAACGTGAAGGCTGGCTACGCAAATGGCAACTGGCACAGGAGCTTGCCAGCTCTAAGCCGGAAGAGCGCAAACGCATGATCGCCCGCCTTTACGCTGCCTTTGAAAAGCAGATCAGCGCTTTGGAAGCGAAGCTGAAAAAGCTGAGCGGTGATCCGCAATCCGCAGCAGGGGAGATGGATGCCACCGCCAAGGCCATCACCAGTCTTGCCAAGACTCTGGATATGTTGATCGACCTGCAGGACACCCACGCAGCAGACAACTCGGAAGAGGTGAGTGATGACCAGATGCGACAACAGCTTTCGCAGCGCATTGCAAGCTTGTGTAGCGCAGGGCAAATTGAATGACTTCATTGCCTCACTGACCAAAACTGAACTGAGGTTTATTCAATATAACTGGCAGGTGTTTGCACATGCTCATCAGCGCCCACCGGCTGGAGACTGGGCCACGTGGTTGCTCATGGGCGGGCGCGGTGCAGGCAAAACCAGAGCAGGGGCAGAGTGGGTCCGCGCCAAGGTGCACGGAGATGGCTGGGCAGGACCCGCAGCGGGCAATATTGCACTGGTCGGGCAAACCTACGCCGATGTGCGGGAGGTGATGGTTGAGGGCATGTCCGGCCTGCTCGCGGTCCATCCGCCCGGACAAAAACCGCAATGGAACCCATCACGTCGCCGGCTGGAGTGGCCCAACGGAGCGGTGGCGCGCGCGTTCTCCTCTGAGGATCCGGAGGCACTGCGCGGACCACAATTTGATGCCGCCTGGTGTGATGAAGCAGGTAAGTGGAGCAACGCCATGGAGACATTTGACATGCTCCAGTTTGGCCTGCGTCTCGGCAATCGCCCGCAGCAACTTGTGACCACGACACCAAAGTCCACACCGCTCCTGAAGCTGCTGTTGCAGGACAAAAGGGTCGTCGTGACAAAGGCCGGTACCAAAGCCAACGCCGCCTTTCTGGCAGAGGCCTTTCTGGAGCAAATGGCAGAGCGATATGGCGGCACTCGCTTGGGTCGTCAGGAGCTTGATGGCGAGCTGATTGAAGACCGTGAGGATGCCCTGTTTGCTCGCAAATGTTTTGAGGCTGGCAGGCTGCGACAGGTGCCTGAATTAAAACGCATCGTGGTTGCCATCGACCCGCCCGCCACATCCGGCAAGTCTGCAGATGCATGCGGTATCATCGCCGCAGGGATCAGCGAGACAGCCGACCTGTTTGTCTTGAGAGACAGGACCGCGCAGGGCCTGCGACCTGCTGCATGGGCGGAGCAGGCCATCAAACTCTATCATGAGTTAGAGGCCGACTGCCTGCTGGCGGAAGTCAATCAGGGCGGCGAAATGGTGCGTGAGGTGATCGAAGGGGTGGATGCCAGCGTGCCGGTAAAGTCGGTCCACGCAACAAGGAGCAAGCGCCGCAGAGCAGAGCCGGTTGCTCTGCTTTACGAGCAGGGCCGTGTCCATCATTGCGGGGTGTTTCCAGAGCTGGAAGACGAACTTGCCGACTTTGGTTCCGGTGGATTGAGCAATGGCAAATCACCAGACCGGCTCGACGCACTGGTCTGGGCCATCACGGAACTCAGCCGCCGTCCGGCCGGAAAACCACGCCTGCGCAAGCTTTAAGCCAAAGAATCTACATGCATCTTAAGGCGGTAAGAATAAATTCCTAACCACCTTGAAGTGTAAAAAGCCTTTTTATATCAAAGCTTAGGACGCAAACCTTAAGTTGTTTTTGAGGGTTGTGCCTGCACGCCTGAATACTTTTATCATAACATTAGGGTAGTGAAAAAAGGACATTAAAGTCATGGGGTTACGCCAACTTCTTGATACAGTTTTTTCCCCGGCAGCCGAACGTAAAGCCTCGCGAGCCAAATCCGTCGCTTTCATGCGGTTTGGCGAAGGGGCCGTCTGGACTCCGCGCAATTATGAGGCCTTGATAAATCAGGGGTATTTGCGAAACACCATCGCCTATAGATGCGTGCGCTTGATCTCGGAAGCCGCCGCCAACGTTTCCATCACATTGAAGGCTGGTGAGCAGGAGTTGGAGACCCATCCCTTGATGGAATTGCTGTCCCAGCCCACCCCCATGCAAACGCAGCGCTCGTTTCTGGAAGAGGTCTATGGCTTCCTGCTGGTCTCCGGCAATGCCTATATAGAGGCTGTCTCGCTGGACGGTGTTCCAAAAGAACTCCATGCGCTGCGACCGGACCGCATGAAGGTGCTGGTGGATGATGCAGGCTGGGTGGAGGCCTATGAGTATCAGGTGGCAGGCCGCAAGGTGGAATTGCGCAAGCAGGCCAGCGATAAGATCCAGCCCGTGCTGCACATCAAGCTCTTCAACCCGCTTAACGACCATTACGGCTTCGCGCCCATCGAGGCAGCCCAGATTGCCCTCGACATCCATAACGCGGCGGGCGACTGGAACAAGTCTTTGCTCGATAACGCCGCCTGCCCGACAGGTGCACTGGTCTATGGCACAGGTGATGCCATGAACATGACTGACGACCAGTTCCACCGCCTGAAGGAGGAGCTGGAAAGCTCTTATCAAGGAGCACGAAATGCAGGCCGTCCCATGTTGCTGGAAGGTGGTCTGGACTGGAAGCAAATGGGCATGTCGCCAAAGGATATGGACTTCATAGAATTGAAGAACGTCGCCGCCCGCGAAATCGCGCTGGCTTTCGGGGTGCCACCCATGCTGCTGGGTATTCCCGGTGACAACACCTACGCCAATTATCAGGAAGCCAATCGTGCCTTCTGGCGTCTCACTGTGGTCCCGCTTGCGGCGCGGGTTCTCTCTGAACTTTCCAGCTGGCTCTCTGCCGCCTACAGCGAGCGGCTCCGGCTGGAGTTGGACCTTGATTCCGTCGAAGCTTTGGCACAGGAGCGCAAGGCCCTGTGGGACCGCATCACCGCCGCCGACTTCCTCTCCCGCGATGAAAAGCGCATCGCCGTTGGTTACGGGGCGGAGGACGCAGATGAGTGAGCTGATGGCAACGCTGACGGCAAACGGAGACCTTGCCCATGTGGTGCTTGGCGCATGGGCAGGCACCTCCACGTCGATGCTTTTGTGGGCGTTAAAGCAGGTCATCCGCTTCAACCGCCGCTTTGAAGAGTTCATGTGCGAGCTGGAAAAACTGAACAGCTTGCTGCGACTGGAATCCTGAAAAGGCCAATCTTAAAATATTGAGGAAAATTGAAATGTTCGGAGTGAGGTGGTGATGAGAGACTTGAAAATGAAACAAGCGCCCGAGGAGTGCAAAAAGCAGTTCCCCGAAAAGCGCAGAGAACCACCGGCCCACACCTTCGCCAACTTCACCCAGGCACTTGCCGGAGCATTAAGCGAGCGTCGAGGCGCAAAGGAGGAAGCGTCAAACTCCGGCAGTAAGACAAGATCACAGCTGATAGAGGGAGGCACTCAATTTGAATACAGATCACCCCATCGTCATTGAAGGCTACGCCAGCCGGTTTGAGCTGAGCGATCAGGGCGGTGATGTCATGCGCAAAGGAGCTTTTCAAAGCTCGCTGCAAACGCAAAAGCTCACCGACGTGAAAATGCTCTGGCAGCACGATCCGGCCAATCCCATCGGCAAGTGGCTGCACATACAGGAAGACAACATGGGCCTCTTCGTCAAGGGCCTGCTGTTTCCCGGCATCGCTCAGGGACGCCAAGCCATCGCCATGGTGCAGGCGGGTATTCTGGATGGGCTGTCCATCGGCTTTAAAACCCGCCGCGCAACACGCAACAGCAAAACCGGACGCCGTGATGTGCTGGCAGTCGATCTCTGGGAGATCTCGCTGGTCACGTTCCCGTTGTTGCCCTCAGCTCGCCTGACCGTGGTCTCCTGAGGAACCAGACAATCTGACTTTATCTGCCTGTGGTGTCCTCGTGGTACCGCAGTTTTTTTATGCGCTTTGAGGAAAATAATCCTATGAAAAACACATGTAATCCAGCACTGGAAACCAAAGACTTCGCGCGGGAAGCTGCCAGCTCATCGGCAGGGTCCACAATTTCCGGCGGCGCGACAGCGCAATTTTCGCCTGCCATGAGTGCACCGGAGGCCTCTTCCAGCTTTGATCAACTTAATCACGCTTACGCCGAATATACCCAGACCAACGACACCCGCCTGTCGGAGCTGGAGCAAAAATCGGGTTCAGATGTGCTGCTCGATGAAAAACTCTCCCGTCTGGACGAAATCATCGACGGCCAGCTGCGCCACCTGACAGAACTCCAGCTCAAATCCCAGCGCTTGCCGCGCTCGGCACCGGAATCCGCGGGCGAACCCACAACCGACGTGGAGCATAAATCCGCGTTTGAGACCTACATGCGTGAGGGGCAGGACGCGCGTCTTAAAGTGCTGGAACAAAAAGCGATGTCCTCCGGTATGCCTGCTGATGGCGGGTATCTGGTGCCGCAGCAGCTGGAAACCGATATCCTGCGCCGCATCACCGCTTTGTCACCCATCCGCTCCATCGCCGCAAATCGCAAGATCTCTGGTTCCTCCTACCGCCGCCCTGTGGTCCTCCTCAATCCCACGTCGGACTGGGAGGGAGAGACTGATCCGCGTGACACCCCCACCAATGCGATGAAGTTTGCCATGCGTGATGTGAAGATCTTCGAGCTCTCCGCCCTGCCTGCGGTCACCCAGACCCTGCTGGATGATGCGGCGGTCAATATCGGGGAAATTCTTGCAGAAGAAGTGGAAACCATGTTTGCGGAAAAGGAATCCGCCGCCTTCATCAACGGCAATGGCACCACCCAGCCGCAAGGCCTGCTCACAGGTCCGGTCCACGAAAGCCTTGAGGATACGGGTATGTCCATCGGGTCTATCAAGACAGGGCAGTCTGGTAACTTTCCGTCCTCAAACGGCGGCGATCTGCTCATCTCGCTGATCTATGGCGTCACAACCGCAATCCGTCGCAACGCCCGCTTCCTGTTAAACCGCAGAACACAGGCAGCAATCCGCAAACTCAAAGACGGGCAGGGCAACTACCTCTGGCAGCCACCTGTCTCAGCCGGTGCCGACCCAAGCCTCATGGGCTTCCCGGTCACAGAAGCCGAGCACATGCCGGACATGTCCGCAGGCTCTAACCCCTATGCCGTGGCGTTTGGTGACTTCCATCGCGGCTATATGGTGGTGGATCGTGTCGGTATCTCCGTTCTGCGTGACCCGTACACCAGCAAACCAAACGTACTGTTTTACATCACCAAACGCGTCGGCGGCGGCATCATGGACTTTGATGCCTACAAACTGCTCGACTTCAGCGCCTAACGCACACCGTAGAGCAGCTCAGTTGATCCAGCGGAAACCTGAGCTGCTTTCCGCCATACCCAACCAACATTAATCATTAGAGGAGGGGCCGCCGTGACGGCTATACTCACAGTGCCACCGGCTCTGGAGCCGGTTTCGCTCGCCCAGGCACACGCACAACTCAGAGTGTCCCACACCCACGAGGATGACCTGATCGGCCGGCTGATCAAAGCCGCGCGGGAACAGGTGGAGACACTCACACGGCGCGCGCTCATAGATCAGCAATGGCGGCTGCTGCTCGATGAGCTGCCGCCAGACCGCTTGATCCGCTTGCCTGTGGCACCTGTGGCCGAGGTCCTGCAAGTCTACACCTACGACATGGACGGCAATCAGCGTCAGCTGGCTGAGACCGACTATCAGGTGGATCTGGCAGGCAACCCGGCACGCTTGCGTTTCAAGGCCGGTGTCACCGGCCCGTTACGGGATCTCAACGGCATCGAGATCGACTTCAAAGCAGGCTACGGATCAGCGGCAAGTGCGGTCCCTGCTGGCCTGCAAACAGCAATTCTCATGCTGGTGGGCTTCTGGTACGAGCGCCGTACCATGCTGGAAGAAGACCGCCTCACAGGCCTGATGCCCCATGGCTTTGAGGCTGCGCTCTCTCCCTACAAGGTGCTCAGAATATGAGGGCGGCGGGCACACTGAGCGAACCGTTGCTGCTACTTCGCCCTGATATCATCCATGCAGCAGATGGCTCCACCACCAAGAGCTATGAGCAGGTCGCCATGGTCTGGGGGCAGGTGCGTGCATCAACTGGCTCTGAGGCTGCGGTGGCGGGCCGTTTCGCCAGCACCTACCCACTCACCATCACCCTCCGCCGCCGTACAGATGTGGCGGAGGGCTGGCGGATTGAGCGGGATGGGCAAAACCTCAGGGTAAGGGCGGTTATTCCGCACACCGGGCAAGACCCCTTCATGCAGATCCTCTGTGAGCAGGAGGAGGGGGATGATGGGGGAACTTGAATTCCGCAAAGCCCTGTTTCAGGCCGCGCACGCCAAGCCAGCCCTGAACTCCTATCTGGGCGACCCTCTACGCATGTTTGACGGCGTCCCGCGCGGCGCAGCTCTGCCCTATGCCACGCTGGAAGCAGTCAGCACACAGTTGCTGACCGGGCACTTGGAGGAGGGCGGAAGGCTCATCGGTTCCATTGGAATCTACTCCCGCCACGCCGACCGCGCGCAAACGCTGGAGATCCTGCAAATCTTCAACGAGCTTCTGGAAGTGGGCGTGACCCCGCCTGAAGGAACGGAGGTTGCCGGTCTGACCATGACAGAAACCAGCTGCAGGCGCCTGAGTGACGGCCGTACATGGTATGGGCGTATCAAGTTCTCCGTCCTGCTCCAACACACAGCCTAAGACAAATCCCTGAAAGGAAATCAGATGGTTGCACAGGCCGGAAAGGACCTGCTTTTGAAACTGGACGAAGCAGGCACAGGAACCTTTGAAAGCGTGGCTGGGCTGCGCAGTCGGCGCCTTGCCCTCAACGCAACGCCAATTGACATCACCGACGCGGAAAGCACAGGTCGCTGGCGCGAGCTGCTGGCAGGTGCAGCAACGCGTCACGCCTCCTTGTCAGGCAGTGGCCTGTTTCGCGACAAGGCCTCGGCAGAAAAAGTGCGCGCAGCCTTCTTTGCGGGTGAGCTGCGCAACTGGCAGATCATCCTGCCCGCCTTTGGCACGCTGGAAGGCCCCTTCCACCTATCGGCACTGGAATATGCGGGGGACTACCGATCCGAAGTCACCTTCGAAATTTCGCTGGAATCTGCTGGTGCGCTCACCTTTACACCGCTGAACTAGAGGGATCTGACATGACAAGAAAAACCTTTGAGCGCGGTGCCAATCGCCGACGCGGCGAAATTCTGGCTGAGCTGGGCGGCCAAAAGCACATTTTGGTGCTCACCCTCGGCGCGCTGGCTGAACTTGAGGAGGCGCTGACCTGCAACAATCTGCAGGAGTTGACCGAGAGGTTCTCCTCCGGCCAGTTGAGTGCCTCCGATATTATCAAGGTGCTCGGTGCAGGCCTGCGCGGCGGTGGTCTGATCATCGAAAATGAGGAGGTTGCCGAGTTTGCTCATGAAGGCGGTGTGGCAGCCCTCGCCCAACTAGTAGGCGAGTTGCTGGTCGCAACGTTCGCTCCCCAGCAGGAAAACGCCAAACCGGAGCACGGTGGGCCGTGAAACACCAGCAAACCGCGCACGGGTCCTTTCCATGGCATGAGTTGATGCACAAAGCCTGCCGAGAACTTGGCTGGTCGCCGTGCACCTTCTGGCAGGCAACACCAAAGGAATTGCAAATGGCGTTGAACCCGGTAGGCAGCCTCGCCACCCACGCCTTCTCGCGCAGCACTCTGGACGACCTGCTGTGCCGATTTCCGGACCAACAGGAGCCACCCGCCCCATGATTGATGATTTCAATGAGCCGCTTAACGTGGAACAGGCACGTGCTTTGGAGGTGACCATGCAAGAGGTCAATTTTCTTGCAAGAGAATTCTCTTCAGAGATCAGCAAGGGCCTGCAAAGTGCCGTTACCTCCGGCAAGGACCTGCAATCAATCCTCTCTCAGGTCGCCCTCAGCATTTCAAGCTCGGTGCTCTCCAGCGCCATGAAGCCACTGGAACAGCTGATCGCAACAGGCATCTCCTCGGCAGTGGGCGGTATGACAGGCGTCACCCCCTTTGCAAAAGGTGGGGTAGTCTCCAGCCCGACCATGTTTGCTGCTGGCAGTTCTGGTCTGGGTCTCATGGGAGAGGCAGGCGCAGAGGCAATCCTGCCTTTACAACGCGGTGCCGATGGACGCCTCGGCGTTGCCGTAAATGCAGGCGGCACGCAGCCGAATGTGACCATAAACGTCGCCACACAAGATGTGCGCAGCTTTGAACGATCTCAGGGACAGATTGCGATGATAATGGCCCGCGCCACCGGACGGGGGCGACGCGGGCTATGACGTCGGCATTGAAGAGGAGGGACTCAAGGGCCGACGTGGCTTTGCTACCGGACGGTGGTAGCAATCTTTTTGAGAAAAACCGTTGTCTTGCGAAGAGGGAGGAGCATCAACAACGGGCCTGCAAGAATTACGCAAACATCTTTCCCATGTCACACTTACTAGAGACTTTCGGCGCTCGCAGCCTTGAGCCAAATCAAACAGGAGAGGAAAATGACACCAAGTTTTGTTGATGAATCGTTCCCACTTGGAATTTCCCTAGGGGCTTCTGTCAGGATAGAAAAGCGTAGTCAGGTCACACGGTTACTCAATGGAGCCGAAACGCGCAACGCTATCTGGAAGGGAACGCGACGGCACTTTGATGTGGGCACCGGACTACGCTCCTCAGCAGACCTGCACCGCGTGCTCAACTTCTTCGAAAAAGTCGGCGGTCGCCTCTGCGGATTTCGCTTTCGTGACCCAATGGACCACAGATCCTGTGCATTCGACCAAACGCCCGCAGCAACCGATGTGATGCTGGGAACCGGAGACGGCAGCACCGCATCGTTCCAGCTTATCAAACCTGTGGGCACCGCAGGCATAGCTTGGCAACGCAAAATCACCAAACCAGTTGCTGGGACTGTTTCCGTTGCCGTTGACGGGCAGGAAAAAACTGTCGGCAACCATGTCTTGCTGGACCCGGCAACCGGCCTGCTTGAGTTTCAGGCGGGGCACATCCCATCAAACAATCAGCAGGTCACAGCCGGGTTCTTGTTTGATACGCCGGCCCGTTTTGAAAGCGACCATCTGGAAATCAACCTGCTTCATTTTGAGGCCGGACAGGTACCCTCCATCCCGCTCCTTGAACTCCTGAGCTGACGAAAACCTAAGAAAGCAAATCCATGTTCAACGCTGCTTTGCAACAACACCTGAACGGTGAGGGGACAACTGTGGCCTATTGCTGGCGCGTGACCGCACCCTCTGGCCTCAGCCTCGGCTTCACCACCCACGATCACCCCATCACACTGCTCGGCAAAACCTATGAGCCCGGCATCGGACTGGATGGCACTCAGGCCATGGCGCAATCCAACTTTCAAGCCGGACAAGAGGAGGCGCTGGGCTTCCTCTCAGCTGACAGTCTGAAAGAAGAAGAGCTTGCCGCTGGCATCTGGGACAACGCCGAGGTTGAGGTCTTTCTGGTCAACTGGCAAGAGCCGGAGCAGAACGAGCTTTTAAGACGCGGCTCGCTGGGGGAGGTGAGCCGCGACGGCAATGTGTTCCGCGCCGAATTTCGCTCATTGGCCGTCCGCCTCTCCGAGCCCAAAGGCAGAGAGCTATCCCACCAATGCCATGCAGATCTGGGAGATCGAAAATGCGGGGTAGACCTGAACGCCGCCACCTATGCACGGCAGGTAACTGTCCTGAGGCAGGAGGCAGGCAACCGGCTGGTCATTGAGGGCAACAGTGATGTCAGCGCAGGCTGGTGGTCCTTCGGCAAACTCACCATTCAAACCGGTCCCTATACCAATCAGCCCCTTCACATCGCCGGTCACATTCTGGAACAGGGCGAGCACAAGATAACCTTGTGGTCGCCCACGATTCTGGAGCTGGACTACCCCCTTGAGGCCACCATCACCGCTGGCTGCGATAAGAAGTGGGGCACCTGTCAGGACAAATTCAAGAACAGCCAGAATTTCCGTGGCTTCCCCCATATCCCCGGCAACGACTTCATTCTTGCCGGACCCGATGCTCAATCTGCCGCCAACAACGGCGGAAAGCTGGTGGGGTGAAGATGACACAAACCCAACAGACGCTTCTGACAGAAGCGCGAAGCTGGATCGGCACGCCATATAAACATCAGGCCTCCCGCAAGGGCGCTGGGTGTGACTGCCTCGGCCTCATCCGCGGCCTCTATCGTTTCCTGCACAACTGGGAACCTGAGACCCCATCCAACTACGCGCCCGAATGGGCAGACCTGAACAAAGAGGATCACCTGCTCAGCGCCGCACGGCTGTACCTTCATGAAGTGCCGGAAACCTCACCACAGCCCGCACAGGTGATCTTGTTTCGCTGGGCGCCCCATTACCCGTGCAAGCATCTGGGTCTCATGAGCGCAAAGGACCGCTTCATTCACGCCTACGAGGCTGTCGGTGTGGTGGAAAGCCCGCTGGTGCCCATGTGGCGCAACAAGATTGCCGGATGTTTTTCCTTCTTTCCAATTGATTGAGCTTAAAAGGACACGACCATGGCTACAATGGTACTTTCAAGCGTTGGTGCCGCCGTTGGGGGTGCCATCGGCGGCCCTGTTGGCGCTATCGTCGGACAGGCGCTGGGTGCAGCAGCCGGAGCGTGGGTCGACCAGCAGATTTTTGGCGAAACACGAGAGGCCTCCGTTGGTAAACTGGGCAACCTGCAATTACAAACCGCAGCAGAAGGCGCATCGCTCCCCTTTGTCTATGGCCGCGTGCGCGTGACCGGCAACATCATCTGGGCAACGCGGCTGGAAGAAGTGGTCTCCGAGGAGAAGCAGGGCGGCAAAGCCACCGGCTCCTCCGTGACCGTCACCAGCCACAGCTACTTCGCCAACTTCGCCGTCGCCTTGTGCGAAGGCCCCATCACCGCTGTAAGTCGCGTCTGGGCCAACGGCAAGGAATTGGATGTCAGCGCCCTCAATATGCGTGTTTATCTGGGCAATGAGGACCAGCAGGCTGATCCCCTGATCGAAGCCAAGCAAGGCACAGCCCCCGCCTATAAAGGAACGGCGTATGTTGTGTTCGAGCGTCTGGCTCTGGCTGAGTTCGGCAACCGCATACCGCAACTTGCGTTCGAGGTGCTGCGCGCCATAGAGCCGCTGGAACAGCAAATCAAAGCCGTCACCCTTATCCCCGGTGCAGGCGAGTTCGCCTACCATCCGCAGGAGATCATCGAAGATATCTCCCCCGGCAACACCCGCAGCGTCAACCGTCACGGCAAGTGCGAGGAAACGGACCTTGTCCGTTCGCTGGACGAGCTTCAGGCCCTATGCCCCAACTTGCAAAGCGTCGCCCTTGTGGTCTCGTGGTTCGGTGATGATCTGCGTGCCTCCCAATGCTCCATCAGGCCAAAAGTTACCTACCAGACCACCCACCACTTGCCGGAAAACTGGAGCGTGGCCGGCCTGGACAGGACAGAGGTGCCAGAGGTCTCCCGCGTCAACGACAGACCAGCCTACGGCGGCACCCCATCGGACGCCTCAGTCATCGCCGCTATCAAGGAGCTCAAACGCCGTGGCCTGAAAGTGATGTTCTATCCCTTTGTGATGATGGACATCCCCGAAACCAACCAGCTGCCTGACCCCTATGGCGCGGCACGGCAGCCCAGCTACCCGTGGCGGGGGCGCATCACCTCGGACATTGCAGCAGGCCAACCCGGATCACAGCAGGGAACCAGCGCCATTGCCCCCCAGATCGACGCCTTTATCGGTACCGGCTCGGACTGGCGGTTCCGCCGCTTCATCCTGCACTACGCCAATTTGGTGCAAGAGGCAGGCGGTGTGGAGGCCTTCCTTATCGGCTCAGAAATGCGCGGCCTCACCCAATGCTGGGCAGGCGCTGGCACGTTCCCGTTTGTTGACCACCTGAAGACACTGGCCTCCGAGGTTCGCCAGATCGTCGGCAAACAGACCAAACTCTCCTATGCCGCAGACTGGAGTGAGTACGCTGGCTATACCCCCCGTTCCGGCGACCTCCGCTTTCCCCTTGACCCGCTTTGGGCCTTTGATGATGTGGATTTTGTCGGCATCGATAACTATTTGCCCTTAACTGACCTGCGCGATGAGGATGGCCCGCAAGCAGCCTATGACCTGGGAGAGCTGCGCGAAGGGATTGCCTCTGGCGAGTACCATGACTGGTATTACGCAAGCGGCGAGGATCGCAGCGCAAAAAAACGCAGCGCAATCACCGACGGCGCCTACAACAAGCCATGGGTCTTTCGGCAAAAGGACCTGAAGAACTGGTGGCAGAACCGGCACTTTGAGCGTGTCTCAAACACTGAGCAGAATAACGCGACCCCATGGATGCCGGAATCTAAACCCATCTGGTTCACCGAACTGGGCTTTCCAGCTGTCGATAAGGGCGCAAACCAGCCCAACGTGTTTGTAGATCCCAAGTCTGCCGAAAGCGCCCTCCCGCACTTTTCCAATGGACAGCAGGATGATCTCGTCCAGCGCCGTGCTCTGGAAGCCAGTCTCAGCTATTGGGGAACCGATCATCCCGATTGGCCTCAGGGAGACAACCCCACCTCATCCCACTACTCCGGCACCATGGTGAATGCCGACAACACCTTCCTGTGGACATGGGACGCCCGACCGTTCCCCGAATTTCCGACCTATACCGATGTCTGGTCAGATGGCCAGAACTGGCAGTTCGGCCACTGGCTCACAGGTCGTCTCGGCGCCTTATCCGTCTCTGGCCTCATCCGTGCCATGAGCGATGACTTTGGGCACACCCAGGAGCTTTCCCAGATTGCAGAACTGGGAGAAACCATCGAAGGCTTGATTGTAAACGGCCCAACCTCCCTGCGCGCCGCGCTCTCGCCCATCCTGCAACTAACAGGCAGCATTGCGGTGGATCGTGGAACCCATCTGGCGGTCCTGCCCAAATACGCTGCGGTGGGAGAGCAAGGAAAACTCGGCCTAGCGGACCTGCTGGAAGCAGATGAGGAGACTGAGAGCTATATCACCATCAGCCGAAATGATGGCAGCGACCTGCCAGCTGAGCTGCGCTTGCGTAGCATGGACCCCAACAATCGATATGAGGCCCTAATGGTCTCCTCGCGGCGCCTGGACGGAATGGACCGCCGCACCGTAACCCTTCAGCTTCCCATCACCACATCGCTGCCTCTTGCCAAAAAACTGGTCCAGAAAGTGCATCAGTCCCTGTGGCTGGATCGGGAGACCATCCAGTTCAGACTTTCCTTAGGTAGCATCCACCTGAAACCGGGAGACGTAATCGAGCTTCCCGATGATCTCTTGAAAGAAGAGGGCACCCCAGTCCTGTGCCGCATTGATCAAATTTCATCCGGCGCACATATGGAAGTCTTGGCAACGCGCTTGAACGGAATGCCGGTGTCCGCAGGGCTGGCAATCTCTGACCAATCCTCGCAGCCCTCATACAATGACAACACGCTCGGTCCTCCGGTTGTCCGCATTCTCGACTTGCCACGGTTCCACAGCGAGGGCGCAGACGACGGCAGTCCGGTCATCGCCGTCTATGGCGCAAACTGGCCGGGTGCCTATCAGGTCTATGCCTCCAGCTCAGGGGAGGAGTTTACCCCGCTGTTACAGGTGCCAGAACCAGCAGTCATGGGCAACCTTCAGGAACCACTCGCGGCAGGCCCACTCTGGCGTTGGGACCTTGGCTCCCAGATCACCGTCAAACTCCACGGAGGCCAACTGCAAAGCCGCAAGCTGCTGGACGTCCTCTCCGGTGCCAACGCCTGCGCAGTGCGCAAGGGGGAAGACTGGGAGGTCATACAGTTTTGTAATGCAGAGCTGATTGCACCCCTGACCTATAAACTAACCAAACTGCTCAGAGGTCAATTGGGAACTGAGCACCTTGTTGATGTAGTGCCCCCCGCCGATGCAGAGTTCGTGCTGCTCAATCCATCGCTTCTCAAACTGCCATGGTCCAGTGACAAAGCGGGCATCTCTCTATCTTATCGCGTGGTGCCCGCAGGCAAGCCACTGGGCTATAAATGGGCTGTCAATCTCAGCCACACGGGCACGCAAACCTCACTCAAACCCCTTGCACCTGTTTCCCTGAAAGCTACTGTGCAAGCCAATGGCGATCTTGAACTGAAATGGATACGCAGAACCAGATGGGAGGGCGACAGCTGGGCAGTGCAGGGCATCCCGCTGCACGAGGACAACCTTCAGTATTCAATCCGATTACACCATGTGCCAGAGGACGAATCAGAACCGGTCTTCCTGCAAGTCTTTGAAGCCGCGAAGGAACAATTTCTTATCCAGCGCAATGATCTTTTGCAGCTACTCGGCAGTGGTAGCCATGTTCTGTTCTGCCAAGTCGCTCAAAAATCGACTAAATTCGGCTTGGGGACAACTTCAGATTGTCAGGTGAGCGTAACACTTTAAAAAGTGGTTTTGCTGGAACATCCATTAGGTAAACCATGAAAAATCACTGACTCGGTAGAATTTGCTAGGTCTTTGTTTTGACGTTAATAAGACCTCGTTCATGTGAGGTTCAGCCAGTGCCGGGTAGAAGACACCTTATGAGACACCAACTCCACAACCTCATGTTTCGATTAGTGATGGCAATGGCTTTGGCGGTGACAGTTTTTACCTGGTCTGCACCCGCACAGGCCGCGTGTTTGTCCTCCAGCCAGACCCGGCAGGCCGTTGCCAACGGTCAGGCGCGGCCATTGGGCTCCCTGAGCGTGAACGGGCAGATTCTCTCCGCAAAGCTATGCGAGCAGGGTGGTGGATTGGTCTATGTACTTTCCGTCCTTAACAACGGCAATGTCTCGCAAGTGACATTGGATGCACGAACTGGACGGCGTAAATAACTGTTTTAATAAGAACTTTTCTTGAAAAGACTTTTGCCTGAATTTGAACGAAATTTTAAAGTGATATTAGGCAACAAAAAACCTGAATGTTGAACGGGGTATATTCTATGCGAATGTTGGTCGTCGAAGATGATCGCGATTTAAACAGACAATTATGTGAAGCACTGGAAGATGCCGGCTACGTTGTCGATAAAGCATATGACGGCGAGGAAGGTCATTTCCTTGGCGATACCGAACCATATGATGCGATTATTCTCGATCTTGGCCTGCCGCAGATGGATGGTTTGAGCGTGCTTGAACGCTGGCGCCGGGACGGACACGCAACGCCGGTACTCATTCTCACGGCCCGCGATCGCTGGAGCGACAAGGTTGCCGGGATTGATGCTGGCGCTGATGATTATGTGGCCAAACCCTTCCATATGGAAGAAGTACTGGCACGGGTGAGGGCGCTTGTGCGCCGCGCCGCAGGTCTGGCCTCAAATGAGATTTCCATCGGAGATATCGTTTTGGACACCAAGGCAGGCAAGGTGACGAAAAACGGAATGTCCGTAAAGCTCACATCCCATGAATTCCGCCTGCTGTCCTATCTGATGCACCACAAGGGACGGGTGATCTCCCGAACCGAACTGGTTGAACACCTTTATGATCAGGACTTCGACCGCGATTCCAACACCATCGAGGTCTTCGTTGGCCGCCTGCGCAAAAAGTTCGGCAGTGCTCTGATTGAGACTGTACGTGGCTTGGGCTACAGGCTACAGGAAGAAAATGCCTGACAGAACCAGCTCAGACAGGAGCAGCCCCGAGGGTTCATCAAGGTGGAACCTCATAGGCTTCATTCGCAGAAAACAACAGGCGTCATTGGCATGGCGCCTGATCTTTGTTGCTATGCTCTGGGCACTGGTGAGTCTGGTGGTCGCAGGTGCCATTCTGGTGGCGCTGTTCCGCGAAGCCGGTGTCAACGCACTGGATGACCGTCTCGAAGTCCATATGACCGCAATTGTTAGCGCGCTTGCTGCCGAAGGGGAGCAGCGAGGCCCCGTCCTTCGCGGAATTGGTGACCCTCGTTTCAACATGCCACTTTCCGGCTGGTACTGGTCAGTGCAGCGCGACGGCAAAATCCTGTATGAAAGTGACTCCCTTTTTGGAGACGAATTGAGCTTGCTGCCCATGAGGGGGCAGCGGCAGGTCAAGCAAAACGTTGTTGGTCCGGCAGGACGAGAGCTGCGTATGATACAAAGGCGCTTTCAGTTTAACGGCCGTCCCTCAGTAACAATCGCCGTGGCCGGAAGCATCAAGGAAGTTGGCGACAGCACAGCCTCCTTCGCATGGCAGGCAGCGATCACTTTGGGAGCCCTTGGGCTTGGCCTTGTGGTTGCAATCTTCCTGCAAGTCCGCTTTGGCTTGCGTCCTTTGACCGAACTTCAGGAAAGCCTTGGTCGTGTCCGTCAGGGAAAAGAAGAGGCAGTTCAGGAAGAGTTGCCGAAAGAGCTTAAACCACTGGCAGTCGAACTGAACGCGCTCATCCACTCCAACCGAGAAGTGGTGGAACACTCCAGAACGCAGGTGGGTAACCTTGCTCACGCCCTGAAAACGCCTCTCTCGGTCATTGCCAATGAGGCGCGCACCTCGGATGATCCGCTTGCCTTGAAAGTGTCTGAGCAGGCCGACTTGATGAAGGGGCAGATCCAGCACTATCTGGAAAAGGCACGCATGGCAGCACAGCGCCGCGTGATTGGGGTGTCGTGCGAAGCTGCTCCCGTGGTCACGCGTATGGCCCGCGCCATGGAAAAAATCCATCGCGACAAAGAACCGGACATCTCGGTTGAGATGGATGAGGCCCTGTTGTTCAGAGGAGAGCAGCAAGACCTAGAAGAAATCCTTGGAAACTTGTTGGATAACGCCTGTAAATGGTGTGATAAAAAAGTGTCAGTGACACTGAAAAACAACAATTCCGCTACGTCTTTTATGTGCCTGATCGTGGAAGACGATGGCCCCGGACTAGGGCCTGAAGAGAAAAAAAGCGCGCTGCGCAGAGGCCAAAGACTGGATGAAACCGTCCCCGGCACAGGTCTGGGGCTGTCTATAATCGTTGATATCGCAGGTATTTACGGTGGTTCATTTGAACTTTGTGACAGCGAACTGGGCGGTTTGAAAGCAACTGTAATCTTGCCGTCTCTGACAATCTAAGCCGGGTTGGGGCGGGGGTTGCATCTGTCCCTAACAGCCATGATAGTAATTGTAACTGTGTTTTGAGGGGTTGCTCAGCCGAGGTGTTTTCAAGCTAATGACGCTGCTCTGGCTTGGGGGTATTGAGTGGCCCGGGGAAGGGGACAGTGGTTCTTCCCGAAAAACTGATAAGTCGCAAAAGCGACAAAGAGGATGCATGTTGCTGCGAAACTGGAAAAAACTGATGGTCTTGCCTGTTGTTGTCGGGAGTTTAACCGGCTGCGCCACGGACCCTACCACCAGTCCTGACACTGAGAGTTCATCCTCGTCCATGTTTGGGTTCTGGTCCTCGGACAGTGAGCAAAACGATGCCGCTCATGCCGCAATAGACAGCGCCACAGAAGGCGAGTTGAAGCAGCTTCTCAGAAGTGGTGATCTGGACACCGTCTACAAAGCGCAAAGTACGGCTCTGAACGCATCGGACGCTGGCAACAAGGTTGTCTGGCGCAATCGATTCTCAGGGGCGCAAGGCACAGTAAAGTCAGGCCCTGTCTATTACGTGAACGACCGCCGCTGCCGCGATTTCCAGCACACCATTGCTTATGATGAAAAAACCCAACTCATCAAAGGGGCTGCCTGTAAAGACGGTGAGCGCTGGGCTGCCCTGAACTGATCCGCATTTCCAAACAAAAAGCAGTTTTGTCGATGGAATCCCATCTTTCGCGGCGGAAAGTTCTGCTCATCAAGATTTGATTAAGCAATTCCGCCGATAGTTTTAATCAACCTACTACAATTTTAGCAGGTATTGTCTGCTGTGTTTTGAAGGTTGAGCGTGTAATAGCTCAATTTGAGTAAAGCTGAGTACCAGAGAGATTTGGATGCACGAGGTCAACCATAAAGCGTTGCAAATGGAGAAGGTGCTAGGCGCCTTGTCTGGTACTGCTTTGCGGATGTTGGAGCGTTCTGTCAAAGAGACGGTGCAACGCGGCAGGTCCATTCCAAACGCTGACCTCATGCTGCTGACCCTTCGCCGCCTGCTGGGCGCGGCCTCTCCTGATCACCAAAACAGGCTCTCGCTGGAAACCCCGCTCAAACGCGCAATTCTGAGCCCGCTTCAGCCGTTCATTGTTCCATTGCCGCTAAGCACTCCCCATAAGGGCCGCATTGATGCAGGCGTGATGGATGAGCTATGGACATACATGCGTGAGGATCTGCTCGCCAAAGAGTTTAAAGAAACTCTGGCAACATTGGAGGACCTGCGTCAGCATCAGGACCTTCCGGCGACCCACGAGACCATTCAAAAAGCGCTGCAAACATGCGCCGAAGGCCTGCGTCTGCGACTGGTTGTAGCTGCCCAAAAAGAGCTGGATGCCGCAGAAAAGGACAACCAGACCAAGGCAAACCTGCACCGGAAAGTCGGTGGTCACGCCAATTTGGGTTTCCTGCGTGAGACGCTCGTTATCTTGGACAGAGCCCCTGCATGGGAACAGGTGATGGCCAATACCCCTCCATTTGCGGAGAATGTGCTGTCCATGGCTGAGACTGAGCACCTGAAGACCATTCGCGATCATGTCGAGCAACATGCCGGAGAGGTCAACTATCTGGCCACACTCTCTTTCCTGCGTCTGGACGAGACGCCCGTCGAACTCATGAAACTGGCACAGGCTCTTGCCGCAGTGCCAGCGCTGAAAGATGTCGCCCAAACACCTTATGCCGCCTTCGTGAACCTTGCGTTGTCATCTCTGGAACAAAGTGTATCCGTGGTTGAGGCGTGGCGCATGGAAGAGGAAGCCATTATCGGACTGCCCGAGGCTGCTAATGCCTGCCTGCTCCACTTCGATGAACTGGAAGAGCTTGAGGGCTTCAGCGAATGCGACCGGTGGCACGAGAGCGCTGCTGCGCTCAAAAAACGTTTGTGTGCTCTGCTGCGTGATGAACTGAGCAATCTGCCAGCACTACTGGAAGAGGCAATTGCTTCGGAAGAAAAGCCTGAGATTGCAGAATCGAGAGCGGGCGATCGTCTGGAACAAATCCAGCGCGCCTATCACAAATGTTTGAGGGGATTAAAACTGGCCAAACTGGCATCCCAGTACGCTGGCGTCCTTGGGTTACACGAGTTGCATAACTCAACCAGAGACCATGTTGAGCGCTTTATTGACCGCAACTCAGAAAAACTCTTGGCCGTGCCCAATCACGGGCAATCCCCTACGGAAAATCCACGAATTTATGGCGAAATTTCGCGAAAATTGAGCCGGTTGATCTCCATGAGCGAAATCTCGTTGGAGCCGGAAGACACCGCCAACCTCATTCGCAGACAGAAGACATTTTTGAAAGATGCCGCCTAACCCTAAGTGGCGTCAGCATCTTTCGGAAAATAAGTGCAACTTCCTAGGTATTTTGTGGGTATATAGCTTGTGCGACCGCCCGTCGCAGGGGGCACCTGTTGCCTTTCACATTTAGAACCTGTCTATTTGAGCCACTATGACATTCTGGTTAGTTCTCGCAATTTTGACGGCGGCGGTCGCATTGACCGTACTCGTTCCATTGGCTCGCTCTCACAAGGTTCACCCTGAAGAGCGTAATGATGAAGCTGTGTTTCGTGCCCAGCTCGAAGAAATACAAAAAGATCTTGAGCGCGGTGTTATCGCGCCGGACATGGCAGAAGCCGCCAAAATTGAAGTATCGCGCCGCTTGTTAGCAGCACATAAAGAACATCAGGGCGACGACCGGTCAGCTCCTTCCAAAATGCGACTGCGCAGCGTACAGCTGACAGCCGTTGTTTTGGTGCCGCTGGCAGCTCTAGGTCTTTATCTGCAATACGGTTCCCCGGAAATCCCGGATCAGCCAAGAGCCATGCGCTTGGCAGAACCATCCGGCGAGGCAGACATTGAAGTTCTGATCGCCAGAACCGAAGATCACTTGAAGGAAAACCCGACTGACGGGCAGGGCTGGGCCGTGATCGCGCCAGTATATATGCGCACCGGTCAGTTTGACAAAGCCCGGAGAGCCTTTGCAAACGCTCTGAACCAGTACCCGGAAAATCTTGAACTGATGGCCGGTTGGGCAGAAGCAACGATCTTCGAAAATGAAGGTAACGTCACCCCGGAAGCTGAAAAAGTTTTGCGCCGCGTCAATCTCGCCAAGCCTGAAATGTTGCAACCTTATTATTATCTGGCAATGGCTTTAGGTCAGAAGGGCCAGATAAATGAAGCACTGGGTGCCTGGAATACTCTGCTCAAGAGCGCCGATCCAAATGCGCCTTGGCTGGAAGCTGCCAAGGCGCAACGTGACGAACTGATTGCAAAAGGCGCTGTTATGACGGGTGAAGCAAAGCCGATCCCGGCAGTTGAACAACCAAAAGGACCTTCTGCTGAAGACGTTGAGGCAGCAGCTCAGATGAGCGTTGAAGATCGTAATGAAATGATCAGCCAGATGGTCCTGACGCTGGATGAGCGCCTGAACGAACAAGGTGGTTCGTTTGACGAGTGGGGTCGGTTGATCCAAGCTCGCATCATTCTCGGGGAGCAGGCGGAAGCTGCAGAAGCCATCGCACGCGCCAAAGAGAACCTGAAGGACGACACAGCCGCTTTGGAACGGATCGACCAGCTGGCTGCACGTTTGAATCTGTCACCTGCCCAATAAAGCAGGTGCGCCAGCATACCACTGAAACCGGCTGTTGGTTTCGGAAGGATGGTATGCCAAGACAAAGACAAGAGCATCATTTCCGATGTGGGTTCATCGCTAGGTGCTCAAGTGTGCTGCAAAGTATGAACGCCGTAAGGCATGAGTTGGCAACGTATCGACGGAACTGCTAAGTATGACACGTAAACAAAAGAGACTCGGGCTTATTGGCCTTGCCGGAATTGTGCTGGGGGCAGCTGTCGGCTTGGTTCTTTATGGACTTTCCAGCAGCGTGACCTATTTCCAAAGCCCGACCGATATTGTCGCACAGCAAATCGAAGCAGGGCAACGCATCCGCCTTGGCGGTTTGGTAGAAGATGACTCCCTTGATAAGAGCGGAGGCTCCATGATCAAGTTCCGCGTGACCGATCAGGCAGAAGCTATTCCGGTTTCCTACAAGGGTATTCTGCCAGACCTGTTCCGCGAAGGGCAGGGCATCATTGCAGAAGGCTATATGGACGGAAACGGCGTCTTTATTGCAGACACAGTTCTGGCCAAGCATGATGAAAGCTACATGCCTAAAGAGGTCTACGAGACCTTGAAGGAAGATGGTCACTGGATGGAAGAAGAACAAGCCGCCGCTGCAGAGCAAAGCTCGAACGTAAACTAAAAGGTAGAAACAACCGGCTCCTGACCAAGAGGGTCGGTTATCCAGCGCCAAATGCATACTAGGATATCGCAATGATAATTGAACTTGGCCACTATGCGCTCATTCTGGCATTGGTCGTCGCGGCTGTTCAGTCGGTCTTTCCAGTGTGGGGGGCATTAAAATCAGACCACCGTCTGATGGCGATGGCCCCTGGCCTTGCCATTTTGATGTTCCTTTTGACCTGCGTTGCCTTTGCCGCTCTGACTTGGGCATACCTGACCTCTGACTTTTCTCTGTTAAACACCTATCAGAACTCGCACAGCGATAAACCGCTGCTCTATAAATTCTCTGGTGTTTGGGGCAACCATGAAGGTTCGATCCTTCTTTGGGTCCTTATTCTGGTGCTGTTCGGCGCGCTGGTTGCGGTGTTCTCCCGCAATATTCCTCAGCAGCTGCGAGCCGCAACGCTCGGCGCACAGGGCTGGGTTTCCTTTGCCTTCCTGTTGTTTGTCATCGTTGCCTCAAACCCGTTCGAGCGCATCAGTCCAGCACCTTTGCAGGGCGCTGGCCTCAACCCAATGCTGCAGGATGTCGGACTGGCGATCCACCCGCCACTGCTTTACATCGGCTATGTTGGCTTCTCTATCGTCTTCGCCTTTGCAGCAGCTGCTCTCATGCTTGGCAAGCTTGATGCCGCTTGGGCGCGCTGGGTACGTCCATGGATCCTCGTAAGCTGGATCTTCCTGACCCTCGGCATCGCAATCGGTTCTTACTGGGCCTATTACGAACTTGGCTGGGGTGGCTGGTGGTTCTGGGATCCGGTCGAAAACGCTTCCTTCATGCCTTGGCTCACCGGTACCGCACTACTGCACTCCGCAATCGTGATGGAACGTCGGGACGCGCTTAAGGTCTGGACCGTGTTCCTCGCCCTGCTGACATTCTCCTTGTCGCTGCTGGGAACCTTCCTCGTCCGCTCCGGTGTATTGACTTCCGTCCATGCATTTGCTGTTGATCCGGCGCGTGGTCTCTTCATCCTTGCCATCCTACTGATTTTTGTAGGCGGCTCGCTCACACTGTTTGCATGGCGTGCGCCGCTGCTGCGTCAGGGTGGCCTGTTTGCACCAATCAGCCGTGAGGGCTCTCTGGTTCTGAACAACCTGTTCCTCACAACAGCCTGCGCGGCAGTCTTTGTCGGCACGCTCTACCCACTGGTTCTGGAAGCCTTCACCGGTGACAAGATCTCCGTGGGGGAACCGTTCTTCAACCTGACATTCGGTCCAATCATGGTGCCGGTGCTCATCCTGATACCATTCGGTCAACTTCTTGCGTGGAAGCGCGGTGATATCTGGGGCGTTGCGCAACGTCTGACCTCTGCCTTCATCCTAGCCATTCTTGCAACTGTTGCGCTGGTCTGGTTCATGGGCGCAAGCACAACAAGCATCATGACTGCTTTCGGCTTCGGTCTGGCATTCTGGGCAATCTTTGGCTCCCTGTGGGAAATCGTTGACCGCTCTCAGGTGTTCAAAGTCGGCTTTGCGCGCGCCATGGCTCGCGTCAAAGGTTTCCCGCCAACTGTCTGGTCCACGGTCCTTGGCCACGCAGGTCTGGGCATCACGGTGCTGGGTATCGTCACAACACTGGCGTTTGAATCCGAGCACGTTGAAGTAATGCATCCGGGTGAGACGCTGGAACAGAACGGCTACCACATCACCTATGAGAACAGCTGGACCCGCAACGGCGCGAACTATCAGGAACTGGTCTCCCAGTATACGCTTCGCAAAGGCGACAAGATTGTCGGCATCATGGAGCCTGCCAAACGGGCCTATGTGTCCAGCGGCATGCCAATGAGTGAAACGTCTATCGCCACCTTCGGCTTCTCGCAGGTCTACTTCGCAACAGGTGACACGGACGAGAACGGTGGTATTGTGACACGCATCTACTTCAAACCACTGATCACGCTGATCTGGATCGGCACACTGTTTATGTCGCTGGGTGGAGTTATTGCATTGTTGGACCGCCGCCTGCGTGTTGGTGCTCCTGTCTCTGCACGCAAACGCAAAGCTGCTAAAAATGCTATTGCATCAGCAGCTCCAACGCCGGCGGAGTAAATGACCATGAAGATGAAGTTCATACTGGTATTGATCTCCTCCATGCTTCTGGGAGCGCCGCTTGCCTACGCAGTCAACCCGGATGAGGTCCTTCAGGACCCCGTTCTGGAATCGCGGGCCCGCGTGATCTCGAAAGAAGTGCGCTGCGTGGTCTGTCAGAACCAGTCCATCGACGATTCCAACGCCCAACTGGCGAAAGATCTGCGTCTTCTGGTGCGTGAACGTCTGGTGGAAGGCGACAGTAATCAGGAAGTCCTCGACTATCTGGTTGCACGCTACGGCGAGTTTGTATTGCTCAAGCCACGCTTTGCATTACACACCCTGTTCTTGTGGGGTGGCGGGCCGCTGGCTCTGCTGATCGGAAGCTTCTTCCTGTGGCGTGCTTCTAAAAAGAAGAAGTACGCGCCGCTAGCAACCAGCACAGCGGGCGTCAAACCGCTCACAGCGGAAGAGCAAGCCGAACTTGATAAGCTGATGTCTTCCAAATAAAACTGTTATAGAGCCCCGCAAACCCCGTTTGCGGGGCTCACCTTTAATCACATCTTCTTGCAACCAGTTGAATTGTAAAGGTGCGCGTAAGCGCACACTAGATACCTGTCTCTTAAAATAAAATTTGAATGTGCTAGCTGCACAAAAAGGACAGGACAGTTTGAATGGCAGACGATCCCATCAAGTTAGAGTTTGAAGGCTCTCAGGGCGCCGAACTTGCCGCACGGCTGGATAAGCCCGACGGCGACCCCAAGGCATACGCGCTGTTTGCGCACTGTTTCACCTGTTCCAAGGATCTTTCCGCCGCCCGCCGCATCGCGGCAGCGCTCACCAAAGACGGCATAGCCGTGCTGCGCTTTGACTTCACGGGCCTTGGAAACAGCGGCGGCGATTTCGCGTCCACCAACTTCTCTTCCAATCTTCAGGACCTCGTTCTGGCAGCCGATTACATGCGTCAGCATTATGAGGCACCAAAGCTGCTCGTGGGCCATTCCCTTGGCGGCGCTGCCGTTCTTGCAGCCGCCTCTGATGTGCCGGAAGTTAAAGCCGTAGCAACTATCGGTGCTCCCGCCTCAGCCGATCATGTGATTCATAATTTCGGTGCGTCTTTGGACGAGATTAAAGAAAACGGAGAAGCAACCGTTCAACTGGGTGAACGCCCGTTTAAGATTAAGCGTCAGTTTATCGATGATCTTGAAGCACAAGATGTGCGCTCAAGGGTTGCAACGCTTAAAAAAGCGGTGCTGGTTCTTCACTCTCCCATTGATGCAACCGTTGGCATCGAGAATGCAGCACAGATCTTCGAGGCGGCTAAGCACCCGAAATCCTTTGTGTCTTTGGATGATGCCGACCATTTGCTCGTCAAATACAAAGATGCAGACTACGCAGCCCGCGTGATTGCAGTCTGGTCTACTCGCTATATGAACGGCTAAGAAAACCTCAGCTGTTGCCTGTTCCGAGGTTTCCCCATCATTACAGAAGATTAATGTAGCAGATAGGTGTTTGTAAGGTTCGCTCTGGCATAGTCACACTCAACGAAATGCAAACGCCCGCCTTCCCCAGAGCGCATTTGGTTTGATTGGCTCCAGTCAACTCCATGAGTTCGCTCCGGCATAGTCGGGTCCAGATTGACTAATGGAGTTGAGCCAAATGAAGTTGACTAAGAACGCAGGTTCCAACGTTGTGTCCCTGTCTGCTGCAAAACCCTCTTCTAAACGTCGTTCCCGTCTTCTCAATGGTACCATGGCACTGGCACTCGCAGGTGCGATGGTTGCTCCGCTGACACTGGTCCCAAGTACTTCACAGGCAGAGCCTGTAAGCGTGGACGGACCAGCCTTGCCAAACTTTGTTGGTCTTGTGGAAGCTGTCCAACCCACTGTTGTCTCCGTACGCGTTCGCTCCGAGGTGCGGGAAGATGAACGCCAGAGCGGCATTCCGCCAATGTTCCGCGACATGCCGGAGGATCATCCACTCCAGAAGTTCTTCCGTGAATTCGGTGGCCCCGGTAGCGATACACAGAACAATGCGCCCCCTCGCAGACGGTTTGATCAGTCACAGGGCTCCGGCTTCTTCATCTCTGCAGATGGCTACGTTGTAACCAATGAGCACGTCGTTGAAGGCGGTACAGACTTCACTGTCGTTACCAGTGAAGGCGAAGAGCTTGACGCAACTCTGGTTGGCTCTGACAAACGCTCTGATCTGGCGCTCCTGAAAGTGGAAGGCGATGATGACTTCGCTTACGTCGCATTTTCAGAAGAACCGCCATTGGTTGGTGAATGGGTCGTTGCAGTAGGCAACCCGTTCGGACTTGGCGGCACCGTCACAGCTGGTATCGTCTCCGCCCGTGGCCGTGATATCGGTGCAGGCATCTACGACGATTTCCTCCAGATTGATGCATCCGTAAACCGCGGAAACTCCGGTGGTCCGGCCTTCAACGTGAAGGGCGAAGTGATTGGGGTGAACTCCGCAATCGTCTCTCCAAGCGGTGGTAACGTGGGTATCGCATTTGCGATCCCTGGCCAGACTGCGAAACAGATCATTGATGATTTGAGAGAAAACGGTGCAGTTACCCGTGGTTGGCTTGGTGTTCAGATCCAGCCGGTGACCGAAGACATTGCAGATTCTCTTGGCCTCGATAGCGAAAACGGCACACTGGTTGCTGAGGTTCAGCCAAATACCCCGGCGCAGGCTGCTGGCTTCCAGGCTGGTGACATCATCCTCAAGGTTGATGGTGAAGAGGTAAACGGACCGCGCGAACTGGCGCGGGTGATTGCCGGTTACTCACCAAACACTCAGGTTGAGATCGAATTCTGGCGTAATGGCGAAATCAGCACCACAACTGTGGAGCTTGGCACCATTCCTGAAGAGGAAGGGCAAGCCTCAATTAATCGGGATCAGGATACAAGCACAGCCTTGATAGAAAGCCTCGGTCTGGGGCTGTCAACTGCAGCTCAGGCAGGCGTGGATGAAGAAGGCGTTGTCATCACCAGCGTGGCGCCAGACGGCCCAGCTGCTGACAAAGGCCTTGCACCCGGTGCAATCATCACCGAGGTCGCTGGTGTCAAGGTGACAACCCCGGCAGAAGTTGCTGAGCAGGTGCAAAACGCCCGTGAACAAGGCCGCCGCGCAGTTCTGCTTCGTGTCACCCGCGGTGACAACACACTCTTCGTCGCGATCCCGCTCGAAAATTCCGAGGATTAAGTCGCTTTAAAGAATGTGGGTCACGGGAATTGCCCCTCCCGTGATCCCTTATCGAAGCACAAGTCATTCTCTCATGTGTGTTTCGATTGTTTGCGGGTCTGATAGCAAGAGTAGCCCTCAACTTGTATCAGTCCCTAAAACCAATGCTGGAAGAAAAGGCAGGGATCTTACCACCTGCCAACTTCACTTATAAAACTTATGCAAATGCTGAGGGTTACCCCCAACAGCATTTGCTTTTTTTTTTCGTTTCCCGTCATTGTGAGGAAACGACCAATGCCTTGCTCTGGGAAACGAGAAAATGAGAATCCTGGTTATTGAAGATGATCGCGAAGCAGCAGATTACTTGCTTAAAGCACTAAAGGAAGCAGGGCACTCTCCTGATCATGCTGATAATGGCGAAGACGGCCTTGAGCTTGCAATCTCCAATACCTGGGATGTGCTCGTCATAGACCGTATGCTGCCCAAGCGTGATGGCCTCTCCATCATCGAAACACTGCGCGCATCCGGTGATGAAACGCCTGTTTTGATCCTTTCAGCCCTGTCACAGGTCGACGACCGCGTCAAAGGCCTGCGTGCAGGTGGGGACGACTACCTGTCAAAACCCTATGCCTTCTCCGAGTTACTGGCGCGCGTTGAGGTGCTCAGCCGCCGAAAGGCCGGACCTCAGGTGGAAACCAAACTGCAGACGGCAGACCTAGTGCTGGACCGTCTTGCCCACTCCGTGACCCGTGGAGGGCAGGAAATTGTGCTGCAACCACGCGAGTTCCGCCTGCTGGAATACCTCATGAAACATGCCGGACAGGTGGTGACCCGCACCATGCTGCTGGAAAACGTCTGGGACTATCATTTCGATCCGCAGACCAACGTGATTGACGTTCACATCTCAAGGCTCCGTGCCAAGATCGACAAGGGCTTTGACTTCCCATTGCTTCATACGGTTCGTGGTGCAGGATATTCCATCCGTGACAGCTCTCACTAGAATTCTCTCCACCACCGCCTTCAAGCTGGCAGCTATTTATCTGACGTCGTTTACGGCGCTTTCGGTGTTTCTGTTTATCTTCATTTCCAACAACACCGATGATCTGATGAACAAGCAGGTCGTGCAAACGGTGGATGCAGAGATTCAGGGCCTTGCCGAGCAGTACGCGCAAAACGGTATTAACGGACTTGTGGTGGGCGTGGAACGCCGGGTGAGGAGCCCCAACTCAAACCTCTATCTCATTCTGGATTATGCCGGAAACTTTATCACCGGTAACATCGCATACCTGCCGGAAAAGGTTCTCTCGGGGTCCAATGGTGGCATTCAGGTCGTAACTTACACACCACTGGGTCTTCCTGAAACAGACGAGAACAAAGCACGGGCCATTGTCAGGATCTTTGAGCTGCCCGGCAACTTCAAACTTCTGGTCGGGCGGGATCTGGAAGATCAGGTCCACTTGAAGAGTTTACTCGGGGACGCGCTCACCCTTTGGCTCGTTGGTATGATCGTTTTGGCTGGCATCACATGGTTCTTCCTCAATCGCCGTATTCTCAAGCGCATCGACAATCTGTCCATGAGTTCACGGCAGATCATGGAGGGCGATCTGGCCGGACGTTTGGATGTCACTGGTAATGGCGATGAGTTTGACCGGCTAGCAAGCAATCTCAACGTGATGCTGGACCGCATTGAAGAGCTGATGCAGGGATTGAAGGAAGTATCCGACAACATTGCCCATGACCTCAAAACACCGCTCACACGCATGCGAGGACGCGTTGAAGCGGCCTTGCGACAGGATTTGAGTGTAGAAGATGGGCGCAAGTGTCTGGAAGACACGCTTGTTGAAACAGACGAGCTGATTAACACCTTCAATGCACTCCTGCGTATCGCACGTGTCGAATCCGGATCAACAGGCGCTCAACTCAAGCCCCTCAAACTGAGCAATATCGTTAGCGACGTATGTGAACTGTATGAGCCGGTTGCGGAAGATGACGGAGTCGAGTTCTCAGTCCAGATTGAAGACGAGCCGGTGATTGATGGTGATCGCGAGCTTCTGGCTCAGGCATTGGCAAATTTGATTGAAAACGCCCTCAAATACGGCCGTCCAATCCAAGACACTGCTAAACCCCTGATCAAAGTCGTACTGTCCGCAACCAGCGAGCAGGCTATACTGCGCGTGGAAGACAACGGAGTTGGAATCGCGGAAGCTGACCGTGAACGGGTGTGCAATCGTTTTGTGCGGCTGGATGGCTCCCGCCATGCACCCGGTTCCGGGCTTGGATTGTCCCTGATCAAGGCGGTGGTAATGCTTCATCAGGGAGAATTGCAGCTCATATCCGCTAGTTCTGAAGATGATTCTGGAAGTGAAGGACAAACTGGTCTATGTGCCCGGGTTGTTCTGCCCCTCAACAAGGGGCAAAGAGGTGAGGGAGAGGGCAACGAAGCATGGGACAAGGCTCAGAAGAAGAACGCCACCAGCTAACCAGCAACACTTTGCAGCATAAACACCGCAAGGGGACGCTTGCCCCGTTGTTTGGGCGTTTGGAGCGACAGCCTGTGTGCGCAGATGATGATCTGGGCAACCGGCACCTGCAAGACCTGATAGAAAAG
This sequence comes from uncultured Pseudovibrio sp., assembly GCA_947494035.1. Lineage (GTDB taxonomy): Bacteria > Pseudomonadota > Alphaproteobacteria > Rhizobiales > Stappiaceae > Pseudovibrio. The sequence continues at coordinate 312,499 of CANLTN010000002.1, read as the reverse complement.
CTTGAACGGAAAGACCTTATGTCTGTGTTTGAGCAGCAATGTGAGCAGGCCCCACACCTGCGCGCCTTCATCAAAGGCATAATGGTCAATGCGCCATTTTTACGCGAGATCATACTGCGCGATGCTTCGCGCTTCCTGCGCATTTTGGGAACCCCGCCTGAAGAGACGGTCTCCGTTCTCCTGCACAATTGCCTGACAGCCAGACCCACCAGTGAAGCAGAACTCATGCAGTCGCTGCGGCTGGCCAAGCAGGAACTTGCGCTAACCGTCGCTCTGGCTGATATTGCAGGGGCATGGCATCTGGAGAGTGTGACAGGCTCTCTCACCAGATTTGCCGACGCCTCCCTGACCGCCAGTCTGCGCTTCTGCCTACGTGAGCTGGAAGCCAGAGGCAAGTTTGACCCTGTTGATCCGGATAAGCCGGAAAAAGAAGCTGGCTTCTTCATTCTTGCTATGGGCAAGCATGGTGCAGGTGAGTTGAACTACTCCTCCGACATTGATCTAATCGTTCTGTATGATCCTGAGCGCTGTCGTTTGACTGGCAGTGCAGAAGCGCCTGTCGAGTTTGTCCGTATCACCCGCCGCATGGTCAAACTCATGAACGAGCGCACGGGTGATGGCTATGTCTTCAGAACCGACCTGCGCCTTCGCCCGGATCCGGGCGCAACACCATTGGCAATCTCCGTTCCTGCGGCACTGGTCTACTATGAAGGCTTGGGACAGAATTGGGAACGCGCCGCCCTCATCAAGGCCCGCCCTTGTGTAGGCGACATCAAAGCTGGCGAACTTTTTCTTGAAGAGATTCGCCCGTTCGTCTGGCGCAAGTATCTGGACTACGCAGCCATCTCTGACGTGCATTCCATCAAACGTCAGATCCACGCTCACAAAGGCTTCAGCAAAATTACCGTCGCAGGCCACAACGTAAAACTGGGCCGCGGTGGCATACGGGAAGTTGAGTTCTTTGCGCAGACCCAGCAGCTTATCGCTGGTGGCCGTAATCCGCAGCTGCGTGATCGGCGCACGCTCATCACCTTGGAACGACTGGCCGACTGTGGCTGGATCGACGAATCCACTGCAGTTGAAATGGACGAAGCCTACCGCTATCTACGCGAGGTTGAACACCGCATCCAGATGATCAACGACGAACAGACCCATATTCTTCCCAAGGATGATGAGGCGCTTGCACGTGTCTATCACCTGATGGGTACTGCGGAACGCTCGGAGTTTGCCAAGCAGATCCGCAGCAAGTTTGAGCTGGTAGAAAAGCACTATTCCGGCCTGTTTGAAGACGAACCTGAACTAGCACTGGACCTTGGTAATCTGGTCTTTACGGGGGATGATGAAGACCCCAATACGCTTGAAACTCTCATGCAGCTTGGGTTCCAGCGCCCGATGGATGCCATCCGGACCATCCGCCAGTGGCATTACGGCAGGTACCCGGCGGTACGAGCTACAAAAGCACGCCAACGCCTGACCGAGTTCACGCCAACTCTGCTGGACGCATTGGCCCGTACCGAAAACGCCGATCAAGCCCTGCTCACATTCGATACATTCCTTTCCAAACTGCCCATGGGCGTTCAGCTGTTTGGATTACTGAAGTCCAATCCCCACCTTCTAAAATTACTGACCATGATCATGGGCAACGCGCCCCGCATGGCCGAGATCGTTTCCAAACGTGTCCATGTTCTGGACGCATTGCTCGATCCCGCCTTCTTCGGCGGCGCTCCAACTGCAGAGCAGATTGAGACCGCACTTGCCGTCACGTTGGATCAGGCAGGGTATTATGAGGACGCGTTGGACCGCGCTCGTATTTTTGTACAGGAACAACAATTCTTGCTGGGCCTGCGCCTGATCACGGGCACGATTACCGCAGCTGAACTGGGGCAGGGGCTTTCAACACTGGCCGATGCTGTACTCTGCCAGCTGCTTCCCCGTGTTCAACAGGAACTGGAAGAGGCCCACGGCAAGATCCCGGGTGCTGAACTAGCTCTCATTGCTATGGGCAAACTCGGTGGTCGTGAAATCACCTGCGCCTCCGATCTGGATTTGATCCTGCTCTACGACTTGCCAGAGGATGCGATGCAAAGTGATGGCAAACGCCCGCTTGCGCCAAGTCAGTACTACAGCCGGCTCACCCAGCGCCTTGTCTCCGCGCTAACAGCGCCTACAGCAGAGGGTGTTCTTTACGAGGTGGATTTCCGCTTGCGCCCTTCTGGTAACTCCGGACCGCTTGCAACGCGCTTTGCTGCCTTCAAGGACTATCAGGCCAATCATGCATGGACATGGGAACATATGGCTCTGACACGTGCGCGCGTCATCACCAGTTCCAGCCCTGACTTCTCAGATCAGATTGACAGCGCCATCTCGCGGCTGCTGCAGGATAAACGCGATCTTGAAAAGCTGACGCTGGATGTGAGTGATATGCGTGCCCGCATCCAGAAGGACAAGCCAGCTAAAAGCCCATGGCAGATCAAGGGCATTCCAGGAGGTCTGGTCGATATTGAGTTCATCGCTCAATTCTTGCAGTTGGCGCACGGAGCGGATCATCCGCAAATACTCCAGACCCGAACCGAGGATGCTTTGCAAAAGGCACGCGAGGCCGGATTGTTGAGTGAGGAAGATGCCGATACGCTCATCCCTGCACTGCGAAACTATGATGATCTTAGACAGATCCTCAAATTAACGCTGACCGGAAGCTTTAACCCGGCAAGCGCCCCCAAGGGCCTGCTCGATCTGCTGGTCAGTACTGGTGGAGAGCCTGACTTCGAGCGTTTGACCATCTATCTGCAAGACCAGCAGGTCAGGGTGCGCCAATCCTTCGAAAAACTGATTGGTAAAGTGACACCTGCTGATAAGAACAGCTAGAGCGTATTCCCGAAAAGTGGCTCCGGTTTTCGGAGAAGAATACGCGTAGAAATAAACGCTTAGAGCTTGGTGCGTGAATTCATATGAGCGCGACATGCTCTAATAAGACAAGATCTGAAACAACAAAAAGGCCGCTTCATTAGCGGCCTTTTTAAATGATGCTTATCTGGAATGTCAGGCTGCATTCAAACTGTTGACGCCTGTCAGGCGGCTCTTATCCCGTGACTTGGCTTTCAAAGGCAGTTTGATCGTAACCTCGGTGCCCTTGCCAACTTCGGACTCAATTTCCATGTAGCCGCCATGCAGCTCGCTGAGAGAGCGGGCAATAGCCAGACCAAGGCCAGACCCTTTGTGCGTCTTGGTGAACTGGTTCTCAACCTGAACAAACGGCTTGGCCAGACGGTCGATATCTTTCTTGGAAATGCCAATACCATTGTCTGTGATCTTGAGTTCCGCAAACGCCCCGGCTTTGCGGGCTGAAACGCGAACCTCACCATTTTCAGGAGTGAACTTAACGGAGTTGGCAAGCAGGTTGAGCAGGATCTGTTTAACAGCACGCCTGTCTGCCTGCAGATGCATGTGCGGCAAGTTCTCGCTAATGATCTTAATCTTCTTATCCGAAGCAGTTGCCGAGATAATACGAGCCGCGTCCTGAACGGTCTGCTTGATCTGCACGTCTTCAACGGATAGCTCAATCCGGCCTGCTTCAATCTTCGACATATCCAGAATGTCATTGATCACGTTTAGCAGGTAGTTGCCGGAGGAATGAATATCCTTACAGTATTCCTTGTACTTGTCAGACCCAAGATCGCCAAACATGCCCTGATCCATGATATCGGAGAAGCCGATGATCGCGTTAAGCGGTGTACGCAGCTCGTGTGAGATATTGGCAAGGAACTCGGACTTTGCCTGGTTTGCATCCTCCGCGCGGGTCTTTTCGTCTGCATACTTCTCGGTCAATTCCACCAATTGCTGGGCCTGCAGCTCTAGCTTCTGACGGGACTGGCGCAAATCGGCAATGGTTGCCATATGGCCACGCTCCGATTCAAGCAGCTTCTCTTCTTTCCGCTTCAGCTCGGTAATGTCGGTGCCAACAGAAACGAAACCACCATCTTTGGTGCGGCGCTCGGACACCTGCAACCAGCGCCCACCTTCCATCTCAACCTTGTAAGAGCTTTCCATATCGCTATCGATGTGGTCGCCTTCCTCAGGTTCGGAAATGATTGGCTGACTGGCAGAGGACATAACGGTTGCGTAGGGTGTGCCCGACTGAACAACATGGTCTGGTAATTGGTGTAGCCTGCGATAGTTGGAGTTGCACATGACCAGATGATTGTCCGCATCCCAAAGGACAAATGCCTCGGAAATGTTCTCGATAGCATCGCGAAGACGCAAGTCAGCGGTGCGGCTCTGCTCGGCAAGCTTTTTCTGCTCGGTAACATCCATACAAATACCGATCAGGTGCGGTTCGTTGGTGCCTGCATCGGTCTGCACCTCCGCACGGACCCGCAGCCACACCCAAGACCCATCTACGTGGCGCATCCGCCATTGGCGATCCACATTGCTTTTGCCCGTATCAAGCAGGCTCTTGGCAAGGTCATATAGATCTACATCATCAGGATGGGTCAGGGACTGGATCTCGGCAAAGCCCATAATGTCATTTCGGGGGTCCATTCCCAGCATCTCATAAAGCGAGGCGGACCAGAAAACGCGGCCACGGGACAAATCCCAATCAAACAGGCCACAACGCCCCCGATTGAGTGCTGCATCAATCCGCGAACGTGTTGCTGAATAGATGCCGTCTGCTTGCTGTGCCCGTGTTGCCTGCGCAAAATAAGCGTAAATGATCACCAGAAGCACCATGGAGGTGGCTACAAAGATGGTTACATTGGCCGAAAGCTCAGTACGCCAAGGGGCAAAAATCGCTTTTTCCGGCTGCATGATAGCAACCATGCCAAGCTTGTTTGAAAGATGATGAACCGTAGCGCGTGTGGCGTCTTTGGTGCCTGCGTTGATCGTCAGAACGCCAGCCCGTTTACCAAAGAACGTCATGGGCTGGGTGTCACCAAGGATATTGGTAATTTTCAGCCCTTCCATATCAGGACGGGTTGGAGCACTGGCAACAATTGTGCCGTTTGGATCAGCCAGAAGAATTTGACGACTTTGGCTGGTGGCGCGAGGGGGCAGGGCTTCAGAAAGTGCACGCTGCAAAGCTGAGGCCAGACCCACGCTGCCTTTTTCTTGTTCTGTAATGTCAATACTGGCTGTTAGCGCAGTCGCAATAAGTGTGAGGTCGTCTTGCGCCTTCTGGCTCACGCTCTCGTAATTGTAAGCAATCTCTAGTCCGCGGAAAATGGCGGTACAGGCAATGAAGATAATGCATAAAGCAGGAATAATTCGGCGCATCATCGGTTCAGTTGTCAAGAGACGTTGGTAAGCCGGTTGGGCAAGCAATTTGATATGTCCGGTTAAGGCATCTTTTTTGCCTGCCCGTTTGGTCGAGTTCAACAGTCGTCGAGCGGTCGCGCCCCCAGCAAAGGCTCGTGCCATGAATGCCCCCATGTGTCAGATCCCGCCGCAAATAATCCGAGTTGTAATTCACCCGAATCACCTTCATTTGAATCTATCCGAATCAACTTGTCCAGAGTCCTGGTACAAAAAAATGGTTAACGGCAGCTCTTTTTGCTGCCGTTAATTCATTTAGGACTCTCAGAGACTTCGCTAGGGTGTAATCTAGACTGTCTTAGTCTAGGCACAGTTCAACTATTTCTTTCACGTCAGTTGACAGTTGCTGGTCGGCCTCAAGAATACCCTGCAAAGCGGCTTTTGCTTTTTCTCTGCGTGCTGCATTCATGCTTCTCCAGTTGCCAAAGCTTTTGACCATTCTGGAAGCAACCTGAGGGTTAGTCTTATCCAATTGCAATGTGATTTCAGCTAGATAATTATATCCAGAGCCATCTACAGCATGGAAGCCGCGTGTATTGCCTCCCAGGAAACCTCCAATCAGCGCATAGATGCGATTTGGATTGTCCCATGAAAATGCTGGATGCTCGGTAAGAGTGCGTATGGCTGCAACTGAATCTTCACTTGGCGCACGAGCAGCTATACTCAACCACTTATCCATTGCAAGCGCGGTGTCCTTGTGGCGCTCTTCAAATGCCTTTAGGGCTTCCTGCGCTCCGGCAAGCTGCCAGATCATAAGGATCGTCAGGGCGCCCATGCGATCGCTCATATTGTCCGCATTATCAAAGTGAGCTTTTGCTAGTGCTGCACTTTCTGCGATTTGTGCAGCGCCAAGGTAGGACAGGCAACGCAGCTTCAAAGCACGCTTGCCAGCTGAAATGGCGTCCGGACTAAAGGTCGCTGGCATCTCCAGTTCATCGTAAAGGCGTTTGAAGATGTCATAGAGCGTCACGCCGATATCTTTGGAGAAGGCATCACGCGCGTTGCCAATGGCATCGGTGTCAACGTCCTTTCCAATCTCCAGAGCAATCGCTTGCTCACTTGGCAACATCAGCCCAAAACCACGGAACGCATGGTCAAGGCTTTCATCCGCAGCCATATGGCCCAGAGCCTCAATAAAGGCCTCTTTGCCAGCTGGCTCCACGCCATTGGTCAGTTCAATCAGCAGCTCCGTCATCAGCGTCTGAGCCGCCTGCCAGCGGTTAAACGGATCAACGTCATGGCGCATAAGGAATATATGCTCTTCGCGGGAAAGACCGGTTTCCAGTTTCACAGGCGCAGAGAATTCACGCAGCAGAGAAGGAACCGGTTTGCTGCCAATGCCATGGAATACAACAGTGTGCTTGTTCTCGCTCAGGCACAGCAGATCGCCGTCAACCTGCGCCCCTTCCACGCTGGAATAGGCAAGATCATCGCCATTGGGGCCAACCAGTCCAAAGTGAACAGGAATGAAGAATGGCTTCTTCTCAGTCTGTCCCGGTGTCGGAGCATTAATCTGCTCAAGGTCCAGTGTGTAAGTCTTGGCATCTGCATCGTAAGAGCCGCTGGCTTTAACCACAGGCGTGCCGGATTGGTGGTACCAAAGGCTAAACTGTGTCAGGTCAAATGCGTTTGCATCTTCAAAGCAACTGATGAAGTCTTCGATTGTTGACGCGTCTCCGTCATGACGCTCAAAGTAAAGATCCATGCCTTTTCTGAAGCCATCCGCACCAAGAATAGTTTTGATCATGCGAACCAGTTCAGCGCCCTTGTCATAGACGGTCGCCGTGTAGAAGTTGTTGATCTCTTTGTATTCTGTTGGGCGCACGGGATGGGAGAGGGGCCCCTGATCCTCCGGGAACTGACGGGATTTCAGACGGATAACGTCAGCAATACGCTTTACAGGACGGGAGCGTTCATCAGAAGAGAACTCCTGATCACGGAACACCGTCAGGCCCTCTTTCAGGCAAAGCTGGAACCATTCGCGGCAGGTAATACGGTTGCCGGTCCAGTTATGAAAATACTCATGCGCGACAACAGTCTCAATACCTTCGTAATCGGTGTCGGTAGCTGTGTCGCTGTCGGCAAGAATATACTTATCGTTGAAGATGTTAAGGCCCTTGTTCTCCATTGCGCCCATGTTGAAGGCAGAAACAGCCACGATGTTGAACACATCCAGATCATACTCGCAGCCAAACACCTTCTCGTCCCAGCGCATGGAACGGATCAGGCTGTCCATGGACCAGCCCGTCCGATCTTCATTGCCTTTTTCGACATAGATGTTCAGATCAACAGGCTTGCCGGAGGCCGTGGTGTACTTTTCTGAGGTGCAGGCAAGATCACCGGCCACTAGCGCAAACAGGTAGGCAGGTTTTGGATGTGGATCATGCCACACCGCAAAATGGCGGTCTGTGTCCGCAATATCGCCGGTTTCCTGCGGATTGCCGTTGCTCAAAAGGATTGGATTGCTCGCCTTGTCTGCTTCAACACGTGTGGTGAATACGGAAAGCACATCCGGGCGATCATAGTAATAGGTGATCCGGCGGAAGCCTTCGGCCTCACACTGGGTGCAGTAGATGCCTTTTGAAAGATAAAGCCCTTCCAGCTTGGTGTTCGCAGTCGGATTGACGTTGGTCACGACTTCCAGCTGGAACTTATCTGCAGGCGGGTTGTGAATGATCAGCTTGGTAGCTGAGGCCTCATAAGCTTCCTGCGCCAAAGTGACACCATCAATCGCCACTGAAACCAGTGTGAGTTCATCGCCATCCAGCGCAAGCGGAGTGCCAGCGTCTGTACCATTGCGTCTGGAAAGAGTGAGGGTGGAGACAACTTCAGTTGCTTCAGGCTTAAGCTTGAAGACCAGTGAGACACTGTCAATCGCGTAGGGGGTTTCTTTGTAGTCTTGCAGTTTGATGAGCTGAGCAGTCTCAGATCGCATGCTGTTCTCCCAAGAAGTGTTGAAGCAGCTTTTCGCCCGTTGGCGCAGCGCTTTCAAAAAATATGTAGATCGGCGGTACCTTTGAAAACGGTCCCGGTCAAATGTAGGAATTAAAAACCACAGCACTTTTGCACCCAAATGACAAAATTATCAAGCACGGGAAGGTCTGGAACGAGTTCATGACAGATCCTCGCAGGACCTCCTGCCAAAAAACAGGTAGCACTGTGTTCCTGAGATAAATCTGCACAAAAAGACTGAGGTTGCTTCCGTGACGGCCCCCCTGGAAAATATAAGAGTTTTGGAACTGGCGCGCATTCTGGCAGGACCATGGATCGGGCAAACCCTTGCCGATCTGGGGGCGGATGTCATCAAGGTGGAAAGCCCGCGCGGTGACGATACGCGGACTTGGGGGCCTCCCTTCATCGAAGAAGAGGGCGGCAGCAAAAGCGCAGCCTACTTCCATGCCTGCAACCGTGGCAAACGCTCCATCACAGCGGACTTCTCAAAACCGGAAGACCTTGAGCTGATCCTCGATCTTGTGCGTCAAAGCGATGTGCTGATCGAGAACTTCAAAGTCGGCGGTCTTGCCAAGTACGGTCTCGACTACGAGAGCCTTAAAAAGATCAACCCCAAGCTGATCTACTGCTCTGTGACAGGATTTGGTCAGGATGGTCCATATGCGCATCGTGCTGGATACGATTTCATGATCCAGGGCATGGGTGGCATCATGGACCTGACGGGCCCTAAAGGCGGCGAGCCACAAAAAGTGGGTGTTGCCTTTGCCGATATCTTCACCGGCCTCTATGGCGTAATCGGCATCCAGGCTGCTCTGCGCCGCCGTGACCTGACCGGTGAAGGTGAATGGATCGACATGGCCTTGCTGGATGCTCAGGTGGGCGTTCTGGCCAATCAGGCCATGAACTACCTCAGCAGCGGCAATGTTCCCACGCGCATGGGCAACGCCCATCCAAACATCGTTCCCTATCAGGTTTTTGAGGTGATGGACGGTCACCTGATCGTCGCCGTTGGCAATGACAACCAGTTCGTGAACTTCTGCAAGATTCTTGGAGAGCCGGGTCTGGCGGAAGATCAACGCTACGCCACCAATCCCGCTCGTGTGAAGCACCGTGATCAATTGACTGAAAAGCTTCAGACTTTGGTCCTGAGTTTTACGCGGGATGAACTCTTGGGCAGAATGGAGGAACACGGTGTTCCGGCAGGGCCGATCAATTCAGTAGCGGATGTTTTGCAGGACCCGCAAGTTGAACACCGCCAGTTGAAGGTCACTCTGCCGACAGCCTCAAAAGAGGGTGGTGAGCAAACCTATGTACGCACGCCGATCCAATTTGCGAATTCCAAGCTGAAGATCGAGCGCGGTGCACCAGCTCTCGATGAGCACAGAAATGAGATTTTAAGAGAATTAGGCAAGGAAGTTGTAGAATAAATACTAGCTGAGCCAACTGGAGGAAGGCAGTTTGACGCTAGGTCCATTGAGTGGTTATACGGGCTGAACTTCCTCGCACAGATGGGTCGTGGTTTGAAGCTTTGGAATAGGATTAGGCGAAAGGAAACAGATGCAGAGCATTACCGTTATAAGCTCTCTCTGACTTGGCTGATTAGTCTCACCTTTGTGACTCTGGTGACGCTGTGTGGTGGCATCGTGCTCTACATGTCGGTTCACACCAACCTTGTAAATACCCGCAGTCTCATCGAAAAAGCGTCGATCATGTCGACCGAGGCAATCAACAACGCCTTAGGCGCCTACATCACGCCCGCATTCTATTCCGTTCACGCGATCAAGGTTTATGCTGAAGAGCAGCCAACGCCCCAAAGTGCTCTCTTTCGTGCACGCCAAACATTTCGCGGGGTCTTGTTCAGCGTTCAAAGTATTGAAGGATTGGTGCTTTCACTGCCAAATGGAGCCGTTTGGGGCCTGCGTCAGGCTGATAACAGCCAGGACGTCGTCATTTTTAACCCCCAGCAGGCCCTCTTTGAATTCTCCAGAATGGAAAGCATACAGGCGCAAAGAAGTCAGGATCCGTTCTGGGGAGATTTTTATGCCTCCGGTGAGGACCCATTTGCGACTGTCACAAGCTCCATCGAATTTGAAGGCGAAGTAATAGGCTACATCTCCGCAATCATCACCATGGAGGGGGTGGGATCGGTGCTTGCCTCTTCCAATGGAGATGGGCTTGGCTATCAGGTTGACGGAGAAAACGCTACAACCAGGTTTATCTTGACTGATGAAAACCGGGTGCTTGCCTACGCATCTCCAGAATACAACCTACAGGATAGGCTCTTGTCGCCTTTGTCAGAATTTGGAGACCCCATTCTGGCAAAATTTGAGCAGAGCCAGCCACAGCCCTCTAGTTCGCTTGCGCGTGACCGAGGTGTGGAACTTCACATGATTAACACTGACGATGATATGTATGTGATGGTTCTGCAAAAGCTTGTCTCACCGGACGGTGAAGTCTATCAGGTTGGCGAATATCAACCCACGAACTCCCGTTATGATGAACTTGCGCGGCTGATCAACTCGGTTTTTGCCGGTGTGGCAATCGTACTTCTGGCTGCACTTATTGCGATCTTCCTCGCGCGCCGTTTGTCTTCACCGCTCAAAGGCATCGCTGCTCGCGCGCAAAAATTTGGAGCATTGGAGTTCGAGCACCTCGAACCACTCCCAAGCAGCCATATTCGCGAAGTGGATCAGATCACCTCGGCCATGAATGCCAGCACCACTGGCTTACAAACCATGAGTCGGTATATTCCCAAATCGCTCTATGCCAAGCTGATGGCATCTGGGATGGATCAGGCAGCCCAAGCAAAAGAAGCCGACCTGACAATCTTGTTCACTGACATCGAAGGCTTCACGTCACTGTCAGAAAAGAGGAATGCAGGTGAAGTGGCTGACTTGCTCAATGACCACTTTAAGCTGCTGGTTTCTGCTGTGGAGGCTCATCAGGGTACTGTCGACAAGTTTGTTGGCGACGGAATGCTCGCATTCTGGGGAGCGCCAAACGAGATTGAAGATCATGCCCAACGTGCTATTGCAGCGGCAGAAGACATGGTCGTCGCCATCCGCAAAGCGAACACTGCCGCGCCGGAGAACGCACTGCGTGTGCGGATTGCCATCCACACTGGCCGCGTAATTGTTGGCAATGTGGGCGCTGTTGAACGCTGGAACTACACCATTGTTGGAGATGCTGTGAATGTGTGTAGCCGTCTGCAAGGTGTTGGTTGCACACATTCCGCCGTTAAAGGGGTTTGCGTGGTATTAAGCGGTGAAACCGTTGAAAAAGCCGGGCATCCTGACAACGTCACACACCTAGGCAACCACGCAATTCGTGGCAGAAAAGGCAAGGTGGAAGTGTGGCAGCTCACCTCCACTATCAACGGCAAGCTTTAATTCTGCCGCTATCTTCTAGTTTACTTTAAGTGTGCTGGGAAACCCAACCTCTTTGAAAGGAAGCCCTGTTGTAGTGAAGAGGTTGCAAACCGTGGTTTTTCAGGCAGCATCAACGGATTAGCAAGGAAGGAACGCACGTGAACCTTCTTGATATCGAAGGGTTGACGGTAGAGTTTCGCGGAGACGAAGGACATCAGGAAGTCGTCCGCGATGTGTCTTTTAGTGTGCCCGAAAACAAGTCCGTTGCTTTGGTAGGTGAGTCAGGCTCCGGCAAAACCGTAATTTCCAAAGCGATTATGGGCATCCTTCCTGCAAAGTCGCACATCACCTCCGGCCAAATCCTGTTTCGCGATAATAGTCGAAATGGCAAGGTTATTGATATCGCAAAGCTTCCCCCGAGCGGACCAGCCATGCGCGCTATGCGCGGAGATCAGATCGCCATGATCTTTCAGGAGCCCATGGTTTCGCTCTCACCCCTGCACACAATCGGAGACCAGATCAGCGAAGGTGCAAGACTGCATCGCTCTGTTGGCAGGAAAGAGGCGCTTGAGCTGACAAAGGACATGCTGCGGCTTGTCCATTTTCCAGATCCAGAGCGAGCCATCGGTGCCTACCCCTTCGAGCTGTCAGGTGGTTTGCGACAACGCGCGCTCATCGCCATGGCATTGATCTGCCGCCCATCTCTTTTGATCGCAGATGAACCAACCACGGCGTTGGATGTCACCATTCAGGCCGAAATTCTCAAGCTGATCAAAGAGGTGCAGGCCGAGTTGAACATGACCTTGCTCATGATCACCCATGACTTTGGCGTAGTGACGAACATGGCTGATGAAGTCGTTGTTGTTTACAACGGTGAGATCATGGAGAAGGGCAGCGTTGAGGACTTGTTCCTGACCCCGCAACATCCCTATTTGAAGGCGCTGCTCAACGCCGTTCCCTCGCTCTCCATGGAACCGGAAGAACGCCTTGTGCCGATCCGGCCCATTAAACCACGCACCCATCAGACAGATGCACCTCCACATCCAACCGGCAATGCACATGAGTTTCGTGGAACCACGCTCATCAAGCTGGAGGGGGTTCGCAAAACGTTTATGTTCAAGAAAACGCGTGGCAAGAAGCGCAGGGGCATGACCACAGCGCTCGACAATGTATCTCTGACTGTCCGCAGGGGTGAATGCCTTGGCATTGTTGGAGAGTCAGGATCCGGCAAAACAACCGCAGCTCTCGCCATGTTACGGGCCTTCCCGCTGACGGAAGGGAAAATCTTCTACACCACGGGAGATGGACCACGCGACATTCAGGGCTTCTCCGACAAAGAGCTCTTCAAATTCAGGGAACGAGCCCAGATTATTTTTCAGGACCCATTCTCCTCACTGAACCCACGCCGCACGCTCAATGAGATCCTGATGGAGCCACTGATTATTCACCAGATTGGCGACAATCACAGCAAAGCGGCTCGCATCAGAGAGCTGACCGATCTGGTCGGTTTGTCTCAAAGATTTCTGCGCCGCTATCCTCATTCCTTCTCCGGCGGGCAAAGGCAGCGTATTGGCATCGCCAGAGCCTTGGCCCTGAACCCTGAATTCCTGATCTGCGATGAACCAACCTCAGCACTGGACGTCTCTGTACAAGCTCAAATTCTCAACCTGCTCAAAGACCTGAAGGAAGAGCTGGGCCTAACTTACGTCTTCGTCAGTCACAACCTTGCTGTGGTCGATTACATCTCCGACCGTGTTGCCGTTATGTGTAAAGGTAAGGTTGTTGAGCTCGGACCAACGCGGCAAATCATTGACAACCCCATTCACCCTTATACGCGCGCGCTCCTGAAAGCCGTGCCGGAACCGTCTTTGGACCATAAGCTGGATTTTGCCTCTCTGGATGGCGCTGCCACCTCGGACCCCATGCAATGGCCGGCACCATATCGGATGGGGTACTCAACAGTGCCATATTTGGTTGAGATAGAGACAGGTCACTGGGTTTGTGCTCCGGGGATGGACGCCATGCATGATACTGTTGGGTTGGGAGGCAGCCACATATGAGAAGAATTGACCTGCTGATTACTGCCGCCATAGCTGCAAGCCTCGCATTGCCCCACGCTGCAATGGCATTGGTCCTGAAAGAAACACCGGGCCTGCCGCCAGACCTGCCACCCATAGAAGAACGCTTGCCTACAGAGCCGCTCGTGACCAACCCTGAAGATCTTGGAAGGGTAGTTGGTGTTCAGGGGGGCTCGTTGCATACACTTATTGCCCGCCCCAAGGATGTTCGCCTTATCAATGTCTGGGGTTATGCCCGACTGGTCGGCTATGACGAGAACCTTGAGCTTAATCCGGACATTCTGGAAAGCGTTGATAACGAGAACGACAGGGTCATCACGCTGAACATGCGCGAAGGCCATAAATGGTCGGATGGCACGCCGTTCACCTCAGAAGACTTCCGCTTCTGGTTTGAAGATATTGCTCTGAATGCGGAGCTCAACCCCGTCGGTCTGCCCAGCTTCATGCTCGTGAATGGGGAAGGTCCCCGGTTCACCGTTATCGATGAAACTGCAGTGCGTTTTGAATGGAATGCGCCTAACCCTATGTTCTTGCAGGAGCTAGCAAAAGCACGCCCCCCTTTCATCTACAGGCCCGCTCAATATCTGAAACAGTTCCATCAGGACTATGGCGACCCGGAGTACATCTCCCGGATTGTTCGCCTCGAAAAAGTGCGAGGCTGGGCGCCGCTGTTTAATCGCATGGATGACATGTACGATGCATCCAACCCGTTCATTCCCACATTGCAGCCATGGGTGCCCCGAAGCGCCTCCGGCGAGCGCCGTGCTGTCATGGAACGCAATCCGTTCTTCCACCGCGTGGACAGTGCAGGCCAGCAGCTACCTTACATCGACCGTGTCATCATGAGTGTGGTCGACAGCAATCTGATACCGGCGAAGACATTGGCCGGTGAAAGCGACCTTCAGGCCCGCGGGCTGGGGTTTGGCGATATCTCCGTTTTAAAGCGCGGGGAGCAATTGCGTGATTACGATACACGTCTCTGGCTCAACTCAAAAGGCTCGGAAATCTCGATCCTTCCCAATCTCAGTATTGAAGATCCCACATGGCGCACACTCATGCAGGATCGTCGCTTCCGCCATGCACTCTCGCTGGGCGTTGATCGGGAACTCATCAACAAAGTGCTTTATTTTGGTCTTGGCCGAGCCGGCAACGACACTGTGCTCGATGTCTCGCCGCTGTACCAACCGGACCTTCAGACCGCATGGGCAGAGTTTGACCCAGACATTGCCAATGAGCTGCTCGATGAGATTGGACTGACAGATAGACGTGGGGACGGAATCCGCTTGCTGGAAGATGGACGTCCACTACAGCTGATCATCGAACTCACAGGGGAAAACGCAGAACAGGATGATGCTCTGGAACTGGTTGCCGAGACCTGGAAGGAAATCGGCGTATCTGCGTTTATCCGGCCAAGTCAGCGCGACACAATCCGTGCCCGTGCCATCGCCGGCTCCTTGATGATGTCGGTCTGGTCCGGCTTTGAAAATGGCGTGCCGACAGCGGGAATGCCGCCAATCGATTATGCCCCCACACGTGAAGACTTCCTCTCGTGGGCGCGCTGGGGCAACTACTACGAGACCGACGGCCAATCCGGCACCAAACCAGACTGGCCACCCGCCGTGCGTCTGGTTGAGCTGTTTGACCAATGGCTGGTAAGCGCCAGTTTCGAAGAGCGTGACGTGATCTGGGAACAAATGTTGCAGATCCATGCGGAAGAAACCATCCATATCGGTCTGGTCAACGGCGTGCGCCAACCGGTTGTTGTCAAAGGCTTACTCAACGTTCCTGAAACGGGAATATATGGTTGGGACCCCGGCGCGCAGTTCGGGATTCACCGTATGGATCTCTTCTTCTTTAAGAACCTTCTGCCCGATGAGGACCATTAAAATTCGGCACAGATCTGGGTGTGTTAAGTAAGTACTAATGCCCCCCTTTAAACCTGATTAGATATACTCAGAGAAAGCCAAGGGAGCTCCTTTAGTGTTCCCGCACGAGTGGTGCAGAGAAGAAAGGGAAGCGGGTGCTCAATTACATCCTGCGGCGTCTCTTGATTATGATACCGACGCTTGCCGCTATCAGTTTTCTGATCTTCCTGATAATCGAATTGCCGGAAGGAGATTATATCTCCAATCAGATCTCCATGTTGCGCTCCACCGGCGAAAGCGCATCCATCAGCAGACTGGAGTTTCTTCGCAGCGAGTTCGCATTGGACCGTCCGTTTATTGAACGCTACGGAATCTGGGTTGGCCTTTGGCCCGGCCCGAATGGGTTTGATGGGCTCATTCAAGGAAACTGGGGCTGGTCCTTTGAGTACAACCAACCAGTGGACGAAGTGGTCGGTCCAACACTCCCGCTCACAATCGCTCTGAACCTTGCAACAATACTGTTCGTCTACTGCGTTGCCTTTCCCATCGGTATTTACTCCGCAACCCACCAGTACTCGGTGGGAGATTACACTTTCACGCTCATAGGATATCTCGGCCTTGCCACCCCCAACTTCCTGCTGGCCTTGGTCCTGATCTATCTGGCCAACACATGGTTCGGGTTGTCTGTGGGTGGGCTTATGCAAGAGCAGTATATCGGGGCCCCCATGAGTAGCGGAAAAGTCTTGTCTATTCTTGCGCATCTTGTGGTCCCGGTCATCGTAATCGGAACCTCTGGCACAGCCGGTATGATCCGAAGGCTGCGCGCAAACCTTTTAGATGAGCTCTACAAGCAATACGTCACCACTGCCCGTTCAAAAGGCATGCGCGAAAGCAAGCTTCTGGTCAAATACCCTCTGCGCATCGCCTTGAATCCGTTCATCGCTGATATTGGTAACCTAATTCCCTCGCTCGTCTCAGGCTCGGTGATTGTTTCCGTTGTCTTGAACCTGCCCACCGTTGGGCCGATCTTGTTGGGCGCACTTCAGTCCCAAGATCAGTTCCTTGCAGGATTTATTTTGCTCTTTGTCTCTCTGCTTACACTCGTCGGAATGCTGATCTCTGACATCCTGCTTGGATATCTGGACCCACGTATTCGCCTTGGAAAAGAAGGCGTAAGACAATGAGCCCAGATAGCCGCCGCGATGACAAACCAGAGCACTACGTCAATCCAAAAGGATTTGACCCTAATGTCGTAGAGGCACTGACCAAAGAGCAGGAGCGCTACTATCAAGCGGCTCAATGGAAGATTATCTGGTGGAAGTTCCGCAAACACAAACTGGCGGTAGTGTCGGTCGTTGTTTTGTTCTTCTTCTATCTGTGTGTGCCCTTTGCAGAAATCATCGCGCCGTACCCTGTTGCCAAGCGCAATGTGGATTTCCTGTTCGCCCCGCCGCAAGCATTGCATCTGTTCCATGAAGGAAAGTTCGTCGGCCCGTTCGTCTACGGCATGACTCCGTCCGTTGACTTGGAAAACCTGCGATGGGTGTATGAAACCGACAGAACGGACGTGCAGAAACTGCGGTTTTTCTGCCAAGGTGAACCCTACCAGTTCTGGGGCCTGTTTCCTGCCAGCTTCCATGTGATTTGCCCTGCTGAAGAAGGAACTCTCTTTATCGCGGGAACCGACCGGTTAGGCCGAGACCAATACTCCGGCTTGGTCTACGGTGCACGCCTGTCTCTCACCATTGGTCTTGTCGGGGTGAGTATCTCCATGGTGCTTGGTGTTCTGCTGGGTGGAATGGCAGGGTTTTTCGGAGGATGGATTGATAGCTCCGTGCAGCGGGTTATCGAGATCATGCGATCGCTGCCGGAACTTCCCCTCTGGATGGCCCTGTCCGCAGCCCTGCCAATCACATGGTCGCCGGTCTGGATTTACTTTGGCTTGACGGTCATCCTCGGCCTTCTTGACTGGCCCGGTTTGGCGCGGGCCGTCAGGTCCAAATTGCTTTCTTTGCGCGAAGAAGAGTATGCCAAAGCCGCTACGCTCATGGGCGCAAAGCCAAGCCGCATTATCGTCAAACACCTGCTTCCCGGCTTCACAAGCCACCTTGTCGCCTCAGCGACACTTTCTGTGCCCGCCATGATCCTCGGCGAAACCGCGCTGTCCTTCCTGAACCTTGGCCTCAGGCGACCAGCGGTATCGTGGGGAGTTCTTCTCAATGAGGCCCAAAACATCGCCGTTGTGACCATCTACCCATGGCTGATGGCTCCAGTCATTCCAATTATCATCGTAGTACTTGCCTTCAACTTCATGGGCGACGGTCTGCGCGATGCTGCAGATCCCTACAAGTAGGGTAGAGCAAGCTGGAGGATCTCACAAGCAATTGAGCGCGGCAGCACCCAAAAGGGCACTGGCAGACACTGAGCGGTCTCTGACACAGACTGTTTCAATAAACTCGGGTCTGACCCACGCCGGACTAGACAAGTCCAGAAGCCTGATTGAAATTCCTTTTTGCTTCATCAAGAAGCTCTTTTGAACTGAGCCACTGCGCCGCTGGGTGGGATGAGGTGAGCTTGAAGAACGCCTCCAGAAACTCGGTGCAGTCCTCGCCATGATCCAAGTGGTGGGTTAGCAATCCAATGGGGTCGATTGAGTTCGCGCGCCGCCTGCACAGTTGCAGGTCTAATCTCTTGCGGGCGCGTTCCCAGCCAATAAAGCGTTTATCCCTCTTCCATTCGATAATGTCGACATGGCTTTGTAGATGAGGCATTCGAAAGTGGTTTATCCATGTGAAGGCTGAAAGCCCATAGCCACCTTGCTGCTGGAGAAGACGCACTGCTGGCGGTGCGACCCGGTTCCAGGGAGGCACAAAGAGCGGTACAAAGCGCGGCCCGAACAGATTTTGCAAGATCTGTTTGCCCTCAATGAGCTCTTCTGTGAAATCCTGAGCGGAACGGCGCCATCCAAACTCACTAGACTTTTCTTCGCGTGATTTATCCTGATAGTTTTTATGCTGCCACCCATGGTGCAGCACATGAACTGCAGATGTGGTCTCAAGTCGCTGGGCCAGTGCGTCTTTGACGTATTTAGGGATGACCGAGAGAGACAGAGGAATACCAAAGTCCTGCGAAAAGTTGAGCAGTGTCTCTAGCGCTGGTGTGGATGAGATTGCATCATCGTCACGCCACCAGAATCTGACCTGACGGCCGCGCTCCGCGAACCAGTCAAGGTGTTGAACAAGTAGCTCTTCAAAGTGCTTTTGGTTTGTGTGGGGAGGTAGATTGTATTCTGAAACAGGTGCAACGACTAATTCAGAGTTAGAGGTCACGCGTAACATTCCTTTCCCAAATGATCCCGAATGAATTATCTGCAGGCGTCTCCATCCCAAGGTCCGCAGCTAGGACCTGAGCGGCAATTTCTGCGCCATTGAGGGCGATACGCAAGTCCGGTGCCGGAAGCGAAAGAGCCTTTTGAGCCGCCTGCGCCAGCGTCTTGGCACTAAGCACTTTTTCAGGCACAGCCACCGCCCTGTGGTGTTTCATCAAACTAAGTGCGCGCTGAGTTTGCTCTGTTTCCGCCTCTTGGGCAAAGGGCACCAGAACTGATGGAACCCCCGCACGCAGAATATCAACCACGGTGTTATAGCCAGCTTGCGAAATGGAAAGCTTGGCATTCTTCAAGAGTGCCGGAAAGTCCTTCCGTGCTCGCTCGATCACAAACTCGGATGAGGAGTGCCGCAACAGCTTTTGGAACTCAGCATCGGGAAGATCCTGTCCCACAAGAACACGCCATTTCTGCGTAAGACCAGACGGCATATGGTTGCGCGCCGAAAGTGCAGCATGCAAGAGCGCAGACCCAACAGCGCCACCCCCACACGAAACAATGACCTCACCTTTGCCGTCGGTTGACGTAGCCGATGTGGAACGGTCATCGCTGATGTAGCCCGTATAGCGAATGTGTGAGTTTACGCGCTCGGTGAAGGGAAAACTATCATCAAACGTAATGAGGTGCGGGTCCGAGTGGACAAGAATGCGATTATAAAAAGCTTTTGCCTGAGAGGCCATCCACTCCTCTTTCCAGACTTCATCCTTGCGCACCAGAATGTCGCGCACTGAACATACTATCCAAGGTGGGGAAGACATACTGCCGGCACACTCCAGAAGACGTGTCATCTCCGCAGCAAACATTCTGCGCCCAAAGGGATATGTCTCGGTGATCAGCAGGTCATATTGCTCTGAAGTGAAGGCAGAGAGCGTTGCAGCAATGCGGTTTTCCCACCATGCCTCATCAACCGGAGTGTCATTCTCATCCAGCAATACATCGAATTTGGCATCTGCAGCGCGAACGGCTGGCAGCTGGACCACAGTCAGGCCATCGCAGTTGACGGTTCGCGGCACCCGGTTGCCGGTTGCCAGTGTTACCGCAAATCCTTGGCGCACCAACGCTTTGGCCAACGCGACCGCACGTACAATGTGGCCGGACCCCAGCAAATGTTGAACATGGATGAAGGCTTTCATCATCAGCCCCCTTGTACTCTCCGTTTAAACCGATGGTGTTCAATTGCAGCCTTCAGCACTTTGTCGAGCCCTTTCGCTCCAGCTTCCAGACTATGGCTTCTGTGTATGTTCTCGACAGCTGCAAGGGCCATTTCCTCACGTTTATTCGGGTCATTGATGAGGGTTGCTATGTTCTTGGCCAAACCAGAGGCATCACCTTCAGCAGAGAGCAAGCCGCTCTTGCCCTCTTCAACGATGTCCGGCACACCAAATACACGCCCGCCAACCACAGGCAGCCCGCAGCATTGCGCTTCCAGAAACACAAAACCAAACGCTTCACGAATGGCAGGCCACACAAAAACATCGTGAGACCGGTAGAGCCTCGGCATCTCCTGCCATGGAATGAGCCCGACAAAATCGGTGCGCTCTCGATCAAACAGCGGCTCAATCTCGCCGCGCGCAGGCCCGTCTCCTGCAATGGTTAGCCGCCATGGCAAATCTGAAATCTGTTTTAGCGCGGCGGCAAGGATCATGTAGGAGAACTGCTTATCACCTTCACGCATCATTCCAGCGCAAAGAAGTCGTATCTTGCCATCTGCCGAGCCTTTGGTAACGCTGTGACTAACCTCAAACTTTGCAGTTTCCAAAAAGGGCGGCAGAACCGTCAAAACATCTTCATTTAAAACTTCCTTCAGACACTGCGCATCCGAGTTGGTGAGTGCCACCACGTGACTTGCCTGTGCAAGGGCTGCATCCGCAGCATTAAAGCCGAGGGCCCAGTTGCCGGACTGCCGCTTTGGTGCGCGGCTGGCTTCAACAACCACATAAGGAATGTTGAACTTGGCGCACAGATACGGACCAATCCAGTCCGGTGCCTTGTGGTAAAGGTGATAGGTGAGAAACACATCCGGCACATCACCGCGCTCAATCCACTGTTCGGCAAGGGCCTTTGCCTCTGTTAGAGCAAGCTCTTTCACTTCGCGGGTGACATCCTCGCCCCCGTGCGCGCGCCAGCTGCGAAATGTCGAGGCGACTTCAACTTCATGGCCAGCCAGTTTCAACGCACGCACAATCAACCGTCCCATCGTCCGGTCACCGGAAGGTACAGGATGGTCGATTGGCTTCATGGGAGCTGTAAAGGCAACTTTCATGAATAAAGCTCCAGGCATCTCGAGAATTTGTCTTCCAGAAATTTCAACCCGGGGGAGGCACTGAAACGCTGATGCACACTTTCAAATGCATTGCGTCCGATCCTCTCTCTCTCTGCGGGCTTAGTGATCAAGGACCGCAGGGCCTCTGCAATCGCTCCTACGTCCTCAGTCGGACACAGCAGACCCGTCCTGCCATCTTCAATAATTTCCGGCAGAGCGGAGACGTCAGTTGAAATACACGGCAGCGACATAGCCTGCGCTTCCATCACAACATTCGGCAGCCCATCCCGGTCCCCGGATTTTGTGACGCGGCAGGCGAGGGCAAAGATGTCAGCCTTTTCCATCTCCTGCAATACCTCGGTTCTGGGCTGCGCACCTAGCCATGAAATACGGTCAGTCAGACCAAGCTTGTCCGCAAGGTCCTCAAGGCTCTGCGATAATTCACCTCCGCCAATCTGGGTGAAGTGCCAGTTAAGGTCCTCGGGTAATTCACTGAGTGCACGCAGCAAGATATCATAGCCTTTTTTTGCGACCAACCGTCCGACAGAGATGATCTGAATACTGTCTGGTCCTGTCCCATCCCGTAACCTCGCAGGACGTGGAGCCTCAGGAAATCCGCTAAAATCTAGACCATGATATACAAGACTGATCTTCTCTGGCTGGGTGCAAAGTGAGCGTAGATAGGCAAGGTTGGCCTTGGTACAGGTCACCCCCCAGTCTGCATCAGCAAGCTTGGTCTCAAGCTCCCATCGTTCCGTAGTCCAAATGTCCTTTGCATGGGCTGAAAAGGACCAGCGCCGACCAGAAAGCATAGCCGCATATCGCGCAACGGTGCAGGGGCTGTGCAGATAATGCGTGTGGATCCAATTTACATCCGCTGGCAATTCATGTGCCATCACACAGGCTTGCCCCCAACGGCGAAACCGCTCCGCATTCCGCTTGTGTTTCAGGTCAGCCTCAAAACGGACTCTGGCAGCCTCATAGGTCGGTTGCTTCTTCGCCCATGCCATTGCCCGCTTCACGCGGGGTGGATCATCTTTCAGGTATTCGGTGAGATAAAGAACGTCAGCTGTAATCTTTCTATGAACCTCATGGACGTAAGGATCATAAGGCTGACGTAGCGCAACAATCAGCTGTTTGATGCCAAGCTGCTGAAGACCAAAGATCTCCTGAGCAATAAAGGTCTCTGACAGACGTGGATACCCTTTGACGACAACTGCAATGCGGCCTGCATCCATCATGACCTCGCGCTGCGTTTCAGTTTAGAGTTTTTAGGAGGTTCGATCTGCTCTGAAAGATTTTGTGCATCTACGCCTAGAATTTCGGCAGTTCTGTGGTTGATCACGTCAAGCCCGCCGAGATAGTGCTCCGAGTTGGCATGTGAGGGCGGTGCAATGAACGGCAGGTTTGCAAGGGCCTTCACCATCAGTTCAACGCTTGGATAGGCGTCGATTGGAAGCATCTGCGCAAGGCCAAGTTTTTGGGCTTGCTCAGCACGGATGGCCTGCTCTCTGCGCGGCACAACACGTGGAACCAGCAAAGCCGGATTGTCAAACGAAAGGACCTCACAGAAGGTGTTGTATCCGCCCATGCCAATGACGGCGGTGGCGTTAGCCATATACGGTTCAAGCTGAGGCGTAAATCGCAGAATCTCCACATCTCGCAGATGCGAGGCACGGGTTGTGAAGGCCTCCATATCTACTTTCCCCATAAAGGGCCCAAGCACAATTAGGGCAGGGAACAGCGGTCGCATCCGCGCTTCATAGGCCCTCATAACCCAATCGACGAGTTCCACGCCATCTCCGCCGCCGCCTGGTGTCACAAGTACATAAGGTGTTCCATCAAAGGGAGGTGTAAAGTCCTGGACTGAACTTGGCATAGATCGGCGCAAGTACCCGGTGAACATAGTTTTGTCCATCACAGACTGGTCAAAGCCAAGCCCATCCAGTGGGTTGTTCATCAATGAGGGGCCATAGACCCAAATCTCGTCGTAAAGATCATTAAGCGCAGGAAAGGCCCGCTTGCGCAGCCACTCTTCCTTCAAAACAAGAGGATCATCCATCACATCGCGAAGACCCAGCACCATGTGTGTTTTTTGTCCCTTGAGATATTGCAGGGTGGGTAGAACCTCACCACGCAGCCCAAGCGGCTCTTTATCTACGATGAAAATATCCGGCTTAAAAACTTTGGCTGTGTGCTCAATGATGGAGGAGCGGATTGCAATCGTCTCATTGATGTGCAGCTGCAAGGACAGAGATGTGTATTCGCCGCTTCGCAGCTTTATCACTCCCGGAATACGGACAAAATCAACCCGCGAACGAAACTCGAAACTGCCAATGATGGGAGAACCGGATAGGATGAGAACGGACATCTCCGGAAAAGAGCCAACGAGGGATTCGGCAATTGTCCGGCAACGCCGCAAGTGGCCCAAGCCAAATGTGTCGTGGCTGTAAATCAGAATTTTCGGCGTCTTTACCGTCATGCGCTTCTTATTCCATCTGCTACGCATAGAGTCAGGCGACAGATCACTCTGGTGGAGAAGAGCCACCAACAAACGGCCAAAACTGCATTTTTGCATTTCAACTCTAAGTAAAACCCCAAGAATTCAAGGGATGTGAGTCGTTTCGTGCCGTTTTTTTTAAGATCTTGTAGCCTAATGTTCCTCTGCGTCAGTTAGAGCTCAAATTGCATCGCCTCGGTTCGAGTGAGTCTGGCCTGAACTTAATCGGAGTGGACATGGAAAAAACGCTTTTCCAATTCATCTGGAAGAACTCAGCTCGCTATCAAATAGCGATTCTTCTAGTCACCTTATTGTCCTATCCGGTGAGTTACATCCTGCTGGATTTGCCTAAGAAAATTACCAATGAGGCAATTCAGGGTAGTGATTTTCCAGTAGAACTCTTCGGTTTCCAGCTCGGGCAGATTCAATATCTGGCGGTGCTGTGCATGTTGTTCTTGCTTCTTGTTGTTGTTAGCAACTGCATCAAACTATATCTTAACGTCTACAAGGGCCGACTGGGCGAGAGGATGCTACGCCAGTTGCGGTTTGAGCTGTTTCAGCGCGTCCTTCGCTTCCGCCTTCCTCACTTCAAGAAAGTCAGCTCGGGGGAGATCATACCAATGATTACCGCCGAGGTCGAGGATGTTGGTGGTTTCGTTGGTGAGGCCTTCGCACTGCCTGCCTATCAGGGTGGTATGCTGGTGGTCCAGGTGGGCTTTATTTTCGTTCAGGACCCATTGCTAGGACTAGCTGCTATCTCGCTCTATCCGGTTCAGGGCTACGTCATCCCAAAGTTACAGCAAAAGGTCGTACGCCTGTCCCGCCAGCGCGTCAAGAACGTGCGGGTCATTGCAGATAGGGTCGGAGAGACCATCTCGGGGATCTCCGAGATCCACGCCAACGACACCTCTGCCTGGCACTCGGCAGACCTTTCCGACAAACTCTACCGAAACTTCCAAATTCGCTTTGATATCTATAACCGCAAGTACTTCATCAAGTTCGTCAATAACTTCATGAACCAGCTGACGCCGTTTTTCTTCTATTTTATCGGCGGTTATCTTGTCATCAAAGGCCAGCTTAGTATTGGTGCGCTGATTGCGGTGATCGCAGCTTATAAAGATCTGGCCGGCCCCTGGAAAGAGCTTCTCACCTACTATCAGATGACCGCGGATGTCTCGGTAAAATACCAGACCGTAGTTGAGAACTTTGATCCGCCCGATCTTTATGAAAAGCAACGCCTTCTGGATGATGAAGCCGTCACACTTTCTGGCACGCTGAAGTTCGATCAACTAATCCTGTCCGGATTGGGTACAGGGCAGGAGGTGCATGGGGTCTCACTCACTGTCGAACCGGGCAAACCCCTTGTTGTCTCCGGTGTTGATGGGTCAGGACGCGCGGAACTGCTGCAGATGGCAGCTGGTCTGTTAAGCCCCACATCCGGCTCGGTCTCTATTAATGGAATGAATTACGAAGGCCTATCAGAAGCCACATTGGGCAGACAGATTGCTTATGTGGGCGGACACCTGCATGTCTGGACAGGGACAATTCGTGACAACCTGTTTTATGGCTTGCGACACCGGCCTCAGGAGCAAATTGAGTATGAGGGAAATGGTCTAAAGAAACGGCAACGCCAACTGCGCGAAGCGGCGATGACCAAAAGCCCGCCCTACGACCTGAAGGCGCGCTGGGAGGACTACGAGAAGGCCAACACCAATTCTATGCAGGACCTGGAAGAAAAGGCACTCGAGTTGTGCGAGCTCGCGGGCTTCTCGCGTGATCTTTATCTTCTTGGTGTTGAAACAATTATAGATCCGGACGGAGCAGGGGAACTAAATGACGAGCTAATGTCAAAATTGGTTGAGGCGCGCAAAGCACTGCGCGAAAAGATCGAAAACGACACGTCATTGCAGAACCTTGTAGAATTCTGGGATATGGAAAAGTTCAATCAGTCTGCCACTCTGGCGCAGAACTTGTTCTTCGCTAGCCCCAAAGAACACTTTATGACGATTAAACATATCCCCGAAGACCCGCAGATTTCGGCATTTCTGGCAAATACTGGGTTTGATGTGCTTTTGACCAAGGTTGGACTAGAAATTGCCACAACAATGGTCGAGTTGTTTGCTGATGTGAGTGCGGACAGTGACTTGCTGAACAATTACTCCTTCATCAGCCGTGAAGATTTGCCAGAGTTTTCACGCATTTTAACTGAGCAAAAGCTTAACCAACGCGGTAGAAAAATAAAGGAGGCAGACCGATCCCGGCTGATCGCATTGGCCCTGAAACTCATTCCAGCCAAGCATCGTTTTGGCGTTCTGGATGATGAAATGCGTGAGAAGTTCGTTGCCGCCCGGGCCCAGTTTATGGACACCGTGGGACGGGACAGTGAACGGTTTGAGTTCTTTGATCCGGAGAAATATCTCACGACCTTGAGCATTGAGGACAATTTGATCTTCGGTCACACAAGGCTTGATCGTCGCGACGCTCGCCAGAAGATACAACAGGTTTTGCAGGAGATTGTGCGTGAAAGAGACCTTACTGTACCAGTCCGTCGTGCAGCCTTCGATTTTCACGTCGGCGTCGCCGGGGCGAGACTGTCTACACATCAGCGCCGCTTGATCTGCCTTGTTCGTGCGTTGCTGAAGAATGCGTATATCTACGTTCTCGACGAAACAGCAGATAGTGTCTCTGCGGCAGATAAAAGCCTAAGAGATGACTTGAAAAAAATGATGTCAGATAGAATTCTTTTGTTTGGTGTAAGTAATGAGAGTATAGCAGACGAGTTTGAGCGGAAGCTTCACCTGGAAAATGGGAGGGTTATCGAAAGATAGTCTTGGCGAATATGGTGAAACAAAGGCGAAATGGTGTGAGCTACAGCACAGTTTGCTGCGGTGAATTCAGCTATGTTGATCAAGTTCTTGGGAGAGAAATGTGACAATTGATGCGGAAGTCCAAGCTTTAAGCCGTGTCCCCCTCCTCGAAGGGTTGGAACCGAGCAAACTGCGTCTTCTAGCGTTTATCAGCGACCGTATGGAATTCCAGGACGGGGAGATACTGTGTCAACAAGGAGATGACGGTGACAGTGCCTTTGTCGTTCTTTCCGGCGAAGTTGCTGTGTTTGTTGATGAAAATGAAGTTGCGCGGGTTGGGCAATACGCCATAATTGGCGAAATTGCGATTTTGTGTGATGTTCCCCGCACCGCGACCTTGCAGTCGATCGGTACGACATACGTTCTCGCTATTTCCAAAGGGGACTTTTTGAAGCTCATCGCAGAGTTTCCGAAGGTGTCACTGGAAATCATGCGTGTGTTGGCGTTGCGATTGGAAAAAACGACCAGAGAACTTGCGCAGGCACGTCCTGCATCTAATTGAACAATTGAAAGGCCAGATTACTTGAATGAATTCTCGCTAAAAATTTGGGGTGCTCGCGGCTCAACAGCTGCAACGGGTTCCCAGACCCTTAGATATGGCGGAGAAACGACCTGCTTAGAAATATGGGCAGGCGATGTTCAGTTGATGGTCGATTGCGGCTCAGGTGCCCGAAATTTTGGTGCTGAGATTATGCAGGGAAAGAACAGGGATATCGACCTGCTCTTCACCCACACACATCTCGACCACATTTGTGGGCTTCCCTTTTTTGAACCAGCGTACGATCCGAGCTTCTGCATCAGGGCAATGGCGGGCCTTTTTAATGACCCCTTTGATTTAAGGGATACCATCTGCCGGATCATGTCACCCCCCATTTTTCCAGTAGGTGCACACACGCTAAGTGCCGTTTCCTTTAAAAGTTTCAAGGCAGGAGACACTCTGACGAAAGACAATGGACTGATAATCAAAACCGTTGCGCTAAACCATCCAGGTGGTGCCTGTGGCTACCGGATGGAGTACAATGGTAAGTCCGTATGCATCATCACAGATCACGAAATGGGGAGCGCACCTCACGATGCAGCTGTCCTTGAGTTTATCCGTGATGCTGATGTTGTGATCCATGATGGGATGTACACCAGAGCCGAATACCCTAAGTATAAGGGCTGGGGACATTCCACATGGGAACATGTGGTCGGAATATGCCAGCGCGCCAACGTGAAGACGCCCGTGATCTTTCATCATGATCCACGGCGCACGGATGATGAACTGGACGAAATCGGTCTGGCCGCCCAGCAGATACACCCACGCACAATCGTGGCCGCTGAAGGGATGGTACTCAGACCCTAAGCTCACTCATTCGATGCGCATAAGTGATCGGAAGAAATCGCGCGCAAACCAGAACCACCACAAACGTGGTGTGACGGGAGACGAGTGTGGCAATTGGAAGTGGCCCAGAGAGTTTCGATCCTTCAAGAAAACGCGGCTCTGACAAGAAGCCGAATGTGGATCTGAGCGAAAAATTCCATGGCATCTCCTATCAGGAAACCCCAAAAGCGAGCCTCTACGATCAGCTGAAGAATGTAATCCTGGGGCCCAAGGCGCCAGAAGGCGAGCTGCCATTGCGCGTCCGGCGCGAAGTTGCGCGTCAGGAAGCCGTGTCCGAGCGTTTGATCGGTATCGTGCAGCTCGGCGTTATCATCTTCTTTGCCATCCTCTATTCCATTGCCCCGCGCGCCGAAGGTTCCACTGGCTTCAATTTCGTGCCGTTGGCTTTATTCTGCTATATGGTCTTTACCCTGGTTCGAATTTACGTCTCCTTTAAAATCACATTACCGGTCTGGTATCTGGTCCTGTCGATCCTTGTAGATGTTACCCTGCTGGTTGGCCTCATATTCTCTTTCCACATCCAATATGAACAACATCCGGCCTTCTACCTCAAGGCCCCGACCTTGATGTACCTGTTCCTGTTTATCGCCCTGCGCGCCCTGCGTCTTGATCCAAGGTATGTGGTCCTGACCGGGGTCTTTGGGGCATTGGGGTGGCTGGGATTGGTGTTCTACGCCCTCAGCTATGAAGATGGCACAACGCACATCACCCATAATTACGTTGAATACCTGACAGCGGACACTGTTCTTATCGGCGCAGAATTGGATAAGTTGATCATCATCCTTTCCGTGACTGCCCTTTTAGCCCTGTCGATCCTCCGTGCCCGCCGCATCTTCTTCTCTGCTATCCGTGAGAAGTATGCGGTGAAAGATTTAAGCCGCTTCTTTATACCGGAAGTTGCCAACTCAATCGTGGAGTCCGAAAGCAGGCTCAATGCCGGGAATGGCGAAATTAGAGAGGTGGCGGTCCTGCTCGTCGACATCCGGTCCTTTACAAAAACTGCTGCTAAGATGCCGCCGAAAGACATCATGCGGGTCTTAAGCCTCTATCAAAAGAAAGCCGCCAAGGCGATTTTGGGTGAGGGCGGCAAGATCGACAAGTTCCTCGGAGACGGCATTCTTGCCACCTTCGGTGCGGTCTCTGACAGTGAGACCTATGCTGCTGATGCGCTGCGTGCAGGTGTTGAGCTTGCCCACATTTTGGAGGAGGAAAGCGCTGACCTTGAAGCTGCAGGCTGGCCCATGAAGTTTGAGATCGGCGTGGGTGTTGCTGCGGGACCGGTAAGCGTTGGTGTTGTTGGGGTACGTGATCGTCTGGAATTCACCGTGATTGGAGATGCGGTCAACCGTGCTGCAAAGCTGGAAGCGGCCAATAAAGTGCAGGCCACACGGTTCCTGACAGATGGAGCGACTTATTCCATGGCACTACGACAAGGGTATAAGGGAAACATGCTAGATTTAAAGTCTGAGTGTGTTGCAGGAATCAATGGAAAAGTAGACCTTGTGGCTTTGGCGTGAGAACTATTCTCTCGCGCCGACCCGTAGATATCAGCGTAACGCTGCTTTCAAAGAATTTTGGCGGGAGCTTTGAAAGAGCGCGGGGCAAACATAATGAATCGGGATGGGACTCCATGCTACTTAATAATAAAATTGCTGCTGTAGTAACCGGCGGCGCATCAGGTCTTGGCGCAGCAACCGCACGGAAATTGGCTAGCCACGGCGTGAAAGTAACTCTTTTCGACGTAAACGAAGAAGCAGGTCAGGCGACCGCAGACGAGATCGGTGGTAAGTTCGTAAAAGTAGACGTTACCAGCGATGACAGTGTGACTGCAGGTCTGGATGCAGCTGAAGCAGCGCATGGCCCAACACGTATTCTTGTCAACTGTGCAGGTATCGCACCTGTTGCCAAAACCACCTCTCGCGGCGCACCGCACCCGATGGACATGTTCCAGACGGTCATCAACGTCAACCTCGTTGGCTCCTTCCGTTGCACCTCCTTTGCAGGAACACGCATGGCCACACTCGATCCGCTGACAGAAGATGGCGAGCGCGGTGTGATCGTGTCCACTGCCTCTGTTGCAGCGTTTGACGGTCAGATTGGTCAGGCTGCGTATGCAGCTTCCAAGGGCGGCATTGCAGCCCTGACACTGCCAGTGGCTCGTGACCTGTCCAAGTCCGGCATTCGTGTCATGACCGTTGCTCCGGGTATCTTTGAGACCCCAATGCTTCGTGGTCTGTCACAGGAAGTGCAGGACTCCCTTGGTCAGCAGGTGCCATTCCCGTCCCGTCTGGGTCGTGGAGAAGAATATGCTCAGTTGGTTGAAGCCATCTGCATCAACCCGATGCTGAACGGCGAGACCATCCGTCTTGACGGTGCCATCCGCATGGCTCCACGGTAAAAAATACTTTGGCTTGAGGGTTTTTCCTCAAGCCAGTTTTAGGTTGACGCACAATCCAACCTGCCAATATGGTCTAATCCAATGGTTGACGAAGTGCTTAGGCACTAGCTCGTGAAGTGATGTTTTGGTCCCAACGGATCGTAATCTAAAGATCTGACCCTGTGAGGCCGTCATGGCGACTTACACCAGCTCTACGCCGAAACAGTTTTTCGGTGAACTTCCTGAACAGACTGACATTCTGATTATCGGCGGCGGCGTTATTGGCACCTGCACAGCCTACTGGCTTGCAAAGCAGGGTGTGAGCGTCACGCTTTGCGAAAAAGGCCGCGTCGCAGGCGAGCAGTCCAGCCGCAACTGGGGTTGGGTGCGCCAGCAGGGCAGGGATGCAGCTGAACTCCCAATCAGTATGGAAAGCAACCACTTATGGCAGCAGCTGATGCAGGAGACCGGCGAGGATCTGGGCTTCCGCCGGCATGGTGTCTATTTTCTGGCTGAAAAGGAAGCTGACCTAAAGGATTACGAGGCCTTTCTGGATCTTGCCAAACAGCACCAGCTGGACACGCAACTGCTGAGCAAGGATGAAGTCTATGCACGCATTCCGGGCCGTGAAGGTAAATGGATTGGCGGCATGGTCACACCAAGTGATGGACGCGCCGAACCATGGATCGCGGTGCCTGCCATTGGCCGTGCAGCCGAACGCAGCGGGGTAGTGATCGTTGAAGACTGTGCCGTAAGAACGCTGGAGTTTGCAGGCGGCCAGCTCACCGTAGCTGTCACTGAGAAGGGCGCAATCAAAGCAAACCGTGTTTTGATTGCAGCAGGTGCTTGGTCTTCGCTGTTTGCACAAAACCTCGGTATCTCCATGCCCCAGCTCTGTGTCAGGGCAACCGTTGCGGCCACAAGGCCTGCTCCCGATATCTTCGATGGAAACGCAGTCGATAACTTGTTTGCACTGCGTAAAAGGATGGATGGTGGCTACACGCTGGCAATCAGCGATATTCATGATCATTACATCGGCAAGGATTCCTTCCGTCACCTCCTCAAATGGCTTCCCGCAGTCAAAGCCTCGTACTCCGGCATATCTTTTGGCCTGAACCCGCCAAAGAATTACCCTGATGCGTGGGGGCATAAACGCCGTTGGTCGGGCAACGAAATCACACCGTTTGAGACCTGCCGTGTGCTCAATCCCGCTCCAAGCCCAAAAGCCTTGAAGCGCATTCAGGAGCGTCTGGTTGATCGTTTCCCGCAGCTTGAAGGCCTGCAACTCCAGGAAAGCTGGGCAGGGATGATTGATGCGATGCCGGACTTTGTTCCGATCATGGACGAGGTGCCTACGCAAAAGGGCGTCTTCATCGCCACGGGATTTTCCGGCCATGGGTTCGGGATTGGCCCCGCTGCTGGTCGCATCATGGCGGACCTGTTACAGGGCAAACCAGCTGGCCATGATCTGACGCGCTTCAGATTTGGACGTTTTACAGACGGCTCACGGTTAGAACTGGGCCCGTTTATTTAGTTCTTTGAGTTAGTAATGTGATTTATTCAGAAAAAACACCGCAGCAGTTCCACGGCCAGCTTCCGGCAGAAACGGGCGTGCTCATTATAGGCGGGGGCATCATCGGAGTTTGCACGGCCTACTACCTTGCCAAACAAGGTGCCAAAGTCACCCTCTGCGAGAAAGGCCGCGTTGCAGGAGAACAATCCAGCCGCAACTGGGGGTGGATACGTCAGCAAGGACGCGATGAACCAGAAATCCCGCTTTCCATTGAAGCGCGCCACCTATGGGAAGAACTGAGCAAAGAGACTGGTGAAGATCTCGGTTACAGCGCCACTGGCGTCTACTATCTTGCTGAAAAGCAGGGGGATCTGGAGGACTTTGAGAAGTTCGTCGAGCTTGGCCGTAAATATGATCTCGACACCTGCATGATCTCCGGCGCGCAAGTGCATGAAGCCATCAAGGGCAAACAAGGCCGCTGGATTGGTGGTATGCACACCGCCAGCGACGGGCGGGCAGAACCGGGACAAGCAACCCTCGGCATCGCCAAAGCTGCAGAACGCCTTGGCGCAATCATCTGCGAGAACACGGCAGTTCGCACGCTGGTAAAGTCTGGTGGCAACGTTGTTGGAGCTGTCACCGAGCAAGGAGAGATCAAAGCCGAACAAATTGTTCTTGCTGGTGGCGCGTGGTCATCCCTGTTTGCTGCCAACGCTGGACTCAAGCTGCCACAGCTTGCCGTTGAATTGACGGTTGCGGCAACACAGGCAGTGCCCGAAGTCTTTGCCGCTAATGCTTCTGACAACACATTTGCCCTGCGTCGCCGTCAGGATGGTGGCTATACGATTGCCCTTAAGAACAACCAGACCCATCATCTCGGTCCAGACTCTTTCCGCAACCTAAGGGAATGGCTGCCAAACATGGCCCAAAACCTCAAAGGCACCAGCATCAAACCATGGTCCCCAATGAACTATCCAGACCACTGGATGCAAAGCCGACGTTGGATCGGTGCGGATACAAGCCCGTTTGAAGCAATGCGTGTGCTCAACTCAAAGCCAAAGCAAAAGGAACTGGCCGCGCTAACAGCGGCGTTTGCAGACAGGTTCCCGCAGCTAAAGGGGACAAAGCTGAAACATGCCTGGGGCGGTCTCATTGACGCCATGCCGGACTTCCTTCCCGTCATCGACCGCGCCCCGGCTGATGACAACCTGCACATAGTGACGGGCTTTTCCGGCCACGGATTTGGCATCGGCCCGTCCATCGGACGGCTAATGGCAGATGTGCTTACAGGAAAAGAGGCGGGTCATGATCTCTCCAGTTTTGCCTTCAACCGCTTCTGAGCACGGTTAGACTTGAGCCACCCACAGATAACACCCGAGAAAAGCTCAAGTAAACACACGTAAGTGGGGCGTACCGTCGGGTACTCTTTTCCTCTGGCGTGGTGTAAACTGCAGAAAAGTTGCCAAGTTGATCCAATGGTACTAACTATACGGCAACAAGTAAAAGAACATAGTCGCCAGATTGAGGTTTTCAATGCCAAACTATCGCTCGCGCACATCCACCCACGGCCGTAACATGGCAGGAGCCAGAGGCCTGTGGCGTGCAACCGGTGTAAAGGAAAATGACTTCGGTAAGCCAATTATCGCTATCGTCAATTCTTTCACCCAGTTCGTGCCTGGTCACGTGCATTTAAAAGACCTCGGTCAGCTTGTCGCCCGCGAGGTTGAGCAAGCCGGTGGCATCGCCAAGGAATTTAACACCATTGCAGTCGATGACGGCATCGCAATGGGTCACGACGGTATGCTCTACTCGTTGCCGTCCCGTGAGCTGATCGCAGACTCTGTTGAATATATGGTCAACGCCCACTGTGCCGATGCCATGGTTTGTATCTCCAACTGTGACAAGATCACCCCGGGTATGTTGATGGCGTCCTTGCGCCTGAACATCCCGACTGTGTTTGTATCCGGCGGTCCCATGGAAGCGGGCAAAGTCGTGCTTGCAAACGGTGAAAAACGCAAAATCGACCTTGTCGACGCAATGATCGCCGCAGCCGATGACAACGTTTCTGACAGTGATGTTGAGAGCATTGAGCGCAGCGCATGCCCGACCTGTGGTTCCTGCTCCGGCATGTTCACCGCAAACTCCATGAACTGCCTGACAGAAGCTCTCGGCCTGGCGCTTCCGGGCAACGGCACAACACTGGCAACCCACTCAGACCGCAAGCGTCTGTTTGTCGAAGCTGGTCACCTGATCGTGGATCTGGCAAAACGCTATTACGAGCAGGAAGACGAAAACGTTCTGCCACGCAACATTGCCAACTTCAAAGCCTTTGAAAATGCAATGATTATGGACATCGCCATGGGCGGCTCCACCAACACAGTTCTACACCTGCTGGCAGCAGCGCAGGAAGGTGAAGTGGACTTCACCATGGAAGATATTGACCGCCTGTCACGCGTCGTACCCGTTCTGTGTAAGGTGGCCCCTTCGATCGCGAACGTGCACATGGAAGATATTCACCGCGCCGGCGGCATCCTTGGTATCTTGGGTGAGCTGGACCGCGCAGGCTTGATTGACACCTCCACCAAGTCCGTCCATGCCAAAGACTTGGCAGAGGCGCTGGAGCGCTGGGACATCAAGCGTACCAACAGTGCAAGCGTGCGCGAGTTCTTCACCGCAGCACCGGGCGGTGTCCCGACACAGGTCGCGTTCTCCCAAAGCTCCCGCTATGCGGAGGGCGTTGATGATGACCGCGAAAACGGTGTGGTCCGCAACAAAGAACATGCATTCTCGCAGGATGGCGGTTTGGCAGTTCTTTACGGCAATCTGGCTGAAGACGGCTGTATTGTGAAGACGGCTGGCGTGGATGAAAGCATCCTCAAGTTCTCCGGCCCAGCCCGCATCTTTGAATCTCAGGACACCGCAGTAAGTGCGATTTTGACCGGTAAGGTCAAAGAGGGCGACATCGTTCTCATTCGCTACGAAGGCCCACGCGGCGGTCCGGGTATGCAGGAAATGCTGTACCCAACCAGCTACCTCAAGTCCAAAGGTCTCGGCAAAGCCTGTGCGCTGATCACAGATGGCCGCTTCTCAGGTGGTTCTTCTGGCCTATCCATCGGCCACGTCTCTCCGGAAGCTGCCGAAGGCGGCAATATCGCTCTGGTGCACGAAGGTGACATCATCGATATCGACATTCCAAACCGCAGGATCGAAGTGCGCCTCTCTGATGAAGACTTCTCACACCGCCGTGCAGCGATGGAAGCAAAAGGCGATCAGGCATGGAAGCCATCCGAAAAGCGCAGCCGTAAGGTCTCCACCGCACTGAAAGCCTACGCGGCTATGACAACCAGCGCTTCCAAGGGCGCCGTCCGCAAGGTTGACTAAGCCTTGGCGAAATAACAAATGAGAAAAGCCCCGCGAAGATCATCTCCGCGGGGCTTTTTATTTGGTGAAACACACTCAGGAGCTACGAGCTTGGTGCGTGCACATAACGCAGATAAGGCAGAACGGTTTTCACTGTGCCGAACTTGCTCTCAGCATCTTCTGTAGTCACAGCTGGCGGTACGATCACATCTTCGCCAACAGTCCAGTTAGCTGGTGTTGCAACACCTTTGGCGGACATTTGCAATCCATCCAAAGCGCGCAGGATTTCCGCAAAGTTGCGACCCACTGTCATCGGGTAGGTCATCATCAGCTTCACTTGTTTATCTGGCCCAATGATGAATACGGAACGCACGGTGGCGGAATCTGCAGGTGTCCGGCCATCAGGCAGAACATACTCGGCAGGCAGCATGTCAAAAGCTTTTGCCATCTTCAATCCCGCATCCGCGACAATTGCGAAATTCGGTTTGGCACCGCCGACAGATTCAATATCGACCTTCCACTTTTTGTGGTCTTCAACACCGTCCACCGACACGCCCAGAACCTTGGTGTTCCGCTTGGCCCACTCGTCACTCAGCTGAGCAACAGCGCCAAATTCTGTGGTACAAACAGGAGTGAAATCTTTTGGGTGAGAAAAAATGATGGCCCAGCCATCACCGACCCAATCGTGTAGATTTATATCTCCATGATCAGTCGGAACGGTCAAATTAGGGATCGTATCGTTTATGCGCAAAACCATGACTTGTCCTCTTTTGATAAAAGGCATCAGGACTGAGATAAGGCCGCAATTTGCCTTCTTTCTGCCCGCCACCATCCTTGTTTAATAATGGGTTCCGCGAAACAATAGAGCTAAACCATAAGCACAGGCCAGCTATAAATTTTGCGGAAGTGCTTCGGGTTCCTAATGACCTCGGAATCTCGTAACTTTCGGAACTGGTATTTGACAAATAGTAAGTATGAACTTACCGTAAGTTATGGCTTACGAAGAGATTCTTCACGCTTTGGCAGATGATACACGCCGCAAGATCTTTGAGGATCTTCGCGCAGGTCCTAAGAACGTCAAAGCGTTGTCTCAAACAAAAGGCGTCAGCAGACCGGCTGTTTCCCAGCATTTGAAAGTGTTGCAACGTGCTGGTCTGGTGGAAGTACATCAACGCGGAACCTCAAGGTTTTATGCGGTAAGACGTGAGGGTATCACGCCTCTGCGTGACTACCTCGATCAGTTCTGGGGGGATGTCCTGCACGCTTTTGCAAATGAAATCGCCGACCAACAGGAGATGGGGAATGATCGCACCAGTGGTGAAGATGATCAAAGTGGACTGTAGCCCGGAAAAGGCCTTCAAGGTTTTCGTAGAGGACCTAAGTAAATGGTGGCCAACCCAAACCCACTCCGTAACCGCATTGGATGGCGGCGTGCTGCCTGATGTCTTCTGCGAGCAGCAGGAGGGCGGCAAGCTCTATGAGGTGGCAAAGGATGGCGCCCGCTATGATTGGGGAACCATCAAGCTCTACCAGCCCCCGAAAGCCCTCTCCATTCTCTGGCACATCAACAACCCGGAGAGCATGGCAACCTGTGTTGACGTGAACTTTGAAAAGGACGGGGAGGGAACAAAGGTGGTCCTGAGTCACCATGATTGGGAAAAGCTCGGTGAAGTCGGCTCCGCAATGCGTGAGAGCTACAACAACGGTTGGGTGAGCGTGTTTGAGATGCACTTCAAGCAAGCGTGTAACGCCAGTGTTGGCTAGCAATACACCCCTCGCTGATATGCTCAGCGAAGGGTAGTGTTCAGCAGCTTTAGCCCCGCCAGTTCAAAAGGGCTTTTTCGGCACGTCCGATCAACCAACTGACGCACAGCCCCAAAACAGAGAGCATGGCGACACCGACGATCAACTGGTCTGTGGCAAACAGGGACCCAGCCATCAAAACGTAAGCGCCAATGCCGTATTCAGCGCCGATCATTTCTGCAGCAACAAGCAGGATAATGGCGATGCTGGCAGAGATGCGGGCACCGGAAAGAATGGCAGGCAAGGCACCGGGCAGAATGATCTTCCGCACGATGGAAAGCCAGCTCATGCCAAAGGATTGCCCCATGCGGATCAACCCGCGCTCCACATTATCAACGCCCCCGTAAGTGGCGATCACCGTTGGAAAGAAGGTGCCAAACAGGATTGTCGCGACTTTTGAGCCTTCTCCGATGCCAAACCAGATAATGAAAAGCGGCAGCAGCGCAATCTTCGGGATAGGAAAGAACGCAGAAGTCAGCGGCAAAAGGCTGGCCCGAGCCAGAGAGAACAGGCCAATCAGCAATCCAACCAGAATTCCGAGCGCCGTACCGATGCTCCATCCAAAGACAAGCCTGTAAAGGCTTGTACTCAGGTGCTTCCAGAGCAAGCCGGACTGATAAAGATCAGTGAAGGCTCGATACGCCTCAGATGGTGCAGGCAGAACTAGATTGCTGATGAAGCCAGTACGCGACCCGAATTCCCAGAAGAGGACTAGCGCAAGAAATACTAAGGGAGCCACAAACCGGATCGGGCGCGGCTTAAACCCGCCACCGCGAAACGGAACTTTTTGTCGGGTCGCCTGCACAGTCTTTGCAGGTTCCAGTAGGTCAGACATTGGCAAGCTCCCTGTCAGCGGCAAGTGCCTCTTCACGCATCATCTGCCACAGTTGCTGCTGAACATCCTCCAGCTCTGCAGCTCGCTCCGGCCGTTCCTCGAGCGGCATGCGGATCTCGACCACATCACGCACCTTTCCCGGACGCCGCGATAGAACAATCACCTTGTGCCCAAGACGAACAGCCTCGGAAAGGTTATGGGTCACGTAGCAGGCCGAGAACCGTTCGCGCGCCCACAGGTCCACCAGGTCATCCATTAGGAGCTCACGTGTCTGACTATCCAGCGCAGATAGTGGCTCATCCATGAGCAAAAAGGCGGGTCGCACCGCCAACGCACGCGCAATGGCAACGCGCTGCTTCATGCCGCCGGAAAGCTGCCGCGGTAGCGCGTCACGAAACTCAGAAAGATTGGTGCGGGCAAGTACATCATTAATGATAGCTTCGCTCTGGCTCTTGGGAAGCTTGTGATCCTCCAGCACCAGAGAAATGTTACCCGCTACAGAACGCCATGGCAGTAAGGCAAAATCCTGAAAGATGTAGGTGAGGGGATTAAGAGTCTCCTCAGGAACCTGCCCCTCAAGAAAAGCAGCGCCTTGGTTCGGTTCTTCAAGACCACCCATCAACCGTAACAGTGTGGACTTTCCGCAGCCCGACGGACCGATGATCACAGCGATCTCGCCGGGTTCGAACGTCAGGTTGATGTCACTCAACACCTCAACAGAGCCATAGGCGTGGGAGAGGTTTTCAATTGAAATTTGCATGCAATCCAACCGGATTATGAGAGGGTGCCTTGCCCGTCAGAACCGGGCAAGGCGAAGTGTTGGATTAGAACGTCTCAACAAATCTGGCGTCAACGAGCTTGTCGAGGGTTACACCAGCCGGAACCAGCTTCTCGCTCTTGAACCAGTTAAGCTGGTCTTCCACGCTGGTCATGTTGAGCGCAGCCCCTTCGTTGACACGCATCGCACCACTGCGGATCGATGGCGCTGCCCTCTCATAGGGACGGTCCGCATAAACGTACTTATGAATGAGCTTCACCATGTCCTCGGCAGCTGCATCGCCCGCAGACTGGTCAACCAAAGCCGCGTTGAAGTCAGCTGCACCCTTGGAATAAGCCTCAAGGAACGATTTGATCAGCTCTGGATTGTCAGTCGTGTTCTTAGTGGAGGTGAAGACAGTGGTCACCTGATAGCTAGGCACGTAGTCTGACACCTTACCAATCATCTCCACCTCAGGAGAAGCGACGAGGCCCTTGGCAATGTGCGGAACGATCGTCCACGCATCAATCTGGCCGCTCTTAAGTGCTCCGATCACAGCCCCAACCTTTTGCAGCGGACGGATCCTGATGTCCTTGCGGTCTAAGCCTTCTTTGTCGGCGATCTTGTGCGCCATATAGTGGAAGGATGAACCGGCAGTGGTCACACCAAAACTTTTGCCAGCCAGATCAGCAGGGGTCTTCAGGCCCGCATCGAAAGCAACTTTGGAAGCAAGGATCAACTGGCCATCAACGCCGTCTTCTTCCTGCAAAGCCCCGCCAATCACCTTGATAGCACCTTTGTCCGCAAGGCTGATCAAGCCACCGGAAATCGCCGTCAGACCAAAATCAACATCACCGGAGGCGATAGCAAGTGCCATTGGCTGCGCAGCCTGAAAAAATTTGAACTCAACGTCCAGACCAGCGCCCTTGAAATATTCTCTTTCAAACGCAACAAAGTTCGCTGCATGAGAGGTGAAGCGCAGCGCCCCCACTGTAATCTTTTCTGCTGCTGACACTGTGGTCGCAAACGTTCCGGTCAGCACCGCTGCCCCCACCAAAACGCCACTTAAAATATTGCGTACCGTCATCTGAATCCTCTTAAGTGAATCTTGAGAGCGAACGCTCCCCAATCAAAGCGCAGTCCCGAAAAATAGGTGCTGGTCCCCGAGCAAAACACCCAGGAAAAGCCTTTGCAGCCTACTAAGCCCCTTGAAAAATAACTGCGCCAATCAACTCAATCGTGCATAGATTAGTCATATAACGCAACCCAGAGCACCTGTGACTTGCAATATTCTCAACCAGAGCGGGTCAGGCTTTGTGAGGCTTCGCAGCTATATGCTGCGCTTCATCTAAAATTTGGTTAGAAATGTCGTCAGGCTTCTTTGGGGTAATTCATTTGTGTGAAATCCCAGAAAAAAGGCCGGGAATGATCTCCCATTCCCGGCCTCTGAATTATTCTAATTGATGAGGATAATTTGGCTATTTTCCCCAATCAGCGCTTCGCAAGAAGCTTTTCCATCACGTTTTCAATGATCTTGTGACCGCCATCCTGATCAAGCGACATGATCGATTCTGGGTGGAACTGAACAGCAGCAATTGGCTCGCTCTTATGCTCAATAGCCATGATCACACCGTCCTCGGTCTGCGAGGTCACGTCAAAGCAATCCGGCAGCATATCCCGCTTAGCAAACAGGGAATGATAACGCCCGACAGTGACAGGCGAACTCAGCCCATCAAACAGAACGGAGCCATCCGTGAAGGAGATGAGTGACGGCTTGCCATGCACCGGTACATCAAGCTGATTCAGCTCGCCACCAAACGCTTCTGTCAGCGCCTGCAGGCCAAGACACACACCAAAAATAGGCAGCTTGCGCGCCCGTGCCCGCTCAATGGTTCCGGCACAGTCAAAGTCTTTGGGAGAACCCGGACCGGGGGAGAGCACGACCAAATCCGGTTTAACATGGTCAAACACCTCATCCAGCACCGGACTGCGGTAGGTCACAACCTCGGCTCCAGTCTGGCGGAGGTAGTTTGCAAGCGTATGAACGAAGCTATCCTCATGG
Source organism: uncultured Pseudovibrio sp. (assembly GCA_947494035.1). GTDB lineage: Bacteria > Pseudomonadota > Alphaproteobacteria > Rhizobiales > Stappiaceae > Pseudovibrio. The sequence goes on along the minus strand of CANLTN010000002.1, from coordinate 271,820 downwards.
TCTACCAGCAAGATCTTCTTGCCCTCGCCGGGTTGTGCTTTAACCGCTCCTTCCTCGGAGTTGAACGACAGGCCAGCCTCACGAACCGCTGCGATTACCGCAGATGCTTTCAGCTCGGTCTCGGCTTCTTCGTCCTCAGGGACACTATCATAGAGCAGGGTCGCACCGGCACGGATCTGTGCCACGCCATCCTTGATACGTACGGTGCGCAAGGTCAGTCCGGTGTTCATGTCGCCATTAAACAGAACTGCCCCAATCGCGCCGCCATACCATGCGCGCGGGCTCTTTTCATGGTCCTCAATAAACTGCATGGCCCAACGCTTCGGCGCTCCAGTCACCGTCACCGCCCATGCGTGGGAAAGGAACGCATCCAGCGCATCCTTGCCATCAAGCAGCGTGCCTTCAACATGGTCCACCGTATGGATCAGGCGCGAATACATCTCGATCTGCCGACGACCAATCACACGCACGGATTCAGGCACGCAGATACGGCTCTTATCATTGCGGTCCACATCGGTGCACATGGTCAGCTCTGCTTCATCCTTAGCGGAGTTTAGCAGCTTGCGGATCTGTGCTTCATCCTCAATGGCGTTTTTACCACGGCGGATCGTCCCGGAAATCGGGCAGGTCTCCACACGTCGGCCACCGGTCACCCGCACATACATCTCGGGCGAAGCGCCAACCAGATATTCGGAATTACCCAGATTAAAGAAGAAGGAATAAGGCGATGGATTGATCTGCTGCAAACGGCGCGAAACCGCAGATGGCGGGTTTTCGCAAGGCTCATAGAACACCTGCCCCGGAACCGTCTCGAACAGATCGCCGCGCTTGAAGTACTCAACCGCAGAGCGCACCAACTCCGCATATTCACCCGGCTCACGGTCACCACGGCCCGGTGTCTCACTAGCAGGCTTGTACGGTGTTTCCTCACCATCGCGCGGCAGGCCATCGGTGCTTTTTGCGTTGAACTCAAAATCGTATTCCAGCACATGCGCCTTGCGGCCATAGTGGTCAACGATCAGGATTTCATCGGGCAAAAACAGCACCATATCGCGCTGGTCATCAGGACGCTGAAGCTTCAGATCAATCGGCTCAAACTGGAAGGTCAGGTCGTAGCCAAACGCCCCGTAAAGACCAAGCTGATCATCATCACAGGAAAACAGATCAACCAGCGCACGGACAACGGAAAACGTGGAGGGCTGACGGGAACGCTCTTCCTCGGAAAAAGCGCGGTCAGGCTTCTTCACCGTCAGATCAATGCGGTACTCACTTGCCACAAATTCTGCGATGTCTTCGTGACCCTCCAGAGCACCCTTCACAGCAGGCATCAAAACATGCCCACGCTCATTCAGCGCCTGAACGGTGATTTTCCGGTCATTGGATTCGATCAGCAGCGGCGGATTGGCCAGCGCCATATCCCAGCGTGTATACCGGCCCGGATATTCGTAGGAAGAAGACAGCACCGCACCGCGTTGACGGTCCAGCTTATCCATCCATTCACTTGTACCTGCGGCATAATCAGCATTGCGGCTTTTACGGCGGATTATCACTCCGCCTTTGCTCTTGTAAGTCCGTTCTGCCGTAATCGGCATGGTCAATCCTCCGGGTCGTGCACACCTGTTTCCGATGTTTGCGAGGCGGTAGATACAACAAAGCCGCCTGCAGGGAATGCGGCGGCTTGGAAATTACAGGTCAACAAGACATGCGTGTTCAGCCACCGTCACCGGCGCCACCACCACAGCATGTTTTGCACTTGCATAGTCATCATGCGGTTCTCATAACCCAAGCTGCGGCCGGGTGCAACTCCTGAAACCAGAATACACCCAGCAATGCAATCATGCGCCCTTCACCCTATCGCAAAAGGCGCCCCAAAACCGTCTCACGCAGAAGCATGGTGTAATGCACAAGCATGCTGGATCAGGCGGTCGAGGAAACCGTCGCACTTGTCCAGTTCGGTTTTCTTGATGAACTCGTCCGGTTTATGGGCTTGTTCGATGCTGCCTGGGCCGCACACCACGGTTGGAACCTTCAGGATGGTCTGGATCAGACCGGCCTCTGTCCCATAAGCAACTTTCGCGTGGTCGTTGCGGCCAGCCAGTTTCTTCGCCAGAACGGTCACATCGGCTTCCACTTCCGTATCCAGTCCCGGAATCTCGGAGTACGGAATGAACTCGATGTTTGCGTCCGCATAGACTTTGCGCATCTCTGGGAGCAGCTCTTCCATTGCGTAGCGCTTGATCTCGTCCATGCAAGCCTGCAGGCTCTCAGTCGGCAACACGCGGAATTCAAAGATAACCTCGCAGTGCTCAGGCACGATGTTGAGCGCTGTACCGCCTCTCATGACACCGGTATGGGCCGTCGAAAAGGGCAGGTCAAACAGGTCATCACGAGGACCAGCAGCCAGCTCTCGCGCCATCTCTTCCAGCTTTGCAACAAGTCGTGCGCCATAGTGAACGGCATTGACGCCTTGTGGAGCAAGGGAAGAGTGGCAGGAAAGGCCGGTGAATATCGCACGATAAGACGCTTTGGATTTATGCGCGACCACCACCTGCATCTCGGTCGGCTCTCCAACGAAACACGCTTCGGCCTGAAAACCTTCACCAGCCAGCTTGTAAAGCACGGGCTGGACACCGGTACAGCCGGTCTCTTCGTCATACGAGAACATCAGATGGAACGGTTTTTGCAGCGGTGCGTTGAGCATCTGCGGCACTTTTGCCAGACAGCAAGCCACAAAGCCCTTCATATCACAGGAGCCTCGACCGTAAAGCAGGCCGTCTTCTTCTCGTAGCGAGAAGGGATCGCTGGTCCAATCCTGTCCCTCAACGGGCACAACATCCGTATGGCCTGAAAGGATGTAACCGTCGGTTCCGTTTCCACCAATCGTTGCAAACAAGCTCGCCTTCTCACCGCTCTCGTCTGGCAGAAGCGAAGAGGAGACCCCCAGATCACTCAGATACGCTTCGATCCATTTAATCAGGGGGAGATTGGATTTTGCGCTGACCGTGTCAAAGCTGACCAGCTTTTCGAGGATTTCTTGGCTTGTCATTGTCATTGAAATTTCTTTCAGGAAATCAGAATCGGAAGGGCTGACTATAGAAAGAGAAATGTACAAGGAAAAGGCGGTTCAGGAGCTTTCGTTCACATATTGTTGCGTTATCTCACCTTTGCCCCACAGCCACGCAGCTCCGCGCACACCAGAGCTGTCGCCGTGTTTCGCCTTGCGAATATCAAATTCATACCCATCCGAGAAAATGTAGGGACGCATGGCAGCTGGAAGATCCTTATAGATTTCATCCACATTGGACATGCCGCCCGCAAGTACAAAGCAATCCGGATCAAGAATGTTCGCCGCCATCGCAAGGGCGCGGCCCAGACGGCTCACATACCGCTGATAGGTCCCCACGGCCGCCTCATCACCGGCACGCATCAGCTCAATGATTTCCCGGCCCTTCAGTGCCTTGCCTGTGGCGTTCTCATAATCCCACTGGAAGCCCGTGCCGGAGCAAAGCAGATCAATGGTGCCATGGTGTCCGGTCCAGTTGAGTGGACCGGGAAATTCGCCTTCCTGCATCCATGGCACGGTGACATTCCCCCATTCACCACCAATGCCATTGGCGCCTTTGTGAGGACGGCCATTGATCGCAATGCCAGAGCCACAGCCTGTGCCGATGATGATGCCGTGAACCACGCCGCAGCCCGCACCAGCCCCGTCAATTGCTTCGGAAACCGCCATGCAGTTGGCGTCATTTTGAATGCGTACTTCGCGTCCAAGCACCTCACTCAGGTCCTTGTCCAGCGGCTTGCCGTTCATCCAGGTGGAATTTGCGTTTTTTACAAGTCCGGTGCTTGGTGAGATTGAACCGGGAATACCAATACCAACCGTACCTGTTTGGCCCGTGGCAGCTTCGGTCGCCGTGACCAGCTCTTTAACCGCTACAATGCAGCCATCATAATCATTCTTGGGAGTCGGAACACGCTTGCGAAACAGTTCCTCACCTTCGTTAGAAAGTGCCAGCGCTTCAATCTTAGTGCCACCCCAATCAAGTCCAATCCGCATCTTCCAATTATTCCCATTAGTTTTCTTTTAGGCGTAAGTCTTTGTATTTTCTGTTCTTTAGATCAGTCACGCCGTGCGGGCATCTCAAAAGCGCCCGCGTCGTCTTCCTCTAAAGCATCCAGTTGTTTGCCGTAGCTTTTAAATTTTCTCAGGATCTCTTTCATCTCGGTTGGAGAAAGAGGTGCCGGTTCTCCCAAAACCAACGCAGAAAGATACTGGTCCGCCAGCGCTTCAACTTCTCCGGCAAGCCCGAATGCCTTTTCCAGTGAAGGACCATAGGCAATCTGGCCGTGATGCGCCAGCAGGCAGGCTCTGCGATCCCCCAAAGCCGCAATCATCGCATCTGACAGCGCCTTGGTGCCAAATGTTGCATAGTCCGCACACTTGATCTCATCACCGCCAGCAACCGCAACCATATAGTGAAACGCCGGAATTCCCTTGCTATGCGTGGAAAGTGCAGTCGCCCGTGGCGAGTGACAATGCACAGCTGCTTGGGCATCGGCATAGCTGCGATAAATGTCCAGATGCATGCGCCACTCGGAGGAGGGCAGGTAATCGCCATAGTACCCGCCAGAAAGATCCATGAAGACCACCTTCTCGATCGACAGCTCTTCGTAAGCGACCCCGGAGGGTGTGATCAGCATTCCGTCTTTGTACCGCACACTCACATTGCCAGAGGTGCCATGAGTCAAACCAGTGCTTTGCAAGGCACTCGCCGTTTTGATGATCTTGCGGCGAAGCTGGTTCTCGGCTGTTGTCATACCACATCTCCAATGACTGCTGCCTTCGTGACTGCATGGCTAGCTACGAGGGCATGTCCCGGGCAATAAGATTCACTGCCTGTCTTTGTTCTCTTTTTTTCTGCGTTTGCGCAAGGCCTCATTGAGGTCTGGCACAGCAGAAACGAGCAGACGTGTGTAAGGATGCTTGGGATTGGAAAAGACCTCTCCGGTTGGCCCCTCTTCAACAATACGGCCCGCATTCATCACAATTACACGGTCCGTAATCGCCTGCACCACCGAAAGATCGTGGGAAATGAACAAATACGCCATGCCCAGCCGGTCGCGCAGATCCGCAAACAAATCCAGAATCTGCGCTCTGATTGAGACATCAAGCGCCGAGACAGGCTCATCTGCCACAATCAGGCTTGGATTGGTGACCAACGCACGCGCAATGGCAATACGTTGCCGCTGACCGCCGGAAAACTCGTGCGGGTATTTGTTTGCATCCGCAGACGAAAGCCCGACACTCTCCAGTACTTCATGAACCCGCTTCCTGCGCTGCTCGCGCGACAGGTCACTACGCATCAGATGCAAAGGCTCGCTGACTGTGCGCTCTACCGTATGCCGCGGATCAAAGCTTCCATAAGGGTCCTGAAACACCGCCTGCATACCAAGCTGTAGGTCCCGCCGGTCATTTCGCGAGACAGCAAAAGGGTCTTTACCCAGAAACTGAATACTGCCTCCGTCCGGGGGCGTCAGACCCAAAATGGTGCGGGCAAGCGTGGACTTGCCACAGCCACTTTCGCCCACCAGCCCAAGGCTTTGGCGCGGCGCCACACTGAAGGAAACATGCTGCACAGCCCGGTGCCACTGACGGCGTGTAAAGATGCTGGCACGTGACAGCGGGTACTGCCTGAGCACATTACTCACCTTTAAGAGTGGTTGTGCCCTTTCATCAACTGGCTCTTGCCGGGGCACCGGCACATGGTTGGAAGCTTCAAACAGTTTTTGGGAGTAGGGGTGGGACAGGTTGTCAAACAGCCCGCCGGTTGGGCCATCTTCAACAATCACCCCATCCTTCATGATAGCAACGGTATCAGCCATTTCAGCTACCACAGCCAGATCGTGTGAAATGAGCAGCATAGCCATCTGCTCTTTCTTCACGATGTCCTTCAGCAGCGTCAGGATCTGCGCCTGAACGGTTACATCAAGAGCGGTAGTTGGTTCATCCGCAATCAGCACTTTAGGCTGACAGGCAATGGCAATGGCGATCACCACACGCTGTCTCTGCCCGCCTGATAGCTGATGAGGAAACCGGTCCATCAACCCGTATTCAGGACCCAGCCCAACCCGTTCCAGAACGTCAATGGTCTGCTCCCACGCCTCCTTACGCGAGATCCTAAGATGCCAGCGCAAACCTTCCGCAACCTGCTCACCAACGGTACGGATCGGATTAAGGGCGGTCATTGGCTCCTGAAAGACCATCGAGATGTCCTTGCCACGAATGTGGGTCATCTCTGTATCGTTCGCGCATGTGAGGTTCTTGCCCTCAAAACTAAGCTCACCGGTCTGGATTGCCCCTTCAGGCAGAAGCTGCATGGCGGAAAGCGCGCTCATGGACTTGCCCGAACCGCTTTCCCCCACCAGACCAAGGATTTTACCACGCTCAAGATCAAAGCTCACATCGCGCAGGATCTGTTTGCCATTAATGGAAACGCACAAGTCCCTGGCGGAGAAGATCGCGCTCATGTCACTCTCCTCCGCATCTTGGGATCCAGCAGATCGCGCAGGCCATCGCCAAGCAGGTTAAAGCCCAGAACGGAAAAGATAATCGCAAACCCCGGATAAAGTGCCAGCTGCGGGGCGAATGCAACCATGGTCTGCGCTTCATAAAGCATGCGGCCCCAGCTCGCCATTGGAGGCTGAGTGCCAAGACCAAGATAGGAAAGCCCAGCTTCCGCAAGGATTGCCAGAGAAAGCTGAATGGACGCCTGCACGATCAGCAGATTGGCAATGTTGGGAATAACGTGTTCCACGGTAATCAGAAATGTACTCTTGCCGGAAAGACGCGCGGCCAGCAAAAACTCACGCCCTGAAAGCGCAAGCGCCCCGCCGCGTGCCACGCGGGCGAAAACCGGAATATTGAAGATACCGATTGCAATTACCGCGTTGATGGTGCCCGGACCAAAAATGGAGGTGATAAGCACTGCTGACAGCAACGACGGAAACGCAAAAATCAGATCATTGGTCCGCATCACCATTTCTTCCAGTAGGCCTCTCTGGGCCGCTGCAAGAAGCCCCAGCGGAACGCCGATCAGCATGCCCATACCCACAGCAATCAGCGCCACAATGATCGAGGTGCGAGCACCCGCCATCAGCATGGAAAGGATATCGCGCCCATATTGATCCGTCCCAAACCAGTACTGGGAACTCATCGGCTGCAAACGCTGGGAAACATCCAACACGTCAATCGCGTAAGGCGTCCAGAAGATCGAAGTAACGCCCGCAATCAAGACAAAAAGTGCAAGCACAGCACCAATCACGAAGGAGCGGCTGCGCAGCGCTTTCCTCCAAATGGAGATCGCGTCATATTTGGCTGGCGGCGGATAGCTTGGAAGTTCCTGATTCATGCGCGCCGCCTCAATCTTGGATCAATGGCTGCATAGGCGATGTCGACCAGAAAGGTGACGAAAATCGTGAGTGCAACCAACAACATGACGCTGCTGCGTACCACTATAAGGTCCCGCTGTGTAATGCCCTGAAAGATGAGCCGACCCAAGCCCGGCAGGTAAAACAGGTTCTCGATAATCACAGTCCCGGCAATCAAAAAGGAGAACTGAAGCCCCAAAATGGTCAGGACTGGAATAAGCGCATTACGCACCCCATGCCTCCAGAGAGTAGCTTTGTTGGAAAGCCCTTTGGCGCGTGCCGTGCGGATATAGTCTTCGTGCAGCACGTCCAGCAGCGCTGATCGCATCACCCGCGCCAGAATGCTTGCTTGCGGTAAGGCAAGCGCAACTACCGGGAGCAACAGTGCCTGCAGAGACCCAAGCACACTCACATCCCAACCCGGAAACCCGCCAGATGGTAATATGCGCAAGACAATGGCAAATACATAGACTAGCAGGATCGCAATCCAGAAATTGGGCACCGCTATGCCGATCTGCGCAACGCTCATGATACCTGTATCGATGATCTTGCCATGGTGCCGGGCGGAATAAACCCCAACCGGTATCGCAATCAAAGTGGAAAGGATCAACGAGCTTGCCGCCAGCGGGAGGCTCACTTGAATGCGTTCGCTGATCAGCTCTGAGACAGGCACGGAGTAGGTGTAGCTTACCCCGAAATCACCTTGGAACATGCCCAGAATCCAGGAGACATACCGGGTTGTGACAGGAGCGTTCAGGCCAAGCTCAGCACGCAAAGCTGCCAATGTATCAGGCTGCGCATTCAGCCCTAGCATCACTTCAGCCGGATCGCCGGGAAGAACTTCAAGCACAACAAAAATGACGAGGCTTGCGGCCAGAAGAGTTGTCAGCAGGCCTATGAGGCGAAGAAACGCAAACCAGAGCATAGGACAAATCCGCAAAACCAATCCAACTTGCGTGGCGCAAGCAAATTGTACAATGAGAAAAAAGGGTTACCCCTAAGGTAACTCAGTCCGGGAACCGCTTAAACCAAATAATTCGGAATAGCAATTGAGAAGGGCTGCGATTGCAGTTGTAACCGCAGCCCTGTGCAAACATCAGGCGTATTTGCAAGGGGCTTTTAGTTGTTCGCCCAGTAGACCTGTGACAAGTCGTTGGCAGGTGTCGGAGCGTTATGCCAAAGACCCTTCACGTTGGCATTCCATACGCCAGTCTTCGCCAGCTGGAACAGATAGACGTTCACGGCATCCTCGGAGATGAACTGCTGTGCCTGCTTCAAAAGCTCTGTGCGCTTATCTTCATCAACCGTCACGTTCAACTCATCAATCAGCGCCTTGAACTGGTCATTGCTGTAGTTGAAGTAGTATTTGTCCCGCGCATAGATACCAATATCCATTGGCTCAACATGAGAGACAATCGTGAAGTCATAGTTGGTTTCCTTGAAGACTTCAGAAAGCCACTGTGCCCACTCAACCGGTACAATCTTCAGATCAATGCCGACCTTCTTCAGGTCTGAAGCAATCAGCTCACCGCCGCGTCGTGCGTAAGTTGGCGGCGGTAGTTTAAGCGTTGCAGTAAAGCCGTCCGCGTAACCCGCTTGTGCCAGAAGCTCTTTCGCTTTAGCCGGATCGTAAGGGTAAAGCCCTGTCAGATCATTGTAAGCTGGATGATGCGGCGCAAAGTGTGTTCCAATCGGCGTGCCAAGACCAAACATGGCCCCATCAATCAGCGCCTGCTTGTTGATCGCATGAGAGATCGCCTGACGCACGAGTTTGTTTTTCAGCGGGCCACGAGTGTTGTTCATCGCCAGAATGGTTTCACCCTCGGTGGTGCCAATAGCAACTTCAAATCGTGGGTCTGCTTCAAACTGAACAATGGTTTCTGGCGCGGAATACACCGGGAACGCATCCAGATCGCCCGAGATCATCGCAGCAAAGGCCGCGTTAGGGTCTGAAATGAAACGGAAGGAGGCAGTGTCCAGCTGAGGTTGTTCGCCCCAATATCCGTCAAAGCGTGAAATCCGGATTTCCTGCCCCTTCATCCAGCGATCAAACTTGAACGGACCAGTGCCAACAGGTTGGGTCTTGTTGGTGTCTGCCGTCTTTGGAGAAACGATAACCGCATCACCCCAAGCCAGATTGTAAGCAAGGTTTCCACTTGGACTGGTCAGTTTGATGTCGACCGTTTCCGGATCGACAACAACAACCTCGGAAATGCCAGCAAACAATGGCTTTTGCGCATTCACGCTGTCATCAGCACGTGCACGGTCCAGTGAAAACTTTACATCCTCGGCAGAAAAAGGCGTTCCGTCATGAAAAATGACGCCGCTCTGCAGGTGGAAGCGATAGGTCAACCCGTCATCGCTTACATCCCAGGACGTAGCTAGTGACGGCAAAACGCTGCCATCCGGGCCAATGCGTGTCAGACCCTGAAAAATATTTTGATAAACCACGCCATCAATCGCAGCAGCTGCCCCCGCAGTTGCGTCCAGATGAGGTGGTTCAAGCGCCATTCCCAATGACAGGGAAGACTTGGCATCAGCAGAACTGTGCGCACCTGTCAGTGCAACAACTGCGAGCGCCGCGCCCCCGGCAAAGCTGAGCAGCCGACTTTTTAATGATTTTGCATGCATTCCATTTCATCCCCTATACTTCAAGAGTGCACATTTTCAGGCAGTGTTGTGGTTGTTTGTTTTGTTGTTGGTTCTGTTAGAAGAGAGTACGCAGCCAGCGCCATTACTTTTGCACTGTCAACAAGATCATCAATCCTAACAAATTCGTCTGGCCTGTGTGCCATCTCAAGTTCGCCCGGACCATATGCTATGCAGTCGTGCAAGTGGCCCAGCCGTGTAATGTGCTTCTGATCATAGGTTCCCGGAGAAACCACGTATGATGCATCCTTCTGAAGCACGTCCCGAATGCCACCTGCAACTGCGCGGGCGACAGGGGAGTCTTTCTCCGCCATCACCGGGAGAACTTCAAGGAGATCCTTTAGCTCATATTCGAAATTTTCACGTGTTTTACGCAGGTTTTCTAATATTTCAACGATCTCTTGCTTAACGTCTTGCAAAGGCTCCTCAATCAGGAAGCGTCGATCCAGAACGATACGGCAGCTATCAGCAACACAAGGGGAGGGCAGGCCTTGGTGTCCCTCATCCTGCCCGCCATGCAAAGAGTTGATATTTAAAGTAGACGAACGGGCGCCGGGAGGAATAACCGGCATTTGTGTTTGTTTTTTGCTGAGCGCAGGGTAAAGCTCTGTTTCAAGCTCGTGCAGGAAAGCACTCATGTGACGAATTGCACTGTCACCCAGAAACGGCATGGAGCCATGCGCAATGGACCCACGGGTCTCCACTTCGCTCCACCACACTCCCCTGTGACCAAGGCAGATCTGGTCTTTGTGCAGTGGCTCGGGGATGATCACATGATCAACCCGAGGTTTGGAGAAATAGCCATGCCGGGCAAGATAGGCCACACCGCCCAACCCGCCAGACTCCTCATCAACCGTGCCGGAAATCTCGATCGCCCCACAAAACTCGGGAAAACACTCAATCAAGGTTTCCGCTGCAATGATGGAGGCTGCGAGCCCACCTTTCATATCACAGGCACCACGCCCAAAGACTTTTCCGTCTTTCACCACACCCGCAAACGGCTCAACCGTCCAGCCGTGCCCAACCTCAACAACATCGATATGTGAGTTAAAATGGACGCAAGGGCCGGGACCGCGCCCTTCATAGCGGCAGATCACATTGACACGCGGGTACTGCTCACAGTCGCCGGGTGTACCGTCAGCTCTCACATACTCAACCGAAAAACCCTTACGCTTCAGCCGCTCGCCAATGAACTCCGCACAAGGACGATAGGCTTCTCCAGGTGGGTTTATGGTTGGAAAGGCAATCAGATCACGGGTCAGAACAACAAGCTCTTCCTCTTTACTTTCGATAATCCGCCCCAGTTCCTCCCGCATCTTCCCCCCCCCAGAACAAATGCTTAATAAATTCAAGGGTATCGTGGCCCGTCGAAAATCCACTGAATACCCCTGAAAAATGAGGGGAACTTTTGGGCCATGAGAGCGATAAAATGCTCCTTGATCGACGGCGAGAAGGTGTGGAACATTGAAACCCTACGTGTTTTGAGGGTTTTAGCTCGCCACATCAGCGTCTACGAATAGTTGGTTCCTTGTTTGAAAGTGATCCAGAATATATGAGCGACAATAATACAAGCAAAATCATGCCCGTGATTCTGTCGGGCGGGTTTGGATCTCGCCTCTGGCCTCTGTCCCGCAGAGAAAGGCCAAAACAATTCTTGCCAATTTTCTCTGGTCAAAGCCTGTTTCAAAAAACATGTGAGCGCGTCAGTTCCAATCAGTTCCGCGCCCCGATTGTCATCTCCAATCAGGATCATCGCTTTCTGATCGGCGAGCAGATGGCAGAGCTGGATATCAAGCCGCAAGCCATTGTGCTCGAACCATGTGGACGCAACACCGCCGCCCCGGCAGCCCTTGCTGCACTCATGGCGTTGCAAACGGACGAAAAGGCAATCGTACTTCTGCTGCCCTCAGATCATCTGGTTGCCGATGAAAAAGAGTTCCTGTGCGCAGTAGATGCTGCCCAGACTGCCGCTGATGCTGGTCACATCGTTACTTTTGGCATTGAGCCGAGCGAACCAAACACCGGATACGGCTACATCAAGCTCTGCGAAGGCAGTGAGCCGGTGCGCAAAGTGGATGCTTTTGTCGAAAAGCCGGATCTGGCAACCGCTGAACAGTTCCTCAAAGACGGCAATTACCTCTGGAACGCAGGCATTTTCATGTATTCCGCCGCAGCCATGCGCGATGCCTTCTTAAAACACGCGCCCGATATCTGGGAGCAGGTCTCCAAAGCTTCGCAAAATGCCCGTCATGATCTGGACTTCCTCCGCCTTGAAGAAGAAGCTTTTGCGAAGGTACGAAACATCTCCTTCGACTATGCCATCATGGAGAACGAGGAAAATGTTGCCTGTGTCCCGACTGATCCGGGTTGGAGTGATCTCGGCTCCTGGCCTGCCATCTGGGAGTCCATGGCCAAGAATGATGAGGGTAACTCCGCTTTAGGAGAAGCGATCTTTGAACAGTCCAAAAATTGCCTCGTTTATTCTGAAGATGCCCTCGTCAGCGTGGTTGGTCTTCAGGATGTTATGATCGTGAACACCAAAGACGCGCTCCTCGTTGCTGCAAAAGACAAGGCTCAGGACGTTAAGAAGATAGTAGAGCAGTTGGACAGCGCCAACCGGCCCGAAACCGTCCAGCATCGCCGCGTGTATCGTCCGTGGGGCTGGAGTGAGCGTATCTCTGAAGGTGAGCGCTTCCGCGTGCAGTCTATGATGATCAAGCCGGGCATGGGTCTGACCCTGCAGCGCCACATCCACCGTGCAGAACACTGGGTTGTTGTCAGTGGAACGCTGGAGGTGACCATTGACGGAAAGAATGAGCTGATTTCTGAAAATCAGTCTGTCTTTGTCCCACTGGGAGCACGACACAAACTACAAAATCCGGGAAAAATTCCGGTTCGCATGATCGAGGTCCAGTCCGGCGCCTATATCGCCGAGGACGACATCCTGCGAGTATAACTTGAATTTGAATACCGTTTGCCGGGCACACGCTCACAGCCAAACGGGCATTGATAAAAGCCTCAGGTCTCTGCATTTTCAGCGACCGGAGGCTGATCTAGGAGAAACTATGTCAATTAAACCGGTCTCGCAGCTAACACCAAACACCTTGGCCTATGAAACGACACCGTTGGTCAAGCCGACCGGTTTTCGCGAGTATGATGCACGCTGGTTGTTTGAAGAAGAGATCAACCTGAAGGGCATTCAGGCGCTGGGCGAAGGTCTTGGCACTCTCATTCATGAGCTTGGCGTGCGCCCGGAGCTTGTCACGGGCCACGACTTCCGCGGCTATTCCGCATCTATCAAAATGGCAATGATCACGGGACTGATGTCAGCTGGCATCAAAGTGCATGACATCGGCCTCGCCATGTCTCCAATGGCGTACTACGCCCAGTTCGATCTGGATGTGCCATGCGTGGCCATGGTCACGGCTTCCCATAATGACAACGGCTGGACCGGCGTGAAAATGGGCGCAAACCGGCCGCTCACATTCGGACCGGAAGAAATGGCCCGCCTGAAAGAGATCGTCCTGCAAGGCGCAAGTGACCTGCGCGGCGGTGGTTCCTACGAATACCATCCTGATCTGGCCGACCGCTACATTGCTGATCTGACTGAGCGCGAAAAGCTGAAACGTCCTATCAAAGCTGTTGTTGCCTGCGGCAACGGCACGGCAGGCGCGTTTGCACCGCGTATTCTGGAAGCGCTGGGTGTTGACGTCATTCCGCTCGATTGCGAACTGGACCACACCTTCCCGAACTACAACCCGAACCCGGAAGACATGAAGATGCTTCATGCAATCCGTGACAAGGTTCTGGAAACCGGCGCTGAAGTTGGTTTGGGCTTTGATGGCGACGGCGACCGCTGTGGTGTGGTCGACAACGAAGGCGAGGAGATCTTCGCAGACAAAGTGGGCGTCATGCTTGCCCGCGATATCTCTGCACTCCACCCCGAAAGCCAGTTTGTGGTCGACGTGAAATCAACCGGCCTGTTCCACACAGATCCGGTGCTCAAGGCCAACGGTGCCAAAACCGACTACTTCAAAACCGGTCACTCCTACATCAAGCGCCGCGTCACCGAGCTGGGTGCGGTCGCGGGCTTTGAAAAATCCGGCCACTACTTCTTCAACCCGCCAATTGGGCGTGGATATGATGACGGTGCCGTCTCCGCGATCGCAGTGTTGGACATGATGGACCGCAACCCGGACAAGTCCATGGCTGACTTGCGCCGCGACCTGCCCAAGACTTGGGGCTCCCCAACCATGGCCGCTAAATGTGCCGATGAGATCAAGTACGATGTGGTTGATCGTGTGGTCGCACACTTTAAGTCTATGCAGGCTGACGGGGCCCAAGTGTCCGGTCACGATATCGCTGATCTGATCACCGTAAACGGTGTTCGTGTGGTTTGCGCCGACGGAACATGGGGCCTCGTCCGTGCCTCCTCCAACAAACCAGAGCTGGTAGTTGTCGTGGAAAGCCCTGTCTCCGAGGTACGCCTGCACGAGATGTTCAAAGCGGTGAATGCTGTTCTTCGTGAACATCCTGAAGTCGGTGATTACAACCAAACACTGCCTGAAATCGCATAAGTTCATCGTGTAATACGACACTAAAAACGCCGGCCATATGGACCGGCGTTTTTTATTGCTATCTGATGGAGCGATATGAGCGCCCTATAGGTGCCCCCTGAAAAGATCTTTCTCCTGTTTCACCAGGTCAAAGATGAAGTCAGAAACAGTTTTGATACGGCGTAAATGACGGGCGCTCTCATGGGTGACCAGATAGTAACTGCGTGAAATGCGCTTCTCTGGCAGTACTGGCACAAAGTCATCGTTTCCATCGGCAATGAACCCGTGAAGAATGCCAATACCGCTGCCCGCCCTCACAGCCTCCGTTTGTCCCAGCGCACTGGCGCACTCCAGTCGGGATTGCCAGTCCTTCGAGAACTCGGCGCAGTAGTTGAGCGAGGGGGCGTAGATCAAATCATCCACGTAACCAATCAGCCGATGTTGTTTCAGCTCTTCCTCGCTCTGAGGCAGGCCAAAGCGCTCTGCATAGGTGCGGGACGCATAAAGACCCAGCGTGTAGTCGGTCAGCTTTCGGCTCACAAGACGGCCATGGTCCGGCTGGCCTACCGTCACCGCCAGATCAGCTTCGCGTTTGGAGAGGGAAAAGGCGCGGTGCAGGGGCACCAGCTGGAGGGTCAGATCTGGATAGCGCTCATTAAGTGCCCCCAGCCGTGGTGCTAGAAACGCAACGCCAAAACCGTCTGGCGTACCAATACGCACTGCGCCGGAAAGTTCCACATCTGTCCCGCCAATCTCCGCCCGTGCAGAAAGCATCTCGGTTTCCATGCTCTCCGCAAACTCGAAGAACCGCTCGCCTTCGCTGGTCAAGACACAGCCCGTTGTGCGCCGGTCAATCAGCTTGGCTTGTAACGCTGCCTCTAACGATGAAATCCGCCGGGCAACGGTGGCGTGGTTTAGATTCAGCCGCTGGGCCGCCCCCAGGATTTGACCGGATCGTGCTACCGCCAAAAACACCCTTGCATCGTCCCAGTTCATAATTGTGACGGCTCCTGTCTCTAAGCTTGTACAAAGTATGCGCTTTAAATTTCGCACAACGGTTTTGGAAATTATCTTATTGATACGCGAAAAATATAGTTCATGCTAGCAGCATATCGAAATTCGCCCGCAAGCCCGCGCAAGCGGTGGGTTTGGTGGGCCGGAACAATCAGAAACCTTTAGAGGGAGGACCTCATCGTGGAAGAGATTGGTCACTTTATCAACGGCAAGCATGTAGCAGGCAAGTCCGGCCGCACAGCAGACGTTTTCAATCCTGCAACAGGTGAAGTTACTGCAAAAGTCGCTTTGGCAACTACTGCTGAGATGCAAGAAGCGGTTGCCATTGCTGAAAAAGCACAGGTCGGTTGGGGCGCAACCAATCCACAGCGCCGCGCGCGTGTGATGATGAAGTTCGTTTCCCTGCTTCACCGCGACATGGACAAGCTGGCATCCAAACTGTCTTCCGAGCACGGCAAAACTTTCCCTGATGCAAAAGGCGATGTGATCCGCGGTCTGGAAGTTGCAGAATTCTGCATCGGTGCCCCGCAAATGCTCAAGGGCGAGTTCACCGAGGGCGCAGGCCCTGGCATTGACATGTACTCCATGCGCCAGCCACTGGGTGTTGTTGCCGGCATTACGCCTTTCAACTTCCCTGCCATGATCCCCATGTGGAAGTTCTGTGTGGCAATCGCAGCAGGTAACGCGTTCATCCTCAAACCATCTGAGCGTGACCCGTCTGTTCCAATGATGCTTGCAGAACTCATGCAGGAAGCTGGCCTACCGTACGGTATCTTGAACGTCGTGAATGGCGACAAGGAAGCGGTAGACGCCATCCTTGATGACCCGATCA
Source organism: uncultured Pseudovibrio sp. (assembly GCA_947494035.1). Classification (GTDB taxonomy): domain Bacteria; phylum Pseudomonadota; class Alphaproteobacteria; order Rhizobiales; family Stappiaceae; genus Pseudovibrio. Next base: position 255,341 of record CANLTN010000002.1, on the reverse strand, counting down.
TTCAGGCTGTTGGCTTCGTTGGTTCCACCGCAATTGCTGAGTACGTGTACACCCGCGGCACAGCTTCCGGCAAACGCGTCCAGTGCTTCGGCGGTGCAAAAAACCACATGCTCATCATGCCGGATGCGGATCTGGATCAAGCGGCAGACGCCCTGATCGGCGCAGGCTTCGGTGCTGCTGGCGAACGCTGTATGGCAATCTCTGTTGCCGTTCCAGTTGGTCAGGAAACCGCAGACCGCCTCATCGAAAAGCTGATCCCCCGCGTAGAGAGCCTCAAAGTTGGCCCTTACACAGCTGGCGATGATGTAGACTTCGGCCCTGTCATCACCCCACAGGCCCGTGAGCGTATCCTTGGACTGGTGAACTCCGGTGTGGAGCAGGGCGCCAACCTTGTGGTTGATGGCCGTGACTTCAAACTGCAAGGTTATGAAAACGGTAACTTCATAGGTCCTTGCCTGTTCGACAATACAACCAAAGACATGGACATCTACAAAGAAGAAATCTTTGGTCCAGTTCTGACCGTTGTGCGCGCTGCGACCTATGAAGAAGCCATTCAGCTGCCAATGGAGCATGAATACGGCAACGGCACTGCGATCTTCACCCGTGATGGTGATACCGCCCGTGACTTCACAAGCCGTATCAACATCGGCATGGTCGGCATCAACGTTCCGATCCCTGTGCCGCTGGCCTACCACACCTTCGGTGGCTGGAAGCGCTCCGGCTTTGGGGATCTGAACCAGCACGGCCCTGATGGCTTCAAGTTCTACACCCGCACCAAAACAGTCACATCCCGCTGGCCGTCAGGTGTGAAAGAAGGCGCAGAATTCTCTATCCCGACAATGGGATAAGTCTTTTCTGGGAAGATTTTTTTTAAAAGGCGCTCGTCAGAGCGCCTTTTTTATAGGTTGCTGCCTAAAGGGTAGGCGCAGGGCGTGGAATCCACATCACGGCATGGCTCGTAATAGGCGACGTCGCTCTTGCTGTCGTCATCCCACGTCAGCTGTACCGCAAGCGCCTGCACGGTTCCGCCATCAAATTCGAGAATATATGGCTGATGGATGCTATCCGGCACCACTTGGAACGGATACTCACGGTTGCATTCTGGGATAGGAAAGCTCTGATCCAGATCTTTTGAATCTACCGAGTACCGGATCTCTTTGAGCCTGCATCTCAGGGCCATGACCGGCGCAAAGCTGACAATCTGCTTGCCATCCAGCTCTTGAAAGGTGATCCAGCCATCGGGCTGCAGATCGCTGGCCATTGTCTTAAAAATGTCCAAAGGCGGAATAACATCGTCCCGCTCCTCAGAAAAACCCGTTTTTGCGGAGGTGATAGCGAAGAAGGTAAGGCCAAGGCCGCAGACTGCCGTAAGGCAAACTCGACGAAAAGAGCAAAACATGTCAGGTTCTCTCCCTTTATTGTTATTCAGCAATATGAACTTAATCGCTCTATGTAGGCTGAGATAAACAAGACAACGGAGGGACCCTAGCGGAAAGCCGTTAATTTTCCCGAAAATGGGAAACCCATGAGCCATTTTGATCTTTGTCGTGGCAGCTTCTCGGTAAAACCCCGTAAAGCTCTGGAAAGCAAGAGGTTCTGGGCATTGAAGATTTCGCAGGGCGCACCTGTGCGCTTATGTCCCATGCTAAATGGGGTATCTTCGCCCCTGAGTTGATTGCGATTTATTAAATAACTGGAGTAATTCTAACAAGCGTGTTGCAATTCCGGGCCTTGTAGGTCAACCCATTGCACAAGCAAGTGAAGGCGATAGAAGAGTTTTTTCGGAAATTGCCTAAAAATACAGGCGGATGCCCCTGCTAAGAGGGAACCGGATAAGCGGAATGACTGAAAACCTAGCAGATATTACAGAGCTGTCTGATGAAGACATTGCGCGGGCCAGTGCCGGTGCAAAGAAACGGGGGCGCAAAAAGTCTGCGGGTCAGATATGGCTGCAGGATGCTGTTCGCCCCGAGATGAAACTGGTCAAGCGCGGTGCGATGCTACAAGGCATCTCCGAACTTCTCTGGATACCACAGGCGGCACTCCTCGCTCTGGCAATCGCGGGCCTGATCGATCCACATGGACCGGGCCTTGATCCATTTTACGCAACAGCTTCCATTCTGGTTCTTGCCGTCATCCGGCACTTTCTTCGGGTGCAAGGAGGCGGGATCGCGGTTCGCGCAGCCTCCAAGGCGCGCCACAGGCTGGAAACCAGTCTGCTGAGTAATCTGACCAACCTGTCACCGGCAACAGAACTGCCCGCCAGCGGGAAAATCGCATCAATCGCGGTAGACCACATTCAGGCCATTGGCCCGTACCTTGGCCGCTTTCTTCCCATCCAGTCGCGCCTTTCACTTGTTCCTCTCGTACTTCTTGCCTCTGTCGCCTATGTCAGCTGGTTTGCAGCCCTGTGCCTGTTGGTGTTTGGGCCGCTGGTGCCCGTCTTCATGGCAATCGTTGGCATCCGGGCCAAAAAAGCCAGCGATCAGCAGCTGGGCGTTCTTGCCGATATGGGCGGTCTTCTGCTCGATCGCCTCAGAGGCATGGAAACCCTGCGCCTGTTCGGTGCCGTCAAACGCTCTGAAGACGATATCCGCAAGCTGGGCGGCGAGTTCCGCATGTCCACCATGCGGGTCCTGCGCATCGCATTCCTTTCAAGCACTGCACTTGAATTGTTCAGCGCCGCTGCAATTGCCATCACGGCCATCTATGTTGGTTTCTCCCTGCTTGGGGATTGGAGCTTCGGCACCTACGGCTCTCCGCTGACACTGGCTGGCGGCCTGTTTGTGCTGATGATCGTTCCTGAGTATTTCTCTCCGCTGCGCGCCTATGCAGCTGCCTATCATGATCGCGCGGCAGGGATAGCCGCCGCAGACCATATCGTTGAATTACAAAAGCAGCTGGAAAATGATGATCACAAGGGCAGCTTAGCTGAAGGTATTGACGCTGTTCCGCTGCCAGCCACCGGCGCACTAACCATCCGCAGCCTGAGTGTTTCCCGTGGCCAGCGCGCGATCCTGTCAGACGTCAACCTGTCTCTGGGCGAACCCGAGCTGGTGGTCGTCAAAGGACCAAGCGGAACCGGGAAGTCTACCCTGATGGATTGCATCTTGGGCTTCCTGTCCGTAGATCAGGGACAGATCGCCTATGGCGGCCTTCCGATCACCTCCTACGGGCTGACAAATTGGCAACAGTCCATCTCCGTGCTCTCTCAAAATCCGGAGCTGTTCCACGGCACGCTACGCGCCAATCTGCGCCGGGCAAATGATAGTGCAGATGATGCAGCACTCACTGAAGCTTTGAAGCTGGCTGCCGTAGATGAATTACTTGCAAAAATTCCGGGCGGCTTATCGGGTCAGATCGGGGAAGACGGCAAGGGTCTGTCTTTAGGCGAACGTCGCCGCTTTGCACTGGCGCGCGCCGCCTTGCGAAAGGACGCAAGGCTGATCATTGCAGATGAACCAACCGCAGATCTGGACGGCGCAACCGCCCAAAAGGTTGTGACAGCCCTTAAAACGCTGGCCCAGAACAAACCAGTTCTGGTCGCAACCCATGACCCGCGTGTCGTTGGCTCTGCCGACCGTGTGTTGACGCTGAAAGAGGGCGTGCTGGTTGAAATTGGTGGCCGTGAAGGAGAAGAGAAATGAGATCGTCCCTTCGCATCATCTGGCTGTTGCAAAAAGAAGAACCGCTTGCATTTTGGGGTGGTCTGGTACTCGCGTTTGTTCCGGCAATCGCAGGCATCGCCCTGATGGCTGTGTCTGGCTACTTCATCACCGCGACCGCCCTTGCAGGCCTGTCTGCCGGTGCAGTTGTCTACAGCACCTCAGCAGCGTCCAACAGCATCCGTCTTTATGCCTTCCTGCGCATCTTCGGTCGCTACGTGGAACGTGTGATCACCCACGATGCTACCTTCCGTTTTCTGGCTAACCTGCGCTCCGGCGTGTTCCGCGGTCTCGTCGCGCGCGAAAGCAACGGCACCTCTAGCCAGCGCTCCGCCACCGCATTGTCACGTGTGGTGAGCGATGTAGACCAGCTCGACGGCCTGTTTCTGCGTCTGGTCGTGCCGCTAAGCTCCGCAACGATCATCACCGGCCTGACGCTTGTAATCCTGTGGAACTACTCCCCAATGGCCTCCGTCGCCCTTGGCGCTGTGCAGGCCGCTGGCCTGACCGTACTGGCAAGATCCGGTGGTCACCGCCAAAAGGCGCAGGCCCGCAAGCTTAATACTGCGCGTGATGCCCTGCGCGTTCGGGTGTCCGACCTTGTACGTGGTCGCCGCGATCTTTCAGTCTATGGCGGTCTGGAGCAGCAGCGCCTTGCAGCCCTCAAGGCAGTCAATCAGCTGGATGAAGTACAGGAACAAAACGATCTGACAGACATGCGCAATCAGGCTGTTGTCAGCACCATGAGTCAGGTGATGGTAGCCGTCACCTTCCTGTTTGCAGCTTATTCTTACCAGCAAGGCCAGATGGAGCTGAAGCACATCGCTCTGTTTGCCTTCGTCGCACTCGCCCTGCCGGAACTGCTTATCTCCATCGCCAACAGTGCAGGCAGCTGGAGCAAGATGTCAGGGGCCGCCGACCGTGTCCGCTCCCTGCTCACATCCGGGCAGGACAGTGAGGCGCTACAAAACGCACGCAGCAGCTCTGAAGCTCCGTCCTTTGAAGCTGGCAAGGATGCGCTCAGCCTCAAGAACATCACCTTCGCTTACACACCCAAAGCTGCTGCTATTCTGGACGGCGTGGACCTTGCCCTGCCAACTGCCAGCCGCACTGTGATTATTGGTCCAAGTGGAGCAGGCAAATCCACCCTTGCTGCCATTGTCGCCCGCCTGCAAACTCCGCAAAGCGGCTCTGTGAAGATCGGCGGCGTGGAGTTGAACTCTCTGGCCGAAGATAAATTGCGTGCTGCCCTTACAGTGGTTGGCCAGCGTACGCAGATCTTCCATAGCACCATTGCAGAGAACCTGCGTGTTGCCCGTGAAGACGCAAGCGATGCAGAGCTCTGGGAAGCTCTGGCCCATGCAGGCTTGAAAGAGCTGGTGGAAAGTAGACAGGAAAAGCTGGAAACCCGTTTGGGCGAGGGTGGCCTTGGCCTGTCTGGCGGCGAAGGCCGACGGCTGGCACTAGCCCGCGCCTACCTGCGTGATCCGGAAATCTGGGTAGCGGACGAGCTCACTGAAGGGCTGGATCATGCAACCGCAGACAAGGTGCTGGCCTCCTTCCGCGCCATGACCAGAGGCAAAACAGTTCTGATGGTCTCTCACCGCGCCAGCGAACTGGAATGCGCTGACCGCGTTCTGGTGCTGGAAGACGGCAAACTGAATGAAGTCACGCTTCCACTGTCTGATGAGATCAAAGGCCGTCTGCGCGACGACTAATCCGAAAGAAAGAATGTCATGCAAAAAGCGCAGCCCCCGCAAGGAAGCAGCGCTTTTTGTTTTCTGCGATCACATCCGAAAGCGGTCAGGTGCCTTAAGCTGCGATCTGTTGTCCTGGCGATTGCTCATCAGAACCGCCATTGTTGTAAAGCCCGCCAAAACGGTTGGCGAGGAAGTTCTGCAAGCTGATGCTTTCCTGCTTTACAAAGCCCTTGGCGGTCAGCGTGCCATCCATCAACAGATCCAGCGTGGCGCAAATGCTGGCCGCTGTGGTGATCTGGATACCGCTCCAGTGCTTGCCCATGATCTCGCGGTCATTGACCACGTGGGAGTAGGATTTTTGCTGAAAACGTCCGTCCTTCATGCCCGTTGCGGTGATGAAAATGAGCACACGGTCCTGCATGGTCACAGGAATGGAATCTTCCATCACTTCCTTAAGAAGCTCACGCTTGTTGATGAAGCCCAGATCCTTCAGCAGCAACTCCATAATGTCCCGGTGACCGGGATAGCGAATGGAAAGATAACGCAGGCTCTGCACCTTACCCTTTAGCGTGTCGGACAAAGAGCCCAAACCGCCTGAGGTGTTGAACGCCTCATAGTCAACGCCGTCCAGTGAGAAATGCTGTAGCCCGGCCAGAGCCGGAACCTTGGTTATCTCACCATTTTCAATAGCAAGACAAGGGTTGCAGTACTCGTTGATTAACCCGTCCGTAGACCATGTCAGATTGTATTTGAGTTTGTTGGTTGGGTAGCGGGGCAGGGCACCCACGCGCAGATGCAGGTCTTCCAGACTGTCAAACTGCTTTGCAAGATCATATCCGGCAATGGAGACAAAGCCGGGCGCAAGGCCACACTGCGGAGCAAACGCCTTATTGGCACCTTTTGCAATTTTCTCCACTTCAGCTGTGCTGGCCACATCTTCGGTCAGGTCAAGGTAGTGGCAGTCTGCATCTTTTGCGGCCTGCGCAATCACCGGCGTCAGGAAGAACGGGGCAGCAGAAATAACCGCATCACAGCCCTCCAGAGCGTCTGTGAGCTTTCCCAGATCACTCACATCCAGTGCTTCTGTGGTCACGTGCGGCACGTCCAGCGCGCTCAGTGCATCCGCACTCTGGTCCAGTACCTTGATCTGGTAATCACCTGAACCTTGCAACAGCGCAGCGATCATCCCACCGATCTTACCTGCACCCACAACAGCAACATGATGTCGGCTCATAAGCCCCTCCAAGCTTGTTTCAACTGTCTTAGAGTTTAGCTCAAAACACTGCCGGAGTTTACGGGGCAACTTGCCGAAATGACGCTTTATCTCGTCAGTGTGACGGGCATTATGTCATATTGACCTTAAAATAGTGAAAATAACGGACTGCGCGTGCAGCCTTCATATGATTCGAACCGCTGAGAAATTGCAGTCAGACTCTAGTGAATTCATGTTGGCGAAGAATACGGGGGAGCAAGAGCTCCTATTTCTCAAGGCTATAGACGTTCTGCGGCATGAAAGGCCGCTGGCGCTCAAACTTCTTTGTAAGCACAATAGAAGAGCGCGTGCGTTCAACACCTGGAATGGCGGCAATCTCGTCCAGCACGGCATCCAGCTCTTCCAGGCGGTCAGGCTCCACGATCAGGCACAGGTCAAACTCGCCGGAGATTGTCAGGCAGCTGCGGATTTCCGGGTAGGTCTCCAGTTGCGCAATCAGCTCGCGCGAGCGCTGCTGCGCCACAGAGAGCATCACCAGGGCCTGAACGCGCTTCTGGTCCTGATCGTCTCCAAGAATAGCGGTATAGCCGATGATGATGCCTTTACGCTCAAGACGGGCAATGCGTTCCTGAACCGTAGAACGGGCCACGTCCAGACGCCGTGCAATCGAAGACACCGGTTCGCGGGCGTTGCCCTGCAAGATCGCAATCAGCTTGCGGTCCAGCTCATCCTTAATCTCGGCCATAAAATATCCTTATAAACTTTTGGGCAATATAACAGCTCTCTTGTCAATTTGGCAGCAAGATCAGGCAAAACTAACAGGTAATAAGGCAATGTCCCATATAACGTACTGAAATTAAAGCGATACTATTTCCGGCAATTAGCGTTCTACAAAATCTGAATAAGTCGAAGAAAGGCCGTTGCACTCCAAAAAACGCGACGTTATAAAGTAACATTAGTGAATGTAATAATATTACAAAGGTTCTGGCGCGCATGAGGCATCTTCTGGGTTCAATCAGTATTCTTGGTGTGTTGGCGGGCAGCGTGTCGTTTCCGGCATTGGCTCAGGCACAGGTCAACGTGGTGACGTCCATCAAGCCGGTCCATTCTCTTGTGGCCAGTGTGATGGAGGGTGTTGGCTCCCCCGATCTGGTGGTCGAAGGGGCAGGCTCGCCGCACTCCTATAGCCTGCGCCCATCAACGGCCCGCAAGATCGCCAATGCCGATCTGGTGTTCTGGGTAGGACCCCAGATGGAGAGCTTTCTTGAAAACCCGCTGGAAAATCTTGCGGATGACGCCACCATCGTAACTCTGAGCGAGACAGACGGCCTGACCCTGCTCAGCTTCCGTGAGGGTGGTGATTTCGAAGGCCATGCCCACGAGGACCATGCAGGCGAAGCTGACAGCGAACACGCCAAGCACGCTGATGAAGCCCATGATGACCATTCGGCCCATGATGATCATGACGAAGAAGCCATGGACATGCACATCTGGCTGGACCCGCAAAACGCCATCGCCATGCTGAACGAAATAGAGAAAACGCTCTCGGAAGCTGATCCGGCAAACGCTGCCCGATACGCCGCCAATGCAAAGGCTGAGGCAGATGAGATTACCGCTACTTCCGAAATATTGAAGGCAGAGCTACAAAGCCATCAGAACAAGCCGTTCGTGGTGTTCCACGATGCTTACCGCTATTTTGAAGAGGCTTATGATCTCAACGCGGTTGGCTCTGTCACCGTAAGTCCGGAAGTTCTGCCCGGTGCCAAACGCATTTCTGAAGTGCGCGAGAAACTGGAAAATCTTGACGTCGCCTGCGTCTTCTCCGAGGCTCAGTTTAACCCGAGAATGGTTGAGGTCCTGAAGGAAGGGACTGGCGTCAACTCTGCAGAACTGGACCCGCTGGGGTCCACATTGAACGCCGGCCCGCAGCTGTACACCGACCTGCTCAAGCAAATGGGCAGCGCGTTTTCAATCTGTTTGTCCGGTAATTCCTGAGCCCAAGCAATAGTCATTAAAATACGCCGGAACTGACATCGCTGCCAAGGCAAACATTGTCAGTTCCACTCAGCCCTTACAGGGCCACTTGCGCAATAAGCGCACGCAGGATCAATCCTTAGGGCAACGACCTTTGATGGTGTTGCCGTTCCTAACCCGACCTGTAACAGATGAGCGCCGATCTTCCAGATAGACACGCCCCTTCACGCCAGTAAAGGTCACACTCGCGACCTGAGTGTTACCGTCAAGACAAAGGTACGGTCTGCCAGACCTGTTTCCAGTGTATCGGATCGTTACGTGCTCAGCGGTTGTTCTGTTGGATAGCTTGTTGCTTCCACCTTTGATTTTAAGATCAGCAAACTGTGTTTTCGATGCGCTCATCGGTCCGGTGACAGAAACCATTTTCTTGAATTGGGACCTCATCGACCTGAACGGCCCGATTACTGAAACCTTCGAACGAAAGATTGAGGTTTTGGCGGTTGTTGGCCCGGTGACAGAAACCTGCGACCTATAACGGGAAGCGGTGGAGTGAAAAGGCCCGACAACAGAAACCTTGGAAGTAAACTTGGAGTCATTGAAGTTGGCCGGTCCCGCGATCTGCAAGGCTCCTCTGGCTGTGCTTCCCTGAACGCTGGTCGGACCATACCAAGTACGATCATGATCAATGGTTTGGTTTGAAATGTTTACAGGTCCGGCTGCAGCAGAACCACACATGATAATGGAAAAAATCAACGCGGTTGTAGAAAAGGTTCTCTTGGTCATATCTTCCCTGAAATGTAGGCGTGCAAGTCTATTAACAACAGCGCTCATCAGCGCCGTTACCATCATGGATAAATCAATTTTGGCTAGGATTTGAACTTCCTGCATCTTCAGATGGGGAACTGAATTCTAAAAACAACCTGTTATTTTGGAGAAATCATCTTTGTAAAGCCACGCGACTGATAAGATACCGCAGCTCCTATCGGAATTGCGGTCCCCAAAAAAAGAGAGGTTTTGCAAAGGTGCGCTCGTAAGCGGCTGGCAGCAGCACTGAAAAGGGAAGGCTACATTGCTCCGTCTGTTTCCAGCTTGTGGCTCCAGCGTTCCAAAATGCCTGCGAGCGCCTCACGGTCTTCCGGAGCCAGAGCCTTGAGCATCTCGGCCTCAAGCTCAAAGTGCTTACCAGCAACTTTCTCAACCAGATCCCGCCCCGCATCAGTGAGGCGGATCATCAATGCACGTCGGTCATTCGGGTTGGCTTCCCGCCGGACCAGACCCAGTCTTTCCAGCTTGTCCAGACGGCTGGTCATAGTGCCAGAGGTCAACATGCTCGAACGTGTCAGCTCGGTTGGGCGTAGCGCATAAGGCGTCCCACTGCGGCGCAGCGTTGCTAGAACATCAAAGTCACCTGTTGCCAGACCAAACTTGCCAAAGTTGGCAGAAAGCATCTTGTTGATCTGCGTACTCAGCCGCATCATGCGTGCCAGCACATACATTGGACTGGCATCAACCGCGGGATATTCGCTCTTCCACTGGTTCACAACGCGGGCAACATGATCAGTCATGGTCACTCTCAATAATCTGGTTCTCGGCAATGTATCCATATATTGCAGATGAATTACTTGATATCAAGATACTTGACGTTTCTATCTACATATCTTAAACAGCGACTCGAATAATTTGAAATCAAAATAATTGAGGTCGAAGTATATGTTGATTCAACTGCGCACAGCGCTCACGCCCGCCATTTGGGGTACCACATACGCAGTCACCACGCTGCTGCTGCCCGCAGACCATCCCGTCTGGATGGTGGTCTATCGCCTGCTGCCCGCAGGCCTGCTGCTGCTGGCACTGGCTCCCGGCGTGCTCAAAGGTCCATGGGTAAAGCGCGCCATGACCATCGGCCTGACCAACCTATCCATGATCTTCTTTGTCTTCATCGCCGCATTCCGTCTGCCAAGTGGAATGGCCGGAACCCTCATGGCAACACTTCCCTTGCAGATCATCTTCTACATCTGGATTCTGGATGGCAAGAAACCCGTTGCCCGGCAGCTCATGGCCGCGCTTCTTGGCCTGATTGGCGTCGGTATGTTGCTGCTTGGTGCAGTTGAGCTGGACTGGATAGGCATTGCAGCGGCAATGGCCGCGTGTTTGAGCACATTCACTGGCGTTTATCTCAGCGGCAAATGGGGTAAACCTGATGTGAGCATGGTTACCTACACCGGTTGGCATGTCACTCTGGGTGGCCTGTATGCCGTTCCCATCGCGCTCATGCTGGAAGGTGCCGCTCCCATGCCGGACCTGAACATGGTACTGGCGTTCTTCTGGATTGGAATTCTGGGAATGGGGCTGGCATCAGTCAACTGGATGAAGGGGATCGTTCAACTCAACCCTACCACGATTGGCTTCTTGTCGCTGGTCAACCCGGTAACGGCTGTCTTGTGCGGTCTGTTGTTGATCGGAGAGGAGTTTGGCATCCGTCAATGGGTCGGTATCCTCATCGTGCTGGGAAGCATTGTTTATGCTCTGACAACACCGGATGCCTCAAAAAGAGCAACGCACCCCAAAGCAGCCGCAGCAACCAGCTAGAGCGTATTCCCGAAAAGTGGGCCCGGTTTTCGGACAAGAATACGCGTGAGAATAAACGTTTAGAGCTTGGCGCGTGAATTCATATGAACGCGACATGCTCTAAAACACGCTCTGGCAAAGTGGTGAAGAGGAGAGAAGGCAGGTTCAAAATCATGAGCCTGCCGTAAGCCTAAACGATCAAAGGCTGAGAGCGTGCCGCTCAAAACGGAACAAAGATCAGCGCAGGTAGGCGATATAGGCATCCTGCGCTTTTCGCATGGCTTCAACCTTGTCGTTGACATCGCCTTTGCACACAACGCCGTTGTGATGCAGCTCCCAGCGCCATGGCTTGCGGGTCGTGTCACATTCTTCGCGATGAACCCGCATACTCATTTCAGTATTGAGAACGCCCGTTCCGACAGTGTAATCAGGAACGTTTCTCCAAAGCTGGCGCCACTGAAACTTCTTGGACATAGTAATCTCGCACCCGATGTTCTTTCTATGTTCTCTTTGTGGGATGATTCCATTAATTTTCTCCTAATATCTGTGATGTGTTACAGACAGGCCGCATACAAACAACTCAAGCACAAGGTTCGGCTGCTCACCGAGGCCTATGATTTTCCGTTGTCAAACACAGCCTTTGGAGCGTGTTCCATCTAAGTAGGTGCAATCAAACGACGAGAAGCCTCTCATTCTCAGGCAAACCAGCACTCACGCAAAGGACTGACGCTGCTTGATGAGGCGGAACTGGTTTCTCGTTTTTTGGCTCTTTTACCTTGCCATCCAGTTCCACTTTCGCCGTCGGACCGTCTTCAAGTTCGGAACCCGTTAGATGCGCGTCATTTCGTCTACAGTATGCTTATCCAAAACGCCGTCTGTTGCGGCGAAAAACGCCGCCAAATGCGGTGTCTTCATGTGGTCTTGCCACAGGGCGCGGCTCTCCCATTGTTCAAAATACAGGAAGTGACCGGGTTCATCATTGTGCACGTGCAGGTCGTATTGCACGCACCCAGCATCTGCACGGCTCACATCAATCAACTTCACAAGCTCGGTCTTAAGCTGTTCTTCTTTACCTTTAACGGCATAGAGATGGGCAACGATGGTCAATGTCATTGTGTGATCCTCTCTTTTGTTTTGCTGGCAAGGAACCTATATAATTGCTATATCGGGAATAAGTACGCACAAATTGGGTCTATAGTGGCAAAAAGGATACCATGGAGCTAACATGAACAATAAAAACCAACGCTTCCAGCAGTCCAATTGTAGTCAGGGCTGTCCGGTAGAGGCTGCATTGGAGCTGATTGGTGGCAAATGGAAAGGCGTCATCCTCTACCACCTGATGGAAGGCACGCAGCGCTTTGGTGAGCTGAAAAAGCAAATCGGATCAGTCACCCAGCGCATGTTGACCAAACAGCTTCGCGAGCTGGAAACGGATGGACTGGTTGCTCGCAAAGTCTACGCAGTCGTCCCGCCTCGGGTGGAATACTCACTCACCCTAAAAGGTGAAACCCTGCGCCCAATCATCCTCGCCCTGCGTGACTGGGGTGTAGACCACACGGCGCAAGAAAAAGAAGAAGCCTGACAGCAAGAGTGCATTTTGAATGCGCAGCTGGGGTGTCTGCATACTCTTAAACGCAGGAAGTCTAAGCGGCATATAAGCGGCATATAAGGCCTATGCCCGCTAATGATCTTCCCCGAAAGGCCACGAGAATGGCCATATGAACGGCCCAAGTCCAACAGTGCAGAAAAACAGGAAGTAAGCACTCACCATACCAATCAGGTCCAGCTCATAAAGCGCCAGTGCCGCCTCAACAAGCACGTAGGCACTGAACAGCATAAACCCAACCGCCACCACCACCCGCACCGCAAGCATCACCAGCTCCTGAAAAGACCGGGAAGTCTCCGGTTGTATGTTGGTAGTGCCCATGGTTGAGTTCCTTTCCACGCTCAATATGACAAGAAAAACCTATCAGATTCCTTCATCCCATACACCGCGCAGTGTTGAGTGGCTTATAATCCAGTATTCCCCCTGTTTATGATCGCTTGTTATCTTTGCAGAAATTGCGGCGCATGCTGTTCCATATTTTTATTTCCTTATTGGATCAGGAGGTAAAGGAAAGGCAGATGCCATGGCCCGTACACTCATACAAACCGCTAAGCTCAACAATGCCGAACCACAAAGGTGGCCCGCTTGGGTTCGGGCTCAAATTGCTGACCAGAAGATCAATCTCCTTAACGACCTCAAGTCATGGTGTTACGCTGCAAAAGCAGCGTAACTGAAGCCCTGCATAATAAACAGGTCGGGTTCGCCGGTGGTCTGCCAAGGTTAGATTTTAGCTGCTGAACGTGTCTTTCGTCGGAAGAAATACCATCCTGTCCACAGCGTGCCATAGAGAAACAAGACAGCATAAATCGCAGGATGTGGGCTTTCCACAGAGCTAATTGAGCCTGCATAAGATGCAATAAGAACGTAGGGAAGCGTGCTCAAACTGAAATAAGCAGCATAACGAACGAAGTTCATGTTTGTGGCACCGGCCATACAAGCTGTCACCTCAGATACGATTGGGGCTGCGCGAGATAGAACGATCATAACAGGTCCGTTTTGATGAAAGGTCCTGGCCATCTCTTGTCGGTCATCAGGATTTCGAACCAATAGTGAAATAGCTCGCTCACCCCAAATTCGGCTGATCGTATAACCAGAAAATGCTGCGACAGACATACCTATGAATGCTGCGGTTGCTCCTGCCGGAAACCCAAGAAAATAGCCCGCCAGTATCGTGATAGTTAGGGTTGGGACAGCAACAAATAAGTCTAGAAAGAGAAGAAGGATGACGGTGCCTACGAGCCACAGTGGGTCAACGTTTGCCGCCAGTTCCAACCACAGCCTGACGTTATCAACCGTTAGTATTCCCAGTAGTCGGCCCATAACGAATGTGAGTGCAAAAATTGATCCCAAGACGAGCATGACTTTGATAAGAGGTTTCATGGGTTAGCTCGCCTTCATCATTTTGGCAGCAAGGCCGGGTGACAGACGGTGTATAACCCTAAGAAGCTTGACTTTGCCGACGTCCGTTACTGAGCGTGAACTCAACAACCCTTTAATAATCTCTGCGGCAGCTCGTTCGGCAGATAGTTTTCCTTTGCCTCTGCCCTTTGTCATCTCTGTATCAACCAATGGCAAAAACACTTGTTTTACATCGATATTGGTGTCTTCAAGCTGATGTTGAAGCGATTGGGAAAAAATATCGAGCGAACCTTTGGTGGCGCAATACACCGCTGAACTTGCCTTAGGGGAGATAGCCAATCCGGAGTTCACATTGAGAATAATTGATGGATCGGACTTCATCAGGTTAGGTAAGAGCAAATAGATAAGGGTGCAGACAGACGTGAAATTGACATCAATTTCACGCTTGATGGTTTCAAATCTAAAATCATCATCCAAAAAATGAGGCGTGTATTGAACAGCGGCATTGTTGATTAAGATATCAACGTTTTTGCCCGTACCAACCAATGATTCGGCTGCATTCTCAACGGATTTGAGATCAGCAAGGTCCGCTTCAATGACGTTTATTCCTCCGTAATCCTGGCGTAATTTATCCAAACCAGATGAAGAACGAGCTATGATCGAAATCTCGTTTTCGTCATTAAGCTGCTTCACCAACTCAAGTCCTATTCCTGACGCGCCGCCAGTAATGACAATATACTTACCAACAATCTTCATTTGTTACTTCCGAACAGATTGATTAATCATGATGTTCGGAATGAATACGTGTCCCTGCGGCTTTCGGAATTAACCCAAGTTAAAATCATGAAATTAAATGAATTCATCACACTGAACGGCAAGGCTCGCTCCGCGGAACCAAACGAGTATTTGTTCCGACAAGGAGATCTGAGCCAATCCCTGTTTCTGGTGAACAGCGGGTTGTTAAAGGCATACTACCTGTCACCGGATGGCAAGGAGAACATCAAGTCCTTTATCCTTCCGGGTGACAATATAGGCAGCCTAAGTGCAATTCATGCAGGCGAGCTTTGCACATTCAGCCTTGTCTGTCTGAAACCCTGCGAGCTTGTCGTTCTGCGTTTCAGCGAACTGTATGAAGCCAGCCGTAAAGACCCTGAAATCTCCGCAGCCGTGGTCGATTTTCTACTCAAGTTTGGCATGAAGAAAGAAATGCGGGAATATGAACTGCTGTGTTTATCTGCCGAAGACCGGTATCGAAGACTTTTACAAAACACACCAGAGATCATTGAGCTGGTAACACAAAACGAGATTGCTCGCTATCTCGGCATCACACCGGTCGCACTAAGTCGTATCAAGAAGCGTCTGGCTGACTAGGTGTTTAGTCCCGCGATGTGGTGGGCTGGACTCTGAAGCGAGTTGGAGGTTAAGAGGCCTCCTGCTTCTCCAGCCAGTTTAATATCGCCTGGTTCGTTTCATCCGGCCTTTCTTGCTGAATCCAATGACCGCAATCCAGATTGACCACGTCCACATTGGGCACAAACTCTTCTAGTCTTTTTGATTTCGGGACCACGTCCCTGTCGCCATAAATCATCAAGGCGTGCTGTTCGATAATTGGGTTGACGTCCGCTAATAGATGCCAGTTGCGATCAAAGTTTCTGTACCAATTCAGGCCGCCGGTAAAGCCTGAGGTCTCAAAAGCAGACACGAAGACAGCAAGTTCACTATCGCTCATTAGCGGATCACCGCGAGGCGTTTCCGCTTTGGCCAGATTGATCAGTGCCATGCCCGGTTCCGGTGCTCTGGGGGGCTGGTTCTTCCTGTATATGTTGCGAAGGAACTGGAAGGTGTTTTCTTCAAACACCGCGTCCGCGACGCCGGGTTGCCGATTGAAGTGAACAACATAGAAGTCGCTGCCAAGCATATCTTCCATGAACTCGACCCATGGCTTCGGGCCACGTTCCTGATAAGGTACGCTCAGATTGATCAGTTTATTGACCCGCTCAGGATGCAACAAAGCCAAGCCCCAGACGACAAGCGCCCCCCAATCATGCCCCACAAAGGTCGCCTGTTCGTATCCATAATGATCAAGCAGTCCGGTTAAATCACCCGCCAAATGCGCAATATCATAGTCTGTCACCTCACTCGGGCGCGAGGAGTTGCCAAAGCCTCGTTGGTTGGGAACGATGACATGGTAGCCCGCATCAACAAGCGCAGGCACCTGATACCGCCACGAAAAAGCATGCTCCGGCCATCCATGGCACAGCACAATAGGGTTTCCCGCGTTTTGCTGGCCTGCTTCAAAAACTTCAAGCTCCACATCATTGACCGAAATAAGAATGGGCTTGGGAAAATCAATTGGATTAAACATCAGAGTGCCCCTTGGGCTTTTCGGGGTGTTCAAAGGACGTCCCTTGATTCGGACGTAGTCAATTTCCCTAGTTTACTGGGTCTCCGTCCAAAACAGCCAGCAATTCCGCAAACTGCTTCAATTCGGCAAATGTGGTGCTTTCCCGTTTCCAATTTCTTGGTTGTGATCTTGAAGGTAACGCTTTATGACGTTTTCGAAGGTTTTTGGGCGTGTTTCATCCCGCTCGGAAGCGATCACTCAGTTTCTCGTTTGTTGAGCCAAGTTTGGACCACCTGCTTGCGTGAGAACACCTTGCATTCTCGGCGAACGATTTTGCCCTTTGGCTTCTTCAATCAGTATCTGCGCGCAATAAGAGATACTGCCATCTTGGCGAGGCTGTGAGAGTATGGTGCCCATCGGAACGAATTAGGCAGGGTTTCAGGAATGCTAAATGACTGAAAATAAGAAAAAACTCTATGATATCAATCAGCCGGTGTTTGCAGTCGCGCCTATGCTTGATTGGACGGACAGGCATTGCCGTGCTTTTCACCGTGTGCTTTCCAAGAACTCGCTGCTCTACACCGAGATGGTCACCACTGGCGCCTTGATCCATGGCGACAGGGACCGTCATTTGCGGTTTTCTAAACAAGAACAGCCGGTTGCCTGCCAGCTAGGTGGCTCCGACCCTAAAGCGCTGGCGGACTGCGCCAAGATGGTCGAAGATCGGGGCTATGACGAAGTCAACCTCAACGTGGGTTGCCCGTCAGACCGTGTCCAGTCCGGCAAGTTTGGCGCTTGCCTCATGCAGGAGCCCGATCTGGTGGCCGATTGTATCGCGGCTATGAAGGACGTGGTCTCTATTCCGGTCACCACTAAATGCCGCATCGGCGTGGATGATCAGGAGCCGGAAGAGGCTCTCAACGCTCTGGCCGATAAAGTTATTGCTGCGGGTACAGATGCCCTTTGGGTGCATGCCCGTAAAGCATGGCTCAAGGGCCTCAGCCCCAAGGAAAACCGCGATGTGCCGCCGCTGGACTACGAGCTGGTCTACCGCCTGAAACAGCGCCTGCCGGATATCTTCATCGGCATCAACGGCGGGGTGGCAACACTGGAAGAGACCTCCGCGCATCTGGAAAAGCTCGACGGCGTCATGATGGGCCGCGCGGCCTATCAAAACCCGATGTTGCTGGCCGATGTTGACCGTGTGGTCTACGGCGAAGATACAACCGCCGTCACTCCGGTAGAAGCAATGGACATCTACCGTGGCTATATCGAGAACGAACTGACCGAAGGCACCAAGCTGGCATCAATTACACGCCATATCCTTGGCACCTATCAGGGCCTACCCGGCGCTCGCCACTTCCGCCGCATCATGACGGTGGAAGCCAACAAAGCAGGCGCTGGCATTGAGGTGCTGGAAGATGCACTGGCGGCGGTCTCACGTCATCAAGCTGAAATACGCGAAGCCCGCGAACAAAAGGAGCAACGCTCGTTGGAAACCATTGGAATTGAGGAGGGGACAGCATGGACATGATTTCGCTGTCGATGCTGGGGTTCGGCGCAGCGCTGATTGCCTCTGGCGCACTGGCAGGTTTTCTGGCGGGATTGTTTGGCATCGGCGGCGGCGCGATCCTTGTTCCCATCCTTGTCACCGTGCTAACGCATGTCGGCGTTGATACCACCAACGTGGTCCAGATCTCGGTGGCATCCTCTCTTGGTGTGATTGGCCCCACGTCCTTACGCTCTTTCTTTGCGCACAAGAAGAAGGGAGCTGTGGACCTGGCCCTGCTGAAAAGCTGGATTATTCCTATACCAATTGGCGTGTTTCTGGCCTCCTACGTGGCCGCGATTGTTTCCGGTGAAACGCTCAAAGCCATCTTTGCAGGCATTGCATTTGTGGTCGCCATGGGCATGTTGTTCAACCGCGAAAGCTGGAAGCTGGGCAGTGACATTCCCGGCAATCCTGCACGTTCGTTTATTGGTGTACTGGTTGGTTTTTTCTCAACATTGATGGGCATTGGCGGTGGCGTCCTGAACAACACCTTCATGACCCTGTTTGGCCGCCCAATCCATCAGGCCGTGGCCACATCCTCAGGGGTGGGCGTGTTGATTTCTATTCCAGCGATTATTGGCATGGTCGTAGCAGGGTGGGGCGCACCCAACCTGCCTCCGTTCTCCGTCGGCTACATCAACTTGCTGGCCGTGGCGCTGATCATCCCGATCTCCACCTACGTGGCACCCATGGGCGCGCAGTTCGCGCATAAACTGCCAAGGCGCAAGCTGGAGATCGCATTCGGCATCTTCCTGCTGATCGCTGCGGCCCAGTTTATCTACAGTCTGCTGTAAAGCAGGCCTCAAGCTCAAAAGACAAAAGCCGCTGACTTTTATGTCCGCGGCTTTTTTTTCATATGGTCTGGCTGATTTAACGTGCCTGCAAAATCAGCTGATTGCCTTCCACCCGCCAGCTGGCAAAGGTATTCAAGGCACTCATACCTAGCAAGCTGGTGCCTAGCATTTCATCTTGTGCCACAAATGCTGGCACACTGTTCAGGCGCCAACTTCCAATTTGCAGCTCCGGCAAGCGCACACGCGCCACAAACCCCATACCGTTCGCCGTGGAAACCGGCGTATTGAAGGATAGGTTTTCCGTATCAATGCCAATCCGGTTTGCATCTCTATGGGTGAGCGTAATGTGAGAAGCTCCCGTATCAACCAGCATGTCTAAAGGAACACCATCCACCTCTGCATCAACAAAGAACTGCTGATTGGACCCGCGCGAAATCACCATCTCACCGTTTGCGCTCTGGCTGATGGAACCGGGAAACAGCTCGGACATAACCCGGTCGCGAACGGTCATCAGTTCAAAGCGGAACGAGTAGCCAATCACCAGCAGCAGTGCCAGACCACCCCAGAACACCACAGCACCAACAACCGCGGGAACTCTCGGACGGCGGCTGAAAATCCCCATTCCGATGACGATCCCCATGGCCAGCAAAGCAACAAGGCGCGGCCCTTCCTCCTGAAACGCATCGCCCAAAAAGGACGGTGTTCCAAGGTATCCGGTAGCAACGCCAATCACCATGGCGCCCACAAGGATGACAAGACCTATCATCCAGCGCATTGAGCATCCTCCATTTGATGAGCCAGAAAATCAGCTTTGCGAGCAGGGAGCTTTGCAACAATGTCCTGTTGCGCGTGCGCCGACAAGGAACCCCATTCTGCAATCTCGCTCAGTAATCTCCAGCAGTTCACACATATTTTTTGTTCTGGATCCAGCTTACACAGTTTTAAACAAGGGCTGGCTGGTCGTTCTAGAGTGCCTGACAAAGTCTTTCCTATAAAATATATGTCTTATGTCATCATTATCAACGCGGAGTGCCAATAGTTGACGGTGTAGTGATCAGGATATTGACAGTATCACCCAAAAACTCGGTAAAACTACGGCCATACGCTCTCGAGTGCCTGCCAATACTTTGCCTGCTTCGGGCCTGAGTGTCCCGTTGCAGCGCAGTGATCAGTCGCGATTTAATACGGTAAACTGCGTATACTTATGGTGGTTGGTACTCTCCTGACCTCCCACATAGGTCAGTTCAATGACCACAAAGATCAATCTAAGTGAGACCTCTAAAGACAGAGTGCGCCCAGAAGGAAACCAAGGGAACCGACCTGCTGTGCAGCGCCTAATACATCTCCGGTAACGCCTTTAATCTTGGAGAAGGATAATTTCGCCAGCGCCCACACCAGCACAAAGCTCACCAGAGCCCCTAAAACAACCTGCCAGAAGCTGAGGTAAAACAGGCTGATCACAACAAACGGCAGACCAAAACAGGCGGCCTGATAAAGCGCGGTCTTCGTTGGTATCCCGAAGCGGGTCGACAAGCCACCTTGATAAGCCGCCGGCACTGTATGCCAGATCCAGACCATTCCGGTCCGGCCCGCAGTCTCGGCAGCCAGATACCCCAAAGCCGCGCCCAAACCGCCAAACGTCTCCAGCAAGGAAGACAGCAGCAGCCAGCGCAGGCTGAGCGAGAGCACAAGCGCCACGGTGCCGAAAGCGCCAATGCGGCTATCTTTCATGATCTCAAGACGCCGCTCCGCCGTATGCCCGCCAAAGAACCCGTCAACCACATCCGACAGACCATCTTCATGCAAACAGCCCTGAACCGCAGCAACCACGGCAATGGCAAGCAGGGCGACAACCCCAGATGACAACGCGCTCTGTGAAAGCACCAGCAGCACCACAATGCTCGGCAGCGAAATCACCGCGCCTGCCAACGGAATGCTGCGCGCCCGCAACCGGAAATCGGGTGCCGTGTTCAGATCATCCCACTTGCCAAGCTTGGGCAACGGAATGCGGGAGAAGAAGCGCACCAGTTCGGCCACCTCCGACAAAACGAAGGAGGACGAGGGCAGGGAATCTTCGCGGTTATGATCGTCGGACATAATGGGTCTCGCTGAAATGAAACAGGCATCAAAAGCAGTTGGAATGTCTTTGACCGCGTTCCATCTGATTGCTTCAATCAAATGGCAGAGAATCGCTCAAAGGCAAAAAATCAGAGTACGGCGCACGAATATCCTAAGCTCTAAATCAACAATTAGTAGTTTGCAAAGCCGTGGAAACCACAAATAGTTGATAAGTCTCATTTGTATTCTGTGTCGAGTAGCTTATAGATCTGCGCAAACAACAAAGCGCAAAAAATCCATTTTTGCGGATCAACTCAGTTCGGAGAAGCGTATGTCTCTTGCGACGTCGGCACTGCCATTCGATGATATCAGAAATCTGGTGGGCGAAATGCCCGGTCCAAGCCTTGAAGCGGTTGAGGCGGTTAGAAAGCGTGATGCGCAGCTGACAAAGCCATCGGGCTCTTTGGGACGTCTGGAAGAGCTGGTAGAATGGCTTGCCGCATGGCAGGGCATGCCAATGCCAAAAGTGACCCGCCCGCTCGTGGCTGTTTTTGCAGCCAACCACGGTGTAGCCGACAAAGGCGTGTCTGCTTTCCCGAAAGAAGTGACCGCGCAGATGGTTTCCAACTTTGCAGCTGGCGGCGCAGCCGTAAACCAGCTTTGCATTGCCTATGACCTTGGCCTGAAGGTGTTTGAACTGGCACTGGAAATGCCAACCCCGGATATCTCGGTGGAAGATGCCTTTGAAGAAAGCGAATGCGCAGCAACCATGGCCTTCGGCATGGAAGCCATCTCCGGTGGCACAGACCTGCTCTGCATTGGCGAGATGGGCATCGCCAACACCACTGTTGCAGCAGCCATCTTCTACGCACTGTTTGGTGGCACCGCTGAAGAGTGGGTTGGTCCGGGCACCGGCGTTCAGGGTGAGGCGTTGAAGAACAAGATCGCAGTCGTTGAGCAGGCCGTGCAGCGCATTGGTGGCCCGGGCAAAGTGGAGCCTCTGGAAGTTCTGCGTCGCATCGGTGGCCGCGAGTTCGCAGCCATGGCGGGTGTTATTCTTGCAGCTCGCATGCAGCAGGTTCCTGTCGTTATTGATGGTTTCGTCACATCCGCGGCAGCTGCCATCCTGTACAAGATGGACAACACCGCGTTGCAGCACTGTGTCTTCTCTCACGCCTCTGCCGAACCAGCACACCGCCGCGCCCTGACCGAGATGGGCGGCAAGCCTCTGCTCGACCTTGGTATGCGCCTTGGCGAAGGCTCCGGAGCGGCAATCGCAGCTGGCATCATCAAGGCCGCTGCTGCAACACACTCCGGTATGGCAACCTTTGCTGATGCAGGCGTTGCAGGTCAGGACTGATCTAACATTACCCCCTCTCTCGGGAAGGGGGATAAGTTGAAAAAGGCCGCCTCACTCTCACGAGTTGAGGTGGCCTTTTGTATTTCTCACCAACCGACGCAAAAAATACCGGTTCTCTTCAAACCAACGCACATTTCAACGTAAACGCGGTTTGATGAACTCAGTTAATCCACGAAGCGCCACGTATCAGCCCCATCAAAGTGGCGCACACGGATGTCCTTCACGTCTTCAGCTGGCACCAAACGTGTATTGATCGCCATTTTATCCCCCTTCGGGTTAGCAGGCGCCCAGTGCGTGGTGTTGCCGCAAGTCTTGCAGGTATGGAACTCAAGACCCTTGTCGCCCCACGCATACCGGAAGGTCGCATCCGGATTACATTCAATGCTCACATTCTCGGGCGCCCCATGCGCCCAAACGGTGCCGTAGCGACGACACGCAGAGCAATTACACTCTGTCAGCCACTCTGGTTTTTCACGAAATTCAAACTTAACCGCACCGCAATGGCAGGACCCACGAAGCATATGTTTGCCTCCCAACAAACTCGTCTCGAACAAATTCGGAAACTACGCACTCATCCTGCACGAAGCAAGGGCGCTCTATTTTTACGTGCATTGGGGTCTGGTGTCGGGATTGGGTCAGTCTGGTTCAAAACGCGCTTGGCAGGCAGAGAAATAGTCGCCTGCGTGCCCTTATGCAGCTCGGAGGTTAGCTTGAACTCGCCCTCGTGCATCTGGGCCAGTGCCTGAACGATGGAAAGGCCAAGGCCGGTACCTTGCTCGGCATCCTGAATGGCCTGCGTGCCCTGACCAAACGCCTGTAGCACCACAGGGATCTCTTCTTCTGGAATACCAGCACCGGTGTCGTATACGCTGATGTATTGACCACCAGATCCATCAGTGCCCACATGAATGGAGATTTCCCCTGCTTCAGGCGTAAACTTGATGGCGTTGGCCAACAGGTTCAAGACCATCTGGCGCAGGGCCTTCTCATCTGCCCAGACCTTGCTTAGGCCTTCCTCGTAAGACTCATGGATCTCGATGTTCTTTGCCGCTGCCCGCATATGCATCATATGCTTACAGTCCACGGCGACATCGCGGAGACAAACCGGCTCCTCCTGCAACTCATAACGCCCCGCCTCAATGCGCGACAGATCGAGGATCTCGTTGATCAGATTGAGCAGGTGTTCGCCTGACTGGTTGATGTCCCGGGAGTAATCCACGTAGGTTTTGTTCTGCATTGGGCCAAGGATTTCGTCCTTCATCACCTCGGAAAACCCTAGGATCGCATTCAAAGGCGTGCGCAGCTCGTGGCTCATTGTTGCAAGAAAACGCGTCTTGGCCAGGTTCGCGTCTTCCGCTCTGCGCCGCGCTTCCTGTGAGATCGCATTGACCTGTTCCATCTCGGAGATCAGGTGATCCTTCTCAGCCCGGTATTCCAGCAAGGTCAATGCGGAGTTATGCAGTTGCTTGCTCAAAACATAAAAGAACACTTGCGCCCCAATAGCCATCAGCCCCATTGCATAGTGGTGCATTCCATCAAATTGCCAGAAGCTGATGAGCAGGGCCACGGTGATTGGAGTGGTAGCAGCCAGTAAGGCGCCGGGAAGGGGAGAGGACAGCATGGTGGCCATCGCAATGACAATCAACATGGTCGCGAACTGGAAAACATCGAAGCTGTAATCCGTATTAAATTGCAGTCCGCTGATGAAAAATGCCGCCCAAACGAGGCCATAAAGCATATCGCCAGCAAACAGCACTCTGCGGATTGAACGCAGTTTGCCTTCTCGAGCAAGGCTTTTTTCCATGCGTTTGGTGGACAATATAACAAGAGAGTGCGCAATCAGCATGACCACAAGCCAGCCGATGGCCAAATTCACGGGAACCCAGTAGGTTGAGACAGTCGCAGCCACAGTGGCGATCATCGGCGTCGCATAAGCCACCGACAATCTATTCTTCACGAACATCAAAATAAGATCAGCTTCAAAACTGGGACGAACACCCTCTACCATACCAAGACGTTCACGGGCGTCCTTTACGGTACGCGCAACTTCTCGCCGACGATTTGCTCTGGCGTGATTAATAGTTGTCTTGTCCATACTATTCTGCGACGATCCGTTATCCATGTATTCTCGAGCTCGTTGTGCAAATAGATTGATGGGATACTTGCCCTTTTGACCAGAATGAACATGATCTCTTAAGATTGCTCTGACTCTTAGGGTTAACATCAAGTATACGAGTGAGCGCAAATGCTGGAAGAATGCCCTGCTTTGGGACAGTTTCACCCATAGATTGTAAGGGCAACAGCTAATGGTTGTTGGGAGGCACCATTGAAACTTTATAGTCACAGGCAAGCGCCTAACCCTTTTCGTGTTACCTTATTCCTCGCGGAGAAGGGTGTTAAGGTTAATACTACCTACGTAGATTTCATGCATGGCGAATTGAAGGCAGACGAATTTAAAGCGATTAATCCATTTCAGCGATTGCCAGTACTCCTGCTCGATGACGGCACTGCAATTGCCGAAAGCTGTGCCATTTGCCGTTACATCGAAGAAATGAACCCTCTCAGACCTTTGCTGGGCCAAACGGCGAAGGAGCGGGCGCTGATCGAGATGTGGAACCGGCGAGGGGATCTGGGTCTGTTATATCAAATTGCTCAGGTATTCCGCCACACCAACCCCGCTATGGCACTGCTTGAACAGCCGCAGGTAAAGGAGTGGGGAGAGGCCAATCGGCCCAAAGTCATGGAGACACTGGAAATTTTTGATGCACAACTGGCGGGCAACCAGTTCGTTGCGGGAGACCGGTATTCCATTGCTGACATCACGTTGTTTGTAGCAATAAACTTTGCCCGCGTAATTAAGCTGCAAGTTCCTGAGGAACTTGGTAATCTGCGCAGATGGTATGCAATGATGACAGAGCGCCCCGCAGTGCAGGCAGCACTACAGGTGATGAAAGAAAAATCCAAGACTTAAGAGAGCGCATCGCTGCGTGCAGGGTCTGTGTGGAGCATCCAATCCGCCAGCCCCTGCCGCATGAGCCGCGGCCTGTAGTCGTGCTGTCCTCAACGGCACGCATCGCCATATGCGGACAGGCTCCGGGAACCCGTGTTCACGCCTCCGGCATCCCCTTTACCGACCCCTCCGGCGATCGCTTGCGCACTTGGATGGGGGTCGATAGCGAGACCTTCTACGACCGCGCCAAACTTGCAATTATCCCCATGGGCTTCTGTTTTCCCGGTTTGGACTCCAAAGGCGGAGATAAGCCCCCAAGACCCGAATGCAAGAAGACTTGGCATCAAGAAATATTCAGCAATATGCCGCAGATTGAAACACTGCTTGCAATAGGTGGCTATGCGCAGGCCTACCACATGCCCGACTTCACCAAAAAACGCATTTGGGAAACAATCGAGAATTTCCAAACAATCTGGGAAACGACAAAACAACGCCACGCAGATGGCCTCGGCCCTCAAGTTATCCCCCTTCCTCACCCTTCCTGGCGCAACAACCACCACATAAAAAAACACCCATGGTTCGAAAAAGAACTGCTCCCGCTCTTGAGAGAAGAAGTTGAACGCCTGATGGCATAAATGGAGAGATTATTTTTTTATCAGCCTAATTATATGGGATCTGGTTTCTTTGGCTCCAGAAGATTTCCAGTCTACTGAAATTATATTCCCTGATTTCAATATTATGTAGAACGATAACCTATATTCCTACAAAAAAATTGGCGTTTTGAGCTGGAATACCATTCTGCTTGACCGTATGCTTCGTGCAATGATTTTGCGCCAAATAATAATTTCCGGTGGGAGATAGGGGTATAATATGATCGATAGGATCGACCGTCGCATTCTGTCCATTCTACAAGAAGACAGCACCGTTCCGGTAGCTGAGATCGGCCGTCGCGTTGGTTTGTCAACCACCCCATGCTGGCGCCGTATCCAGAAGATGGAAGAGGACGGGGTCATCACCCGCCGCGTTGCTGTGCTTGACCCAAAGAAGGTCAACGCCAAAGTCACCGCCTTCGTTGCCATCACCACCAACCAGCACACAGACGACTGGCTACGCAAATTCGCAGATGTGATCCGCGAGTTTCCCGAGGTTGTGGAATTTTACCGCATGGCCGGACAGGTGGACTACCTGCTGCGCGTCGCAGTGCCGGACATTGATGCTTATGACGACTTCTATAAGCGGCTGATTGCCAAGGTAGATATCGCGGACGTTTCCACCACCTTCGCCATGGAGCAGATCAAGTACACAACTGAACTGCCGCTATCTTATATCATCGCCGAAAAGCCAAAATCGAACATGTCATAAAGCCTGTTTGCTAAGCTGAGAATTAAAGCCCCGGTCAAGCTGATCGGGGCTTTGTGTTGCAGGAGCTTACTTCTTGTCAGCATTGTTCAGTCGGGCAAGCAGGCTGGACGTATCCCAGCGATTGCCGCCCATTCCCTGAATTTCCGCGTAGAACTGATCCACCAGAGCCGTCACAGGTAGGCGAGCGCCAACTTCATCAGCGGCCTCCAGGCACATCTTCAGATCCTTGCGCATCCAGTCCACGGCAAACCCGTGGTCGAAATTGCCGGCACGCATGGTCTCCCAGCGATTTTCCATCTGCCAGGACTGAGCCGCTCCACCACGCACTGCAGAAATGGCTTTTTCAATATCAAGGTCAGCCTTTTGTGCAAAATGGATCGCCTCGGAAAGGCCCTGCATCAAACCGGCAATGCAGATCTGGTTGACCATCTTGGTCTGTTGACCTGCGCCCACAGACCCCATCAGGCCAGCGAATTTTGCAAAGCAATCAATGAATGGCTTAGCGCGGTTGAAGACCTCTTCCTCACCGCCGATCATGACGGTTAGAACGCCCTTCTGAGCGCCAGCCTGTCCGCCGGATACGGGAGCGTCAAGGAATGAAAATCCGCCCGCCCGCGCTTTCTCGTCCAGCTCACGGGCCACCTTTGGAGAAGCTGTTGTGTGGTCCACAAAGATCGATCCTGGCTTCATGCCGTGAAATGCGCCATTCTCGCCAGTCGTGACGGAGCGCAAGTCATCATCATTACCTACACACGTAAAAACAATGTCACATCCCTCAGCAGCTTCCTTGGGGGTTAGGGCGAATGAGCCACTATGCTCCTTTACCCATGCCTCTGCTTTGGCGGTTGTCCGGTTGTAAACAGTAACGTCGTGACCGCCACGAGAGGCGAGATAACCTGCCATTGGGAATCCCATGACACCCAAACCAATAAACGCGACTTTTGCCATCGGATTTTCCTTGTATTCTTGAATCAAAGCGCCGCCACACTATCAGTTTCACACTGAGATACCACGCAAAATGATGGAGTGCCTTAACGAAAAAAAGCGCAGGTCCTGAGGCCTGCGCTTTCATGTGTTCGTTTCTGCCCTATGGCTTATCGTTTCAGGTGGCGCGTCAAACGAGCCTCGATACGATCCCACGCCCGGCGCAGTGTTTCCACCATAACCAGATAGGCAATTGCCGCCCATACATACGCCTGGAAGTCATAGGTTCGTGAGAACGCGCGCCGTGTCTCTCCCATCAGGTCGTAGATGGTAATGATCGCAACGATCGCGGAGCCCTTGATCATCAGGATAATTTCGTTGCCATAAGGGCGCAGAGAAACGATCAAAGCCTGCGGAAGGATGATTTTCCAGAAGGTCAGCCATTTCGGAAGACCAAGCGCGGATGCCGCTTCCCACTGGCCCTTGGCAACGTTCTCGATGGAACCACGTAGGATTTCCACCTGATAGGCGGCGGTGTTCAGCGTGAATGCCAGAATGGCACAGTTCCACGCATCACGGAAGAACCACCACATATCAACGGATTGCAGTGGCTCACGGAACGTACCTGCGCCGTAATAGATCAGGAACACCTGTGCGAGCAGGGGAGTGCCACGGAAGAAATATACATAGCCATAGGCAATGCCGCCCAGAATACGGCTCTTGCTCATCCGCATGAAGGTCATGGGAATGGAGAGCATAACACCCAGCAGCATGGAAGCACCAACAAGCTGCAGTGTTACAATGAAGCCTGAAACGAATTTCTCACCGTACCTGCTCAAAAATGTCGCGTTGTGGGTGATGGAAACAGGCAGAAGCCCGTCACCGCCAAACACCAAGGCAACATGGTTTGAGTTCAGCAAAAACCACACAATGCCAAGACCAGCTGCAATCCACAGCGTCAGCCATGTAGTGCCAGCAATACGGGTCGGCGTCCATGGCCGCGATGTAGGAGCAGGAGGAGGGGCTTTTGCCTCAATAATCTCGGACTGCACGAAGCTTCCCGGAGTTCCCGTAGAAACATCACTCATCTGGAAGTCTCCCCGCGTTTAGCCCAGGACTCAAGGCGGGAAATGCCACCAGAAGAAATGATCGCCAGTACAAGATAGATCGCGCAGGCAACAGAGAAGAACAGGAACGGTTCTTTGGTTGTGCGCGCTGCCATGTTGGAATAGCGAATAATGTCCGCCAGACCGATAATGGAGACCAGAGAGGTTTCTTTCAGCAAGATCAGCCACAAGTTGCTCAGCGCAGGCAGGGACAGGCGAACCAGCTGCGGCAGGATAACCAGACGCATGGTGTGCACGTATCCCAGACCCAGCGCATTAGCACCTTCATACTGACCTTTGTTGATCGCGCGGAAAGCAGATAGGAAGGCCTCGGAAGCGTAAGAAGAAAACACAAGTGACAGGGCAATCATACCTGCCAGAAAGGCGTTCACCTCAAAATAGACCTCCCCAAACAGAGCAAGCACCTGTTGAATGAGGATCTGACCGCCGTAATAGACGAGAAAAAGGGTAAGGAGCTCTGGAAGGCCCCGAAAGAGTGTTGTGTAAATATTGGCGGCGGCGCGCAGAGAAGGCTCTTCGGACTTCTTCGCAAGCGCCAGCAAAAAGCCTAAAAGCAAGCCAATGGGAAGGCTTGCCAAAGCAAGGGAGACGGTCATGACAACGCCACGCGCTATCTCGTCACCCCATCCCATGTCCCCAAAGGACAAGAGTGTAAGCATTTCATTCATTACGGGGATTGCCCCTATTCTTTTTAGAACGGCGGGAAATTTGTCCCGCCGTTAGAGTGTATTGCAGCTTGATGCCATCACTCTCCGTAGGCATCAAAGTCGAAATATTTGTCGTTGATCTCTTTGTACTTTCCATTCTCCCTTAAAGCAATAACCGCTTTGGAGAATAGGTCTGCCAAGTCTTGGTCGCTCTTACGAACACCAACGCCAACGCCTTCACCGTGGATCTCTGGAATAGCCGCCATGGTACCCAGAAGTTTACAGCAGTTGCCGTCATCTGAGTCCAGCCATTCGGAAAGAACAACTACGTCATCGACCACAGCGTCAAGTCTACCGCTTTCCAGATCCAGTTTATATTCATCAGCAGTAGGGTACAAAGACACTTCTGATTTAGTCAGAACGTCTTCCGCAAACACTGCGTGTGTCGCGCCAGCCTGTGCACCTACAAGTGCACCGTCCATGCCCTCAACAGTGGCCTCGGTGATTGTGCTGTCGTTTGGCACTGCTACAGCTGGAGGAGTTTGGTAGTACTTCTCAGAAAACTGAATGCGCTGCTTCCGCTCTGGCGTGATGGACATGGAGGCCATGATCGTGTCGTACTTGCCTGCGACCAGACCTGGGATCAGGCCGTCAAAGTCAACAGGCATCCATTCACATTCAACCTTCATCTCTGCACAAAGCGCGTTGCCCAGATCAATTTCAAAGCCAGTCAGGTTTCCATCAGCAGTGGTGTAAGCAAATGGAGGGTATGAGGCTTCAGTGCCAATTCGGACTGTGGTCCATTCCTTTGCCTGTACCTGTGTAGAAGCAAGAAGTGCGAGTGTTGCTACAGAAGCAAAGCGCATGAAGCCCATGTGTAGTCCCCTTTGTGAATTTTTGGCAGGGGTCATCACGATGGCTCCCTGCATAGCCGGGGCGCATCTTTAAATGGATGAATGCAGATTACAACCTATTTGAGTAGGGGTGTCTGCAAAAAATTGCCAATACAATCCATCTTGAGAGGAGGAAGTTTCCACATTGATCGGTTTTGGGTTTACTAAATCCCCAAAACGGTGATGCATCACGGAAACTTTCCCCAGTTTCGCCTCTTTCTTCTCGTCAACGCTTATTCGCCGTAGGCGTCCTGCGAGAAGTATTTGTCGTTGATGGTCTTATAGGTGCCGTTGGCACGGATCGCGAGAATCGCTTCTGAGAAGCGATCCGCCAGCTCTTCCTGACCTTTGCGAACACCAACGCCAATGCCTTGTCCGTGCAGCTCAGGCTGGATCGGCAATGAACCAATGATCTTGCAGCAGGAGCCATCTTCAGAATCAAGCCAGCTCTGCAGAACACCAAGGTCGTCAATCACTGCATCCAGTCGGCCATTTTCGATGTCCAGCTTATACTCTTCCGAGGTCGGGTACAGGGAGATGTCAGAATCTGTGTAGATCTCTTCAGCAACAACAGAGTGGGTCGTACCGCCCTGCGCACCAATCAGCAGGCCATCCAAAGCTTCCGGAGTGATTTCGGTAACCGGAGAATCTTTAGGAACTGCAATGGTTGATGGTGTGTTGTAGTAGCTGCGTGAGAACGAAATGCGCTCAAGGCGCTCGTCTGTAATAGACATGCTGGCGATGATTGCATCGTATTTACCGGAAACGAGACCCGGGATCATGCCGTCCCATTCCTGCGTGCCCCATTCACATTCAATCTTCATCTCTGCGCAAAGTGCGTTGCCAATCTCAACATCAAATCCGGTCAGGACGCCATCTGAACCGGTGTAGTTGAAAGGAGGGTAAGCGCCCTCGGTGGCAATACGCAGTTTGGTGATCTCTTCTGCATGAAGGGCAGAAGCAGCGGTGAAGCTCATAAGTGTGGCAAGTGCCATGCGGGCAAAAGACATCCGTGTATCCTTGTTCTTTTTTGGCAGAGCACTCATTTTGGTGGTGCTCTGCATTTACTGCCAAGGACACTATAAAAAATAAGCAGGACTTCAACTGAAATCACGGTAGTTGCGGAAGAAAAATACACTATATGCCGTTATTGTGAAGTGATATCCGGCAAAATAACGGATTATGTGGAATATCTAACTCTCCCATGCCGCGGCGAGCCGGGAAATTCTACCGTCTTTGCTGGGGAAGTTGCGTAGATAAGCGTCTCCGGGTAGCACTAGCAACCGACAGATTAACTGTTCAAACGTGCCAGTCTGCCAAATTGGCACAAGGAAACAATCAAATTGGCAAAACAAAACCCCCGGAAACATATGCTTCCGGGGGGGGGGGGGCTGAAATACGGGCTGATCTCTCAGCTTATCGTCAAGCTAGTCTTATTCGCCGTAAACGTCGAACTTGAAGTACTTGTCGTTGATTTCTTTGTATTTGCCGTTCGCACGCAGAGCTGCAATGCCCTTGGAGAACAGAGCTGCCAGATCTTCGTCGCCCTTGCGAACGCCGATGCCAGCGCCCTTACCGTGAATCTCTTCAACGGACTGCATGGTGCCAAGGATTTTACAGCAAGAACCCATGTCAGAGCTGACCCACTGATCAAGAACCATCACGTCATCAACAACAGCGTCAACACGGCCGTTTTCCAGATCAAGCTTGTACTCTTCCGAGGTTGGGTAAAGCGCAACGTCGGAACCCTTCAGAACCTCTTCAGCAAACTGAGAGTGCGTGGTGCTGCCCTGTGCACCAAGACGAACGCCCTTCAGGCCTTCCGCAGTAGCTTCGGTGAGTTCGGAATCTTTGCGAACTGCGATACCTGGAGGCGTGTTGTAGTACTTCTCGGAGAAGGAGATCTTTTCCATACGCTCCGGAGTGATGGACATGGAAGCAAGAATGGTGTCGTACTTGCCAGCTACCAGACCAGGGATGATGCCGTCCCAGTCCTGAGTAACCCATGTACACTCAAGCTTCAGCTCGTCACAAAGAGCGTTACCAATTTCAATATCGAAGCCGGTCAGTGTACCGTCAGCGGTGGTGTAGTTGAATGGAGGGTAAGCACCCTCGGTCCCCATGCGAACTTTTGTCCATTCTTTTGCTTCCGCGCCAGAAACTGCTGCCAAAGCAATCGCTGCTACTGCTGCCAAACGCATAATACGCATATTATGTCCCCGAATTAATTATCTTGGCAGGGCTTCTTTAGGTAGGCCCCTGCATAACCGGGTCTCATGTTTCACTAAAAGCATCCGTAGATCAACCTATATAGTAAGCATATTAGGCTAATTATTAGCAAATTTATGATAGCTATCGGCAATATCTTGCATTTATTCGCAGCTTTGAGGGCAAACTTATTAAAATTGCAGTCCCAGATCAAAAGGTGAAGAAATACCCTGCTCGCGATTCTGAAAAGGCAAGCAGGTAGAGTTAGCTAAGGCCAATTTCCTCAAAACTGATGAACGGTACCAGATCGCCCTTGCTGACGGATGCAACATCCTCCTTCAACTCAATGAAGCCATCGGCAAATGTTAGGGATGACAAAAGAGCTGATCCGTCACTGTGGTACTTGGTCAGTTTGAGAGCACCATCCTCAGTCACGCGCCGCCCACGCAGAAATTCGCGTCGGCCTGTCTTGCGGTTCGTAATCTCAAATTCCGCACGAATGTATTGCCGTGGTGCAGACTTAAAGCCGGAACCAGCCAGTGCCTCAATCAGCGGGCGGGCAAGAAACGCAAAGGCCACTGTCGCTGCGACAGGATTGCCCGGTAAGCCAATGAAGACACAGTTCGGCAACTCACCAACCATGAACGGACGGCCCGGCTTGACCGCCAGATGCCAGAAGCTGGTCTTTCCCAGCTTGGAAAGTGTTGCGGATACAAAGTCCTTATCACCACCGCCAGCCCCACCGGAGGTAAGAATGACATCGCACTCCGTGGAGGCAGCTTCCAGCGCAGCTTCAACAGCCTCGCGCTGATCTTCCAGAATACCCAGATCAACCAGTTCAACAGGCAAATTGGCAAGCATACCTCGCAGAAGAAAATGATTGGCGTCAAAGATCTGACCAACCTTGTGCGTCGTTCCCGGACGGATCAACTCGTTGCCGGTCGAGAAGACACCCACCTTCAAGCGCCGGTATGTCTTCAGTGTACCAAGACCAATGGAAGCCGCCGCCGCAACTTCCTGCGGTCGCAGCAAGGTCCCCGCACTCACAATCGGCGCACCTTTGCGCTGGTCTTCCCCCTTACGGCGGATATTACAGCCTGCTGCGTAGGCTCGCGAGAGAACTACGCTACGGATTCCACCCGTCTCCGTCACGCTACAATCTTCTTGCGGAACCACAAAGTCCGCCCCTTCAGGCACTGGCGCACCGGTGAAAATACGAGCGGCTTCTCCCGGCTTCAGCGGCGCTTCCGGCACGGAGCCAGCATAGATCTCCATAACTACGGGAAAGGCAGTCTGGTCTCTATGGTCATGCGGCTGGGCGATCACATAGCCATCCATCGCGGAATTATCCAACCGCGGCAGATCGCAGGTGGCAATAATATCTTCGGCAAGAACACGACCATACGCATCGTAAAGCGACGTCTCTTCCGCAGTGACTTTGCAGTGACCTAATCCACGCAAATGAGATAGGGCTTCGTCAAAGCTGAGCAAAGGCGTATTCGTGTTCATGTTCATTCCAAAAAACTTGAGTGGGTGTTCTTCTTTATTTACCAGAGTCACGCACAAGGATTTGGCGAAAATCAAAGATGCCACAAGGATCTGACAATTTTTGCCGTTATTGCACCCGTAAATGAGCCAGATGCTCCAGCGCCACTGGAATATCCTCCGGCGTATTGATGTTAAAAAACGGATCAACCGCACGGTAGTGGTCAAACGCAACAGTGACAGGCGGATGAGACTGAAAGAAGCCTTTGATACTGCGTCCGCCATCAAGGAGATACTCTTTCAGCGGACCTGCCAGCGCAACAGGCCACAGGCCATGCGCAAAATGGTCACGTTCGCCGCTGGAGCAGATGATCGGGCGCTCACTATTGGCCTCTTTGTACGATAAAAGCGTCTCAACCATATCTGGCGGGAAAAATGGCGTATCAACGGCCACTGTCATAACGTCATCTGCGTCAGGGGCGTGTTGTTCCGCCCAGCTCAACGCTGCGTGAATACCAGCTAGCGGCCCAAGATGCCCGCTTAGTTCATCAGCCAGCAACGGGAGTTCCAGACGTTTGTGGAGGTCACTTGGCTCATTCACGCTCACAATGACCTGTTGCACCTGACTTTGTAGTCGTGCGGTGACATGCTCCAGCAGCGATATTCCGTCGAAGTCCGACAATGCCTTATCAGCTCCCCCCATGCGCCGGGACTTCCCCCCGCAAAGAACGCAACCGACCACCTTCTTATGCCCAACCGGCTCAACAGACATGCTTGAATTCCAACTTCAATCTCTGGAGTAAATCACCGGAGTACTTGTGAAACAGGATAGAGCAGGGTGCAAAGCCTCTTCCACCCCAAGCCACAAAAAAACGCTCCTAAAGGCAGTGGGAGGAAAGTTGCCTTTAAGAGCGCCAGAGAGTGGCGCGTATGCCACCTTGGGAAACAAGTGCTGTTGTTACATCAGGGCAAGCCGGTTGGTGAGCTGGCTTTCACTCATATTCATCGAGAGCAGCAGAAGCAGCTCCATCACCTCTTCACCGCAGGTGCGATCAGGGTGTGCAAGCAGATTGCCGAGGAAACCTGGGTGAGTCCGGCCAGCATCCTCGCGAAGATCGCAAAAATGCATCCAGCTGTTGTGAAAGAGCCTGAAATCCTGCTCTTCATTGGAAAGAACAGTCAGGTCGGAGTGGCGTTTGTCTTCAAGCACGCACTCAAACGTACGCTTGACGGACGGCCACGGGCCTTCCAGTAACTGAAAAACATGATTGTCTGTGAGGATAAGAGCGCCAGTAACCCCTGCCATGGAGTTGATGCGCCGAATGCGCGTCAGTGACCGCTCAACTTCCTCATCAAGGCCATATCGAAGTGCAGGCCAATGAATGCGGCTGCGATAACATAACTGCGTGACACTCATTGTCAGATCCTCCTGCTCGCGAAAGTCTGACATCAAATTCTTCTAAAAATGTAAAAAACAATGTTTAAAGCACTGAAATCTTTCGCTTTTTGCGAATAAAAGAAAAGCGGAGCACAAGGCCCCGCTTTCCCAAAACGTGTAAGTCATTCAGACTTAAAGCGTAATGCGGTACAGTGCAAAACCGTCTTTGCCTTCACCGGCAGCTTCAATCTGCACGCCTTTAACATCTTTCAAGTGTTTTTCACCAGCAGGGCCGGTTTCGAACAGAACAGTTGTGTCTGCAACAGGCTTGAAGTGCCAGTTTGCATCAGCCGTTGGGTTGATTGTGCCCTGGTCAACGATGTAGCGAACGATCACATCACGGTTTGTGTCCGGACCAACGAAGATTGTCACATCGTCATTGATACCTGGGAAGTTGCCACCACCGCCAGCACGATAATTGTTTGTAGCAACAACAAACTTCTGATCCATGTCGATTGGCTTGCCTTCAAACTGAAGGTTCACAATACGGTTGGAATCAGGATGGGCCACGTTGCCTTTACCGTCGTATTTGGAAGGCTGGGTCAGATCGATTTCGTAGGTTACGCCATCAATCACATCGAAGTTGTAAGAGCGGAACTCAGCGTCCAGAAGTGGCTGATCTTTCTTGCCCGCTTCAATCTGGTTGAACATGCCAGCAGAACGCTCAAGCCACTCTTTCACGTCCTTACCGGTGATCAGCACCGCACGCGTGGTGTTCGGGTAAAGGTAAAGGTCAGCAACGTTCTTGATCGCGATATCGCCTGCAGCAACGTCCGTGTAGTAGTCCGCACCACCACGACCACCAGCTTTAAACGGAGCAGCAGCAGAAAGCACCGGCAGGGCAGCCCACTCGGTGTCCTTGAGCATTTCTTTGGTGTACCAGGTCTGTGCCTTGGAAACGATCTGCACAGATGGATCATCAGCAACCAGAGCAAAGTAGGAATGCAGCGGAGCAGAGGTTTTGCCCACAGCGCGGCGCACATAAGAAAGTGTCTTGCTGTGATCATCTTCAATTGCAGCAAGCACTTCTTCATCACTGGCAACAAGAGGAATGCTCTTGCGGCCTTCCTTCTTGTAGATGGAAGGTACATCTGTGGTGAAGTTTGCAATGCGCCAGCCATTGTTGCCGTCGCGCTCGATCATTAGATCGATCACACCAAGGTGAGAACCCCAGAAACCGCCCATAGCTGCTGGCTTACCCTGCAAGGTGCCTTTAACAGCATCAACCCCAGGAATGCCTTCATAATTAGGACCCGGGAAGACATCGTGCTGGTGACCGGTAAACAGGGCATCAATGCCTTCAACACCAGCAATGTGCAGCGCAGTGTTTGCAGCACCTTCTTCATGAGCTCCACCAGCAATACCGCCATGGCACAGCGCAATGATCAAATCGCAGCCCTGTTCCTTCATTTCAGGAACCCATGCACGCGCAGCATCCACCATGTCACGGGTGTTTGCTTTGCCAACCAGGTGACGAGAATCCCAGTTCATGATCATTGGAGGAACGAAGCCAACAAAGCCCACTTTAATCGTGTGCTCAACGCCAGCGCCATCCTTGATCTTCTTCTCAACGATTGTGTATGGCTTCAGGAACAGGTCATCCTTACGGCCATTGGAGGCGAGGGTGGTGCCCTTGGAAACGTTGGAGGACACAACCGGGAAGTTCGCACCGGCAAGAACCTTCATCATGAAGTCCAGACCGTAGTTGAACTCGTGGTTACCCAGAGTACCAGCGTCGTAACCCAGAACATTCATGCCTTTGATGACCGGGTGCAGGTCACCTTCGCGCATGCCGCGCTCATAGGCAATGTAGTCACCCATCGGGTTACCTTGCAGGAAGTCACCATTGTCCACCAGCATGGTGTTGGTTGCTTCAGAGCGCAACTTTTTGATGATGCTTGCAGTGCGCGCAAGGCCAGCCGTATCCATTGGACGGTCAGCGTAGTAATCGTATGGCGCAACATGGACGTGAAGGTCGGTTGTCTCCATCAGACGCAGGTGCGCTGTGTTCTCTTTTGCAAGAACAGAATACGGATGCACCAATGCAATGGCACCCGTCGCACCAATGCCTCCCAGCACGCTACGACGATTCATCAAAATAGGATTAGACACGATTGCCTCCTAGCTCGTGGAAAATGCAGAACAAAGTTGTCAGCATAAATTTTGCCCGTTCCTCCCGCTCCCATACGCAGCAGCAAGAGAATTTCTTGCCCTTGAATATCACGCATTTTTCTTAGTTTGTTGTACTATTGTATCAAGAACAGGAAGCTGGTTTCCTTTCCCGTAAGGCAGATCCCCTATCCAGCTCACTAATCCTCAGAAGACACTAGGTTTTATCTGGAATGAATTTTTTTTCGCGCATTGAAATATCTGTGAATTTTTGTTGGTTACCTCAATTTTCAGACAGTTTAGCTCAACTGAAAAACGCAGGTTTGTCCGCTTAAGTTGCGAATACGCAAATGTCGTGCGCTATCAATGATGAATTCTGTATTGCTCTCTTCCTCCCGAGAAGTATACCAAGCACCAAAAGAACCGTTGGCAAGAGCTTGCACATTTGAATTGCAGGCATATTTGTTTTCTAGATCATATTTTCTCTCTGCTCGCGTAGAAGATTCATAGGCTGTGCACGATGGACAACAATAAACCTAAAGGAATGTGGGGGCGTCTCAAAGGCGGTTTCGCATCAGGCAAAAACCAGAAGGATACCGGAGAGACTATGGCTGGATTGACGCGCGAACGCGTTCTTGAAGTGCTCAAACAGGTGAAATCGCCTGATGGCAAAAGCAACATTGTTGATCAGGATCTGGTTGCAGACCTGTTTGTTTCAGATGGTAAGGTTGTCTTTTCAATCAGGGTCCCTGCAGAACGCGCCTCCCAGTTGGAGGGCCTGCGTCAGGCAGCTGAGAAAGTTGTTTCTGTCCTCCCCGGTGCCGAGACCGTACTGGTAGCGCTTACAGCAGAAAAACAGCCCGGTTCTCCATCAACGCCGCCGCCAACTATGGGCAAAGCACCTCCCAAAGGCCCGCCAATGCCGGGAAAACAAGGCGTGCCGGGTGTAAAACACATCATTGCCGTTGCTTCAGGAAAAGGCGGTGTCGGCAAGTCAACCACATCAGCAAACGTCGCTCTGGCTCTGTCAGCAATGGGGCTGAAAGTCGGGCTGCTTGATGCGGATATCTACGGCCCATCCATTCCCAAGCTCATGGGCGCCTCCGGCCAGCCGGAAGTTCTTGAAAACAGAATTATGAAGCCACTGGAAGCTCATGGCATCAAACTGATGTCTATTGGCTTCCTTGTTGAAGAAAACACAGCCATGATCTGGCGTGGTCCAATGGTCGTCTCCGCTCTTAACCAGATGCTCCGTGAGGTTGCATGGGGAGAGCTGGATGTTCTCATTGTTGACCTGCCACCGGGAACCGGCGATGTTCAGCTCACCATGGCTCAAAAGGTCCCGCTGTCGGGGGCGTTGATCGTCTCAACACCGCAGGATCTTGCCCTTCTGGATGCCCGTCGCGGCGTTGCAATGTTTGAAAAAGTAGCCATTCCTGTGCTTGGTGTTGTCGAGAACATGAGCCACTTCATCTGCCCTGATTGCGGTGGGACCCATGACATCTTCGGCCATGGCGGTGCAAAAGCAGAAGCGGAGAAGATGAAGGTGCCGTTCCTTGGTGAAGTGCCATTGGCCATGGAGATCCGAGAGCTGTCTGACACTGGAACCCCGATCACCGTGAGCAATCCTGACAGCCCAATCTCAAAGGCATATGGCGTCATTGCTGCTGGGCTTTGGCAAGGTGTTCTCCAGCCAACAGGTGATGCGGCAAGATCAGCTCCGAAAATCGTCATTGGCTGATATATAACTATCTGATATTTCAATTGGATTTCTACTTAAGCGGCAGAATGTCACCTCGTTGCATCCTGCCGCTTATTGTATGGTGGCTCCAACACATGAGGAAGCTGTTACCTTCGTGACCCAAAGGTCGCGATCTTGGTACACCCTCAGACACTCTTCAAACCCGGAGCCCGAAGCAAATGCTTGCCAAGGAGAATGGCCGCGCGATTGTGGCTATGTTTCTGTCTACCGCCTTCTTCATGTTCAACGATGCGCTGCTCAAATACACAGCGCAGTCCATGCCGCTGGGAGAAATTATCTTCCTTCGCGGTCTGGTCACAACGTCAATCATGGCAATGTGGTGCTGGTTCTCCGGGGCTTTTCAAACTCCCGGTCGCCTGTTGCATCCGGTGGTTTTAGGCCGCTCTGTGCTGGAGATTATCGGCTCCTTTATGTACCTGACAGCGCTGACCCAAATGCCAATCGCAAACGCGACCGCGATGCTTCAGGCGATGCCTCTGGCGGTAACCGCTGGTGCTGCGATCATTTACGGAGAGGTTGTTGGCTGGCGTAGGTGGTCCGCAATTGCCTTCGGGTTTGCAGGTGTCATCCTGATCATCCGCCCCGGCATGGACGGTTTCGACGCCTGGGCACTCCTCGCTATCGCTGCTGTGTTCTTCATGGCCCTCCGCGATCTGGTGACCAAATCCATGCCAAAAGGAATGCCATCTTCCGGCGTTTGCTTCGTGGTCTGCATTGCCGTTACCCTGATGGGGGCGGGCATGGGAACTGGAGAACAATGGATTGCAGTAGATGCTAGTCATCTCTTCCCACTTCTGGGCGTCTCTGCTTTCCTGATCGGCGCCTATTACTTCGCAATTACCGCGACAAGAGTAGGGGACATGAGCGTCGTCTCCCCGATGCGCTACACCGGCCTGCTATGGGCAACCGGTATCGGCATCGTCGTCTGGGGCCAAATCCCCGACGCAATCACCATCACCGGCATGCTAATCGTCGTCGGCTCCGGCCTCTACACCGTCCACCGCGAGCGGGTACGTCAGAAGGAACTTAAGGCCGAGGGTCTGGAGCCACTGATCACGTTGCGCGCACAAGAGCGCTTGGCTCCGGCAGAGTGATCGTTCGGCAAGAAGGGCAGGGCTCATTAAACTCTGCCTTTCTCCTTGCGATAGCGATGTGCCCAAGCCAACAATTCTGTCGTGAGCGGTTGCTGGGATACTCGGAACAATAGGCTTGGTGATGAGCGTTATGGGTGGACAGAGCATACCGCTCCTTAGCTCAAGCCCCATACACTCAGCGAACGTTTGATACCACGAGCGCCTTTATATTTTAGGGATTCTAGAAAGAGGCCAAGCAAGCGTTGAGCAAGAAGATCAACGAGAATTGCTGGAGATTGTTATTTTTGCAGTGGGAAATATGACAATTAAAAGGCAAGGTAAATAATTAGTTATTTTATTAAGTCGAATTTAAGTTAATAATAACACTAAATAAATCAATAAGTTAATTGGTGCGTGTGCATGCAGTATCCGTGAGTGTCAGCAAATGGCTCTGATAATTCTGCATACCTCGAACAAACCTAAACTACACAGCAAATTTGATTCACAAATTGGCAAGCAATGAAGGCATAATTTGCTCGAAGTCCCGTTGAGGAGTGGGGCTTTTAGGGTTCAATACGGAGTTTAAAATAATGATCGCTAAGTTTTTCAAGGACGAGTCAGGCGCAACAGCAATTGAGTATGGTATTCTAACAGCACTGATGGCTTTGGTCGTAATTGGAGCTACAGCTTCGCTTGATGGAATACTTGATACGGTATTCGGCAAAATCACCACGGCCTTAGCAGATTAGGGGAACTAACAATAATATATTTCAGTCCCGCACGAGTGCCGGACTGAAATATATAGAAGACCTAGGCAAACACTCACCCACCCGTCATACTCATATGACGTGTCCCAGTCGCTGACTTACCATTCCGGTCGATAATAAAATCATGCCCCTTGGGCTTTCGTGCAATCGCTGATTCAATCGCTTCCGAGAGCACTTCATTTCCTTCAGAGGCACGCAACGCAGCGCGCAGGTCTTTCTGATCTTCCTGACCAAGACACATGAACAGCTGTCCGGTGCACGTTACCCGCACGCGGTTGCAGCTTTCGCAGAAGTTATGGGTCAGTGGCGTAATGAAGCCAAGACGGCCACCGGTCTCTTCAATGCGCACATAGTTCGCAGGGCCGCCGGTTTTATAAGGGATGTCCGTCAGCGTATACTTGGCTGCGAGCATTTTGCGAACATCGCCCAAAGGCAGATGCTGCGCAACGCGATCCCCCTCAATTTCTCCAAGCGGCATTGCTTCGATAAACGTCAGATCGTGCCCACGTGAATGCGCCCATTCCATCAACGGAATGAGTTCATCTTCATTGAAGTTCTTCAGCGCAACAGCATTCAGCTTGATCTTAAGGCCAGCCTTCTGCGCAGCTTCAATCCCGTTGAAGACCTTCTGAATGTCGCCCCAGCGCGTAACCTCTTTGAACTTATCCGCATCCAGCGTGTCGATGGAAATATTGATACGGCGTATGCCCGCTTCATAAAGCTCGCCAGCAAAACGCTCAAGCTGTGTGCCGTTGGTGGTGAGGGTCAGTTCATCAAGCGCACCGCTGTCCAGATGACGTTTCAGACCGTGAATGAGGCTCATGACGTTCTTGCGAACCAGGGGCTCTCCACCTGTCAGACGAATTCTGCGCACGCCCTTTTCAATAAACACCGAGCAAAGGCGATCCAGCTCTTCCAGCGAAAGAACATCCTTCTTGGGGAGGAATGTCATGTGCTCAGACATGCAATAGACGCAGCGTAAATCACAGCGATCCGTCACAGAAACGCGAAGATACGTCACGGCGCGGCCGAACGGGTCAATCAATGCCGGGTGCGTACCCTGCTGTTTGTCCTCGGCATGCTGCGCCATCGAAACCTCCACTCACGTATCTATTTATGTGACGAATTTAATAATTCCAATGTAGTGCGCAACAAGTTAGCGTCAATCCATCGGGTAGGAGTTCCGGTGGATTTACCTAGGAAAATATCCTAGAACCACATGTATAATTCCTGAAACATCAATACTGAGTTCCATGAAGTTGGGCAAGGATAAAAAAACATGACGGAAACACGTTGGCCTGAGCAGATCCACCTGAAGAACGAGGGTTCAACTCTTGAAATTACTTTTGATGATGGCCTGAAGGTTGCGTTTACTGCAGAATTTCTACGCGTCATGTCCCCATCAGCAGAAGTACAGGGGCATTCTCCAGATCAACGGAAAGTGATCCCGGGAAAGAAAGGCGTGAGCATTATCGGCGTTGATCCCGTTGGCAATTACGCCGTGAAACTGACGTTTGATGACCTGCACAATACTGGGATCTTCACGTGGAGGTACTTTCAGGAAATGCATAATGAAAAAGATGCGCTGTGGAATCGCTATCTAAGTGAATTGAAGGAACGCGGCCTGAGCCGGAAGGCGATGTAAAGGGGGCTGGCTGAGAGCCCACCCCCTTTAAATCTAGCGTAGCACAACAACTTTCGTGCCGACGCGTACGTTGTCATAAAGGTGGATGACGTCTTCGTTAGCCAGTCTTATGCAACCAGACGAAACAGCCGAACCAATCGTCCATGGTTCATTGGAGCCATGGATACGGTAGATGGTGTTGCCGATATACATGGCACGTGCACCAAGTGGATTGTTCGGGCCACCTTCCATATAGCTTGGCAAAATGCGGCCTTTACGGCGTTCACGGGCAATCATAACCGCTGGCGGTGACCAGCTCGGCCATTCAGCCTTGCGGGTGATGCGGTGTGTACCAGACCACTGGAAGCCGTCACGGCCCACACCCACGCCATACACCATGGCAGTGCCATCACCGCGAACGTGATAGAGGCGGCGGTCTTTGGTGCTGATCACAATTGTATTGGGGCCGTACGAGCCGTTATAACGCACCAGCTTACGCTTGATGGGTGACTTGCCCGCGCGAGCAGGACCATAAGAAACCCATTTCTTGGATGCGTGGTCAAAGAATTTTCCAGAAGTGTTGGCGTTAGCCGGCGTTCCGGTAAAGAGTGCCGCCATGCAAAGAGCAACACTCGCGATAAGTATGCGCATTGAATACCCCCTGGGATATTGTTGTTTGTTTTATCTCGGTTGCATGAGGGAATTTATGCAACGAGTGGGGAGACGCTCGCAGCTTTAAATG
Organism: uncultured Pseudovibrio sp.; assembly: GCA_947494035.1. GTDB lineage: Bacteria > Pseudomonadota > Alphaproteobacteria > Rhizobiales > Stappiaceae > Pseudovibrio. The sequence continues at coordinate 212,037 of CANLTN010000002.1, read as the reverse complement.
TCAAATCTATTAATTGTTGAAGTAATAGAGACTACAACTTCCGCTATATGCTTCTTATGGCAAAAGAATTTACATAGTATCTAGTTCAAGCTGATTTACATTAGTCTAGAGATTGATTTTTATCTAGCTAAAACAATAATTAATAGTCGCGTAATAGAATGAATAATTCTAATTTAAATCATGATTGAATGAAATTGTATTGATCAGTTGCAAAGAAAAAGGGCGTCCCGAAGAACGCCCCTCAAACTTTTAAAACTTAGCTGTTCTACGTCAGCTCAGGTTCAGCTCTTTAAAGAAGTCATTGCCTTTGTCATCGACAACGATAAAGGCAGGGAAGTCCTCAACTTCAATCTTCCAGACGGCTTCCATACCCAGCTCTTCATACTCAACTACCTCAACGCTTTTGATGCAGTCTTGAGCAAGGCGAGCTGCAGGACCACCGATGGAGCCCAGATAAAAGCCTCCGTGCGCCTGACAGGCGCGGCGTACGCTAGCAGAACGGTTGCCCTTTGCCAGCATCACCATGGAACCACCTGCAGCCTGAAACTGATCTACATAGGCATCCATACGACCAGCCGTGGTTGGACCAAAGGAGCCTGATGGCATTCCTTCTGGAGTCTTGGCCGGACCTGCATAATAAACAGGATGGTTCTTGATATAGTCAGGCAGAGGCTCACCGGCCTCAAGACGATCACGCAGCTTAGAGTGCGCAAGGTCACGCGCCACGATCAGCGGGCCACTCAATGAGAGCCGCGTTTTTGTTGGGTGCTTGGTCAGCTCACCGAGAATCTCGCTCATTGGGCGGGTCAAGTCGATCTTCACCACGTCCTCAGAGACATCTGCATCAGTCACCTCTGGCATGTAGACTTCCGGATTGCGCTCCAGCTCCTCAAGGAAAATGCCGTCCTTGGTGATCTTGCCGGTAGCCTGACGGTCCGCAGAACAGGAAACACCAAGCCCGATCGGCAAAGAGGCACCGTGACGTGGCAGGCGGATCACACGCACATCGTGACAGAAGTATTTGCCGCCAAACTGAGCACCAACACCGCTAGATTGGGTGATCTTATGAATCTCGGCTTCCATCTCCAGATCGCGGAACGCATGACCAGCCTCTGAGCCCTCAGTCGGCAGCTCGTCCAGATACCGGGCAGACGCGAGCTTCACAGTCTTCAGGTTCAGTTCGGCGGACGTACCCCCGATAACAATTGATAGATGGTATGGAGGACAAGCTGCGGTGCCAAGAGTGAGGATCTTCTCCTTCAGGAAGTCGATCATCCGATCATGGGTCAGGAGACTTGGAGTGCCCTGAAACAGGAAGGTCTTGTTGGCAGACCCACCGCCTTTTGCCATAAACAGGAACTTGTAGGCATCGTCGCCTTCAGAATAGAGCTCGATCTGAGCCGGCATGTTGTTCTTGGTGTTCTTTTCCTCAAACATGGAAAGCGGTGCCAGCTGAGAGTAGCGCAGGTTCTTTTTGAAGTAGGCATCCCGCGCCCCTTCACCAAGCGCTGCTTCGTCATTGCCATTGGTCCAGACCTTACGGCCCTTTTTACCCATGACGATCGCTGTACCGGTGTCCTGACACATCGGCAATACACCTGCTGCCGAGATATTGGCGTTCTTCATCAGGTCAAAGGCAACAAACTTGTCGTTTGCAGTCGCTTCTGGGTCGTCCAGAATTTTACGCAGCTGTTTAAGGTGGGAAGGGCGCAGGTAATGGTTGATGTCTTTAAATGCTTCTTCTGCAAGTAAGCGCAGGCCTTCTTGGTCCACTTTGAGAACTGTCTCACCGTCAAACTCAACTTCACTCACAAATTTGGAAGTCAGCTTGCGATACGGGGTCATGTCCTTACCTAATGGAAAAAGAGAGGTGTGAACGTACTCGGGAGCAAGTGTATCAGACATCTTGGGACTCTCTGGCTATTTTGGTGTACAGCTGTACACTGTTGAATTGCTGAGCGCCGTTTTATAGAGAAAAAGCCGAGGGGCAAAGCCCCTCAGCCTTCAAAAACTGTCATATTTATTAGATTTTGCCGAATTGATGAGCGATCAGGTGGATAATGCAGCTCTCTTATCGGATTGGGCCTCAGCGTGTTGCGTAAAGATCAAGCGTCACTGTTACGTTGTTGCTGACCGTGCTTTCTGGCACGCCATCGCCAATATTAAAGTCACTGCGTGAAAGCTTGGCCTCACCAACGGCATGCGCTGTATCGCCTTCAATGGACAGCGTGAACGGAAGGAACACAGCAATCTTTGCGCCTCTGAGTTCCAACGTACCCGCCGCCTCATAAAGGTCACCCCCAGCTGGCACTACATTATCAACGCGGAAGACGGCATCTGGATAGCTGGAGATATCCAGCCACTGGGCAGTGGTAATAGCACCAGCTGTCTGAGTGTCCTCAGTATGTACGCTTCCGGTGATGATTGTCGCCTGGATTTCGGTACTTTCAAGGTCTTGCTCATCGAACACGATCTTTGCATCCCAGGTTCCAAATGTACCTGTTACGGTATTACCGTTATTGATGACTTCAAACCCGAGTGTGCTCCTATTGCGATCCACAGACCATTCATCTGCGGAGGCTGTGGATGCTGTGGCGAGCATGACAAACCCAAAAAAAACGCTGGCTTTAGAGAATAGATTGGTCATTGATCTCATAGTTTTCTCCGGATACTCAGACTAGTCTTGCAATGATAGCATACGCTGTAAGACTTTGTTCTTGTAAATAAAGTAGTGCTTAAGAGCAGCTCCGATATGAACAAGGATTACTGCAATAAATGCATACGAAGCCCAGCCGTGTACCTCAGTGAAAAACTCGGACACCTTTGCTTTTTGCCCTAAAAACTCGGGCACTGGTAGATGCGGAATCTCAAAGAGGTTAAAGAAAACTGACGGGAGGCCAAGCGGGCTTGTTGAAACCAGAAGCCATCCTGTCAGTGGCATGATCAACATCAGAGCGTAAAGACTAATGTGTCCCAGGTGTGCAGCAACCCTTTCCCACGTCGGCGTATTCTCTGGCAAATCCGGTGTGATATTAGTGATTTTCCAAAGAAGGCGCAAGGCAACCAACGCCAGAACAACAAAGCCAATCGACTTGTGGAGCTGGTAGAGAGTGTAGGTTGCAGGCTCGAAGATCGGCAGCGTAACCATATAAAGGCCAAAGCCCAGCATACCGATGATAAGTGCAGCCATGGTCCAGTGCAGATAAATCGCGACGTATCCATAAGCTGATCGGGTGTTTTTGATCATGGACAGCCCCTTTGATCAAGGGAAGGGACGGGCACGCCCCTTCACCAAATTCGATCAGGCTGTCAGAGCAATGCATGCATCTGACAGACCAGAACTATTACTGTACGGTCGCTTCAAAACTGATGTTGATGTTTACATCGTCAGACACGTAAGGCAGAGCCATGGTCATACCGTAATCAGAGCGCTTGATCGTGGTGGAAGCATCCAGACCAACAGCCCGTTTATTCGCTGATGGATGCTGGCCAAGCTGGTTGACAACAACCCGTAGAACGGTTGGCTTAGTGATGTCACGGATGGTCAGGTCACCAGTGACATCCAGCTCATTACCGCTAACCTTTTCGACCTTGGTGGACTTGAATGTTGCAGTCGGGAACTGTTCAACATCGAAGAAGTCTGGGCTCTTAAGGTGTCTGTCGCGACTCTCCCAGAAAGTGTCCATGGAAGTGACGTCAATCTCCACGTCCACTTTAGAGTTGGCCGGGACCTCTTCATCAATGATCAGAGTAGGGGTCCATTTGGCAAAGCGCCCGTCCGTGGTGGAGTAACCCAGGTGATTGTAGTCAAACGCAAGGTTTGCGTGGGACATGTCAACGTCGTAGGCCACCGGCTCAGCCATTGCTGCCGTGGTCAAGAAAGAAGCTGCAACTGCAAGCATTCCGAAGCGAACTGATTTCATCGTATTCTCCAATAAAGTTGAACTCTAAATTTCAAGCTTGGCAAACAATTGGCAGATGTGCAGAAAATTGCAATTAAACGCATTGTTCAATATAGGTGCACAATCACGCAAAACCCAGCGATATTGCTGTTTTTGGAAAACATTGATGCAAAAATGAGTTGCCACTGTGGCAATATAAAGGAGATTGTGAAACCGGTTGATACAACTACAAAACTATAAGGGTTTTACATCACGTTTTCGTGTGTGTATCAGCTGGAAACAGTCCGGAAGGAGAATAGGGTAGTAGGGAGGCACAGGTCCGCGCCTCCAACAATGCCCTACGGCTTGTAGGTAAAGAGAATGCCGTTTTTGTCGCGCAAAACCTCGAATTTTTCTTTCTTCAGAGTGTCGCGAAGATTGGGCAGAACGCTTTTGTCATCAGCAATCAACATATATCCGCCTACCCGCAGGTGGCCGAGCATGCGCTGTAATAGCTTAACCCGCGCCGTCCTCGGAACCTCGTGGAAAAATCGGTCTGCAATAATCGCATCAAGACCTTGAGGCGGGGTGTAGCCCAAGGCGTCAGCATGAACGATTTCAATAGGCAGGTTGTCAGCTTCAGCACGCTCCTGCAACTGGTCCAGCCCCACTTTAGAACTGTCCAGAGCAATCACATTGTAACCGCGCTTGGCTAGAAAGACTGAGTCGCGTCCCTGTCCCGCACCCAGATCTAAGATGGTGCCGGTGTCGAAGTCCAAGTTTGAGAACAGCGTCGTAAACTGCTTGGAGGTATGGCCGAAGTAACTTTCGTCCTTGGCGTAGATTTTATCGTATTTTTGCATAAGTCAGCCTGCATGGATCTTTAAGTCAAGCATATACAGGATCGCAGAAAATGAACAAGCCCAACCAGTATAATGCTGCTTGGGCTTGCTGTATCAGGTGAAGCTTTGCTTCATGAAAACTGTCGGCTCTCCCAGATAGGTTCCGTCTGTGTACTTCTTGAACTCGACCCGTTCAGCAAGAGCAATGCTCGCTGTGTTTTCTGGTGCAATAATGCAGTGAACCTCAGGAAATCGTCTGGAATTTTTTAGCCAGGACAGACACAGCTCCACAGCTTCGCGCGCATACCCCTTGCCATGAAACTTGGGAGAGGTCACCCAGCCAGCCTCCGCAAATCCCTCCAGACTAGGGGTAACATCACGCTTGAAGTCGGAAAAGCCGATATCGCCGATCAGCGCACCACTGTCCTTCTCGATTACGGCCCAATACCCAAATCCGCTAAGATTCCAGTGGCCAGCATATTTTAAGAGACGGCCCCAAGTATCTGATCGGCTAGATGGCTTGCCTGATATGTAGCGAACCACTTCAGGATCTGCCCACAATTCGCAGCATGCGTCAAAGTCTGATGGCTGGTGAGCACGCATAATAATTCGCTCGCCCTCAAGTGTTGGAGCGGTTGTACAACGTTCTTCTTCTATGATCACAAAAATAGTCCCCGAAAAAGCCGGAGAGATAAACACTCCGGCTCCCCAAAATTAGCAATAAGTTTTAAAGGCCAAGCCCACCAATGCAAGAGTATTTGATGTTGATGTAGTCATCGATGCCGTATTTGGAACCTTCATTCCCCATACCGCTGTCTTTGTAGCCGCCAAACGGTGCATACTCAGTGGTGATCACGCCTTCATTCACGCCGACGAGGCCATATTCCAGCGCTTCCATTACCCGGAAAGTCTGACCGAGATCCTGACTGTAGAAGTAGCAGGCAAGGCCGTATTCAGTGTCATTGGCCATCCTGATTGCATCGTCTTCACTCTCGAACTTGAAGACTGGTGCGAACGGGCCAAATGTTTCTTCCTTGGCAACCTTCATGTCCGGCGTAGCATTCAGCAGCAAAGTCGGCTCAAAGAAACTGCCACCTTGTGCATTACGCTTCCCGCCAGCAACGACGGTGCCGCCTTTCTCCACGGCGTCGGTGATCAGCTCTTCCACTTTGGCAACTGCATGCTCATCAATCAGCGGCCCCTGATTAACATCCGCATCAAGACCATCACCAACACGCAGCTGTTCCTCAATCGCCGCTTTCAGCTTTGCGGAAAACTCATCATAGATACCAGCCTGAGCGTAGATGCGATTGGCACACACGCAGGTCTGACCAGAGTTTCTGAACTTGGAGGCAATGGCTCCTTCAACAGCCTTGTCGATATCAGCTGAGTCAAACACGATAAACGGCGCATTGCCGCCCAGCTCCATGGAGACCTTCTTCATATTGGCCAGAGCTTTCGAGGCAAGCTGCTTGCCCACTGGGGTGGAGCCAGTGAAGGTGATCTTACGCACCTTCTCGTTCTCACACATTTCATCGGCTATTTGCGCAGCAGAACCGGTAATAATGTTGATCACGCCCGCAGGAATACCAGCCTCCTCAGCCAGCTCTCCCAGGATCAACGCCGAGTAAGGCGTCTGGCTTGCTGGCTTGGCAACAACCGTACAGCCGGACCCCAAAGCAGCTGCCAGCTTGCGCCCAAGCATGGAGCTTGGGAAGTTCCATGGCGTAATCGCGCCAACAACGCCCAATGGCTCTTTGGTCACCATGATGCGGCGGTCCTTCCACGGAGAAGGGATCACATCGCCATAAACACGCTTACCTTCTTCAGCAAAGAAGCGAATGTAGTTGCCCGTGATCGCCACTTCGCCCATGGACTCAGCCAATGGCTTACCCATTTCAATAGTTAGCAGCCGGGCAAGTTCCTTCTGATTTTCACTAATCAGGTCCGCCCAGCCCAGCATCAAATTACAGCGTTCGACGGCAGTCATCTTCGACCAGACCTTAAACGCAGTGTGAGCGGCATTAATCGCTTCTGCCGTCTCTGGCCTCCCGAAACGCGGGACTTGTCCGATGATGGCACCGGTCGCTGGATTGTTCACAGAGATGGAATTGTTCTCGTCTCCGCGAACCCATTTTCCTCCAATGAGGCATGCTTCACGAAGGAGTGGAATATCTTTGGTTGGTGAGACTGTGGAACTCATGAGTATCTCCTGATGAAGTAATGTCCCGCCAGGCAATGGGGGAGAGACTGGGAAATATGAGGTAGGAATGGCTTTATCTAATCTACACATATAAGTGGCAGATCCGGGAATAACACCTGCTTCTCATAGGATTTGCAAAGATTGAGCCATTCTGCAATGCAGTTTGATGGGACGATTAATTGTCTCTTTCTCAACAGTCGTGGTGAGAACAGAAACTGGCGCAGTTATAAGCCTTTACGGGCGCTCTCGGACAGATATGGAGACCGGAAAATTCTGGAATGATATCATTCCGACAGGCGCGCCTGAACTCCAATTCTCGCCGGAAAAGAGGAGTTCAAAGTCCCCAGAGTGTCGTTAACATCGCTACCACCGACAATTAGCAACACACTGCAATTGTGCTGGCCTGTAAAATATGTCAGGAGCGACCTGCTGAACAATAACTCAAATTGCGAAGGTTTCCTCCATGTCAGACACGGTCAATCTCTCATTAGAAGAAGCACGAAAACTCACTATCTCTGCCTTGTCTGCGAACGAAACCGCCCCCGCAAATGCACAGATCGTTGCTCATGCGCTGGTGAATGCAGAAGCCGATGGTCAGGCAGGACACGGCCTTTCCAGAATTCCGTCCTATGCCGCACAAACAAGAACCGGAAAAGTGGATGGTTTTGCAAAGCCGGAAGCTCAGCTCGTCACACCCGTTGTTCAACGTGTCGATGCCAAATTTGGGTTTGCCTATCCTGCAATTGAAGTTGCCCTTCCTTTCCTCAAGGAGGCATCTGCGCAGAACGGTCTGGCCCTCAGCGCGATCTGTCACTCCCATCATTTCGGACAGGCAGGTGCGCATTGCGAACAACTGGCACGAGAGGGAATGATCGCACTGGTCTTTGGAAATACACCCAAGGCAATCGCAGCATTTGGTGGCAAGAATCCCATGTTCGGTACCAACCCAATCGCCTTTGCAGCGCCAAACGGAGACTCTGACCCGCTCGTGATTGATCTGGCCCTCTCTCGTGTTGCCGTGGAAAGATCATGGCTGCGCAGCGCGCTGGTAAGTCCATTCCAGAAGGCTGGTCACTGGATAAAGAGGGACAACCAACAACAGACCCCGATGCAGCTCTGGAGGGAACCATGATTCCGATCGGCGAGGCAAAAGGCGCTGCACTGGCAATGATGATCGAGATCCTTGCTGCAGGCCTGTGCGGTTCCGCATTCGGGTTTGAAGCCTCAAGCTTGCTCTCCGGAGAAGGCGATGCGCCAGATCTAGGGCAGGTTATTCTCGCAGTGGATGCCAATCTGGTCTCTGGTGGGGCATTTGCTGAGAGGATGCACACTCTGGTTGCGGCCATTGAGGCAGAGCAGGGGGCACGTCTGCCAGGCACATCCCGCCTGGCAGCGCGGGCCAAAGCACAAACTTCCGGCATCAATCTGCCACAGCTAATCTACCAGGAAGCAATGCAACTGGCTGGCCAGCCGGTTTAATCGTATTCACGCTCATAATAGAAGCCGGCTTTAGCATCCCCGTCAGAGCCGGCTTGCCCGCGAAGCTTCAAGAACTTGGTCACATCAATATCAACAGCTGCTGAGTTGTCACCAGTTGTTGCTTCCTGTGTAACGCCCAGATAAATCCGCTCACTCACATAGCCACCCACAGCCAGTTCTGGATTTCCTGCGGCATCAAAATTGATATTAATGTCGCTGACACCCAGAAGATTGCGGAGGGTGCCCAAAGGTCCTTCTATACCGGTACCGCCCGTGAGCGTCGCAATCGCACTGGCAAGGTTGGCCAGCTGAAATGGCGAAAGGTCATTGACAGATTCTCCAAACAGGAGCTGCGACAGCACCTCGTCATTGGGCAAAGTTGGCACTGAGGTAAAGTCAACTGAGGGCATATCGGCAGGTCCGGTCACCAGAACAGTTATCTCGGTGGTGCCCGATGTTGTCGATGCTGCAAAATCAAGCCGGGGGACGAGCGGGCCGCTGAATGTCACATTGCCGCGACTGAGTGTCAGGCGTTTTGAGAGAATGTCGATCCGCCCGCGCACCAGCGAAAAGGCGCCAACAGTCCTGACATCGCTGAGGGTTCCCCCAACATTCAGCGTTCCACCAGCCTCAGCATTAACGCCTCGGCCACGGATGAAGATTTTACCATCAGCTTCTACATCCACATCCAGTCTGGCCATCATGAGAGGGCTTTGCTGCTCGCCCTCTTGTTCCGTGTCGCGCCCTTCATCCTGAGCCAAAATCTCAGCTTGCTCAAGGATGGGTTTAGGTGCGTTCAGGTGGCGTACAATCACAGGATTGATGCTGGAGTTGAATGAGCTGGGTATTTCAATATCTGCCTGATTGATGGTCACATTGCCCGTAATGGAAGGCGGTGAACCAGCATCCGCAAGAGAGCCCTGAAGAGTGAGGTTTGCATCAATCAAAGCACTGATAAACGTCCCGTCAATATAGCGTCCGCCATCAATTGTCAGCTCCATCTGAGCAGGCAGACCTGCACCCAGTCCCAATGTGCCATCTAGGTTCAAAGTGCCACCATTCGTAAACTTGGCTGCTAGCGCATCTATCACGACTTCCTGACGGGTGACCTGAATAACACCGGTATAATCGGCGAGCGTCATGCCGGTTGAGAACTGGGTGGTCGACAAGTTGACTGGACGGACCTCCATCGCAACCTGCGGATCTCTGAGTGGGCCGGAAATGGTTCCGTCCAGACTGAACCCGCCGCTTCCACCAAGGTTCTGCTCGATCAACTTTGCACCCACTACTTCGAGTGGAATAGTACCCGTTGTCGTCAAGGACAACTCCTGAGCCCCGGTCAGATTGATTGTTCCAGAACTCTGGACGTTCAGGCCGGACTCGTTACTGACGGTCGTTTGTTGGTTAACCTGGTTCGCGGCAAGGGATCCCGAGTTTTCAATCCGGATCGGGAGAATGCGGTTGTCTACAAGTGGCTTTGCGGAAAACCCGTCAAGAACGATCTGCCAGTTGGCCTGAGGTGCGTCTTTGGTTCCAGATACACGCGCAGTTCCATTCAGAGTGCCCGCCAAATCAAAATCAGAAACAAAAGCATTTGCAAGCGAAAGCGGCAGTCGCATCATTTCCGCACTGATATCAAGCTCACGGCCGGTGCTGCCGGTAACGCGCAGTATCCCATTACCCAATGCCAGTTCAAAAGGAGTGACAGAGGTCCGGTCATCAAGCAAAGAAATCGTCGCTGGCTGCCTTAGATTGCTCTGTATACCTTTGTAGGTGGCCGCTAAAGAACTCAGTGTCAGAACCACCCCGTTAGGAACAGTTTGCACCATACCTGTGCTTTGAATTTGGTCGTTATTCTCTGCAAAATTAGCGTTAATCGAGAAACCAGTAGCGACCGCATCAGCCGTGTTGCCCTCAACCGGTGTGGCGTTCACACTTAAGGACCGAAGGTTCACCCCTTCAACTTCAACACCATCAAGCGTAATAGTAGCGTTTGCTGCGGGCCGACTGAACGGCTTGTCGATCCAGCCTTCAGCAGCAAAGGAGCTGATGGAACTTTGCTCAAAGCGCAGTCCAGCGGCGGTCAGATCAAAATTGGCCTTTGCGCCCCCGTCGTCCTGCTGAATGTCAATATTGCCTTGAGCCGAACCGTCAATTTCTGTCAAAATCAATGGTGACAGCGTACTTAAATCAGTTGCCTGAATGGTGAATTGCCCGACAAGGCCTTGCGGAAGCTGCGCAAGCTCAGGGATCTCAGCATGACCTGTGAGCGAATTTCCCCCAAACTCAAAATCCAGTGTGGGGATTGATAGCTTATCAGCCTCACTGACCAGCTTGAATTTGCCAATCAGGTCCTGACCTTCAAATGAGCCAGAAAGGTCAATATCCGCATTGGGAGTGGTTTCAGAAAGCGTCCCGTTAGCAGACAGCTGCAACCGCTCCAACGGCGTGCCATCCATCTCAACGCGGTCAGCCTGGACTTGCAACGTCACATTCGGAGCTGAGACCGGGCCGGAGACCGTGCCATTGGCATTTAGGGCACCAACCACACGCGGATCCAGCAAATCCAACCGCTCAACCTGCGCCGTAAGCGCTCCATCTAACTGACGATCCTGTAAACTGCCATGAGCTTCAATCTGCCCGAAGCTATTCTCGAAACGAAGCGTGTCTAGCTGCCCTGTTGAAGCGAGAAGGTCAGATGTATCCAGTGTCGCAGAAAGTTTGGCCGAGAAATTGCTCAATGAACCAAGGACTGGATCAATGCGCTCATTTTGCAGGCTTACACGATTGCTGGTTCCCGAAAGGTCGATCTCTCCTGACATCTGATTAAAATCGGCAAGGAGCGAGAGGTTAGCCTCAACAGATCCACTGAGCTCTTGCTGCACGAAAGCGGACAGAACGCTCAGGTCTGAGATGGAAATCTCACCCTGTGCGCGACCGTTCTCAGGCGAAAGTTCAACCATATCAAAGCGTGCTGTCGCACCATCACTTTCCAGATGAAGCTCGTAAAGGTCAAGTTCCATCTGGGTTGGAGACGCGGTTCCTTTAAGGGAGAGAGTTGCAGTCTCAATGCGTTGATCGTCAGTATCCGAAGGTATTTCAATACCATTCACCTGAAGGCTCGCCTCCATGGGAATGGACATTGCGTCAGCCGAGAACTGTGCGCCTTCGCCCTTCGCCGAAAGGTTTATGTCATCCACATTGGCGTCATGCGTTTCCACTTGGCTGACCTGCGCAGACAAATCCCAGTTGAGGTTCTCAAGGGGACCGGAGGCGAAAGCATTGAGCGTCAGCGCACCAAGTTGAACAACCTGATTACCCCCCCGCAGTACAAGCGGCTCGGTGTCATTTGCAACTGTCTGAATCTGAGCATTTGCATTTAAAACCTTACCGTCCACGGTATAAGCATTCTCGAGCCGGGCGGTGATTGCAGCCGTTGAGAGACGTGCACTGGCTGTGAGCGGGACATAATCCTCATTGAGCGAAGCGCTTGCAAACCATAGGGTTTGTCCAGCAAAAAGACTGGTAACCGATGCAGGCAGAAACTGGCCAAGTTCACCTGACAGACGGGTTGTTAGAAATTTCTGTGCTCCGTTTTGTGTAAGAGTAATATCGCCATCAATCGCACGGGCATTGTTCAGGTCAACCTGCAGTGAGGAAGACCAGTTTGTGAGTGGCCCGCCACCTTCCATACGTAGTGTAAAGCTAGGCGCGTCCTCAAGCTCAAGAAGATTAGCCGCTAGCCCGTTAGCCGCTTCAGAAACCAGAGCCCGGAAACGAACCAAGCCCTCCTTCGGGTCAAAATCCACGTCAACATCTGCTGACCCTTGCACAGCGCCAAAGCGGGTGATGTTGAGCTTCCCTGATATAGTCTCGGGCGAACTGGAGTAGCTCGCTGTACCGGTAACCGCGAACTGCGCAGGTATTCCTGCAAGTGAGGCGGGCAGGGCTACTTCTTCGATATTGAGTTGCCCAAGCCTGATTGAACTGAAAGGAAGCGCAATGCCTGTCGCACTGCTGCTGTCTGACTCCGAAGCTGGACTTTCAGCTGCCTCTGGCAATCGGCTTAGACCAATCTGCTGCGCTGATATCTCCCGGATATCTAGTGCCCCCGTTATCAGAGGAAGCGGCGACCAACGCAAAGCTGCGCCATGAACCTCAAGCCAGGAGCCATCCTGATCAGACAGATAAATTTTCTCGGCAAGCAAGTTGCCTGAAATGGTGAGGCCTGGCTGCTCGACTGTAACATCTGGAACGAGCGAGCTGAGCGCTGTCCCAAGCAGCTGGCGTCCTTCTTTAAAACTACTCGCCACAACAAGTCCGGCATAAACCACAAGCACCAGTACAAGAAGCAGGGCCAGTAGCTTGCCTAGGATCGTTGTGATGCGTCGAACCAGTTGCATTCGCTCGATGATCTTTCTCTGCAAAATGCGCGCCTCAGGAAGGCTGCATAAGTTAGAACGACTGACTTAAACCAATATAGAGGGCCAATGGCGGGTCATTGCTTTTTGGTTGAAGTGGCACACCCACATCCAGTCGTAATGGCCCAACAGGTGTGAAGTAGCGCACTCCACCACCAACACCCACGCTCAAAGGCAGATCGAAGTTCGGGAACTGCGTTAGATACGCAGCACCAGCATCCAAAAAGCCGACAAGACCAATATTCTCGGTAATTCTGGTCCTGACTTCACCGTTGAGCAAGAAGAAACTGCGCCCGCCTGTGACTTCGTCATTGATGCGCGGACCAACATTCTTATAGGCATAACCGCGGATCGTCCCGCCGCCACCCAGGAAAAACCGCCTTGCCGCAGGCACAGCCGGTACAGAGGGAGCGATGATTGCACCCGCAGACACACGGCCCGCCAATACAACACGATCCTCACCCACAATAGGGTAGTAACTGGCAATGGAGCCACGGGAGTAAAGGTTCTCGGTGTTTCCAAGCGCATCATAGGCTGGTTCGAAAAACAGCCTTGCCCACACGCCGTTGGTCGGGTTCAAAGTGTCTTCGCGACTGTCATATGTCATGTCAGCCGGAATTCCAAGGAGGAAGTAATCGTTGCGGCCAAACACATCCCGCTCATTGGCAAAATAGACTTCCGCGCCAATCCTTGCTTTTAGGTCTTTCGTAAACTCACGCGAAAGGTAGGCATCATAGGCGAGGGATGTACTACGAAAGTTGTCCGGATTTTCCTGAACAGCAGCAACGCTGGTTGAGAAGGCCGTTAAAGGGCCAATGACCCCCGGTTTTTCGAAGGAGAGGCGCGCAGCGTACTCAATCTGCTCATTGTCGACTGCATTCAGCTGACCGACGGAACCGGTGAGTGACAGACGTTCTGCTTTGCCAAAAAGATTGCGATGTCGCCAATATCCATCAACACCGACACCCTCGTTGCTGGAATAATTGGCGCCAAAGCCAAAGACTTTTTTCGGTCTTTCGGCCACAACAATTGTAATTGGCAGTTCGCCGTTCGGACCGATATTGGCAGCATTCTCAAAGCGGATACTGGAGAAAACTTCCAGATCACGCAGTCTGGTTTGCGCCCGCGAAATGACTTTTGCATCCCACTGCTCACCGCGCGGTAGGTTTGCATAGGTGCGAACAAAGTCCGGATCCATATTTTCCGTGCCCGTCACAGAAACAGGCCCGAAAAGCGCATGCGCGCCACTCACAACATGCAGTTTGACCTTGAGAGTCTGACTGGCGTGGTTGGCAAGCAATTGCCTGTCGCTTACCCGCGCAAATGGGTAGCCGTTGTCTTTGAGAAAGTCGACAGACTTGCTCTCCGCATCCAACACTTTAGCTGAAAGCGCGGGTTCCCCTTCCACAAGGGTAAGCTTTTCTGCAGTGGGCAGATCAAGTCCACTGGTCGTTGCTGGGCCTTCATAGGTGACTTCCGCTGCACCAAACTTAAACTGGGGACCTTGGTTGATCTCTACATTAATAGGAATTGGGCGCTCAGTGATCTTTTCAGGATGCAGGACAACCTGATTAAGGGGCATCCCCTGCACTGTAATTTGCACCAGAGCGCCAAAGTAGCCGTCTTCATAGAGCTTACCTATGAGGCGCTCAAAGTCCTGCGTCGCACGGGCAAGTACGCCACTTGCACCCGAAGGCAGGTCGTCAATGTTTTGCACCAAAAGACTTACAGATTGCAGTTCTTTCTCGACCTTGCTCGGGCGTGTATCATTCTCACCTACAACCCGAAAATCAACGCGGTAAGGCGTGGGATCGGGTGCGCCGGCAAGTGTGTCCTCAGAATCCTCCGATTTCTCGCCCCAAAGGTGATAGCCAAAAAGCTCAAATGCATAAGCGTCGGTGAATGTGACACTTGAGAATAACAGGCAAACAAGCACGGTAGTAGCGCGCGGAACTCTGACAGTCCACGGCCACCTAGAAGCAGTACATTTTTGCGTTCTTTTCTGCTTGTGAAGCAACTGGAAAAGGCTCCCGCAATCCACAAAAACGCGGTCAGTTTTCTGTACGTTGCGCTCTTGGGAATAGCCCTGAAAGAATCTGCCCACGTTATACCTAAAATCGCATGACTTGCTTGTCAAAAGCAAACCGCAATTATCACGTCTGCGATGACATCACCCAAAAACTTGCCATGGAGTGTGGAAGATGGAAAAGTGCCCAGTAAAATATGTCTATACTGGGCCTTTATTAGCTAGATTTCCTGATCAGGACGGCCAACGCAGGTATAGGAGAAGCCATATTTGGCAATCTCATCTTTGCCGTAGATATTTCTAAGATCCACAAGAACTGGAGCAGCCATTTCTTGCTTCAGGCGGTTAAAATCGAGTGCGCGGAACGCATTCCATTCGGTAATGATCACGAGAGCGTGTGCATCCTTTGCGATCTCATAGGCATTGCTGCCAAATGTGACCTGATCTGTAAGCTCCACAGCTGCATCCATACCTTCCGGGTCATAGGCGTGGATCTCCGCCCCTTTATCCTGCAGCGCCTGAATAATGGAAAGGGCAGGGCTGTCGCGCATGTCGTCCGTGTTTGGTTTGAAAGTCAAACCCAAGATCGCGATCTTCTTGCCGCGTACATCGCCGCCAACAGCTTCCGCAACCTTTTTGGACATGGAACGTTTGCGCTGGTCATTGATGGAGCAGGTGGTCTCGATCAGGCGAACCGGGCTGGAATGGTCTTGAGCCGTTTTAACAAGCGCAAGAGTGTCCTTCGGGAAACACGAACCACCATAACCAGGGCCCGCATTCAGAAACTTCGAACCAATACGGTTATCAAGTCCGATACCGCGGGCAACATCCTGAACGTCGGCCCCAACGGCCTCGCTGAGATCTGCAAGCTCGTTGATGAAGGTGATCTTCATTGCGAGGAAAGCATTGCCAGCATACTTGATAAGCTCAGAGGTGCGACGGCTGGTAAATAGGAGTGGAGAGCGATTGAGATACAAAGGACGGTAAACTTCCGTCATAACCGACTTTGCCCGCTCATTGGACAGGCCAACGACAATCCGATCGGGACGTTTAAAGTCATCGATCGCCGCACCTTCCCGCAAGAACTCAGGGTTTGAGACAACCTCAAAGTCGGCGTCAGGATTTGTTTCACGAATAATACGTTCCACTTCATCACCGGTACCTACTGGAACCGTTGATTTAGTGACGACCACGGAGAAACCGTCAAGTGAAGCAGCAATTTCTTCTGCGGCGGCATACACATAGCTCAGATCAGCATGTCCGTCACCGCGGCGAGATGGTGTGCCAACAGCAATGAAAATGACATCAGCCTTGCGAACAGCATCAGACAGCTCTGTTGTAAAACTCAAACGGCCCGCTTTTACGTTGCTGGCGACCAATTCTTCCAGTCCCGGCTCGTAAATTGGGATCTGGCCGTTCTTGAGTTTTTCAATCTTGTCTTCTGCTTTATCAACGCAGATGACATCGTGACCAAAGTCAGCAAAACAGGTGCCAGAAACCAATCCAACGTAGCCGCTGCCTATTACCGTGATTAACATTGTCTCTCCTGCACGAGCCGAATTCTTCTGGATGTGCAAATAGATTTAATTGGGTCGAAACGCAATAGTACATAACCTGAGATGAAACTCATCCATAAGTTAAGTATGTCCCTCTTCCAATTGAACGTCTCTTCCTAAGAAACGCAGCAGTTGGCGCGAAAAACACGGCCCAAATGCACTCAGTATTAGAGAGTATTGCAGTTTCATTTATCAAAAGTTCTAGGTGAATTGAGTTTAATTTTAAGTAGGTCAAGGCTGCCTATAAAGAATTGATTGGTTAATCGAATAAACTCGATAAATCTACATAGGAATTACAATTGCTATCCTACGTTATAATTCGCGAGATTTTCTGTAGTTTTATCTTGTTTTTCGATTCTACTCCTTGCAGCTTCAGGTGCGAACTTAAAACTGCAAATAGTTTATCCCAAGGAATTTTCGCGCTTAACGCGAACTTATTTGTGGTGAATTTATGGCGAAAATATGCCCTTGAAATATCATGCCATCAAAAATAAGGGTATCGAAAATAGAGTTCTGGCTCTCGCAGAATCCCAAAAATCGCAGATTTTAGCACCCATATTTTGTATTAAGCTAAAATTCAAAGTAAAATTTATTTTTATTTTCTATTATAATTACTTTAGTTTGTTTTGTTATTTTACTTGGTTTGGACTGTAAAAAAACTTTATGAGAAATTGACAGGGTGCGTTTCTCTGATTTACCAGCAGTGTATTCATTTTGGAATGAATAGGTTGGGGTGATGTATTTAATTGTTGATGAACAACGGCTTGTGACCGATGGATATGCATCAGGATTTGAGCGAGAAGGTATTTCGACAAGTGGCTTTAGTCCGGATGATTTTCGGGATTGGTTAAATACTGCGCCTGATACTGAATTCGAGGCCGTCGAAGCAATATTGATCGGCGAAACCGGAGAGAGAGAGAATTTCCCGCAGATCATTCGCCGCAGATGCTCTCAGAAACCTGTATTGGTTCTCAATAGCAGTCCGGTTCTTGAGCAGACGCTGAAACTGTTTGCAGCCGGCGTAGATGATGTTGTTCGAAAACCAGTACATCCGCAAGAAATACTTGCGCGTGTAAACGCAATTAAGCGAAGAACAACAAACCAGAGCATCAATGTTGAGCTCGGCGATTTAACCGTGTTTTTCGATGGGAGAGATCCCGAGATTAATGGGAAGACACTTGCACTGCCGCGCAGAGAGCGCCGTATTCTTGAGTACCTTGCGCAAAACAATGGTCGGCGTCTTACAAAAACGCAGATTTACAACTTCGTTTACGGTATCTTCGAAAGCGAAGTCGACGAGAATGTTATTGAAAGCCACATAAGTAAGTTGAGAAAGAAGTTACGTAGTCAGATGGGGTACGATCCCATCGATTCAAAGCGTTATCTTGGCTATATTATCAACTCGCTGTAACAACAAAAAAGGCTGCATGAGCAGCCTTTTTTGTTGTTAGTTCCTCTGAATTTCTAACTTATAAAAGCTGTGCAAGTTCAGCAAAGGCGTCCTGGCTTGAAGGTGCATCCAGACCCTGTACAAGGGCATTGTAGACCTTTGGGGCAATCTCGATAGCTTGATCAAGAACCGGATCCACGCCTTCTTTATAGCCACCCATCGTGCGCAAGTCCTTAGTATCTTCAAACTTTGCGATCATCGCCTTCAGCTTCATAATGAGGTCGCGCTCCTGAGGGGACCAGCAGCTCTGTGCAAGGCGCGAGATTGAGCCCAGCACGTTGACAGCAGGATACCGCCCTTCCTCCGCAATATGCCGGTCTAAAACCACATGGCCATCCAGAAGGCCTCGGATATTGTCTGCAACCGGATCATTATGATCATCCCCATCAACCAGAACCGAGAAGATGGCGGTCATCATGCCGCTTCCTTCAATGCCGGGTCCGGCACGTTCCAGCAGCAGGGGAAGTTCTGAAAAAACGCTTGGAGGATAGCCACGAGAAAGCGCTGGTTCTCCCGCAGCCAGAGCCACATCGCGCAGGGCATGTGCGTAACGCGTCACACTGTCAACGATCAGCAGAACCGATTGACCCTGATCTCTGAAGTGTTCCGCAACCGTCATTGCAGTCTTGGGCGCCAGTCGCCGCATCATTGGGCTTTCGTCACCCGTTGCGACCACCACTACGGACTTGGAGAGTTGGTCGCCAAGCGTTTCTTCTACGAATTCTCGCACCTCGCGGCCACGCTCGCCGATTAGGCCAATCACAACCGTATCGAAAGAATTGCTTCGCGCCGTCATGGAGAGCAGCGTGGATTTACCAACACCTGAGCCAGCGAAAATGCCTAGACGTTGCCCATGGCAGATCGGGGTGAAAAGATCTAGCACCCGGACCCCGGTCAAAGCGGCATCTTTTACGCGGGCACGATGGACAGGGGGCGGGGGGAGACGGTTGAAAGAGGCGGCGGACGATCCTTCTGCCATAGGGCCAAGGTTGTCGATAGGGTGCCCAAAAGCGTTAATGATCCGGCCACGCCATGAATTATCTGGATGAAAACTCAGCTCCCCGCAGCGTTTCACCTTAATACCGAGCCCAACGTCCGATCTGGAGGCATAAGGCTTCACAAGCACGCTGTTGGGTTCGATCCGAATGACCTCCCCGAACTCTTCGCCGTTGTTGCTCTTGTAGGAGACCTGGTCCCCCAGATTGACACCAACGGAAAGCCCCTTAACTCGAAGGTGGTTAGGTGTAACCTCGCAGAGGGTTCCGCTTATCTCGATATTCCACGAACTGGTTGGAATTTGAGTGGTGAGTTCCTGAATGCGCTCAAGGGCGGTCATAAACAACCTTTTGAAGTACTAGCTTTGTGCAATTGTGTTGCGATGCCGCTCTTGCAACTGCTTGAGGAGGTCTTCAGGCAGCAGATTTCGCGCGTCCTGAGAGAGCTTTTCCACGTTCGGCAAGGTTGACGCTTTATGGTCAGCTGCACTCTCGTCCTCATGTTCACCACGACCAGACAGTGCTTCGATAAGCATGTCTTCCTGCCCCATGGATATAGCTTTGTTAGACGCAATATTACCAAACAGCGGTGGAATCTCTCCAGATTGTACGGGCAGGATCGGTGCGCCTCTTTGCAAAGGAGAGGCCATATCCATTGCTGGTTCTGGGAGGGCTGGAGTTGGGCTGATTTTCTGCTCAATGACGTGCAGCGCTGTTGAGCTTTCAGTCTGTACGTTTTCAGCATCCAGTACACCAGAGATTTTCATCTCCGCAAGGTTACCGGCAACAAGTCCGGCCATTCCCAATGGTCCGCCAACCATTCCGTACAAAGAGCTCCCGGCAACGCGGGAGCGAACAGATGCTTCATCACCCGTGATTGCGCGGTAGAGCGTATTAACGCCGGGAATGTGTTGCAATGGATTAACAATATCCAGCAGTTCCCCCAGGCTAAACGGCTCAGCATTGGAGGTTTTTGCATTACCGGAAACGCTGTGGGTCCGGCTCTGGTCAGAGCCACCTGAAATCGATTGAACTGGGTTGACTGCCATCAACCCTCTCCCAGCTTACGAATTGTCTGCTGGCGAATACTTTCCACGCTCTGCATCATTGAGTTCGTACTTTCAAACGCGCGCGTGATGGTGATGAGCTTGGTGATCTCGGAGATTGGATTGATATTTGATCCCTCAACAAATCCCTGAGCAAATCCGTTTTCTGCAAAGTCCTGCACCGGTTCCGCTACTGCATCAGGGATGACAGCTGAATTTACCGCCCGGCTGAGCTTTGCATCCTCAGGAATAGAGAAGAGGCCGAGAACCCCAACTTGACGATCTTCCTGATAAATTGATCCGTCTTTGGCAATCTCTGGTGCCCCGCCAAGCGGATCAAGGATGATGGGTGCATTGCCACTGTCAAGGATTGGGTTGCCCTCGATACTTCTAAGAATGCCGTCGACACCAATCTGGAAGCGACCATCACGAGTATAAGCAACGCCATTTCCGGTTTGCACACCCAGCCAACCCTTGCCTTCAATGGCAACATCTAGTGAGTTGCCGGTTTGCTTGAGGGCACCTGTTTGTCTTGAGATGTAGGTTTCACCAGTTGATGCAAATGATACCGGATCTTGCCCCGGGCGCTTCACCAGGCTGTCGAATTTGACCTCATCAGCGCGATAACCAGCAGTTTCCATGTTTGCTACATTTCGTGCAACGGTCTCAAGCCTGCGTTCCAGCGCCATCTGCCCGGAAAGGGAGACGTAAAGAGAAGATACAATCATGTTTAAGCTCCAGATCCGAACGACGTAATGAAGACGATCTGCTGCTCGAAACTGCACGGTCCGCATGTGGCCGGATGATCCATGGCGGCACATCTCACTGAGGTGCTCACGATCTGGGCTGGCATTGCGTACTGCGCTGCTGTGTTGGGCATAACAAACCTATCTACACTCAAATACGAAAAGAGAATGCTTCAGATGGCTTGTCTGAACCTGTAGCTGGATATGTGTTGATCCGAATCTCTTCACGCCAGTTTCGGACAAGTAAGCCTCGCTACCACAAACTAGGAAAAGTGCTTGTCCGGTAAGTGTGTGGAGCGCAAATTGAATATTCTAGTCGGTCTCGTGATCGTTATTGGATCCATAATTGGTGGTTATGTTGCTATGGGCGGCTATATGAAGGTGCTATGGCAACCTTTTGAGCTGCTGATCGTTGGAGGTGCTGCCTTTGGTACCTTCGTGGTGGCAAACACCTTCAAGACGATTAAGGATACCGGACGTGGTATTCAGGAGGCATTGCTGAACGCTAAGCCGACAAAGCGTGATCATCTGGATACGCTTAGTGTGCTTTACGGGCTCATGAGAACCCTTCGTGCAAAAGGGCGTAACGATGTTGAACAGATCATCGATAGGCCTGAAGAAGCTGAACTGTTTCAGCGTTTTCCCCGGGTTCTTGCCAATGTCTCGCTGACAAGTTTTATCTGCGATTACTTCCGTCTCATTGTTATCGGAAATGTTCGCCCTCACGAGATTGAGGCTCTGATGGATGAAGAATTGCACACGCTAGGGCGTGAAGAAATGAAGCCCTATCAGGCTCTCAGCATTGTGGCCGAAACTTTGCCTGCTTTGGGGATTGTTGCAGCTGTGCTTGGTATCATTAAAGCAATGGGTGCCATCGATCAGGAGCCGGAGATCCTTGGAAATCTGATTGGTGCCGCATTGGTTGGTACATTCCTCGGCATTTTCTTGTCCTACGGCATTGTTAGTCCTATCGCAGTCAAGATTAAGGCTGTCCGCGAGCAGCGCTACCGTCTCTATATCGAGGTGAAGCAAACGCTTCTTGCCTTTATGAATGGGGCAGCACCGCAGATTGCGCTGGAGCATGGCCGCAAAACCATCGGTGCAGATGATCGTCCAACAATCGATGAAGTTGAGGTGGAGACGATGACGGCTGGTCATGCTGTATCCGCTGCTGTAGCGGAAGGTGAAGCGTGATGGATCCGCAAGAAATAGAAATGAGCGAAGAGTTGATCGGCGCTCAGGGTGCCAAGATGGATCTGCCTTCTCGCCTGCTGGATGCAGCAGGGCTCGGTGTTGATCGTCTCCCCATGCTTCATGTGGTCTTTGACCGGATGGCGCGCCAGTACATTGATACGCTTCGCCAGATGGCTGCAACAGCGCCTTATCTGGCCGTTGAATCAGTCTCTAACGAGCGCATTGGTGATGCGCTTGAGCAGTATGAAGATCGCGCTGTTGTCGCTGTCCTTCATGCGCAGGAGTGGGATGCACGTATCCTGCTTGGTTTTGACCGGGCCTTCATCTTCTCCATGGTTGAGGTTCTCCTCGGTGGGGACGGTGAGGAAGAGGCGTTCTTGGAAGACCGCGCGTTGACCAACGTGGAGCAGCGGCTTGCCTACCGAATGTTTCAGGAAGCGGCAACAGCGCTGGAGACCGCATTCGAGGCCATCGCCGATACATCGCTGAAAGTGGAGCGGCTCGAAAACCGAATGGAGTTTGCGCAGACTGGGCGCAAGAGTAATCCTTGTGTGCTTGCGAAGATGACGGCCGAGATTATTGGCCGTGAAGGTGAGATATTCATCATCATTCCACAGTCAGTGCTCAATCCGCTGCGTGAAAACCTGACGCAAGTGCTGTCTGGTGAAGTTGCAGGTCGCGATACCCGTTGGACCAAACAGTTCCAGCAGGAGATTCAGCGCACCGAAGTCCAGCTCACCGCCATTCTTGAAGAACAGCGCATGACGCTGGAAGAAGTGGCGCAGTTCGAGGTCGGGCTTGTTCTTGAATTGAATGCCACACCAAAGACTGCCGTCCAGCTGGAATGCAATGGTCAGCCCTTGTTTAACTGCCGTCTCGGTCAGGTCGCAGGGTCGTACACCGTCCGCGTAGAAGAGTTGATCGAGCAGGAAGGGGAACTTCTGGATGATATCTTATCTAATTGATGGTTTTTTATTTTTCGCTCTTGTGATCACCACGTGGCGCGTGGTTGTCATGTACCGGCAGCTGCAAAAGCTGTCTGGCTATCATGAGGACTATCAAAGGATCTTCGACCAAACCTCCGAGGCCATGGACAACGTTGGTCTGTCCTTGCAGGAGATCCGCGTTCGCGGAGAGGAGATCCTCAATAGCCTTGGTCAGCGGATTGATGAAGCGCGCGAAACCACGGTCGATATCTCAGGTGTAATTCTACAAGCGCAAACAGAAATGAAAGCGCTGCAGGAGCATATCGAATGGTTGAGTAAAAAGAGCGATGAAGTCGGAATCAGTTTGAGTGATGCGCCGCCAAGACCGGGTGGTGATCGTGGACGTCGCTCTGCTGGCGCTTTGAAGTCTGGTGGCCGGTCAAAGAAAAAGACCTCAACAACTGGCCTGTCGAATGCAGCGGCATTGTTGCTTGCGACTGGCGTTGCCAAGCAACCTGCCTCAGACAGCGAGCAGGGCACTGCAGTCTCAGCAATCGACAATCAGAACGTCAGAGTTAGAAAAGTTTCTTTCGGCCAGAGCGCCACATTCAGATCCGTAAATGTAAAGGACGAAGAAAGTCCTGAGAAGGAGAATGATCCGCAATGAGCAGCTCAAATGAAATGAGTGACGAAGCCCTCGCACTGCAATGGGAAGCAGCTGCTTCTGAGGCCGAGATGGATATGGACATGGCAGCGCCTGCGTCTACACCGCAGTCCTCCGCAGCGCAGCCCGGAAAAGGCGTGAGCAACGAGAATGTCGATCGCAATCTGGATGCAGTTCTGGGGATTCCGGTTGATATGCAGGTGGTTCTCGGGTCTGCGACCATGCCGGTGGCCAGCTTGCTCAAGCTTGGCCGTGGAGCGGTGATCCCGCTGGACCACCGCGTTGGTGAACCGGTTGATATCGTTGTTAACGGTCGCACTGTGGCCCGCGGCGAAATCGTGGTTGTTGAGGATGATAACTCACGGTTCGGCGTGTCTCTGACAGAGATCGTGGGCGCAAAAGGCAGCTATAACTAGCCGCACATGAGCTGTGCTTGATTTAAGATGTGTATCTGAGGCGCGTAGAGAATGAACAGTGTTGTTCCAGCTGAAATGGGAAGCGTTATTTCCAGAAAAAATGGCCATCAGAAAGCAGCGGCCCTGCTGTTGGCCATGGGAAGTGACAAGGCAACCCGTGTTCTGAAGCATTTTGACAATGACGAAATGCGGATGATCATCCGGGCAGCTGCAGATCTGGGCACGGTTCCTGCGAGTGAACTCGATGAACTGATTGAAGAGTTTATCGAGCTCTTCTCAGGTGGCGTGAACCTCTTCGGTACCGCCGAAGGTGCCGAGAGCCTCTTGAGGGGAATTCTTCCAGAAGATCAGGTTGCCGAAATCATGTCGGATGTCATGGGGTATTCCAAGCGTTCGATCTGGGACAAGGTTTCACAAATCTCAGAGCATGTTCTGTCCACCTATTTACAAAAAGAACATCCGCAAACCGCTGCGGTCATTCTCTCCAAGATTTCAGCCAGTGGTGCCGCCCGCGTGATCTCCCAGATCCCGCGCAGAAAGCGCAATCAGATCGTCCGCCGAATGTTGACGCTAAAGCCAATTGTTGAGGATGTCATGGAAGAGGTGCAGAAGACCCTGCACGAAGACTTCATGGTGAACTTCGCCCGAACGGTGGGCACAGACTCTCACGTTCGTATGGCGGATATCCTCAACAAGATGGAACGCGACGACCTCGAGGATACACTAAGCAATCTGCGCGAGGCTCTGCCCAGATCCGCAGAGCAGCTTGATGCATTGCTCTTCACCTTTGATGATATTCAGAATCTGGATCTGCGCACCAGAACCGCTATCTTTGACGATGTCCCTAGTGAGGTTGTTACTGCTGCACTCAAGGGCACACCGCCGGAGTTCCGACAGGCTATTCTTGCAAGCATGGCCTCCCGTGCACGTAGGATCGTTGAGAATGATCTTGCTTCCGGTGAGCCTATGACTCAGCGCGAAGTGATGGATGCACGCAGAGAGATCACTGATCTTGCGCTCGAAAAAGCCAATGCCGGTGAGATTGATCTTGAGATTGGTCGTGGAGAAGAAGTCTACGTCTAAGCTTCGGCATGACTTCAAAGTCTGTCAAACCACCTTGAGTAGCGGCAGGTTGCATGTCAGAAGACCAGGATCCCGATAGTAAGACACAGGAGCCCACGGAGAAAAAGGTCCGTGATGCCTTGGAGAAAGGGAATATTCCCGTGTCCAAGGAGGCGTCTGTGCTTGCCTCCATGCTCGCCTTGCTACTCGTGCTGTCCTTTATCGCCGTCGATAAGGCGCAGGGACTGGTCCATTTTCTCAAGTGGTTTTTGGATAATCCCGGAGAAATCAGCTTCGTAAGTGCAGCTGAACCTGTTCAGTTGATGGCGGCTGTATCCCTTGTACTTGTCTGGTTTCTTGGCCCAATCGTTGCCCTTCTGATCTTCTTTGGTCTGGCCTCTTCCTTTATGCAAAACACCCCGCGGCTTGTACTGGACAGAATTCAGCCCAAGCTCAACAAGATTTCCATAAAGAAGGGTTTGGGAAGGCTCTTCAGTGTCAATGGTGCCATGGAGTTTGTGAAGTCACTTTTTAAGCTGGTAACGGTGATTGTGGTCGCCGCAATTGTTTTGAAGTCACAGCAAGCCGTTGCCTTCACTGCAATGTATAATGACCCAAGCCAGCTGCCGCAGGTTATCTTGTCTGTGGCCATGACGCTGCTCTCCGGCATCTGCGTCGCAACCATCTTCCTTGTGGGCTTCGATCTGGTGCTGGCACGGTTCCAGTGGCGCAAGAACCTGCGTATGTCACATCAGGAGCTCAAGGACGAGTTCAAGCAAGCTGAAGGCGATCCGCTCGTAAAGGCGCGTCTGCGCTCTCTTGCGCGCGATAGAGCCCGCAAGCGCATGATGTCGTCGGTGCAGGATGCAGCCGTTGTTATCGCAAACCCGACCCACTTTGCCGTTGCGCTCCAGTATGAACGTGATGGGGATCAGGCGCCACGTGTTGTTGCGAAAGGGCAGGACCTTATAGCTCTAAAGATCAAGGAGCTGGCTTATATTCATGATGTTCCAGTTATAGAAGATCGACAACTTGCACGTTCACTTTACGCCGCCGTAGAAATAGATCAGAGTATTCCAGAGGAATATTATCGCGCGGTAGCAGAAATCATTTCATATGTTTATCTAAAGCGCTAATAACTTAGTCTAAGCATGTTTCTGCCTTGCGAGGGTGAATTGTCTATAAAGACCGAACTGAAGAAAAATGATCTGTCTACGGCATCTGAAGATGTTTTGCGCGAGGCGTTGATCGCAAATGCGATGAAACCAATCGCTGCCGAGTTGCGGTTGTGTGACCTGTCTTCCTTGGCGCGTCATATCCTCTCAAACGAGGCAGCAAACCTGACTGATCTGCTGGAATCCTCCTCTGAGCTCCATTTCAAGCCCGACACGCTGACCTATGCCGGAACCTCATCAATCGACCTCAACTGGAACGGCGGTGTCACCGTTTGCCTGCATATGAAGTTTGCCAATAATGGTGTCAACGTCATATTCCATCTGTACTTACTCTCTCTGAACTCGGCAGTTGATGTGAAATTCATCTCATTTGAGCAACCTAGCGAGGACGCTCATAAGAACACAAACCAGCTGGAGGCAGCACTTTTAGGTGCTCGTGTCTGTCGGTAATGGCCGTTTTAATTGTCTATTAATATAAAATTTTAAGATAAAGATAAATACTTGGCAACTCAGTAAATCTCTCTGCTCTCTGAGAGAAAGTTGCTTCCACCAGCTACGGACAAGATTGCACTGCTATCCAATTCAGGCAGTTTTTGTAGCGGAGTGGATTTCTTGGAGCCCGTATATCTTTTTAGTTTGGTTTCGCGGCAGAATTCTTGGTTGTCCGTGCGCCAATCAACAATTTCCGAAAATATTGCGAACGTCGATACTCCTGGCTATGCGAGCAAGGATGTTGAGCCTTTTAAAGATATTCTGGACAAGACCAGCATTCGTATGGCGGCGACCCAGTCAGGGCATATCAGCGAGGATGGTTCAAACTCTCGCCGTGTCCGCGTAAACAGCAGTGAAGCATGGGAAGTCTCTGTCTCTGATAATTCCGTTTCTCTTGAGCAAGAGCTGATTAAATCGGGTGAAGTTGCTCGGCAGCATTCTCTCAATACCCAGCTTGTTGGGTCCTTCTACGGTTTAATGAAGTCCAGCTTAGGGAGATAGGGATTATGATTGATCCACTCGTTGTATCTTTGAAAATTTCGTCCTCAGGCTTGAGAGTGCAGTCGCAGCGCATGCGCATTGTCTCGGAAAACTTGGCGAACGTGCAGTCAACGGGCGATACCCCCGGCGCAAACCCTTATCAGCGCAAGACGATTACTTTTAAGTCTGAAGTTGACCGCGCGCTTGGTGCCAATCTCGTTGAAGTTAAAAACATTGGCACGGATAAGGGCGATTATCGTATCGAGTTTGATCCTTCGCACCCGGCTGCGGATGAGAACGGCAACGTAAAATACCCAAATGTGAATACTCTGCTTGAGCTTGCAGACATGCGTGAAGCCTCCCGTTCTTATGAGGCTGGTCTGCAAATGATGGTCAAGTCCAGAGAAATGATTACTCGTACAATTGATTTGCTGAGGAGTAGGTAATGGCGGATTTTTCGGCGCTGAGTTCAGTCTCGCGCGTATCAACGTTTACCAGTGGGGTAAATGATGTCTCTTCCGTCTCTCGCACTCGTCAGTACTTGGTGGGTGGCGCCGATAATGCGCAGTCAACTCAACAGGTGCAAGGCAGTTTTGCTGACACTATGGCGGATGTGGCCCGCGAAACTGCAGGCGATCTTAAAACCGCTGAGGCGACGTCAGTTGCAGCTGTGCGCGGCGAAGTTTCCGCTCAAAGAGTGGTTGAGGCGGTGATGCAGGCGGAGCTTTCCTTGAAGAGCGCAGTTGCTGTGCGTGATAAGGTTGTTGAGGCCTATCAGGAATTCGCTCGGATGAGCATATAATTGATTGAAAGAAGGTTTTCCTCATGAAGGCTCTTGCTATTGCTGCGACGGGCATGTCTGCTCAGCAGAAAAACCTCGAAGTTATTTCCAATAACATCGCGAACATGAACACCACCGCTTTTAAGGCGTCTCGCGCTGAGTTCTCCGACCTGCTCTATCAGGTGGACCGCGCAGCCGGTGTGTCAAACCGTGGTGGTGCCGCCCCGGTTCCAGAAGGTGTTCAGCAAGGTCTCGGTGTGAAAACCGCCGCAGTGCGTAAGCTGCATTCACAGGGCGCGCTTACGCAAACCAATAATGCGTTTGATCTGGCGATTGACGGTCAGGGCTGGTTCGAAATTGTTGGCCCTGATGGCGAAGCGCTTTACACCCGCGCTGGCGCATTCAATGTAAACGGCGAGGGGGCACTCGTAACGCTTGATGGTTATGAAGTGCAACCAGGTATCGCCGTACCCATTGAGGCGGTGAAGGTGACGGTGAACGAAAGCGGAGAAGTATTTGCCTCCTTCGCAGACGGAAGCCCGGCAACCAGCATCGGCCAGCTCAATCTGACCAGCTTCGTCAATGACGCCGGCCTCAAGGCAATCGGAGGCAATCTGTTCCGCGAAACGGAAGCCTCTGGGGCACCTAACGACGGTATCGCCGGTGAGGGGTCGTTCGGCGTTATCCGTCAGGGCTACCTTGAAGCTGCCAATGTGGATCCTGTGAAGGAAATCACAAGCTTGATCAGCGCACAGCGCGGATACGAGATGAATTCCAAGGTCATTCAGGCCGCCGATGATATGGCTGGAACCGTATCCAAGGGCATTCGCTAGGGCACGGTAATGAGTGCTTCTAAACACCTGCAAAGCCTGATCCTTTTAACCTTGTTTCTGCCGATGTGTATCACAGCGGCATCAGCGGCAAGCCGGCGCGAAGTTGTAAAACTTCCCGTGCCGGCCATGATGATTTATCCGGGCGACAAGATCGAAGAAGGGATGCTTCGTGAGCACGGATTTATCAAATCAACGGTGGCGCAGCTTTCCATTGCAAATCGAATGGAAGACGTGGTCGGCCTCGAGGCGCGAAGGACCCTTTTTCCCGGAAAACCAATCCCGATAAATGCAGTGCAGGACCCGGTTGTGGTGCAGCGAGGTTCTTCTGTGCTGTTGGTTTTCAAAGAAAATGGGTTGGAGATCCGCGCCATCGTTGAGGCGCAGGAATCAGGTTCCGTTGGCGCAAACATCAGGGCACGAAATCCTGATACCGGTTTAAGTGTTATGGGCAAAGTGCAGGCAGATGGATCTTTGCTGGCTGAAGGAGAGTAAAGTCGTGCGTTTTAAAAGCCGTTCTCTGGGGGCAATCTTCTTTGCTTTTCTTGCGTTGTTTTTCAGTATTGAGAGTGCATCTGCGCTGGTTCGTATCAAGGATATAGCTGACCTGCGCGGCATGCGCTCCAACCAGCTTGTCGGCTACGGTATCGTGATTGGCCTGAATGGCTCAGGCGATACAATGCGCAACTCTCCTTTCACCGAGCAATCCCTCCAATCCATGCTTGAGCGCATGGGGGTCAACGTTCGTGAATCCAATCTAAGATCACGAAACGTCGCCGCCGTTGTTGTTACCGCTGAACTACCTCCTTTTATCGGCAATGGCTCGCGCATTGACGTGTCCGTAGGTTCGCTGGGAGATGCGTCATCCCTGCAAGGTGGCACATTGCTTGTCACACCATTGATGGGTGCAGATGGAAATGTTTACGCTGTGGCACAAGGGTCCGTTTCCGTTTCAGGTTTTTTGGCAGAAGGTGATGCTGGCAGCCTGACGCAGGGTGTGCCAACAGCGGGGAATGTCCCCAATGGCGCGCTTATTGAAAAGACACTGCCAGATTATTTTTCCTCTTTGCCACAACTGGTTCTGGAACTCAAAAACCCGGACTTTAAGACCGCTATTCGTGTCACAGATGCAATCAACGCCTTCTCCCTCAATCGCTATGGCATGAAGCTCGCCAGCGAACTGGACTATCGCTCCGTGCAGGTCCAACGCCCAGCAGGCATCAGCTCTGTGCGCTTTATCTCGCAGATTGAAGGCCTGATGGTTCAGCCAGATACACCTGCAAGAGTGGTGGTGGATGAGCGTACCGGAACAGTGGTAATCGGCCAAAATGTGCGCATTTCCACAGTGGCTGTCACGCATGGCAATCTAACCGTCCGCGTCTCCGAGCGCCCTGAAGTGTCTCAGCCAGCTCCATTTTCCAAGCAGGGTGAAACAACTGTTGTGCCGCGCACTGATATTGATGTGCAGCAGGAAGAAGGGCAGCTTCAGCTGCTTGGTGGAACCGATCTGCAAACTCTGGTCAGAGGCTTGAACCGTATTGGCCTGAAACCGAGCGGCATCATTGCAATCCTTCAGGCGATCAAACAGGCGGGGGCTCTACAGGCAACTCTCGTGGTCAAATAACAGGACACGGCACTTGGATAAGCCACGGGCAAGCTTGTGGCTTCAATGTACCGCTAAACCTATTGGAACTGAGTTGTAATGCCTCTCCTAAACCTTTCTAAGAAGAAATTCTTTCCGCTGAAGTGTGCAGTGGTATCTCTCGGTTTGTGCGTGTCGCTTGCAACTGCAGGTGCTCAGACAAACGAAGACGAGACAGAAGACCTGAGCGCTGCAATCGAGCAGGCCAGAAATTACTGTGAAGCGATTGCTGATCAGGCAAAAGACACTCGAATTGCTTGGCAAATGCGGGCTTTGTTTGATGTAGAGCGTCAGATGACATCCAAGATTTCAGAGCTCGACAAAAAAATCGCCGAGCTGCGCAGCTGGGTCAAACGCCGCGATGACATCCTGCGTCGTGCTGAGGGGCATGTCGTTGATATCTATGCCAATATGCGCCCTGATGCAGCAGCGCAGCAGCTTGCCGCGCTGGATGATGACACTGCAGTTTCAATTCTCCTGCAGATGAAAGCCCGCAAGGCTGGTTCAGTGCTCGCTGAACTGTCGGCGGACCGAGCGGCTTACCTCACAGATATGATGGCGGAACTTACGGCTCGAAAAGCTGTGAAACAAAATATGGGGGCCTCACAGTGAAGCGCACTTTGGTATGCATTCTCGCCGCAATTACGCTAACTGGCTGTAGTTCCATGAAAAACGTCGGTCAGGAGCCTCCGTTGACGCCGTTGGGACAGGGGCTTCAGCCAAATGTGTCGGCTCTGCCAGCAACGCCTGCGAAGAATGGTGGCCGTAGCAATCGTGCCTACCACGGGCTTTGGGCGGATGGTGAGCAGGACTTCTTCCGCGATCCGCGTGCAAAGCAGGTTGGTGATGTGCTCACTGTTGCGATCAAAATCAACGACAAGGCCAAGCTGGACAATTCCAGTGAACGAAAACGCGATTCCTCACGTGCAACAAGTCTGCGCGGTGCATTCTCTTGGGCTGACGTAGATTCAGGTGAAGCAGACCTGAGCGTTTCCGGAAGCGGTGCCACAAGCAGCAAGGGGCAGGGCGCAATCGACCGGAGTGAGGAGATCAATCTTTCCATCGCCGCTGTGGTCACAAGAGTGCTCCCAAACGGAAACCTGATCATCTCCGGCCAGCAGGAAGTGCGCGTCAACTACGAGGTGCGTGTCCTGTCTGTAGCGGGCATTGTGCGTCCCGAAGACATCACCGGCCGCAACACCATTCAGTATGACAAGATCGCTGAAGCACGCGTGTCCTATGGTGGTCGCGGGCGTGTAACCGAAATGCAGCAACCCAGCATAGGGCAGCAAGTCATTGATATCATTAGTCCGCTCTAAGGGAGGCTTCAATGGCTCTTAAACCGCAATTGCTCACCTCCGAAAATTCCTGGCCTGGCATCGCCGTGGCTGCTGTTATTGTGACAGCAGTTGCCGGAGCGAGCGGCATGGGAATAGGCTCAACGCTTGTTGAGCAGGTTCACAGTAAATACCTAGCAGAACAAAAAACAACCAGCGGCGCGTTGATCAACCCCGAATACACGCAGAACAGTCAGATCGTTTCTTTAAAACCCATCGTGACCAACCTGCTGTCCTCCTCCAAAAACTGGATACGTATCGAAGCTTCCGTGGTGCTTATGCAAAATGCAATAGAAGAGCAGGATCAATCTTTGCTGGTCAAGCAGATCGAGCAGGACCTGCTGCTCTACGCCCGCACCTTGGGCCCGCGCCAGCTGGAAGGAACGCGCGGCCTGCTGCGTTTGCGTGATGATCTCAATGAGCGCGCCAAGATGAGAGGCGGGAAATTCGTCAAGGAACTGGTCCTTGAATCCGTGGTGATTCAATGATGCGTCGGTTTGCGTTTTTTACGTCTTTTCTGAGTTTATTTGCGTTATTTTGCGTCGCTCCGGCCTCAGCTCAGGATATCAACCTGAGCGACCTGCTCCCGGCGGGACAAGCCTCCGCAAGTGGCCGCATAATCCAATATGTCATGATCCTGACAGTGCTCTCATTGGCACCCGGCATCCTGATCATGGTCACCAGCTTCACCCGCTTCGTAGTCGCTCTGTCTTTCCTGCGTTCCGGTATCGGCCTTCAAACAACACCTGCAAATATTATCCTCATCTCCCTTGCTCTGTTCATGACCTTCTACGTCATGGCACCCACATTTGACGCAGCTTGGAAGAATGGTCTGCAACCGTTGATCAAGGAAGAGATCTCCGAGGCGGTCGCCTACAAGGAAATGACGAAGCCGTTCCGAAGTTTCATGTTGGACAATGTTCGTGAAAAAGACCTGGTCCTTTTCGATGATCTTGCAGTGAGTGCCTTCAACTATGAAAAGGACGCCCCTCTGGACGAACTGGACCTGCGTGTCCTCATCCCAGCCTTCATGATCTCCGAACTAAGACGCGGCTTCGAAATCGGCTTCCTGATCGCCTTGCCATTCGTCGTCATCGACATGATCGTCGCGACTCTGACCATGTCCATGGGCATGATGATGCTCCCCCCCACGGTCATCTCACTCCCTTTCAAGGTTCTGTTCTTCGTCTTGATTGATGGGTGGTATCTATTGACGGGTGGCCTGATAAGATCATTCACTTAGCCTTGAGAAAAAGCCCCATTTCGGGGCTTTTTTCTTGTCTGTGGTCTTAGGTCAGCTCGAGGTAAGTTTCGTGAGTCATCCTAAAGCTCTGTTACAGGCTTTGAACCTCAAAGTGCATGATGCAACTCTGTAGCTCCGGGAATTAAATCCGGAATGTCCCATTTCTTCTACTTAAGGGACAATTCTTATGTCTTCTCTTTTAACGAACACCTCCGCAATGGTTGCGTTGACCACTCTTCGTGGCATCAACGATGATATGGCAACCACACAGAACCGTATTTCGACCGGTATGCGTGTGGCTGATGCCTCTGATAATGCGGCTTACTGGTCCATCGCAACAACTATGAAATCTGATAACTCTGCACTTTCTGCGGTACAGGACTCCTTGGGTCTGGGTGCTGCGACTGTTGATGTTGCGTTCACTGCTATGGATCAAGCAGAGGGTATTGTCGATCAGATTAAATCGAAGCTGACAGCGGCGACCAACGGTACTCTTGATAAGGGCAAAATCCAGGCTGATATTGGTCAGCTTCAAGAGCAGTTGAAAACCATTGCTAGTTCTGCGAGTTTCTCCGGTGAAAACTGGCTACAGCAGGACATGGCGAATGATACCCTCTCCAAGGAGGTTGCAGGCGGTTTTACACGTGACGCTTCTGGTGCAACGCAAATCCAGAGCATTAGTGTTGATACCACATCTACAGTTCTGATTGATACCCGTGCAACTGCAGCAGATAACACAGGAATCCTGTCACGCAATGTGATCGGTACAGCCGCTGTTGTTACAGCTTCTGGCTCTACAGCGCCTCCAACTTTCGCTGTTGCTACTACTGGTGATTTTGCGGGTATCAAATTGGCGGCCTATGAAGCTGCTGTCATGACTGAGTTTAATAAACTTGATGACGCCGGTAAGGCGGCTTTCGATGATGCTGCCGCTTTAGTTATCACTAACAAGGTTGATACTGCACTGGGCAAGATGACTGGTACGACAGTACTTGATTTTGATATTTCAGCTTTAGATGGGGAAGCTGAAGATATTGCCGTTGTGCAAGGTCTTGTAAGCGTTATTTCTGCACAACACTCAGCAATGACGAATGCGGCAACCGACCTTGGCTCTGCTAAGGCTCGTATTGATCTGCAGAAAGAGTTTGCAAGCAACCTTTCTGATGCGATTGATCGTGGTATTGGTCAGTTGGTTGATGCGGACATGAATGCTGAATCTACTCGTTTGAAAGCTCTTCAGACTCAGCAGCAGCTTGGTATTCAGGCTCTGTCCATCGCAAACTCCGGTTCCCAGAACATCCTCAGCCTGTTCCGTTAAGTCGGAAAACTCTGAGAACCCTGAAAGCTTTAAGGTCCCGGTTCATCGCCGGGGCCTTTCTTTGTTTTAAAGATACAATTTAAGATAAAATTGTATTAAGTCAGGTTTAGGCAAGTTCGACTAAATATATTTGTAGCTGAGCCAAGGGTTCATGAAACTTTCTCCTGTTGGTTTGTTGTAGGCGGAGCACTGTTTGATGTTGGGTGATCAGTTAAATATCTCCACGGCTGAGGAGGTGGAAATGAGGCGGTTGGACTTTTCCGCGCATTCCTCGGATCAGACACTGGGAGATTTGCTGGCGGCGCTGAGAGGAGACGAGCGCTGCTGGTGCGCTGTCGTCGGGCTGACGCAAGAAGCGCTTCTGGAGCAAGCTGGCCAGCCCTTACAAAATGTCTCCGGCAAAAGTGCCATGATCGCAATTAATTCTACAGCAGGCCGCGTGAGCCGCGACTTGAAGGGGCAGGCCTCGGGCTTGTCTGTCAGCGGATTGCCGAGTATTCAGCGCGTCGCGCACGCTGGCGCATATACTTGATACTGTTGATTTTCTTTCAAATCACAGGGCAAGCCTCCGAGAAACCGTGGATTTCTTCGCGTTGCCAAGCCTGATCACGTTCGCGCAAGGTTGAAAAGCGAAGGTAGCGCCATTGATACACCTGCAGAGGTCGCAATGGCAGCTCGTGAAAACGCCGAAAAAATCTATAGTAATCTTGCTGAGTTAGGTGCAAAGCGCCTGATCGTGCTCGCACTTGTTGGGCTATTTACGTTTGTTGCAATTGGCACAGCAGCATTCCTCTTGTCTCGTCCGGAGCAGGAGGTTCTCTATGCAAATCTGGAGCGGGACGACGTCACGCAAATCGGCATGGCACTGCAGGCAAGCGGTATACCGTTTGATGTCAATGCAGATGGCTCGTCGATCTCGGTAGGCGTGGGCGCAACGGCTCGTGCACGCATGTTGCTGGCGGAAAAGGGCCTGCCACGCGGCTCAGGCGCTGGTTACGAGCTCTTTGACGAGATGGGCTCCCTTGGCCTGACCTCCTTTATGCAAAGCGTGACAAAAGTCCGTGCACTTGAGGGTGAGGTCGCTCGCTCCATTCAAAGCATGCAGGGCGTGAAAGCCGCGCGTGTACATTTGGTTCTTCCTGAAAAGGCGACCTTCCGTCGTGAAAATCAGAAGCCGACGGCGTCCGTGCTGATCCGCACAGAAGGCGTGCAGACAAGCACTGTTGCTCAATCCATCCGTTATCTTGTGGCCGCAGCTGTTCCCGGTCTTACCGCCGAGGGCGTGACGGTGCTTGATACCGAAGGCCAGCTGCTTGCTGCCGGTGAAGATGCGCAAAGCGCCTCCACCGGGCGCAAAGCGATGCTGGAAGCTGACCTTTCCTCGCGCAAAGAAAATGCAATCCGTCAGGCACTTGCACCGTATCTGGGCGTAAATAATTTTGAAGTCAGCGTCTCAACCGCTGTAAACACCGACAATCAGCGCGTCTCTGAAACCTCTTATGATCCGGAAACCCGCGTCGAACGTTCCTTCCGCGTCGTGCGCGAAAACGCCAGCACTCAGAACGCAAGTCTCGAAAATCCGACCACTGTTGAACAGAACCTGCCAGAAGAGGCGGTATCATCGCAGTCCGGTGAGCGTTCCTCGGAAGAAAATGAGCGCCGTGAAGAGCTGACCAACTACGAGATTTCTTCTCGAACAGTTGAAACGATTTTTGATGACTATCGCATCGAGCGTATGAGTGTGGCCGTGCTCGTCAATCGCGACCGCCTTGTGCAGGAAATGACACGCCGCATTGGTGGGCAAAAGGGTGATGCAGTCATTGCAGGCGTTGCGCCGGACCTGAGCGACAAAATCAACGAGATTGAAGAAATCATCGCAACCGCAGCAGGTGTCGACCCTGCGCGCGGCGATAAGGTTTCCGTCTCTGCGGTCAACTTTATGCTGGCAGGCGACCAGCTTGCTGCCATCCCCGAGCGCACATGGCAAGATGTATTGATGCGCAACATGGGCTCAGTGGTCAATGCGGCTGCAATCCTCATCGTGACCTTGATGATCATCTGGTTTGGTCTGCGCCCCGCCGTTGCCTTCCTTATTCCAAAACGAGAGCAGGCTGCGGAAGGTCTGGCGCTTGGCGCAAACTCCAACACTGCCGGTGTTCATGAAGGCGAGTTTGAAGGCGAAAACGGCCAATTGCCTGATATGAGCAACGGCGAAGGGTTGGTCCGTGAAAACGTGGACACCACTGTGGTAAACCGCGATAACCTGCGCAAGCTTGAGCGTGCTGTCGAGATGGACGACATGCAGACGGCAATCATCCTCAAGCAGTGGATGTATGATCGGGAGCGCGCCGTATGACGAACGGCATCAGCCACTTCCTAGCCGACTTCACCACGGATACGGGCGTTACCACCAAGGACCTGCAGGATATGCAGGAGGTGATCTCCATGCTGCCGAAGGGCTATGGAGAGGGTGGCGACTGGGTGAACCGGGTCTTTGAAGCCTATGAAAATGGCTTTTCTGAAGGCGAGGAAGCTGCAAAGTCCAACGCTGATGAGCGCATCAAAAAGATGCGCGAGGAGCTGGAAGTCGAACTTGCGGAGCGCGAGGCCGCGTTCAAGGCAGGCGAGGGCGAAAAGCTCAGGCAGGCATTTCAGCAGTCGCTGGTTGAGATTGAAGAGCGACTGTCTAAAACCACAGCTGAAGTTCTGGTTCCCTTTATTGAAGAGCGTGCGCGGGACCGCGCAGTGGCCTCACTGGTGCAAGTGCTGCGCCGCCAGCTTTCTGAAACGCCTGAGGTTCTGGTTCAAGTCTCTGGTCCACAACATCTATTTGATCTGTTCGGTGATAAAGCCGGCGAACTTTCAAACACCATTCAATTTTCTGAAAACTCCAGCGCTGATCTTGCGGTGAAGGTGTCCGATATGACGCTGTCTACCGGCTTGAAAGAATGGTGCCAGGAGCTTCGCAATACGCTGGGAGAGTAGTGGCCATGGCGTTGGAACCGCAAGAACTGATTATCGTTCGCAGGCGTCATAACGACATGGGTGTCACACCTAAGTCCGGTGTTTGGAAGATTGCTTACGCAGATTTCGCAACAGCAATGATGGCGTTCTTCCTGCTCATGTGGCTGGTGAATGCATCTGACGAGTCGTCCCAGCGCAGCATTGCAGGCTACTTTAATCCCATCAAGCTCGTCGACACCACAGCAAACCCCAAGGGTATCCGCGACTCGAAAGAAGTCCAGTCCCGAAGCAAAAGCGAAGAGGGCGTCGACAACGGCAAGCCCGTTGGCTCCGGCGGCACCGAAAAGAATGGTCCGGTCTCCGGCGGGGGCGCAGAAATGCCCGAGCCTGTCTCTGACCTTGAAACCGGCGAAAACTCCGAGTTTGCAGGCGCCGATGCTGAAGACGGCAGTGCAAAGCGGACGGGTGTGACCAGCCGCGCGTATGAGCGTGAAGCCAGCTATTCAGAGAACCAGCTTTTCGATAACCCCTACGCCATTCTTGCCGCATTGGCAGCAGAGGCGGAAGCCACAGTCAAGACAGATGGCTCACCGGGCACAGGCGGCATAGGCGCGCTTAAGATGGCAAAAACGCCGGTCCTGTTTGCTCTTCCCAACCGTGATCCCGATGGACAGGGTCTTGCAGATGGCACCAGCTTCCGCGACCCATTCGATCCGTCCGGCTGGCAAAAGGATGAGCTGCCTGGCAACGCGCCTCTCCTCGCTCAAATCCCGATCCTCCATGAGCGAGAAGAGGGCATCGCCGCCAACGAGCTGACTGTCGAGCAGATCAAAGTTCTGGAAGAAGCGTCAGATCTGGCACGCGGCGGCAAGGTCCTGCCTGCGGTGTCAGGGGATGCTTCAGCCGATAACTCGGTCATCGTGATTGGTGATGGACCCGAGGACAATGGCGACAAATTTGCCGAAGGCGAGATCATGAAACAGCTTGCGCAAACTCAGGCAGAGTCTGAGGGCAAAGACACCGTAATGACACGCCTCGTTTTTGCTGAGGCAAAGAGAAACACACGCACTACTCAAGGGGAAGCTTCCGACGTTCCAACACTGATTGAGGATGCAGAAGAAATTTATAAAACCTCGGTGATGAAACCTGAGGAAACGCAGGATGAGCCTGTCGTTGAGCCCATCGAGGTTATCAGCGCTGAGGCTGACGCTACTCCAGTGGTTCCACTAGCAAAGCCTGCGGAATCGCAAAAGGGCGACGGGTCCGACGATGAAGAGGGCAACAAGCAGCTGGTGACGCTGGCCAATGCGGTAGGTGAGGCGCTGGAGGGCGTCAACACTGGTG
This sequence comes from uncultured Pseudovibrio sp., assembly GCA_947494035.1. GTDB lineage: Bacteria > Pseudomonadota > Alphaproteobacteria > Rhizobiales > Stappiaceae > Pseudovibrio. Next base: position 173,524 of record CANLTN010000002.1, on the reverse strand, counting down.
CCAGCATTGAGTTCACCCATTCAGCTGATGGTGTCCTGATCCGCATCATGGACAACGATGACTTTGGCATGTTTGCTGTCGGGTCCTCTGAACCACACCCGGATGTGGTCAAGGCGATGGAAAAGATTGCAAAGGTTCTGGAAGAAGAAAAGGGCGAGATCATCATTCGTGGCCATACCGATGCGCGTCCCTTTAAGTCCAAGAAAAATGATAACTGGCGCCTCTCCACCGCCCGCGCTCACATGGCCTACTTCATGCTTGTCCGTGGTGGTTTGGATGAGAACCGTATAATCGGAATTGAAGGGTATGCGGATCGGCGGCTGAAGGAAGTGGACGACCCGTACGCGCCCCAAAACCGCCGCATCGAAATCATGCTGACGGAAGGGCAGGCCTGATGCGGGTTGGTATTGCAAAACACTCTGGAATGTATTTCCTGAAATCTGCTCTGCTTTGCACCGGACTGATGGTGGCGGCAGCCCCCGTGGTGCTGACGAGCCAGCCAGCCTCTGCTCAGATGGTCTCAACGGCGGACCCCGACCTGATGGTGCTGGAACTGCAAATCCTGCAGGATGAGATCATCAAGGGGAACCTTGAGGCCTATAACTTGCTCCAGCCCTCGCTGATTGTCATTGGTCGCCGTTTCCTGCGTCTGGATCCGGAGATCTGGAAACAGGAGCGAAACTCACGCGCGGCCATTGCATTTATGTTAAGCGGCGGCTCAGGATCGGTGTTTCAGGAGCTTGCAGCGCAGGGCGTTGTGTTCAATGCGGACCCAAACCTGTTTGCAGGTGCCATGGCCTACTCACAGGGCAATCGTGAAATGGCTTTGAGCCTGTTGCGAAAGGTTGACCCCATCGGCCTTCCGGTCGCGATTGCGGGTCAGGTCGCTCTGGCTCAGGCAATCTTGATCTCCAACGAAGACCCGGCAGGGGCGCAGCGCTACTTTGACCTTGCGCGTTTGATGATGCCGGGCACACTGGTTGAAGAAAGCGCTCTGCGCCGTCAGGCCCCCATGATTGCAAAACTCGGAGACACGCCCAAATTCGAACGCTTGTCCCGCCGCTATCTCTTCCAGTACAGCAACTCGGTTTTCTCATCCGAGTTTCGTGACACGGTGGCAGATGTGATCAGCGGCTCCGATTACCTGACCAAAGAAGATGAATGGGAGCGCGTCTTCCAGCTTATCTCCGAGTTTGATGAGGAGTCTCAAAGCATCCTCCTGCTACGCTTGGCAAAAGCAGCGTTGGTCAGCGGAAACACCGCGTTTGCGCAACAGGGCAGCATCGCGTTCTTGGAGCTTGGTTCCCAAAAGAGCGAATGGATCAATGAAGCGAAGCTGTATCTCTCAGCGTCCAAAGCATCCAGCGAAGACTGGAAAGCCGCAATTTCCGGTCTGGTCGCAGTAAAGACTTCAGCTCTTAGCGAGGAAAATCAGCTGATCCAGGCCGTCGCAATCACAATGGCAAACTCAATCCGCGAGTGGCCGCAACCAGACCTGCACCTCGCATCCGAGTTTGTCCCGTATGTTCCAAAAGTTGGGTTGAAGAAAAAGCTCTACGACCCGGACGTATTCACTCCTTTCGAAAATGCACTGAACGATGCTGATAAAGCTCTGAAAGAGGCCGAGTTTTGATGAATCCCACTCTTCCAAACGTAGATCGTGGTGCCCCTGTTAAAGAACCTGCGAAACCAGTTAAGGACGCAGCATCCTCGCAGAAAGACGCGCGTAAAAACGGGTTTGAGGAAGTCATCGACAAGGTCAGGGATGAAAAGAAGGTCCCGGACCGGAAGGACGTTTCCAAGCAGAACCAGAAGACGGATCAATCAAATGATCCTGCGCACGCTGGCGATGATGAGACCGAAGCTGCGAAAGCCCTCAGTGATCTCCTGAGAAAGGCCGGTGCGCTTCCGAAAGAGACAGGGGAAGCCAGCAGTCCGGCGACGAAGAGCGATGATGCGGATCAGAGTTCTCTCAGCGCGGATGATCTTGCACTTCTTGCGGCAAACACACAGACACTCAATTCCGCAATGACGGCCGAGCAAAGAGCTGTATTGCAATTAAGCTCGGTAACAGGACTTGCAAATGAGATGGCAGCAGCCAGTTCTGGCCGTGGCAGCACCATGGCCGAGGTGCTCAATGCACTGAGCGCAAAAGACCTGAAAGGGCTACGCGGTGATGTCGGTCGCAGCTCCAAACCTTTGAGGTCTGCAAGTGAAGTCGTAAGGTCGGGAACCGCCACAAACGGCGACGTAAATACGTCTGGTGCAGGGGCTAAGCTGGACGGCAGCGGCGCGATCAATCTGCCACATGCAAACGGAAAAGCCTCTGGAGCAAAACAGGCGGCAACCGAGTTTCTTGCAAAGCAGAGCATGGCTCCGTCTGATCAGACCGCTGGCAAGCCTCTTGCGGGTGGTGAGGTCAAGGTTGTGAGTGTGGAAACGCATCTGCCACCAGCTGACCTAGGGCGCCCAGCTCAGCAGATCGCTAATGCCCTGTCAAAGCAAGTGCCTGCCGCAGCGGCGGCCAAAGCCGCAGAGGATCTAGCCGCCCAGATTGCGGACAAACAAGCGGTCAAGCCTATCAAGTCACTGGAAATCCAGCTGCGTCCGGATAACCTCGGTGTGGTTCGCGCAAACATCCAGATGCGCGGCGGTGAGCTGGAAATCTCTCTCACGGCCAGCACTCGGGAAGCTGCTGATATGTTGAAGGGGGACCGACAGGCATTGGCCCGCGTGCTACAGGATGCCGGTTATCGCACGGACACCCAGAATATCACGGTGAATTTCAAAGACGAGATGACAGGCCAAATGCGCCAGCCTGGACAAAATCAGGAGCGGTTTGGTCAGGGCAATAACCCGGAAGGAAGCGCAGGCGAGGGCGGGGCTCAGCAACATCAGCATGAGCAACCGCAAGCTGACTATGCGGGAGCTGGGCAGAATGAAGCGGACACTCAAGATATTCGCAGCGGCATCTATCTGTAGCCTGATTGCGTTCTCCGCACAGGCGGCCGGCACAAAGAAGGCAGTGCGTCTGTGCGAGCGCCAAATGCAGCAAGCCGCACAAAGATACGATGTTCCGCTCGGCATCCTGTACGCGGTTGGTCTGACTGAGACTGGCCGCAAGGATTCCCTGCATCCGTACGCTTTGAACATTGCGGGTGAACCATATTTCGCGCAAAACGCCTCTCAGGCACTGGCTGCGATCAAAAGCTCACAAAAGCGCGGCATAAAACTCATTGATGTTGGGTGCATGCAGATCAACGTCCACTACCACCGCGACAAGTTCTCAAGCCTTAGAGCCATGCTCGATCCTGCACAAAATGTAAGGTATGCCGCGCGGTTTCTCGCCGAGCTGAAGCAGCGCGAAAAAAGCTGGACGATGGCTGTTGCCAGATATCACGCAGGGCCAGACAACGACCCCGCACAAAAGCGCTATGTGTGCAGGGTGATCAATAACATTGTCGCCTCCGGATATGGCCGCTGGACGCCGAATTCATTAAAGTTTTGTAAATAATTCAACCCGGTTAGGGTCAGGCTCGGACAAGATTAACAAGCTTTACTGCGATGAGTTAATTATGCATTTGATGTCGCCAGGAGCAGATCATGGGCCTTTACGGAATTATGAATACCAGCGTGTCAGGTATGAACGCGCAGTCGAATAAATTATCAACTGTTGCCGACAATATCTCCAACGCAAATACCGTAGGCTACAAACGCTACAAAACCTCATTTTCCTCACTGGTCGGCTCTGGCGGCGGCTCAGGACATGAATCAGGTATCGTAAACACATCCGTTGTTCAGACAGTGCGCCAACAAGGTGCCTTCAACTTCACCTCCCGCGGCACCGACCTCGCCATCAACGGCAACGGTTTCTTTCAGGTGGAAGATTCCGATGGCGGTCAGTATTACACCCGTGCTGGCGACTTCGTGCTTGATAAGAACGGTCAGATGATAAACTCCGGCGGTTACAAGTTGCTCTCACAGGGCGGTTCACCGGTAGCAGTCGATCTCAATACACCAGTCTGGCAAGCGAGTACTCAAGGTGAGCTGGGTGTGAACTTGGCATCTAATACCGTTGCGCCTGCAATCTTTGATGAGACTGGGCTTCTTGTTTCTGGAACCGCACCAACGACAGGTCTTCCAGCAGGTTATGATTACAAGACATCAATCAGTACGTTTGATCAGAACGGTAATGCTGTGAAGGTAGACGTCGTCTATACGAAGGTTTCGGAAACTAAGCATTCGGTAACAGGCGATATTTTGGGTTCTGAGTGGCTTGTAGAGGCGGTCGACGAGAGTGGTACACAAATCCCAGCAACTGGCACGGCGCCGGGTGTGGTGAGCCTTAAGTTTTCTGGTGACGGAAAGCTGGACCCGAGCTCACCAACGGATTTTGTCTTTAAAGTCCCGAACGGCGAAGATGTTACGCTCGATCTAAGCAAAACAGTCACTGCTGGCGAAAAGTTCAGCGTCAACAAAGTTGATGTGGACGGATACCAGCCATCAACGATCCAGAGCATTCGTGTCGAGTCTGATGGGCGTGTGTACGGTGTGTACGGCAGCAGCGCAGAAAAGCTCCTCGACCAGATCCAGATCGTGAACTTCTCAAATCCCGATGGCTTGCAGGCCAAGAGTGGCAATGTTTATGCCGCAACTGATGCCTCTGGAGATCCGGCAGTGGGTTTCCCAGGTGATAGTGGGTTTGGTTCGCTCTACTCTGGCGCAGTTGAAGGCTCCAACGTTGATCTGGCTGCTGAGCTGACTGAGATGGTTCAGGCGCAGCGAACCTACAGCGCAAACACCAAGGTGTTCAACGCAAGTTCAGAATTGCTCCAAGAGCTGAATAACTTACGTTAAGGGCGCACAGCATGTCTCTTACCTCCGCAATGCTCACGGCGCAGTCGTCCATCGCAGCCCGCTCGGCTGAAATGGCGATTGCTTCCCGCAATGTCGCAAATGCCAATAATCCGAACTACACGCGCGTCGAAGCAAGTGTTCAAAACATTGTCACTGACACCGGTTCCGTTGTCTATGTTTCCCACGCATCGCGGATGGTCAATCAGGCAGCGTTCAAAGCGACGTTGAAGTCCGGAAGTGCGGCGATTGCATCTGGCTCCTATGCCAAGATGCTGGATCAGCTTAATCCATCAGGGCAGGTGCCTTTTGGTACAAGCACGGCATCAGGTATTGGTTCGCTTAATGAGAGCCTGATTGCTTATGCGAATGACCCATCCAATCAGGTTATGGGCCAATCGGTGATTAACGCCGCAAACACTCTGGTTGATGACTTGAAGCAATCTGCGCAAACCCTGATTGACGCGCGAATGGAAGCGGACGCCGCAATGGGGCGTGCTGTCGACAACATCAACAAGATCCTTTCGGACCTTGAAGGCGTCAACGGCAAGATTGTGTCCGGTTCAGCTGCTGGAAATGACGTCAACGGCCTTATGGATCAGCGCGATGAAATGCTGAAAGTCCTCTCTGAGGAAATTGGCATTGAAGTCCTTGAGCAGGATAACAACGGCGTTGCGATCTATACAGATAGTGGTGTCACTCTCTTCGAGAAGTCCGCTCGTGAAGTCTCATTCGACGCCTCACTTTCTCTGGGAGCAGGAGATGCTGGCAAGAATGTACTTGTCGACGGCATAGCTGTTGCAGGTCCAGGCGCTTCAGCTCCGGTGACAGGCGGCGCAATCGCTGGCTATGCAAGAGGCCGCGACGAAGCACTCGTGACAATGCAAATGCAGCTCGAAGAGACAGCCAAAGCACTTGTCGAGGTGTTTCAGGAGACCGAAGCAGGCACGACAAACACGGCAGACGGGTTGTTTACTTTTGACCTTGGCTCAGGTGACTTGGTGAGCCGTCTTAAAGTGCACGACGCTGTTGACCCAGCCAAGGGAGGCGACATCAAGCTCCTGCGCGATGGCGGGATTAACGGCGCAGCATATAAGCATAATACAACGGACAGCGTGGGTTACTCTGAGCTCCTGAGAGGTTATGAGACTGCGCTTAACTCCGATCGGACGTTTGATCCGGCAGCAGCCGTTAATACCAACTCGACCCTGGCGGATTTCGCTGCAAACACCGTTAGCTGGTTCAGTGCAGAACGTAAAATGGCTGCCGAGAACTCCACACTCGACGCCTCTGCATTCAGTTCCAACGCGCAAATGCTTTCTAACGACACCGGCGTCAACATCGACACGGAAATGCAACGTCTGCTGACAATAGAAACGGCTTATTCCGCCTCTGCTCGTCTGATGACAGCAGTTGACAAAATGTTCCAGGAACTGCTGGGGGCAGTGAGATAATTATGGTTTATTCGGTTTCTACACTAACAAGCACACTTCGCCTGACAAACTATCTCATCGACAATCGTGCGCGCTTGGACAATGCCGTGATCGAAAACGCATCCAAGAAACACGCGGATATGGGCCTGACTTTAGGTGCTCAGACAGGAACAACCACATCCTTTCGCTCAGAATTCTCGCAGTATGAAAGCCAGCTTGATACCAACAAGCAGCTGATTACGCGCTTGGATGTCATGAACACTGCACTGGATAATGTACACACAAGCAGCTCGGATTTCCGGTCTGACCTTGTGGCACTTCAGAGCAACTCCGATAGCCTTAAGACCGCCTCCAACCTTGCCTATACCGAGCTGAGCAAACTCACAAACGCGCTCAACACCAACGTCAGTGGTGTCTATGTCTTCGGTGGAATAAACACCGGCACCGCGCCCGTCACTAATTTTGCTGATGGCCCAGAGGCCGCGATTGAGACCGTATTCGGTACCTATTTTGGTCACGGCATTGACGATGCAGCGACTGGGTCAATTCCCGTCTCAGGTGACCCGAACGGCAAGGATTGGGAGACCTTCCTGCAAAGCGCTGTGTTCAAGGATATCTTTGGTGCGAATTGGACCACCCATTGGTCATCCGCGACCGATGAAAAAATGACGTCCACCATTGAATCCGGTGTCACGACGGACGGCTCGGGCTCTGCCAATGAAGAAGCTTTTGGTCAGTTGGCCGAAGGCCTCTCCATTGTCGCTGTCTTCGGCAAGTTGGATCTTAGTGTCGAAGCTGAAAAATTCATCACCAATCAAGCCGTCAATAGCCTGAACACGGGTGTTGATGGCACCATTTCGATTGAGGCGCAGAACGGCGCAATCAAGACCAATGTTGAGCGAACGAATGCAAGTATTCTGGCAAAACAAAACGTGCTCAACATCCGTATCAACGATCTTGAAAACATCGATGAAAACCGTGCCGCCATTGAGTTGAGTCTGGCTCAAACGCAATTGGAAGCAACCTACGCCATTACCGCAAAAATCCAGGGCCTGAATATAATGAAGTATTTGTAGGTGTTTAGGAAATTGGTTGGAACACACTGGGAGTACTGAATGTATCAAATGTCTTATGCTGAAACGCTTGAGGACTCTGCTGAAGACAGGAGAGGGCAGGAGCGTGAACTGTTTTCACTGGTTATCGCACAGTTGCAAGCGGCGAAAGAGGCCGGAACCAGCTCCGGCGAAGCTGCTCAGGCTCTCGTCTCGGTCCACCGGCTCTGGAGCATACTGATTGATGACCTCGGAAACACGGAAAATGCCCTTCCTGCTGCGCTCAGGGCAGACCTGATCTCCATCGGGATCTGGTGTGTGAAGCAGGCGGATGCAATCCGTCTTGGAAACTCCGACGACTTCCAGAGCCTTATCGAGATCAATGAGCTTGTCCGCGACGGTTTGAGCTAATCAGGGGGAAGTTGCATGCGTTTACACCTAAAGGCAGGTGAAAAGGTCTTCATCAATGGCGCCGTTTTGTCATTTGAACAGAAGACCTCGGTGAAGCTCTTAAATGACGCGAGCTTTCTCCTTGAAGCTTATGTCATGCAGCCGGAAGACACGACCACGCCTCTCAAGCAGTTGTACTTCTACATCCAGAGTGCGCTGATCGATCCAAAAGCGGAGCTGGACAGCCTTGAGCGGGCGCTTTTGATGCTGGCGTCTATCCGGAAGGCGATCATCCGCAATACCGAGATCCTTGAAGGTCTCGAGGATGTGGAGATGAAAATCAGGAAAAAACGCTACTTCGACGCCCTTCGCACCTTGAAGAAGCTATTCGACGCCGAGAAGACAATTTTGGCTGAGACCGCAGATAAAGACATCAACACCGTTGCCGCGCCCCTTGCGCGTGCGGTTTGAGAGAATTAGAGGACCGAAATATGAGCGTTGACCCCGTAGCCTCCGCAAATGCCACTTCCAGCAATGAGCCGGTCTTTAAGCCACAGGGAAGCGAGCAGTCGTATTTGGACTACAATGCCTTCCTGATGCTTTTCATGGAGTCTTTGAAGAGTCAGGACCCGACAGCACCACTGGATACTGCAGAGTATATGGGCCAACTGGCGCAGTTCTCGGCTGTAGAGCAATCTACCAAGACAAACACGCATCTGACCGCAATGCTTCAGCAGCATTCTATCAATCAGGCCAACAACCTGATTGGTGCGACGGTGGAAGTGCCCAATGCAGATGGGACGGAGACCACAACTGGGGTGATCCAGTCTATTCAGATCCTTACTGACGGCTCCATTGCCACACTGGAAGACGGAACAAAAATTGCTCTGGTGCCGGGTATCCAGATCTCCCGTCCTGATCCAAATGCATCTCCTGACCCAGAAACGGCTCCTGATCAAGAATGAGTTCATCAAGCTATGAATGAGGCAGACGCACTCGATATTGTGCGCACCGCAGTTTGGACTGTCATTGCAGCAACAGGGCCGGCTGTCGGCGCGGCCATGTTTGTTGGCTTGATTATCGCCTTGTTCCAGGCACTTACGCAGATTCAGGAAATGACGCTCACGTTCATTCCCAAGATTGTCGTGATTTTTATACTGGTCGCCATGACGGGGCCTTACATTGGCTCGCAGATCTACTCTCTCACAGAGTTGGTTTACGGGCGCATTGAACACGGCTTCTAAGCCCGCGCGTTTCAGGCATAACCCAGCAAGTGAGGAGGGGATAGCATCCGCTCGTACCCCTCCTGACCACCCTCACACAAGCTTCCTTCTTCAATGTTTCGGCCTAAGTAGCCGCAGTATGCATAGGCCGAATTGAAGGGTGCGAATGTCTCAGACAGCGACGGGGATTGCTGCTCCAAACAGCAAACGTGATATTGGATTTGCAGTCGGAATTATCTTCATTCTGTCTGTACTGTTTCTCCCCATGCCGACGTTCATGATTGACTTCGGCCTCGCAATCTCAGTCGCCTTCTCTGTTCTGATTTTGATGGTCTCGCTCTGGATTCAGCGCCCGCTTGAGTTCTCCTCCTTCCCGACCATTCTTCTGATCGCCACTATGCTGCGATTGGCGCTCAACATTGCGACAACCCGCGTAATTCTTGCAAATGGTCACGAAGGCCCTTTGGCAGCCGGATATGTCATCAACGGTTTCTCCCAGTTCGTCATGAGCGGCGATTTTGTCATCGGCCTGATCGTCTTTGCGATCCTTGTGACCGTGAACTTTCTCGTAATCACCAAGGGCGCCAGCCGTATCGCGGAAGTGGGTGCCCGTTTTACCCTTGACGGTATTCCCGGCAAGCAAATGGCGATCGATGCCGATCTTTCCGCCGGTATGATTGATGATAAGGAAGCACAGCACAGACGCGCGGAGCTGGAAGAAGAAAGCTCCTTCTTCGGTGCCATGGACGGTGCCTCCAAGTTTGTACGTGGTGATGCGGTCGCTGGCTTGATTATCACCGTGGTCAACGTGCTGGGTGGCATCATCATCGGCGTCACGCGCTATGATATGGATCTGGGCGAAGCTGCAGACGTCTTCACCAAACTCTCCGTTGGTGACGGCCTTGTCTCTCAGATCCCTGCGTTGATCGTTTCCCTTGCCGCAGGCCTTCTTGTCTCCAAAGGCGGGACGCGGGGGTCAACAGATCAGGCCGTTATTGGTCAGCTGGCGGGGTATCCGCGTGCTCTTGCGGTCGCATCAATGATGCTGTTGCTTTTGTCATTGCTGCCAGGCCTTCCATTCCTGCCATTTATATTGCTTAGCGGCATCCTCGGATTTTCCGCCTACATCATCCCGATCAGGGCGCAGGAGGCCAAAGACGAGCTGGCCAAAGCAGCGTTGCAAAAGGTTGAGATGGAAAAGGAGGTCAAGAAAGAGTCCGTAAAAGACAGTCTTGACCTTGCTGAAATCGAAATGCGCCTCGGCAAACAGCTCACCGCACGCCTGCTCGCTGCCAAACCGGAAATCGGAAACCGCATCAACAAGATGCGCAAGAAGTTCGCCGAGCAATATGGCTTTGTCGTTCCTGAGATCAAAGTCACCGATAACCTCAATCTGGAACCCAAAAGCTACGAGTTCCGTATCCATGGCACCATTGTCGCCTCAGAAAACATCAAGGTTGGCGAGCTGATGGTGATCGGTGGCAACCGTGATCTTCCCGCACTTCCCGGCACAGAAACCCGTGAACCTGCCTTTGGCATGCAGGCCATGTGGATCCCGACAGCTTTTGAGCACGAGGTCAAACGGCAAGGTTATACGACAGTCGATAACCTGTCGGTTGTTCTGACCCATCTGTCTGAGGTGATCAGAAACAACCTCTCCCAGCTGCTCTCTTATAAAGACATGCGCAAGTTGTTGGAGCGTTTGGACCCCGCCTACACGCGTCTGATTGATGACATCTGCCCGCAGCACATCTCCTACTCCGGTTTGCAGGCAGTCCTGAAGTTGCTGCTGGCTGAGCGCATCTCCATCCGAAATCTCTCCCTGATCATGGAAGCCATCGCCGAGATCGCGCCCCATGCGCGCCGGCCAGAGCAGATCACCGATCATGTGCGCATTCGTATGGCCACACAGATCTGTGGTGACATTGCAGGTGAGGGGAGTTTTAAGGTTCTGCGCCTTGGCAACCGTTGGGACCTTGCATTCCATCAGGCCCTGCGCCGCGACACAAATGGCGAAGTGATCGAATTTGATATGGAGCCAAAGCAAGTTGAAGAGTTTGCCAAAGAGAGTTCGGAAGTCATTCGCGACCTTATTACCGCAGGTCATCGCTTCGCAGTCGTCGTCGCGCCTGAAGCCCGTCAATACGTGCGGATGATCACGGAGCGCATGTTCCCCGCATTGCCTATTCTCTCCCATCTGGAAGTGGCTCGTGGGGTTGATATTGAGGCATTGGGAACAATCTCGTGACACTGGAAAATGCCCCGGAAGCCATACTCAGCGTCTTCGTGGTGTTCTGCCGCGTAGGAGCCTGCCTTATGGCGATGCCGGGCTTTTCTTCACCCCGTGTCATGATCCGTGTCCGGCTGTTTATCGCCATATCAGCCACACTAGCCATCTCGCCGCTCATTCTTCTGGTCGTCCAGCCAATTATCTCGGCAGCACCAGCCGATGAGTTGCTGCGCATCATCATGGTGGAGATGCTGATTGGGCTTCTGATCGCAGCATTCGGACGGGCTTTCTTCGGTATGCTACAAATGATGGCAGGCGCAGCGGCTAACGCCTCAAGCTTCAACCAGCCCGTTGCCATCGTCGAAGAATTCCAGCAGCTACCGCCCATGGCCGGATTAATCACGCTCTCGGCAACTGCAATGCTGTTTATCACCGGTGCTCATGCTGATGTCTTTATCGGGCTGGCCGAGAGCTACCGGACTATTCCGGTGGGCGGAGATTTTGTCCCCGCTGCTGCCCTCGATCAATTCTCCACCAAGCTCATGCAAGCCATGTTACTTGCCTTGCGCATAACGAGCCCGTTCCTGATTTACGGCATCGTGGTCAACCTCACTCTGGGTCTCACCAACCGCCTCATGCCGCAAATGCCGGTGTACTTTGTTGCCCTCCCGGCGGTTATGATGGGTGGACTTTTCATTCTCTGGCAGGTCATTGCGGAGCTCTTGCGGTTGTTCTACGCCGGTTTGGGCGATTGGTTGGTATTGCAGTAAGCCCATGGATAAAGCACGTGTCACACGCCTCCGGCGCATCCTGAAAGTTCAGGAACAAAAAGAGCAGATGATCAAATATGACATCGCGGTTCTTGAAAGCGAAATTCAGCGTTGCACTGAAGAGGACGAAGAGCTGATCAGTCACTGGGGCCAGCATGAGGGAGAGCTGCGCGAAGTGATGAACCGCGCCATTTCCCGCCGCCTTGACGCAAACAACCGCAATAAATCTCTTAAGGAGACTCGAAAAGGCGAACTGCTCGAAAAGCTTTTGGATCAAAAGCGGCAAACATCCATGACCGAGAAGCACCACGACAAGGCGCGGGTGTCCCTCCATCGCACGGAAGAAAAGAAACTGCTTCAGGAAATTGCTGAGCTACACGCTGTGGCTGGCAAGGTCAGGCCCAGATAAGTCTGGGAAATTAGGGTCTTTTCGAAGAGATATGCCCTTTTTTGAGAGTATTGGGAGTGCTTATGGCCATTCAGCCTGTCAGCGACCTTGTTCTGGACGTTATAAATCAAGCCGACCCATCCAAAGTCAGTGCGGCAACGCGTGCGCTCAAAGCGCCAGCAGTCGTTTCAAAAGATCTGCCCGTTTCCGGGCCGTCATGGGCGTCAAGCAGCTTCTCAAGATTTATGGCAGAAGCTGAAAACACAGCCGGAACCGTGCGTGCCCAAGGGCAGGAAGACGCCGGACAGGTGACCTCAATGGCCAACAGCTACTCTCGGGATATGGAGAGCGCTGATCTTGGCGAAAAACTGGAGGCTGCTGTCCTTCAAAGCTTCGTGAAATCCATGCTGCCGAAAGACATGGAAACGGTCTACGGCGGCGGAACAGCAGGCTCAATGTGGCAGGGTTTGATGGCCGAACAACTTGCCAATCAACTGGCAAAATCCGGTGCCGTTGGTCTGGCCGAAATGCTGCTACCGGACACCATTCGTCCAACTCTTCCCAAACAAGAGGCGTAAATGTCTGAGATGATCGACAACCAGAACAAGGACCTTGTTCTGCACGATGAAAAACCGGTTGCTCAGGACAGCGGGCACGGTGAAGGGACTGACGATTACATCCTCCCGCAAGATTATCTGGCCCTGTCCAGAAGCATCGCACGTGTTGAGGGGCTGCTTGATGCAGAAAACGAAGCGCTGGTCGGTAAAGGCACAATCGACTTTGAAGAGAGCGCTTACCTGAAAGGGCGCGCCATGCTTGACCTCGATCTGGCAGGCAAGGCCGTGGGCGCGGAAAACCTGCCAAGTGAGATCGTGGTCCGCCTTCAAGCGCTGCAGGAAAAACTGTCGGTCAATATGAAACTGCTGTCGACCCAGCTCAATGCTGTCAAAGAGGTGTCTGGCCTTCTGCTTAATGTGATGAAGGAACACGACTCCGACGGCACCTATGAATCAACCATTGGGAGCTGGTAAGGGCTTATGTTGAAAGTTCTCGTAACCGGAGTTTGGATCTGTATCGTCACCATCGGTGCGGCCTATTTCACCGCGCAGTACAAGACGGAATATGATCCGATGCTGCAAAAGAATGCGCATCTGGAAGGCCTCGACTATCAAAGCACACCGGCCATCAATGTTCCGGTGCTCGAAGATGGCAAAATCTACGGTTACATCGTGGCGCAGTTTGTGTTCACCGTTGACAGCGAACTCCTGTCAAAACTGGCCGTTCCCCCGCACGCATTCATCGTGGATGAAGCCTTTCGCCTGATCTACAGCAAGGCCGACAAGGAATTCGCACAGCTCAAGAAAGCCGATCTGAAGGATTTGACTGAAGAGGTCCGCGACCGGGTCAACAAACGCTTTGCCGCCGATATTGTACAAGACGTCCTCATTCAGGACTTCACCTTCCATGTGCCAGCGAGCATGAGAGGCAACATTGCCGATAGGGCTGCAAAGCAGGCAGCTGCGTCCTGACAGATAGACAATGACGACTGAGATGAATTGCCACTACAAGATAGTGCACCGCGCTGTAGGCAGTGTTGATGTGCAAGATGAAGGACGCGATATAAGAGCAAACGCTGTGGTAGTCATGCGCCCTGCCGCAGCGCCGCCGTCCTATGAAATCCTCTACGGCCCCGTGAAGTTCTCACAGCTGTCTGCGGGGATGTTCTCGGGTATGACCCCTCACGGGGAAATCCGCCTCCGTCTCTCCGGCGTTTACGGCGCAAAGCGCCCCGCAATCGAACCGAACCAGCCCTATCTGCTCCTGCTTGGAGCAAGCGGCCGTAACGCCCGCATTGACAGTTTCAAAACTCCAAAGAGCGGGCAATAAAAAAGCGGAGCACAGGCCCCGCTTTTTGCGTCTCAATTGATACGCCTGTTCAGGCGTCACTCTCGGTCTTCTCAGCCTGCTTCACAGCAAAGCTCGTGAGGTGATCCATCATCTCAATGGTGGCAGCCTCAGCCTTCTGTGTATCGTTATTGGCCACCGCTTCTGCAAGCTCGTGGTGACGAATAGCAGAATCTTCCAGCTTCTCAGCACCGCGGAACGCACTCCACGCCCGGCGACTCATGGTCTGCAGCGGAGCAACCGCACGTGCCGTGAAGGGGTTACGGGAGACGGCGCAAAGCACTTCGTCAAAGACCTTGTCTGCACGCAGATAGCCCTTCACATCCCCAGCACGGGCCTGTGCGAGGATTTCTTCTGCACATTGATGCAGGGCTGTCCGTTCTTCAGGTGTTGCACGCTGGACTGCAGAAGCGACAAGAAGCTGCTCCAGCGGCTTTCTGGTTTCCAGAACCAGAACATATTCAGAGGCTTCAATCTCGGAGACAAACAAGCCCTTGCGCGGGCGAATAACGATCAGCCCTTCGGTTGAAAGGCGTTTGATCGCCTCGCGCACTGGGGTCCGGCCAATACCGGTCCGTTCGCACAGGTCGCCTTCCGTCAGCGCCATTCCAGGCGCAAGGTCAAGATTGACAATTAACTCTTCAATCAGACGATAAGCCTTATCAGCAAGGCTCTCCTTTTTATGGGTCGCCAGAATCTGCTCAATAGCCATTGGGTTTCTTTCTCATCCAGGCTTTTTTGTTCCCAGGTGCTGTGCAAGACGTACAGCAGTGGCAGCCCTTATAGGCGGCGGAACAGAAAATTGTATTCTTCACTCTCTTACCGTTGAGTGATCCACGAAAAAAGGGCCTGCGTCCAAGCAACAGCAGACCTGTCTTCACTTTAATATCAGGTTTCCCCTTACCTGAGTATACCTATCTTTGCTGATGTTCAGCAGTAAATAGGGCACTCATGCGTCAGGAGCTCACCTGTACGCTCAGTAATGCGGAGGTTTCTGGTTTGCCGGTGCTTGGTCAACCAGATCCTGAATATCCATCAGGTGGTCCTTCATCTGGCCCAAAGCCGAAACCAGCCGGTCGATGACCTGTGCCTGATTGGATACCACATCATTGAGCGTTTCGATCGTTTCATTCTGGTGTGCCACATGCACCTCCAGATCATCGACCCGCTCTTCAAGACTCTTACTCATAACTCATCCTGCTAGGGCTTCGTAGGGGCAGGGGTCCTCCAAATCCTTAAAATTGTCAAGTAGAGGGAAGGCGGCCACGCAATTAAACTTCAAAATCACCCCTTATTCTGAGGTTCTCTTACCTATTTCTCCGGGTTATCCCGCACTTTTTCTCAAAGCCCGTTCGATAGTTTGCATTATTATCTATCTGGCTAGTTGCAATTCCCCAGAATATCTGATGGTTATCCTATAGGTAAAGTTTAGGAATGAAACGAAAGTTCGTAAGCCTGCTGACAGTTTAGTGATGTGGTTTGGTCATACTGGCAAAGCTTCACGATGACACTAGGTAACGTCAGTTGGATTTTCTCAAAAGGGGGATGCATGTCTGAAGAAAGAAAAGAAACGCTAAACCCTCTCGAGGAAGCGGAAAGAGCCTCTGGTCGCACCGATCAGGAGCTGTTTGGTATTGGTGACCTCGCCGAGGAATTCGAGATCTCAACGCGATCCATTCGCTTTTATGAGAGCAAGGGCCTGATATCACCCCAGCGCGTCAATGGCGTCCGCATCTATAACCGCAAGGACAGAGCGCGACTGGCCCTGATCCTGCGCGGCAAGGCAATCGGTTCCTCTCTCTCCGAAATCAAGCACTTCCTTGACCTGTACGGTCAGCACGGGGAAGGGCACCGCCAGCAATTAGAATACCTTGCCTCGCGCACCGGGGAAGTCCTCACGGAACTGAGTGCAAGAAAAGAGGCTCTGGAAGTTACGATCTCTGAGATACAGGCCATACATAACGAGTGCATGGCCAAGCTCTCCGAGCGCTAAGGCTCTTCTAGCTTCGCTCCACACCATTTGAAATGATTGAGCTACCCGGCATACGTCAGTGTGTCGGGCAATCTCGTATCTGCGTGCTGCTTGAAGTGTATATTAAGATGTAATTAAATATTTTATTGAACTAAGAAATATAATCACGCCCACCAACAAGAAATTATCGGTAATTTTCGTCAATTACTACGAAATAAAACAACTTTAGTGTGTCAGCGTAGGTAGTCATACCAATTAGACAGATCTTCTGAAATTTTTAATTATTTCCGCAGTCAGAAACGAAACTTAATGCACTAAATTTGGCCTTCAGAGAATTAATCGCGCATCATTGTGTGGTCTCGTTGATTTGGTTTGAGTTATGCGTGAGACATACTGTCGTGGAATTACGTGAAAACCGCAAGAAACAACCAGAAGGATGTGCCGCCTGATGTTAACTCATGGCATGCCTTTGCGTTGAAAAGGCGGTGCGCTGGTTCGCGGCTATCTTAACAAGCGCAAACCGCGAATATCTCTGAGAGAAACTGCAGCAATAAGCAGTAATGAAGAACAATCAGAACAAGCAATAAAACGGAATGAGAATACCAATGTCCCTGAAAAAAAGCCTTTTGTTTGGTGCAAGCCTGCTCGCAGCAGCAGCTGTTGCAGGGCCTGTAATGGCCAAAACCCTCGTGTACTGTTCTGAAGGTTCTCCGGAGGGTTTTACACCGTCTCTGTACACCACAGGAACCACCTTTGATGCCAGCTCTATCCCAGTTTACAACAGGCTGGTAGAATTCGTACCAGGAACGACTGACATTGTTCCGGCATTGGCCGAAAGCTGGGAGGTTTCTGAGGATGGTAAGGAATACACCTTCCATCTTCGTCAGGGTGTGAAGTTTCATACCACAAACTGGTTTACACCAACCCGTGACTTTAATGCGGATGACGTGATCTTCTCTTTCGACCGACAGGGCAACCCACAAAATCCATACCATAATGTGTCAGGTGGTACTTATGAGTACTACAACGCGATGGATCTTCCGACCCTGATCGACAGCATTGAGAAAATTGATGATTATACGGTCAAGTTTATCCTGACCCGACCCGAGTCACCGATGATTGCAAACCTTGCCATGGACTTTGCATCGATTCAGTCTGCAGAATACGCAGATGCGATGATGAACAACAAGAATGCTTTCGATCAACAACCAGTCGGCACCGGTCCGTTCCAGCTAGTAGCGTATCGCAGAGATGCTCAGATCCGCTACACAGCGAACCCGGACTATTGGGACGGTAAAGCGCCAATTGACAACCTTATCTTTGCAATCACGCCGGACGCATCCGTGCGCTATCAGAAGCTAGTGGCCGGGGAATGTCATGTTATGGCTTTCCCAAATCCGGCTGATCTGGAAGAAATGTCTAGCGATCCCAATATTACCCTCCTGCAGCAGGAGGGATTGAATGTTGGCTACATGGCTTACAACACCACGCAAGCTCCCTTTGATAATCCGAAAGTGCGTAAAGCGCTCAATATGGCGATTAACAAGCAGGCGATCATAGATGCTGTGTTCCAGGGGGAGGGCCAGGTCGCCAAAAACCCGATTCCGCCGACTATGTGGTCCTATAACAACGAAGTTGTAGATGATCCCTACGACCCTGACGCAGCAAAGGCGATGCTGGAAGAGGAAGGCGTTGCCAATCTGAGTATGAAGATTTGGGCAATGCCTGTTCAGCGTCCATACAACCCGAATGCCCGTCGTATGGCGGAAATTTTACAGGCTGACTTTGCAAGAGTTGGCGTTGATGTGGATATCATCACCTACGAGTGGGGAGAGTATCTACAGCGTTCTTCAGACCCCAACCGTGACGGTGCTGCGCTCTTCGGTTGGACCGGTGATAACGGTGATCCGGACAACTTCCTTGGAGTTCTGTTATCATGTGAAGGTGTGGGTGGCGCAAACCGTGCCCAGTGGTGCAATGAAGAGTTTGATAACCTGATAGAACAGGCAAGACAATCATCTGACGTAGATGAGCGTACAAGGCTTTATGAGGAAGCTCAGGTAATTTTCAAACGTGAAGCCCCTTGGGCAACTATCGCTCATTCTATTGTTTCTGAGCCGATAAGTGTTCGTGTTGAAAACTATAAGATTGATCCACTTGGTAAACATAACTTCTATGGTGTAGATCTTAACTAGAAAAAATTTTCCGCTGGACATTGTGTATCCCGGCGATGTATTCGCCGGGATACTTTTTTGGAAAAAGTCTTCCATACCGCAGGTGGGTTCCTGCGGACAAACAATCCTCTGATTGGTGTGACTGAAGTATGCTTCGTCTCATATTGAAAAAACTGGGATTGCTGATCCCGACCTTTATCGGGGTGACACTGACCTCGTTCTTCTTCATTCGCCTGTTGCCAGGCGATCCAATTTTGCTCTTGGCTGGTGAACGTGGTGTCAGCCCTGAGCGTTACAACGAGCTGATGGTTCAGTTCGGTTATGACCAACCGGTCTGGCAGCAGTACTTCACGTATCTTGGCAATCTGTTTCAAGGTGACCTTGGTGTATCTATCGTCACAAAACAGCCTGTTCTTCAAGAGTTTATGACCCTGTTCCCAGCAACCGTAGAGCTTGGTGTATGTGCTATGCTTTTCGCGGTGATCATAGGTTTGCCTGCCGGTATCATTGCAGCGGTTAAACGCGGTAAGACGCTGGACCACACTGTGATGACAACAGCGCTGGCTGGGTATTCCATGCCGATCTTCTGGTGGGGCCTGCTGCTTATCATCTTCTTCTCCGGCTTTTTGGGATGGACGCCGGTATCTGGCCGTATTTCGTTCTTGTACTGGATTGAGCCTGTCACGGGCTTCATGCTGATCGATACGCTGCTCTCAGATGAACCAGGCGCGTTTGCCTCTGCTGTAAGCCACCTGATTCTCCCGACCATTGTTCTTGGTACAATTCCATTGGCTGTGATTGCACGTCAGACGCGCTCTGCCATGCTGGAAGTTCTGGATGAAGATTATGTGCGTACCGCACGTGCAAAAGGTCTGTCCAATTTCCGCGTGATTGGCGTTCACGCTCTGCGCAACGCACTTATTCCCGTTATCACCATCATCGGTTTGCAGATCGGCGTTCTGTTCGCTGGCGCGATCCTCACAGAAAGCATCTTCTCTTGGCCAGGTGTCGGCAAGTGGATGGTTGATAGTATTTTCCGCCGTGACTATCCGGTCGTTCAGGGTGGCCTCTTGATGATCGCTGCGATCGTCATGATCGTGAACCTGATCGTGGACCTGATGTATGGTCTGATTAATCCGAAAATTCGGCATACGGAGTAAATCATGGCTGACGTGACTCAAAATTCCGCGCCGGATACCCGGTTCGAGCTTATCGTTAACTTCTGGAGACATTTCCGTACCAACAGGGGAGCTGTTGCGGGTCTGATCTTCTTCGTGGCACTGGTGATCATCGCTGCTGGCGCATGGTTCATCGCACCACATTCCCCGATTGAGCAGTACCGTGATGCACTGCTTCTGCCACCTGCATGGCAGGAAGGGGGAAACTGGTCCTACGTTCTTGGTACGGACGCAGTGGGCCGTGACCTGCTGTCCCGCCTGATTTACGGAAGCCAGTTCTCGCTGTTCATCGGTGTGGTGGTTGTTTCCGTAGCACTTGTGGTTGGCGTATGTCTTGGTCTGGTGGCCGGTACGTTTGGTGGTTGGATTGATACCATCATCATGCGCATCATGGACATCATTCTGTCATTCCCGTCCTTACTGCTCGCTCTGGTGCTTGTCGCCATTCTCGGTCCATCTTTGCTCAATGCCATGATCGCAATTGCCGTCGTGCAACAGCCATACTACGTGCGCTTGACGCGTGCCGCGGTTATGTCTGAGATGAGCCGCGAGTATGTGATGGCCGCCCGCGTGTCTGGTGTGCGTACAATGCGTCTGATGTTCGTGACTGTGCTGCCAAACTGTATGGCACCACTGATCGTTCAGGCAGCTCTGTCTTTCTCCACCGCGATCCTTGACGCAGCTGCACTGGGCTTCCTCGGCATGGGGGCGCAGCCTCCGACGCCGGAGTGGGGCACCATGCTTGCTGAATCTCGTGAGTTCATCCTGCGTGCGCCATGGGTTGTGACCTTCCCGGGTCTGGCAATCCTGACCACTGTGCTGGCTATCAACCTGATCGGTGATGGTCTGCGTGATGCTCTCGATCCTAAACTGAAGAGGAGCTGATCATGGCCCTTCTCGAAATTGAAAACCTTACGGTTGAATTCGACACAGTTGACGGACGTTTTCGTGCGCTGGATGGTGTAAGTTATTCCATTGATGCAGGCGAAGTTCTAGCTGTCGTGGGTGAAAGTGGCTCCGGTAAATCTGTCGCCATGCTGGCTGTTATGGGTCTGTTGGCCAATAACGGGCATCTGTGGGCGGACAAGCTGGAGTTTGAAGGTTATGACCTTCTGACCATGTCTGCAAAGCAGCGCCGGGATATCATTGGTAAAGACATTTCCATGATCTTCCAGGAGCCAATCGCAAGCTTGAACCCATGCTTCACCGTTGGCGCTCAGATTGATGAGACTCTTAAAGAGCACACCAAAATGAGCCGCGGTGAACGTAAAGCACGCGCGATTGAGCTGCTCGAGTCTGTTGGGATGCCTGACGCTGCGAAGGCCTTGAAAAAGTACCCGCACCAGATGTCTGGTGGCCAGTGTCAGCGCGTGATGATCGCAATGGCAATCGCCTGTAAGCCAAAGCTGTTGATTGCTGATGAGCCAACCACTGCGCTCGACGTGACCATTCAAAAGCAGATCCTTGATCTGCTGCTGGACCTGCAGCGCGAAAGTGGCATGGGTTTGATCATGATCACGCACGATATGGCTGTTGTGGCAGAAACCGCAGACCGTGTTGTTGTGCAGTACAAGGGCAAGAAGATGGAAGAGGCCGATGTCTTGTCTCTCTTCGAAAACCCGCAGAACGCATACACGAAAGCACTGCTGTCAGCGCTTCCTGAAAATGCGACAGGGGATCGGTTGCCAACGGTATCTGATTTCCACCTTGGTGAGGGAGGTGCTGCATAATGGCTGAGGATATCATCCTTGAGGCACGCAATCTGGTGCGTGAGTACCGGACCAAAGAAGGCCTGTTTGGCAAAGAGCACGTCAACCGCGCGCTCAAGGGCATCAGCTTCTCTTTGGAACGCGGCAAGACACTGGCAGTGGTCGGGGAATCCGGCTGTGGTAAATCCACACTCGCGCGTATCCTGACTCTGATCGATCCGGCAACGGACGGTGAGCTTCTGATTGAAGGCAATCGGATCGACATCTCCAAGGAAAAGCTCTCCAGAGAGATGCGCTCCAAGGTACAGATCGTCTTTCAGAACCCGTATGGGTCTTTGAATCCGCGCCAGCGTATTGGTGACGTTCTCACCGAGCCGCTCATGATCAACACCAACATGCCTCCAGCCGAGCGTCGCGACAAAGCGATGGAGATGCTGGTCAAGGTCGGTCTTGGTCCAGAGCACTTCAATCGCTACCCGCACATGTTCTCTGGTGGTCAGCGTCAGCGTGTTGCTATTGGCCGCGCATTGATGCTCAATCCGTCTCTGCTCATTCTCGATGAGCCGGTTTCAGCGTTGGATCTGTCCGTTCAGGCCCAGATCCTCAACCTGCTGGCTGATTTGCAGGACGAGTTCAACCTCACTTACCTGTTCATCTCCCACGATCTGTCAGTGGTCCGCTATATCGCTGACAAGGTCATGGTGATGTACTTTGGTGAAGTGGTGGAATACGGAACACGCGACGAAGTGTTTGGGAATCCTCAACATGAGTACACCCAGACACTGTTCAAGGCGACACCACGGGCAGATGTAGCACATATCAAAGCACGTCTGGCTGCATCTAACTAAGCTGATTTGCCAATTAAAAATACGAAAGGGCGGCTCCCGAGTGGGAGCCGCCCTTTCGCGTTTCGTTAACTAATTTCCCCATTCCCTGCAATGTTGAAACAAATTCTTTGAAAAATTAGCAATTAAGAGGAGATTTTACCGAGAAATACGTATATGGTAGTCGCGTTTGCAGCTGTTGCGTTACGGGTGTGCTGGGGAGGACACAACGCAGCGGAGGGGAGGAATATTTTTTGCTCTGTCCGCGCTATCTCTTCCCTATGACATCCTGAACATGGCCTCCTTTTGGGGAGGTCCGCAGGCTTGAGGTGAGCCTGTGGCGTGGTGCTGCAAAATCCTATGAGAAGAACTGCATCAAGCAGCTTCAACAAATGATCAAAAGCTTTGGCTTTTGCATTCACTTTAGGTGATTGGGGACACGAGAAATGAAAAAATCAATTCTTATGGGCAGTGTGTTGGCTGCAACAATGGCATTTGCTGCGCCAAGCATGGCTAAAACGCTTGTTTACTGCTCAGAAGGTTCTCCTGAGGGCTTTACGCCAGCTCTTTACACAGCAGGCACAACATTTGACGCTTCTTCCCGCCAGATCTTCAACAAGCTGGTTGAATTCGAGCGCGGCACAACACAGATTGTTCCAGGCTTGGCTGAAAGCTGGGAAGTATCTGAAGACGGTAAGGAATACACCTTCCACCTGCGTAAAGGCGTGAAGTTCCACACCACCAAGAACTTCGCACCAACCCGCGACTTCAATGCGGACGACGTGATCTTCTCGTTTGACCGTCAGGACAACAAAGAACACCCGTATTACGAAGTTTCCGGCGGCAACTACGAATACTTCAATGCCATGTCCATGCCTGATCTCATCACTGAGATCGTGAAGGTTGACGACTACACTGTGAAGTTCGTTCTGTCCCGTCCTGAAGCTCCGATGATCGCAAACCTTGCGATGGACTTTGCTTCCATCCACTCTGCAGAATATGCAGATAAGATGATGGACAACAAGGATGCATTCGACCAGAATCCAGTAGGTACTGGCCCATTCCAGCTGGTTGGCTATCAGAAAGATGCGATGATCCGCTATAAAGCTAACCCTGACTACTGGGCAGGCAAGGCACCAATCGACAATCTGGTATTCGCGATCACTCCTGATGCATCTGTTCGCTATCAGAAGCTGAAAGCGGGCGAATGTCATGTTATGCCATTCCCGAATCCAGCAGACATTGAAGCAATGAAGGAAGATCCAGCGGTCAACCTCATGCAGCAGGAAGGTCTGAACGTTGGGTATCTGGCATACAACACCCAGCAGGCTCCGTATGACAACCCAAAGGTGCGTAAAGCGCTAAACATGGCTGTCAACAAGCAGGCAATTCTGGATGCAGTATTCCAGGGTGCAGGTAAAGCCGCATCTAACCCGATCCCACCAACCATCTGGTCTTACAATGCTGACCTGCAGGACGATCCATATGATCCTGTTGCAGCAAAAGCGGCTCTGGAAGCAGAAGGCGTTAAAGATCTGAAGATGAAGATCTGGGCAATGCCAGTTCAGCGTCCATACAACCCGAACGCACGTCGTATGGCTGAAGTTCTTCAGGGCGACTTTGCTAAGGTTGGTGTTGACGTTGAGATCGTTTCCTACGAGTGGGGTGAATACCTGAAACGCTCTAAGGAACTGGATCGTGACGGTGCTGTTCTTCTCGGCTGGACCGGTGATAACGGTGACCCGGACAACTTCCTCGCAGTTCTTCTCGGCTGTGACGGCGTTGGTGGTTCCAACCGCGCTCAGTGGTGTAATGCTGAGTTTGACGACCTGATCCAGAAAGCGAAGCTGACTGCAGACGTTGCTGAGCGTACCAAGCTCTATGAGCAGGCACAGGTGGTCTTTAAGCGTGAAGCTCCATGGGCAACCATCGCTCACTCTGTTGTATCCGAGCCAATTTCTGTCAACGTAAAAGACTACAAGATCGACCCATTCGGCGGTCACATCTTCTACGGCGTTGATCTGAAGTAATTCCGGTTCAAACCTGAAACGAGAAAAGCCCCGGCCATGTGCTGGGGCTTTTTTTATTGCCGGTGGGAAGAAGTGTTCCAGTTTCGCCAAGAAACCAGTGGTTAGTTCCAAATGCCAGATAGATTGGCGCGCGAAGCTTAAGGTAGCATCATGCCTATAAACCTAGAGGATGGGATGGGAGTGTGAGCCGATGGACAATTATTTAAAAGAGTTTCCGAATAAAGAAGGTTACTTTGGCGAATACGGTGGCGCGTTTTTGCCGCCGGAGCTGGTGCCTCAGTTCGAAGAGATCGCGAAAGCCTATGATAAGATCTCCGGCGACGCCTCCTACATCAACGAGCTGCGCTACATCCGCAAACACTTTCAGGGGCGTCCCACTCCAATCTCTTATATGCGAAACCTGTCTAACCGGATTGGGTCTGGCGCGAACATCTATCTTAAACGCGAAGACCTGAACCACTCAGGCGCGCATAAGCTCAACCACTGTATGGCAGAAGCGCTCCTTGCAAAGCATATGGGCAAGAAGAAGCTCATTGCAGAAACAGGGGCAGGGCAGCACGGTGTGGCGCTGGCAACTGCAGCAGCCTACTTCGAGCTTGAATGCGAAATCCATATGGGCGAAGTGGATATCGAAAAAGAGCATCCAAACGTTGTTCGCATGCAGCTTCTGGGCGCAACGCTCGTGCCAGTGGGCTTCGGTGGTCGCACACTCAAGGAAGCGGTGGATTCTGCTTTCACCTCCTACCTGAAGCAGGCAGATGAGGCCCTGTTCGCAATCGGTTCCGTCGTTGGACCGCACCCGTTCCCGCGCATGGTCCGTGATTTCCAGCAGATCGTTGGCATTGAGGCTCGCGAGCAGTTCATTGAGATGACAGGTGGCCTGCCAGATCACGCAGTGGCATGTGTCGGCGGAGGCTCCAACGCAATGGGCCTGTTCTCTGGGTTCATTCAGGATAAATCCGTCAAGTTGCATGGCGTTGAGCCAATGGGCAAAGGTCCAGAGCTCGGTCAGCACGCAGCAACAATGACCTTCGGCAAGCCCGGTATGCTCCACGGCTTCAAGTGCCGCGTTCTGGAAGATGCTGACGGTAATCCTGCGCCGGTGCACTCAATCGCGTCGGGTCTGGATTATCCGGGCGTTGGGCCGGAGCACTCCTACCTGCATGATATCGGCAAGGTGCATTACACCTCAGCCACTGATGATGAAACCCTGCAGGCGTTCTGGGCCTTGTCCCGTTATGAGGGTATCATTCCAGCACTGGAAAGTTCCCACGCCGTTGCCTATGCCATGAAGCTGGCCAAGGAATGTCCGGGAGAAACTATTCTGGTCAACCTGTCCGGACGCGGTGATAAGGATCTGGATTATGTTGCCGATAATTTCGGAACGGGCGATGACCTGAAGATCTAATCAGAAAAGGGAGCTTCGGCTCCCTTTTTCATGTCAGTATCAAATCTTGGTTAGGTGTTCCTGCTCCGGATCGCCACAAAAGAGGTATAGGAGACACCGCCAGCGCCAGAAATAAAGGCTGCTACGTCACGCGCTGGTCCGCCATACATAACCGTCTGAAATACAACAACGAAAAAGAAGAGTATTACGGATGCGGCAAAGGTTTTGCCGATAAACAAAAATATGCGGTTCATGAATGTGATCCCGATCTTTAATGCCGCCCAAATTCAAGAGGCTCGTCTTTTAATAACAGTACTGCTTTTTCAAAGACTATTTGCCCCGGCAAAGAGTTGCAGCAGCCGATGCTAAAACACAAATGGTGCTGTTTCTTTGGAGTCCCTCTGAGCCAATATGGGGTGGTACGCTGGTCACGCAAGGAAATTGAGGGAAGAAAATAAAAAAGCCTCCGCGAATAATCGGGAGACTTGCAATCCTCTGGCGAGGAATGGTGGGCGATGAGAGACTCGAACTCCCGACATCTTCGGTGTAAACGAAGCGCTCTACCAACTGAGCTAATCGCCCCCGCTAGGGTGGTACGCCGTGTAGCGTGAGGAGGTGTTTAGGGCCTTTGACCGGTTCCGGCAAGCCCCTTGAGAAACTTTTCCCAAAAGAATTCAAAATAAAATGCAGGAGGTAGTGGGAGGGAGATACCTTTCCTCCCATTACCTTTATTTGTCAGTGGCTTGAGCTTGGTGATAGTTCGTGTAAGGCATGTCGTTTGCAGTTGGATATAGGTGAATTGAAGAACGGCGAATAACGAACAGCCTTACGACGTAAAGTCTGTATGCGCAGAAGAGTGCCAAAGAACCGCTTAGGGCAATCACGACCACGTCAGGTGCCCTGTTTTCAAGCACAGGTGATAGCAGGCTGATGAATGTCGGCCCTGCAACGCTGCCCGCTGCCCAGATAAAAAGCAAGTAGGTTGACAATGCAATGCTGCACTCTGGCCGGCGTTCAAACGCGTGCGCCACACAGATTGACTGTAGTGGGAAGGAGAGTCCTCCTAGAACAATCAGGATCACTGCCACCAAAGTCAGAAGGTGATAGTTGTGCAGGAAACTGGAGTTCCAGTCTGCAAGAGGATCTGCAATCCAAAAGCTCACCACAATCACGGTAATCAGGGAAGATGCGGCAAGAATGACCCATCTGCGATCTACCCGATCAGCAAGGGAGCCGAGCGGCCATTGGAACATCAGGCGGCCAATGTAAAGCATAGCGATCATGAGAGCTGCGGTGCTGGGTCCAACGCCTTCTTCTGCAAGTGTAAACGGCACAACAGTCAAAAGACTTGTCCCGATGGCACCAGAGGCAAATGCCCCAAGCACTGCAACGGGAGCTCGGTCCCATAGCTCTCGGAGTTTGATACCTTTGGTTTTGTAAGTTCCTGGTGGAATAGAACGGGTCATGCACAGCAGAACCACTGCGGTAAGCAAGATAGCGCTCAGGATTTCCAGCATCTGTAAGGGAGCATCAGTGAAGCGGGCAATAAAAAACTGCGAGAGAATTGCCATTGCACCGACTACGATGGAATTTACTGCAAGCACACGGCCCCGGACTTCATCTTCGATTGTTTCATTTAGCCACGCATCAGCCGTGGCAAATAGGACCGCAAATGCAGCCCCCATAAAGAACCGCAGAACCGTCCAGAAAATGATGCTTTCTGTATTCTTGAAGATCAGGACGAGTAGCGCCGTCAGACCAGCTGCACCGGCGAAGGCTCTGATGTGCCCGATCCGGGTGATCAAGCGCACGCCTCTTATACACCCGGCCATAAACCCAAGAGAATAGGCGCCCGCGACAAGACTAGCCTGTGATACAGAACCATCAAGACCGGCGATACGAAGTGGAAGACTTGTCATCAGGGCGGAACTTGCTAACTGTGCAAGCGCGCTGGCCAGAATGATCGCAAGCAAAGAGACAAGAGAAGCTTTAATCATGCAATTTTGGATCCACGCCCCAAATGGCGTCATTTCCGTGTTGATTTGTTTTTTTTGGAAAATATGTGCTTTCCGACAGCCTGCTGTTTTGCAAGGGAATGTGGCTGTATTGAGCGATAATTGCCACCAAGACGTGATTTTATGATGGGATTTGCATGGGCGAATTATGGTGTAACTATGGCCATATACAAACCTGCCGCCCGCTTAGATCTCAGGGGCGGCAGAAATTCGTCTCAAAATAACAAACGGTTAGGAAGGAGCGTTCTCCTGGCTTAATTCTTTAACCGCCCCTTCAAGCTGGCTGTAGTGAGAGATCACCACATCAGGACCCAGTTCGCGAACGGGAATATCGGTGTACCCGAAGTCAACCGCAATTACCGGAAGGCCCGCATTACGCGCAGCAGCGATATCGGCTTTGGAGTCGCCCACAAAAATGGAGCCAGCGCGAGAGCCACCTGCCATGTCGATTGCACCAAACACCGGCATGGCGTCCGGTTTGTTCTTGGAGAAGGTATCGCCGCCCACAACAGCGTCAAAAAGACGCTCCATGTCCATGGCGCGTACCAGCGGTTTGGCCAGTTTTTCCAGCTTGTTTGTGCAGATAGCAGTTTTCCAGCCGGCCTCTCTCAGCTTTGCAACTGTTTCCAGCGCCTGCGGAAAAGGATGGCTGTGGTCCGCAATATGCGTTTCGTAGTAGCGAATAAACTTGGTCAGAAGCGGTTCCAGAACTTCGTCTGTCACTTCAATCTTGTTCGCTTCAAGCCCGCGGCTCATCAATACTTTTACGCCAGCACCGACCATTTTTCTTACCTGTTCAGGCTCAATGGCTTCAAAACCGCCTCCTACCAAGACATGATTCATCGACGCTGTGAGATCTCCCATGGTCTCCAGGAGAGTGCCATCTAGGTCGAAGACCAGAACTGGTGTTGTCATATTTAGGCTCGTTTCTGTTGAGAAAATCCGCGCCACCCTAACGAAAATCGCACTTAAGTCAAATTCGAGAGATAACCTATAGCGCGTTGGGGCGATTGCTGCTTGGCGGGGCACACACCTCATGGTAATCAGCAGGAGTTATGTCAGAGTAGACCCAAGCACGATAACTGGGCAGAATTGTCCTTTCAGGTGATTGTTTCCCAACACGCTTTGGGTCCGGGGAAGAGAAATAAGTCAGATGGCAATGAGTTTGAAGGCGCAGGCCGCAGCTGCAGCACTCAAGGAAGTAAAGCCCGGCATGAAGCTGGGGATAGGTTCCGGATCAACCGTCAACGAAATGATCCGCCTTCTTGCCGAGATGGTGAAGGATGGCTTTGAGATCGTTGGCGTACCAGCCTCATCTTACTCACAGGCTCTTTGTGATGAATTGGGCGTGCCATTGACCACACTGGATGAAACGCCGGTGCTGGATCTGGTGATTGACGGGGCGGACGAAATTGATCCGCAGTTGAACCTCATCAAGGGCGGCGGGGCAGCTTTGCTCCGCGAAAAAATCATTGCTGCTGCCTCCGGGCGTATGCTTGTCATTGCGGACGAAAGTAAAACTGTTGATACTCTTGGAAAGTTTCCGCTTCCCGTGGAGGTTGTTCCATTCGGGCTTGAGGCCACCCGGCAGATGATGCAAAACAGCTTCGACGCTGAGGGGCTGCAAGGCGAATTGATCCTGCGTATGGCAGGAGATAAGCCGCTTGTAACCGACAACGGCAACTACATTCTTGATTGTCATCTGAAGGCAATCACCGATCCGAAGTCACTGGCAAAACGCCTGGAGGTTATTCCGGGTGTCGTTGAGCACGGGTTGTTTATTGATATGGCGGTGCGGGCCTATGTCGCCGGTACTGATGAAATTCTTGTCTTGGAACCGAAAGCTGTCCCGACAGTCTCTTAAGACAGCTGATCAAAAATGGGGGAGCGATTTTATGCTCACTAAGTTCAAGTCTGCAGCAATTGCAGGTGTGGCATCAATGGTTGTCGCTGGTACGCTGCTTTCCAGC
The DNA here is from genome assembly GCA_947494035.1 of uncultured Pseudovibrio sp. GTDB lineage: Bacteria > Pseudomonadota > Alphaproteobacteria > Rhizobiales > Stappiaceae > Pseudovibrio. Next base: position 144,020 of record CANLTN010000002.1, on the reverse strand, counting down.
CCGGTAATGGCTCAGGATACGACTATTTCCGAAAGCCACATTGAGGCTGCAAAGGCAGCTGTTCGTGCAACAAAGTCCATCGAGAACTTCGACAATATTCTACCAGATGTTGCGGAACGGACCCGTACCTTGTTTATTCGCTCCAACCCTGCCATGAGTGCTGAGATCGATACCGCTGTAAATGAAGCTGCTGTTGAACTTATCGCGCGCCGCAAGGAGCTGGACCGCGTGATCTACGAAGTGTGGGCACGTCGCTTCTCCGAAGCTGAGCTCAAGGAAATCGCAGCCTTCTACAACTCCGAAACAGGTCAGCATCTGGCAGATATGTCCGGAACGCTTTCAGCACTGACCATCGGCGCAGCAAAGCAGTGGAGCGACGTTATCAGCACCGATATGGTGGCGATTTCGCGCAAGAACCTTGCAGAAGCAAACGCTCAATAAGCGATCACGATATCGCAATCCAAAATGAACAATTAGATCAGATGCGCCCCTTGAAATTCGGGCGCATCTGGCCCAAGTCTGTGCCTAACTTTTATAAAATAAGACCTTAGGGCGTAACAAAGCGTCGCTGCATAAGGGTCTATTGCAAACAAAGGTGGGCTTTTATGACTAACTTCGACTACGATCTCTTTGTTATTGGGGCTGGTTCTGGCGGTGTGCGCGCAGCGCGGATCGCAGCGACCCACGGCGCGCGCGTTGGTATCGCCGAAGAATTTCGCTACGGCGGGACCTGCGTCATCCGCGGCTGTGTTCCCAAAAAACTCTTTGTTTATGCTTCCAAATTCACCGAGGAATTTGCAAATGCCGATGGCTATGGCTGGAGCCTGAACGGCACGCCAACCTTTGATTTCGGCAAGCTTGTTGAAAATAAAGACAAGGAAATCACCCGTCTGGAAGGCATCTACCGCCGCAATCTCGACAATACCGGTGTGGAACTACACGACAGCCGTGCTGTCATCGAAGGCCCCAACTCCATGCGCCTGCTCTCCACTGGTCAGCTCATCACCGCCGAGCGTATTCTCGTAGCTGTTGGCGCAACACCAAACGTTGATGCTGGCATTGTGGGCTGTGAGCACACAATCACCTCCAATGAAGCCTTCCACCTCTCCGAGCTGCCAAAGCGCATCGTGGTTGTTGGCGGCGGATACATCGCCGTTGAGTTTGCCGGCATTTTCAATGGCATGGGTTCACAAACCACGCTGCTGTATCGCGGCGAGGAGATCCTGCGCGGTTTTGATATGGACCTGCGCACCAACCTGCATGAGCAGATGGAAGAAAAAGGCATCACCGTCAAAACCAAGTCCACCATCGCCTCCATCGAAAAGCATGAGGGCGGCCTGACTGTCACCACCCACGCAGGTGAAGTGATCGAGGCTGATCAGGTGCTGTACGCCATTGGCCGCCGCCCGAATACCGCCGGTCTTGGTCTGGAAGAAGCTGGCGTTGAACTGGACAAAGCGGGTGCCATCGTCGTCACGCCGCAAAGCCAGAGTTCTGTGCCGAGCATCTTCGCTGTTGGCGATGTGACCAACCGCGCTAACCTGACACCGGTTGCCATCCGCGAAGGCCACGCATTTGCTGACAGCACATATGGCAAGAAGGAATGGCACGTGGATCACTCCCTGATCCCGACTGCTGTGTTTTCCCAGCCAGAGATCGGGACCGCAGGCCTAACTCAGGAAGAAGCTGTAGCGCGTTTCGACAACATAGATGTCTACACCTCTTCCTTCCGTCCTATGAAGAACACGTTATCCGGTAAGCCGGGCAAGATGTTCCTCAAGATGCTGGTGAATGCAGACACCGACAGAATCCTCGGCATTCACATCATGGGTCCCGATTCCGGTGAGCTGATCCAGATGATCGGCGTCACGTTGACCATGGGTGCGACCAAGGCGGATTACGACCGCACCATCGCTGTCCACCCAACGGCTGCTGAAGAGCTGGTGACAATGCGCGAACCATCCGAGCGGATCCGCAAGAATTAAGCCTGAAACGATTTTTGAAAGAGCCGCTGGCCTACGCTGGCGGCTCTTTTCTTTGTGGTGTATAACCCATGCCATCCCAAGAGTTTTATAGGAAGACCCGTGACTGATCTCTCCACTGACCAGATTTGCTACTTTGGCTATGGTTCACTCGTAAATGAAGAAACCTTGCCTGCCGGAACAACAGTAATCGCAGGGCAGCTGAGTGGATGGAAACGGGAATGGCGTGCCTGTTCAAAAGGTAAAGCCGGTCATGACGGCTTTGCCGGAATAGGCAAGTGTGCACTGGGCGTACGCCGCGAAGAGGGCTCGGTGATCCGTGGTGCCATGGTGCTCGACACAAAAGCAAACCTGCCTGCACTGGATAAACGCGAATGGCACTATTCCCGCAAGTCTTTGCAGGAGGACAGGTTCGTACCTGACTGCGGCAGGCAAATGCCATCTGACACCTTCCTCTATCAGGTGCAGGATCAGCATGCCTACTGGGGCGATGAAGAACACCCAATCCTGCAAAGTTATGTGGACTGCGTTATGGCAGGGTTTTATCGGTTATGGGGGCAGGAAGGGCTGGAGCACTTCGTTGAAACCACTGATGGCTGGGACCGCGTACCAATTCTGACCGACCGTATGGAGCCGGTTTACCCGCGTGCGGTTGTCCTCTCCCAAGCGCTTGCTGCTACCATCGATGATCTACTCAAATCAGTGAATGCTCAATATTTAACGCGCTGAAACAAGCCTCGTTTAGGCTGTCTGTGAAGGCATCATGTATCTTTGCACAAGTCTTCATCAGCGCATTGAAATTGCGGCTCGAAATATTTATCTAAATATGCCGAGCATGTTGGAATATAGTAGCGCCCCGGATGTGTGCTTTGATGGATTATCATAGGAGCCAAAAAAACTGAGGTGTCCTCAACCGACAGCGATAAATCAACGTATACGTACCCCTAGTCAGATAAACGGGCGGCGTGTATAAGCCTTTCTGGGCGTTTGTCTGAAAATGAAAACGGCTCGAAAGAATAAACGCTGCGATTATAAGCGCATAGGGCGCGCTCGCAGCATTCTGTACTAATGGAGTTATAAAATGGCGGAGAAATGGACACCGGATTCCTGGCGGTCACAACCGATCGCGCAGGTACCGGACTATCCAGATAAGGAAGCATTGGCTGACGTTGAAAGTCGCCTCGCATCTTATCCGCCGCTCGTGTTTGCAGGTGAGGCGCGCAAGTTGAAAGCGCAGCTCGCTGATGTTGCCGAGGGGCGTGGATTCCTCTTGCAAGGTGGTGATTGTGCGGAGAGCTTTGCAGAGCATCACGCCGATCACATCCGCGACTTTTTTAGGGTCTTCCTGCAAATGGCTGTTGCGCTCACCTATGGTGCACAGCAACCAGTTGTAAAAGTTGGCCGTATTGCTGGTCAGTTCGCCAAGCCGCGCTCTTCCAATATCGAGAAGATCGATGGTGTTGAGCTGCCAAGCTACCGCGGTGACATCATCAACGGTATCGAGTTCTCTGAAAAGTCGCGTATTCCTGATCCTGAGCGTCAGGCGAAGGCATACCGTCAGTCAGCTGCAACGCTCAACCTGATCCGCGCGTTCGCACAGGGTGGATTTGCTAATCTGGATCATGTGCATCAATGGATGCTCGGTTTCGTGAAAGACAGCCCGCAGGCGCACCGCTATCAGGAAATGGCAGATCGCATCTCCGATGCGCTCTCCTTCATGCGCGCATGCGGTATCGACCCGGACAACACACCGCAGCTGCGGTCCACCGAGTTCTTCACCAGCCACGAAGCGCTGCTTTTGGGCTACGAACAGGCGATGACCCGTGTCGATTCGACCACTGGTGAATACTATGCAACATCCGGCCATATGCTCTGGATCGGTGACCGCACACGCCAGATCGATCACGCACACGTTGAGTTCTTCCGTGGCATCAAGAACCCGATCGGCCTCAAGTGTGGCCCATCTCTTGATCCTGAAGAGCTGATCAAGCTTATCGATGTTCTCAACCCTGAGAACGAGCCAGGTCGCCTGACACTGATCACACGCTTCGGCCACGATAAGGTGTTCCAGCATCTGCCAGGAATGATCCGTGCGGTTGAACGTGAAGGTAAGAAAGTGGTCTGGTCCTGTGATCCGATGCACGGCAACACCATCACCGCAAACGGCTACAAGACCCGCCCGTTTGAGCGCATTCTGGGTGAAGTGGAAGCATTCTTCGCGGTTCACCGCGCTGAAGGCACCCACGCAGGTGGCGTCCACGTCGAGATGACAGGCCGCAACGTGACCGAATGTACCGGTGGCGCACGTGCACTGTCAGCAGAAGAGCTTGGTGACCGTTACCATACCCATTGTGATCCACGTCTGAACGCGGATCAGGCTCTGGAACTTGCGTTTACAATCGCAGAGAACCTCAGAAAAGAATCTGATTCTCGCGTTGCAGTGAACGCTTAAGTCTATCTAGAGTATTTAAATTACGAATAGGGGTTGCACATTGTGCGACCCCTATTTTTTTGATAGAAACCCGCATGCGAAGTACACAGAAATTGAAAACATGTGCTTCTGCTTTCAGGGCCTCGATGTAGTTCTAGTGTTGGCGCCCTCAGGGAGAGTTTGTTGCTTCAGAGCGATTCACTGTTGTCTGGCTATTCCATCCTCATTGTGGATGACAACAACTTCATGCGTTCCATCCTGCGCACCATGGTCTCCGGCTTTGGCGTGCGCTCGATTTATGAAGCAGCTGATGGTGCTGACGCAATCGCAATCCTGCTCGACCGCAGACCGGACATCGTCTTGTGCGACTGGATCATGCGACCGATCGACGGTAATGATTTCCTGCGCATCGTGAGGCAGGACGAAGACTCAGACATCGCCAAGACCCCCGTAATCGTCATCACAGCAGACGCCCGCCGGTCTGTTGTTGTTGCTGCCCGCAACGCTGGTGTGAACTATTTCCTCGCCAAGCCAATCGCCCCTGCAATCCTCTATGATCGTCTCAAAGCCATTGTCATGCAGGGTGATGAACCGATTCAGGCCAGAGACATGGCGCAGGTGCCAATGGGTACGCGGCTGCAGCAGCATCTTGATGTTATGGCGAGGGCAAAAGATTCTGGAGCATTGAAGAAGAAGTCTTCTGAGTGAAATGGAGACTGTGAATCCTTCTCATCAACGCACGACTATGTGACAGACCGGCTTTTCTCAGAGAAAAAAACGCTGTACATGAGAAACATAGAGATTCAAGCTCGAAGCAATTAGGGCCATCCCTTCCACCCATTAAAGCCTTTGAAGTTTATATGATGATTAAAGACCAGTTCCGTCTGGCCGTTGTTCAGGCCAACCCTTGCCTTGGTGATATCTCCGGTAATGCAGAAAAAATCCGGCATCACAGAAAACTGGCTGCCGAGCAGGGCGCCGATCTGGTCTTGTATTCGGAACTGTTTTTGACGGGTTACCCACCAGAGGATCTGGTCCTGAAGCCAGCCTTTGTGGAAGCGTGTAAGCGTGAACTGGAAGCGTTGGCAAAGGAAACAGCTGATGGTGGCCCTGCGCTGCTCGTTGGCTTGCCATGGGCAGAAGATGGCAAGCTCTACAACGCAGTTGCTCTGCTGGACAATGGGAACATCGAGGGTCTGCGCTACAAAGTTGATCTGCCAAACTACGGTGTGTTCGATGAAAAACGCGTCTTTGATGCAGGCCCAAATCCCGGCCCGATGAGTTTCCGAGGTGTGCGCATTGGCGTTCCGATCTGTGAAGACACATGGACGGATGAGGTCTGCGAGTGTCTCGCGGAGACCGGTGCCGAGATCCTCATGGTACCAAATGGGTCTCCTTATTACAGCAATAAGATGGATGAGCGCATGCAGCTCATGCTCGCTCGTGTTGTCGAAACCGGTCTGCCGCTCGTTTACTGCAATCAGATCGGCGGGCAGGACGAGCTTGTCTTTGACGGAGCCTCCTTCGCCCTCAACCATGACCGATCACTGGCCCTGCAGCTCGGGCAGTTCATCGAGGAAACCGAATACCTCGACTTCAAAAAGGATGCCGACGAGAACTGGTTTGCAAAGCCTGCTCGCATCGCCCCAATGCCAGACACACAGGAAGCGGACTGGCTGGCCTGCGTCCTTGGCCTTAAAGACTATGTGAACAAAAACGGCTTCCCCGGCGTGGTTCTGGGCCTGTCCGGTGGTATTGATAGCGCCATCTGTGCTGCAATGGCCGTTGATGCACTGGGTGCAGATCGCGTCCATTGCATCATGCTACCATACCGCTACACCTCCGAGGAAAGCATCAAGGACGCCAAAGCCTGTGCCGATGCACTCGGCGTGCAGTACGACACCATTCCAATCGCAGAGCCGGTCGAGGGCTTCCAAACGACGCTTTCCGGCGTGTTCGCAGGCACGGAAAGTGGCGTCACCGAGGAAAACCTCCAATCCCGGTCCCGTGGTGTGATCCTGATGGCTGTCTCCAACAAGTTTGGCGCCATGGTCGTGACCACCGGCAATAAGTCAGAAATGTCAGTCGGTTACGCCACCCTTTATGGAGATATGAACGGCGGCTTCAACCCGATCAAAGATCTGTACAAAACCGAGGTCTATCGCCTGTCTGACTGGCGCAACAAACACCATCCGGCAGGTGTTATGGGCCCGGCAGGTGAGGTGATCCCGAACAACATCATCGTCAAAGCACCAACTGCGGAATTGCGTGAAAACCAGACTGATCAGGACAGCTTGCCTGAGTACGATGTTCTGGATGACATCCTGCATTGTCTGGTTGAGCAGGAGTTGAGCCTTGACGAGATCAAGAAGCGCGGCCACTCTGTAGAGACCATCCACCGAGTCGAAAACCTTCTTTACGTCGCAGAGTACAAACGTCGTCAGGCTGCGCCGGGTGTCAAGATCACACTCAAGAACTTCGGGCGTGATCGCCGCTACCCAATCACCAACCGTTTCCGTGATCGAACCTAGAACTAAGCGCTGCTTGAGACCTTACTTTAAGTGCAAGCTGCCCGCACTCTGGACTTGATCTCTCGTGTTCAGGCAAGCAAACCGCCTTGCCTGATTCACTTTCTACGCTCTTTAGGTTAAGTCTATGACTTTGTTTGATTTTATCCGGCGCAACCTGCGCTGGGTCGCGGGCGGATTTCTGCTCGGCTTTGGCTCCAGCTTTGGCCAGACATTCTTCATTGCACAATTTTCCTCCCAGATTCGTGAGACCTACAATCTTTCTCATGGTGACTTTGGCTCCATCTATATGTTTGCCACGCTGGCAAGTGCAGCCACGCTGATCTATCTGGGCAGAGTGGTCGATTATTATCGTCCGGTGGTCGTTGGCTGCACTGCAATCGTCATTCTTGCCGGATTCAGTTTCTTAATGAGCTGGCATAACTCTCTTATATTATTGGGAATTTGCCTTTACGGTCTACGCTTGTTCGGGCAGGGAATGCTGCCGCACACCTCTCTAACCGCCATGTCCCGCTGGTTCCATGGCTCACGCGGTAAAGCCTTGAGCCTTGCCTCATTTGGCAACATGGCTGGCGAAGCATTGCTTCCGCTGGCTGCCGTCTCGCTGATGACTGCACTTGCATGGCGTGACATCTGGTCTGCTGCGGGTATAGCGCTGCTCGTCTGCTTCCTGCCTCTGGCCTACCTGACACTCAGGAAAGATCGCACACCAGAAAATCCGCTTGAATCGTCTCGATCAAAAGGCCCCGCTGTCAGCTGGACCAGAAAGCAGGTCATGGCCGACTGGCGCTTCTGGGTCGTCATGGTCGCTGTACTTGCTGTTCCGTTCCTCGTTACCGGACTTATGTTCCATCAGGTCCATTTCATGGAAGCCAAGGGCTGGGAGCGCACCGTTCTTCCGTCCTACCTGCCACTCTACGCAGCTGCTGGTGCGGTATTTTCCATGCTTGCCGGTATGCTGATTGACCGCTTCTCTGCTGTCTCCTTGCTCCCGCTCTCTGTTGTGCCTTTGGGCGTAAGTGTGCTTGTGTTCGCCTTTGCAGGTGAGGAGTATTTTGTGCCTGTCGCGTTCGCCATCCTTGCCATGACCGCAGGCTCTTGGGGTGCCATTGCTTCGGCAGTCATGGCAGAGCTGTATGGCACGGGCCATCTGGGCTCCATTCGCGCCGTCTTTTCCGCCATGATGGTGTTCGCCTCCGCACTGGCCCCCGGCCTCATGGGCGTCCTGCTGGATCATGGCATCGAGCTGGACACCCAGTTTGCTTTCTCCAGCCTTTACTGCTTTGGCCTTGGCTTGGTTCTACTTGCCGTAAAGCCGCAATTGATGCTGGTGCGTGCTCCGGCCTGACACCAGCAACTGCCAGTAGATCAAACGAAAACCCGAGATATTCCGTAGGTATTCCAGATTGGCTGGTTGACCCGTACCCACCAACGCGATACCCGAGTGTCAAACTTGTTTATTGATGAGAAGGCTCAGCCATGAGTGTTACTGTTCGCTTCGCGCCATCTCCGACTGGTCACATCCATATCGGCAATGTGCGCCCGGCGCTTTTCAACTATCTCTTTGCTAAAAAGCAGGGCGGCAACTTCGTTCTGCGCTACGATGATACCGACGTTCAGCGCTCTAAAGAAGAGTATGCTCTGGGCATCGCAGAAGATCTGAAGTGGCTGGGCATCAACCCTGATCGCGTGGAAAAGCAATCCGAGCGGTTTGCCCTCTATGATGCTGCTGCTGCCAAGCTTAAAGACGCAGGTCTCCTTTACCCGTGTTATGAAACGCCAGAGGAACTGGAACGCCGCCGCAACCGCGCCCGCGCTCTGGGCCGTCCTCCTGTCTATGACCGTGCTGGCCTCAAGCTCACCGACGAGCAGATCGCCGAGTATGAAGCAGAAGGCCGTAAACCGCACTGGCGCTTTAAACTGCCAAACCATGCGGAAAATGACGCTTTCTCCATCGTTCGCACAGAAGTTCACTGGGATGATGTGATCCGTGGTCGTCAGACCGTTGATCTGGCTTCCCTGTCTGATCCGGTTCTGATCCGCGCAGACGGCACATACCTTTATACCCTGCCATCCATCGTGGATGATGCGGATATGGGTATCTCCCACGTTATTCGCGGCGAAGACCATATCGCCAACACCGGTGTCCAGATTGCCATATTCCGGGCACTGGGGGCACAAGTTCCTGAGTTCGGTCACCACAATCTGCTGACCACTGCCTCAGGCGAGGGCCTGTCCAAGCGCTCTGGCGCACTCTCCATCCGCTCTTTGCGGGGAGAAGGCTACGAGCCGATGGCCGTCTGCTGCCTTGCAGTGCTTACAGGCACCAGCCACGCAGTTGAGCCAGCCCCATCCATGGAAGCTCTGGCAGACATGCTCGACTTTTCCGGCATCTCAAAGTCTGCTGCCAAGTTCGACCCTGAAGATGTGGGCCACCTGACCGCAAAACTCGTGCATGGCATGAGCTTTGCTGATGTTGCAGAGCGTTTGCAGGCAGATGGTGTTGAAGGGGATGAAGCCTTCTGGGCCGCTGTGAAAGAAAACTGCTCCACCGTTAGCGACGCCAAAAAATGGTGGGAGCTCGTTGTGGGCTCAGTCACTCCGGATATTTCCGATGAAGACAAAGAGTTCATCGCTCAGGCCAAAGATCTGCTGCCGCAAGAGCCGTGGAGCGAAGCCACATGGGGTGAGTGGACCAAGGCCGTGAAGGGTGAAACTGGCCGTAAAGGCAAGGGCCTGTTTATGCCGCTTAGAAAGGCAATCACAGGTCTGGCCCACGGACCAGACCTGAAGAACATGCTACCGCTTATCGGTCGGGAAAAAACTTTGGACCGACTTTCCTGATAGGACCTGTGCGAGGCTCAACCTCGTGAGGCACAAATTTCTGCTGAACAAGAGGAGGCTCAGGGTTATCACTCTGGGCCTCTGTTGCATCTGCGGTCTGGCGACGCTCACTCTCCAATGGAATGGCGGGGTAGGTCGCAGTTGCACCCGGTGTCAGGTCTTCCAGATCATTGCCGGGAATCGCCTGATCCAGAGATGGTAGGGACGCTGAAGGAAGTTGGCCGCCTGGCTGCCCGCCAGCTGCATCACAGGAACAAGCCGGGTTGCTCTGCTGCCGGAACTCATAGGCATTGGCAAGAGAGGTATAAGGTGCACCAGCCAAAGAGCGCATCTGTGCCGGACTTTCCTGTGGAACCTGGAAGACGTACAGCTCGGTGTCCTGAGTTGGACACAGCGCCTGACAAATCTCTTCATCTTCCGCCAGATCTTCTGCACCGGAATTCGGATTGATTGGGAAATAGTATCCATCACACTTCCGCACACACATGGTCGCGTACTGCTGACCACCACTGGTTACGCTCGCGTTTGAGCGAGGCTCCAGCTGCATTGGCTGATTGGCTTGTGCTGGTGGAGGTGTTTGTGGCTGAAACTGCTGATCGGTCTGACCTGGTACTGGTGCTTGCGGCTGAAATTGCTGATTGGGCTGATCTGGCACCGGTGCTTGCGGCTGAAACTGCTGATTAGCCTGACCTGGTAGCGGCGTCTGCTGCTGGATCTGCTGGTCCGGAAGGCTCGCACAGTTCAGGTCTTGGAGTGTCTGTTCAACTTCACGAAGCCGGTTCTGCAGGGAACTGGTATACAGCTCCTGCTGCCTCTGGGTATCCAGATAGGCCAGATTCTCGTTCATCTGTTGCAGTGAACCACTCAGCTGCTGGCATTGTGGTGGACCAAAAGACCCGTCACAGCCAAAGTTGAACATCTGGGATTCCACATTCTGGATGTGCATCAGCTGCTCGTTATAGGCGGTCTGCCAGCTGTTATCGGAAACGCCGCTGTTTCCCATCTGCTGTGAAAGCTCGATAAATTCCGTTTCCAGTTGATCACATACCAAAGGGCGCGCAAAGGCAGTCTCGGTCCATACAGCGGATGCACCAAGGGCAAAAACTGCCACTGCGCATGATTGAGTGAAAGAAAGTCTGGAAATGATCATAGCCCGCGATACTAGGTTTAGTCAGAGATGTCATAGAGATAAGGTATTCTATGGCCTTATTGGGGCAAAACCAATGGTTTCCGTTAGGTTTTGCAAGATTCTCCTCTTCTATTGCTGGCAGTGATCAAAAAACAGCCTATATCGATTGTGATTCAATTTGTTTCTTTGCAATGGGAGAGGTCTTGCACATGTCGACGCTTGGAAAGTCAGTTCTTAAATCAGTGGGCACCGCCTGTATGGCGCTTGGAATAACACTGGGTGCGCTGGGAACGGCTGCACATGCTCAATCCCCGGACCTGATCTTCAAGAAGTCCACCGTCTGGAAGTTCATGAGCCCAGACCACAAGCTGGCAACCTATGCACTGGATGACCCGGAAGTCGAGGGCGTGGCCTGCCACTTCACCGTACCGGAAAAAGGCGGCTTCTCCGGCTGGCTTGGATTGGAAGAGGAAACCTCTGACATCTCGCTGGCCTGCCGTCAGGTTGGCCCGATCAAGTTCAAAGAAAAATTCGAGCAGGGCGATGAGGTTTACCGTCAAAGCCGGTCCCTGTTCTTTAAGAAGATGCGCATCGTTCGCGGCTGTGATGCCAAGCGAAACGTACTGGTTTATCTGGTCTACTCCGACAAGCTGGTTGAAGGCAGCCCCAAAAACTCCACCTCCACCGTACCAATCATGCCATGGGGCAATCAAGCACCAGAAAAATGCGCAGATTATCTTGAGGACTAACGCGCTTGCCTGAAACGGAATGCTCGTTTCTTCGCTAAGCCAAGTGGATAAAGTCGCAAGCCTCTCAAACACCTATAGCACCGCTGGGCAATCCCGGCGGTGTTTGCGTAAAGTTCCCGTGAAAACGGGTGGAGCAAGGCGAACAGGCTCTGCCTGCGCTACTTGTTAAATATGTTTCTTCGGCATTGGCTGCTCGCCTCGCCCGGGTCTTTTATCATGAACACGCGGGCTCCCTCTCGGACAGACGCGACTGGCACTTTTCCGTGTCATTGGCAGTTTCCTGCCACCACCGGACGCCCTCCGGAACGACCCCAAGCTCCCTTTCACCACTGTGGCCTCAAAAGGGTATTGCGCTTCACCGGACCTCCCGACACGATACGTTACCTCATGCCGGTAGCCCAACCCCACCCACGCCGCGCAGCGGACGGTCCACCACGGCCCGAATGCGTGGGCACGGGATTTAGGATAGGGGTTGATTTGGGGGAGGGGGATAACTTTTTCGATATATCTCTATGCCCTGCGCTGACACTAAGTGAAAAGAACATGTGCACCGGAATTCAGGCAAAGACAAAGCGACAGTGGCCACCGCAGTCAAGACCTGCGGGTTTTCTCTACCTAATCAAGGCCATCTGAAAGGATGGACTGGAACTCACATAGAGTTCCCGGACAAGTAAAACGCAAGGAAAAGGATCGGGCTTGAAATAACACTTGCCACGATCATTGCACCCAAGGCCTGCTTCAGCATAATTGATCCCCATGCCAATTAGGAAACGCTACTCTATACGGGATATATTAGCATAGTTGATTCAATTATGCACTATTAGGCAAAGCCCTGATTAAATACTTGGCAATTACTACTAGTTTTCAGAGGGATAGCTAGACGCCATCTTCACTCTTGCCGCATGCTGCAGCGTCATCAGCGCATTAAAGATGATTTTATCCTGTTTGTAGATGTCCTCACGAAACTGCAGGTCCCCGTCAGCTCCGGCAAAGGCTGTGTAGTAACGCAGGTGGATCGGAACCGTTTCGCTCAAATCAAGCCGCACCGTTTTGCCACGGGCATGCAGCTTCTCCATCTTCGCGCGGCTGTGACCGGAGGGAGCAAGCAGAACCTCGCCAAAGGTGAAAGGATCCTGCACACGGATACAGCCATGGCTGAAAGCACGTTGATCCGCATTGAACAGCCGCTTGGACGGCGTATCGTGCAAATAGATGTTGTGTTTGTTCGGGAACATGAACTTCACGGCACCCAGAGCATTCTTGCGTCCCGCTTTCTGACGCAGCCGGTAACTGAATTGACGCTTTCTAACCGCGTTCCAGTTGACCGTCACCGGATCGATCTGCCTGCCATTCTTGTAAATATTAATGCCTGTGCCCGACAAAGCTGCGGGGTTATTGCGCAGTTTCGGCAGATATTCGTTGGTGGCAATGGACCACGGTACGCCCCAGGTCGGATTGATCTCCGCATACTCAAACGTGTCTGAGAAAAGCGGCGTCGCATTTTTAGGCTGGCCCACCACACTGCGTGTTTCATAAAGCACTTGCGTGCCTTCCATGACCCGTACCATCTGTTCCGCCACATTCACCTTCACATAGCGACCTGCGGAGACCGGATCATCCCAGCGCATTCGCTCCAGATTGACGATGATCTGATTGCGCCGCTCCAGCAGAGAAACATTAAGTGCCGCTCGTGTCTTCTTGCCAACAACACCATCGCTGTCCAGTCCATGACGCTTCTGAAAACGCTTGACCACATCCTGCATGTCACTGTTGTAAAACAGAGGTGGGGCTTCCAATTCAATTGCTCCTGAATAGCCATGATGGAAAGACGTATACCCTTCCGCGATCAGTCGCTTTTCAAGTTGAGCAACCCGCTCCCCCTTATCGCCAAACTCGATGTTGGGACCGTCGCTAAGATAGATAGGGAGATCAGAAGTCAGCGCCTCGTTATACCGGACCAGCTGCTCCTTCAGGATAGTATAGGAGGGGGCCTCCGGCTCCAGCGTGGTGAAGAACTCTTCAACCGAGCCGCGCTCTTCCAGCTGTGCGAGCATCTCTTTCAGCGCTGGTACACGGGGTGAGATATAAACATCATCCAGCAGCGTGTCTGGCTCCAACACACCGCCGGCAAGATGCCCACCAAAGGCGGCAAAGGCCCGTGTGAGCTGCAACTCCACAATCGCAATTTCATAGAGGCTGGCGGAGGTGTTGGAACGCTCAATGTCGTTTAAACTGGAAGCCAGTTGCCACACACCATAAGCTTGCGGATCAAGCCCATGGTCAGATGCTTTGCCAAGCTCGTCAATCAGGTGTTTGGCCAAAGGCGTGAGGGATTGGTCCTCAAACCATACTGGCCGAAAGGTGCGCAGCGCATAAGCCCGTGCCAGTTCCTCAACATGCTCGCCTCTAAAACCAGCTTCTGCCATAGCATTTCTTGAAAAGACCAGTTCCCGAATAGTCTGTTCCAGCTCCGACAGCTCCCGTGCAGGCAGCAGAACTTGGCCTGCCGGACCGCTCAAGCCTGGGGTGTCAGGGGCAGGGAGAGCCATAAATTCGCTATAGTTTGACGGCTCTCTCAGGATCACGGAGAGGGTTACGTTCACGGTTGCGCCGACGGGTGAGCTCAATCCGAACAAACTTGCAGCGAGAACGGCGGAACAGATACTCTTGTGAGGCACGTGTAACTTCCCTGTTTTTCTTGTCTTTTCCTTATAATTGCATCTTTAGGTAGAAAAATTGTATTTAACTTAGTTAGAAATGTGGGTGATCTGGTGAGACTAAGACTTGACCTGTTCGCCACAATCGGCGAAAAGCTACATATGAAAACGGCGATGCACACTTCTTCTTGCACCATCATTATTTGCAGCTAGCGACAACGCTGGCTGTGGCCGTTCAATCCTGCTTGTATTCTGCGTGTGATGAACGCCCGGCCAGCTGGCCAGGAGACGAACCACTATGAGCGCAGACACCGCCTACGGCGATAAGGGACTTCTGCTCACCAATACTTTGACACGCACAAAAGAAGCTTTTGTGCCAATGGATGCATCCAGTGTGCGCATGTATGTGTGTGGTCCCACCGTCTATGACTACGCCCATATCGGCAATGCACGCCCGGTCGTCGTTTTTGATGTGCTGGCCAGATTGCTGCGCCGCCTCTACGGCAAAGAGCATGTCAAATACGTACGAAACATCACCGACGTAGACGACAAGATCAACGAGCGCGCGGCAAACGAAGGCATTTCCATTCGGGAGCTGACCGAAAAAACCGCTGCCCAGTATCATGCGGACATGGCGGCTCTGGGTGCCGAGGCACCGGACATCGAGCCCCGCGCGACCGAGCACATCGAAGAGATGAAGGCGATGATTGAAACTCTCGTCGCCAAAGGCAATGCCTATGTTGCCGACGAGCACGTTCTCTTCCACGTGCCAAGCATGCCGGAATACGGAAAGCTCTCCAACCGTACATTGGATGAGATGATCTCCGGTGCGCGGGTGGAAGTGGCGTCCTACAAAAAAGACCCGACCGACTTCGTTCTGTGGAAGCCATCCAAAGAGAACGAGCCCGGCTGGGAAAGCCCATGCGCTATTAAAACACCGGGCCGTCCGGGCTGGCACATCGAATGTTCTGCAATGTCAGAAAAGCATCTGGGCGAAGTCTTTGATATTCATGGCGGCGGGGTCGATCTAACCTTCCCGCACCACGAAAACGAAATTGCACAGTCCAGATGTGCTCACGGCACAAATGCCATGGCAAACGTATGGCTGCACAACGGCTTTCTGCAGGTGGAAGGCGAGAAGATGTCCAAATCGCTGGGGAACTTCTTCACCGTTCACCAGCTGTTGGACACCGAAGAAGGCGGCGGACGCAAGTGGTCTGGTCAGGCCATCCGTTACGCATTGCTTCAAACCCAGTATCGCCAGCCAATCGACTTTACCTTCAAAAGTCTGGCGGAAGGCGAGAAGCAGCTCACACGCTGGGCAGAGCTTCTGAAGAAGAACGGTGTCACTGCTGAGGAAGATGGAGCCGTGGATGAAGGTGTTCTGGAAGGTCTGAAGGACGACCTAAACACCCCGCGCGCCTTTGCTGCTCTCCATAAGCTGGCCCGTGACGCACGCGGTGGAGACAAAACCGCTGCGCAAAAATTGGCTAATTCTATCAAGTTCTTGGGCTTTGATCTTGAATCATTTTCTCAAGCACAGACGCTGGAAAAAGCTGAAGCAGAGGTGTCTCCAGAGCTGAAAGCCAAAGTGGAAGAGCTGATCGCAAAACGTCTGGAAGCCCGCAAGGCCAAAGACTTTGCAGAAGGCGACCGCATCCGCGATGAACTGGCCGCTGACGGCATTGTGCTTAAAGACATGAAAAACAAGGAAACAGGTGAGATTGAGACCACCTGGTCCTGCACCTAAATCTCCGGCGGGATCCAGACCGACGCAGTTACCACAAGGAAACTTGAAGTCTGCTCCATGGTCCTGTCCGGTACAACCCGTTAGGGTTGCTGAGCTTTCTCAAGGCGCGTGTAGGACGCGCCTTGAGAGCCAATGCTGAGTTGAAAAGCGTATTCTCCAAAAGTGGGAAGCGGTTTCCATCTCACAGTACACGGGAAAAACCTCTGTCACATGAGGGGGCCTGAGGCAAAGCTCAGGCCAATAAGCAGGGTAGGCATATTATGACGAAAGAGCGTCTGTATCTTTTCGACACGACACTGCGGGATGGCGCACAGACATCCGGCATTGACTTCTCCGTGGACGAAAAAATTGCCATTACCACCCTGCTGGAAAGACTGGGTGTCGACTACATCGAAGGCGGCTACCCCGGCGCAAACCCGACAGATACGCAGTTTTTCTCCCAAAAGAGAACAAAGAAGGCGACCTTTACCGCCTTCGGCATGACCAAACGCGCCGGACGCTCCATTGGCAACGATCCCGGCGTCCAGATGGTCCTTCAGTCCGCTGCTGACGCCACATGTTACGTGGCCAAGAGCTGGGATTATCACGTTGATGTTGCACTCAAATGTACCAACGAAGAAAATCTGGAAAGCATAGCAGACACCGTCAAAGCCTCAATCACTGCTGGCAAAGAAGCCATGATCGACTGCGAGCACTTTTTTGATGGCTACAAGGCAAACCCGGAATATGCACTTGCCTGCGCACAAACAGCGTTTGAAGCTGGCGCACGCTGGGTGGTCCTGTGCGACACGAATGGCGGTACGCTTCCTCACGAAGTGACCGAAATCGTCACAGTGGTGAAACAAGTGGTGCCCGGTGCCCACCTTGGAATCCATGCCCACGATGACACCGGCCATGCGGTTGCAAACACCCTTGCCGCCGTGGTTGCTGGCGTGCGCCAGGTACAGGGCACCCTGAACGGCATCGGTGAGCGCTGCGGCAATGCCAACCTGATCACCTTGATCCCGAACATGCTGCTGAAAAAGCCGTATTGCAATCTGGTCGAGCTTGGCATCAAAGTCGAAGACTTGACGGAATTAACTGCAATATCAAGGGGTTTTGACGAGATCTTGAATCGATCTTCCAACGTCCACGCCCCGTACGTTGGTGCAAATGCATTTGCGACCAAAGCTGGCATCCACGCCTCCGCAATCCTGAAAAACCCGGACACCTACGAGCACATTCCACCTGAAACGGTCGGCAACCAGCGCCGTGTGCTCGTCTCTGATCAGGCTGGTAAGTCCAATCTGGTCAACGAACTAAAACGCCTTGGCGTTGAGGCCGATAAAGCAGATCCGCGTCTGGATCGTTTACTGGCAGAAGTGAAGGAGCTGGAATCACAGGGCTTTGCCTATGAAGCTGCCGATGCTTCCTTTGAGCTGCTGGCATGCAGACGCCTGCATTCTGTGCCGGACTACTTCGACGTCCTTTCGTTTCGCACGGGCGTTGAGCGTCGCTTCAATGCACTTGGCGAACGTGTGACAGTCTCCGACGCAGTCGTGAAAGTTGAGGTCGATGGCGAGACCATTATGTCCGTGGCAGAAGGAAATGGTCCGGTGAATGCGCTGGATCTGGCCCTACGCAAAGACCTGGGCAAGTACCAGAGCCTGATAGCTGATTTGGAACTAATCGACTATAAGGTGCGCATATTGAATGGTGGCACCAGCGCGATCACCCGTGTTCTGATCGAAAGCCAGAATACAAAAACCGGCAAACGCTGGTTTACGGTTGGCGTTTCTGAAAATATTGTAGATGCTTCCTTCCAGGCGCTGGTCGATTCCATTCGCTATTGCATTTTCAAAGCAAATCAGTTGGAAGCCGTTTGATCCTGTGCCATTGGGGTAGCACACTCGAATGGCAAGGCTGCTTAATTCAATGTGTGTGCGTGCCATGTCGCTGCAAATAAAGGCAGGCACGCTCCGCACGATATAGGGCTGAGACACTCGGCTCACCTTTTTCTTTTCATCGCGTCAGGGTCTCTGGCGCGTTTTGTTTGTACTATGGGGACTATATGAGCCAGTCAGCATCGGCTGCTGATCAGCTAAACACGCCTGAGGCGTTCAAGGCTGGTCTGATTGCAGCAATTTCTGCTTACTTGATGTGGGGTTTTGCGCCTCTGTACTACAAGCTGACAGCAGACATGCCGGCAATCATTGTGATTTGTTATCGGGTCTTTGGCTCTGTCCTGTTCCTTGGCGCTTTTCTGTTTCTGACAAACCTGCGCAAAGAGGTCTTCTCCATCTTCGGCGATTTCTCCCGCCTCAGATACCTTCTGGTCTCCGCATCAGTCATCAGTATCAACTGGACCATCTTCATCTGGGCCGTTGAAACGGGCAGAGTGCTGGATGCAAGTCTCGGCTATTTCATCAACCCGTTGGTGAGTGTGGGGCTCGGCGTGGTACTGCTGTCTGAGCGGCTTACCAAAGCCCAGATGGTGGCGCTGGCGGTGACCATCTTTGCAGTGCTCTTCAAGACCTATGAGGTCGGCGAGCTGCCATGGGTCTCGGTCATTCTTGCCCTGAGCTTCGCCCTTTATGGCTTCGTGCGCAAAAAAGCGCCCGTCGGTGCAGTTGCTGGTCAGCTGGTAGAAGTCCTGCTGGTCATGCCTTTCGCACTGGTTGGCATCTTCTACTTCGCGCAAGTTGGATCCGGCGGAATTTATCCGGCAATTCCCCTAGAGCATCCTTGGTTCTTGGCCCTTTTGCTATTCACGGGCGTTATCACAGCTGTACCGCTGGTCGTCTTCGCCTTTGCAGCCCGCCGCCTACCGTTGATTTACATTGGCTTTTTGCAGTACATCGCGCCGTCCCTGCATTTCCTCTGTGCGGTCTGGCTCTTTGAAGAGGAACTCTCAGCTGGAGGCCTGTTTGCCTTTGCGATGATCTGGTTCTCTCTCGCCATCTTCTCGGTGGACGGTTTGATGGCAAGACGGCGCGTGGCCAAACTGGCTTAAAACCTTTGGGAATGAAGTGAAAATGGCCGCTGCAAACACAGCGGCCATTTGTTTTACATCGCTTTCAAATCAGGATTTTCTATCTTGCAGCCTTCAATAGCCCTGCAAAGAATATCGACGCTTTGCGCAACATCCTCGGTGATCTCGTAGTTGATGTCTCTGTCCGGGTGAATGAAACCCAAATCTCTCATGTGGTCCAGCAGCTCCACCAAAGGCGTCCAGAATTGGCCAAGGTTGAGCAGCAACATCGGCTTATCGTGCCGCCCAAGCTGAGCCCAGGTCATCATCTCCACGAGTTCCTCAAGGGTACCAATACCGCCGGGCAGCGCAATAAACGCATCGGCTTTCTCAAACATGGTGCGCTTGCGCTCATGCATGTCCTGAGTAACGATCAGCTCATGGGCTTCCTCCAGCATCACCTCTCGTTCCTTCAGGAAGTCTGGAATTACGCCAGTGACTTCACCACCGTTTTGCAGAACAGTCTTTGCAAGAGCCCCCATAAGTCCAATGGAGCCGCCGCCATAAACGAGCCGAATCCCTTCGCGTGCTAACAATTCGCCAAGTTGAATCGCCGCTTCTTTAAACAGCGGTTGGCTCCCGGCGTTGGAGCCACAATATACGCAGATGCTTTTCAAGGTTTTCATAGGTATTCTGTCGCATTAGGCTGGAGTCAACGTCAAGCAAGGCTTGTAAAATGAGGTTAACTTCACCTCACGCACAACTTGCCTGACATGGTGCACCTTGCCCCTCGGGTTAAACAAGTATAACAAACACGATTAAAGTCTGTCCTTATTGCTCAGTTATAGGCAAAAGAGACAGCCGGATAAACTGATATCCGGACAATCTGTTATAATGTCAAAGCAGCCCATGTCGAGTGGAGACTGGTCTGCTTGAGGAGCAATTGAGAACCATGTCGAAATTGGGGATGAACTGGTTGCTGACAGTTGCTGTAACTGTTGCTGCGGGTGCAATCGGTGCGGGGGCATACTACCTGAGCAAAGAAGACACATCCGTTGTTGCCGAAGCGGAAAAAGCCGTTGCAAAGTTGGAGGCAGCTGCAAACGGTAGAGTCCAGCTTGGCACATCAGGCGCACAAAATGCCGAAGCAGTCGCTGATCCGGCATCCGGTACAACCACTGAGCTTGAGACTGCAGAAGTCACGGCGGAAGATGCTCCAAGTTTTGACGTGATGCGCGTTGAGCCATCAGGAGATGCCGTGGTAGCAGGTCGCGCCGAAGCTGGCTCCATTGTCGCGCTCATTTCCAATGGGGACGTGGTCGGCAAAGGCATTGCAAACAGCAGCGGTGAGTTCGCCATCGTACTTGATCAGCCGCTAAAACCGGGTGACCATGATGTGAGCCTTGAGGCCACCAATCAGGAAACTCAGGAAACCAACGATTCCCAGCAGCACATCGCCGTCTCCGTCCCTGAAGACGAAACCGGCGAAGTTCTTGTTGTCCTCAACGCACCAAACGAGCCCTCTAAAATCCTTCAGTTGCCGGAAGCTCCGGTAACCGCAGAGCCGGTGACAACCGTGCAGGCGGATGAGCCATCCCTTGCTGCGCCTGCTGAAGTTGCCGCAGTTGCGGAAACTGTCCAAAAGCCACAGGCCTCAGCTCCGGTTGAAACCGCTGCTGAAACTCCAGTGCAAGCACCAGCCAAGACACCAGCTGCAACGCAGGTTGCCGTCAACGTGGCACCAGCAGAAACACAGGTCGTTGTTAATCAGACACCAGCCCCTGTAAGTGAGGCGGTTGCTCCGGAGCCAACACCGCTGCAAGCAGCTACACAAACTACGCCAGCACCAGCTCAGGCTCCTGCCAAGATCGCCACACAGACCCAATCGCAAACACCTGCGCCGGTTCAGGCTCCGGCAGTTTCAGTCGCTCCGCAAGCGCAAGAGCCAGCGCTTACTGTGAAAGCCGTTGAAACAGAGCAGGGCAAGGTCTTTGTTGCCGGTGAAAGTGAGCCCGGTGCGCAGGTGCGTGTCTATGTGGGCGAAGACTTCCTTGGCGAGGCAAAAGCTGGCAACAAGGGCCGCTGGCTCGTTGAGGCAGAAAAAATAATTCCTGCGGGCAACGTTGAGGTCAGAGCAGACAAGGTGGAAAACGCCGAGGGCAAGGTGGAAGCCCGCGCTCAGGTCGTCTTCACCAAAGGTGAAAAAGATGTGGCCATGATCCCCGTTCGCCTTGTTGCGGAAGGGTCCGGGTCCAAGGGTGCGTCAGCATCTGTCGGGATCGGGGAACTGCCAAACGTTATTATCCGCCGCGGTGATAACCTCTGGAGCATTTCCCGCCGCCTTTATGGTAAGGGCACCCGCTACACCACCATCTATCAGGCAAACAGCCAGCAAATCCACAATCCGGACCTGATTTTTCCGGGACAGGTGTTCATGCTGCCTGTGGCAGACCTGAATTGGAAAACAATTAATAACTGATCTGGATTCTTCTCTTCGAACGTCCTATTTAAGAAGAGAAAGCTTTCCAGATTGACCCTTCGGAAAGCGCTGGATGAATAATCCGGCGCTTTCTGTGATTTTCAATCTAAAAAGAGGGTTCACGACCCTATCCAACCTGATGGCAATGGCATCCTCAAGGGGCTTGCTCTTCTGATATGACATTCCAAATTCGCCAAGCCGCTTTTCTGTTTCAAGAAGCGCGCCAGGCAACAAGGCACTAGCATGACTGCAACAAGCAAAAAACAGCAGGAAAAATCCGCCCCTGCGCTGGATGCAGACGATAAAGGCTTGTTTCGTTCACTGAAAACTCTTTGGGTTTACATGTGGCCGGATGCAAGGCCGGAGCTGAAAAAGCGTGTCGTTCTCGCCCTAGCCGCGTTGATTATCGCAAAAATTATTACCGTTTTCGCACCCTATCTTTATGCATGGGCAACCGATGCACTCACCGAAAATGGTGTGTTGCCAGACTGGTTGCCGCCTATTCTCGTAGCGCCGGTCATGTTGGTGGTGGCCTACAACCTCGCCAGAACAATGGCTGTCGCTTTCAACCAGATCCGTGATGCGATCTTCTCAAGCGTTGGCCTTCATGCGGTTCGTGAGCTTGCCAACCTGACATTCAAGCACCTGCACGCCTTGTCTCTGCGCTACCACCTGTCGCGTCGGACCGGTGGCCTGACCCGTGTGATCGACCGTGGCGTAAAGGGCATTGAGGGCATTGTCCGTTTTACCATTCTCAGTGGTATCCCGACCGTCGTTGAATTTGCAATGATGGCGCTCGTGATCTGGTTTCAGTTTGGCTTCTGGTATGTGGTCGTGGTGGGCGCAACAGTCTTCGCTTACGTCTATTACACGGTTGTCGCGTCAGATAAGCGTATCCAGATCCGCCGCGACATGAACAACGCGGACAACGACGCAAACAGCAAGTCCGTTGATAGCCTGCTGAACTTCGAAACCGTCAAGTATTTCGGTAACGAGGAAATGGAACGTGGTCGGTTTGATAAGGCCATGCGTGGTTATGAGCGCGCGGCGATCAAAACCTGGACCTCGCTATCTTGGCTCAACTTCGGTCAGGCCCTCATCCTTGGGTTTGGTATGACCACCTGTATGGTTATGTCTGCAATGGCAATCCAGCGCGGCGAACAGAGCATCGGTGACTTTGTCATGATCAACGCGCTGCTCATGCAGTTGTCTGTTCCGCTCAACTTCATTGGCTTTATCTACCGTGAGATCCGTCAGGGGATTGCAGATCTGGAAGCTATGTTCTCCGTTTTGTCCGTTGAACCGGAGATTCAGGATGACCCGCTTGCCGAGAATCTGGAGGTTAAGGAAGCCACGATCAAGTTTGAGGACGTGCACTTCCATTATGATGAAGAGCGCCCGATCCTGAAAGGCGTGAACTTCGAAGTGCCCGCAGGCAGCACCATTGCAATTGTTGGTCCTTCCGGCGCCGGTAAGTCCACAATCTCCCGCCTCCTGTTCCGCTTCTATGATGTCAGCTCGGGACGTATCACTATTGATGGCAAGGACGTGCGGGACGTGACCCAGCAATCCTTGCGCCATCACATCGGCATGGTGCCGCAAGATACGGTGCTGTTTAACGACAACATCGCCTACAACATCCGCTATGGCCGCGTGGATGCGACCGACGAAGAGGTTAAACACGCAGCAAAGCTGGCGCAGATCGACCACTTCATCGAAGCTCTGCCCCAAGGTTATGAGAGTGAAGTGGGTGAGCGCGGACTGAAACTCTCAGGTGGTGAAAAACAGCGCGTTGCAATTGCACGAACCATCTTGAAAAGCCCGCCGATCCTCATCCTCGATGAGGCAACATCTGCTCTGGATACCCACACCGAGCAGGAAATCCAGTCGGCGCTGGACGTGGTCTCCAAAGACCGCACCACGCTCGTCATTGCCCACCGCCTCTCAACAGTGGTCAACGCAGACCAGATCCTTGTTCTGAAGGCTGGTGAAGCGGTAGAGCAGGGCACCCATGCCGAACTGATGGCCAAAAACGGTCTTTACGCCTCCATGTGGAGTCGCCAGCGTGAAGTCAGCGAAGCCGAAGCCCGTCTTGCCGAAATTCGTGAGAATGATGAGGGCTTCATTTCACGGGGCAAAAGTGCTGAAGAAAGCGTGATTGAGGACATAACCGATAAGAAATAATGGGGTGAAGTGATTGCTTTGCGCGCAATGAGGGAGAATCTCTGTTTAAATAAGCTAGGATCTCTTGCACGCAGCTAACCAAGTTGCTCTATGAGCAGAAACTTAACGTCTGAGGGGTTCAATGGCTGGACCCCTCACTCTAGCAAAGGTGGTAATTATGTCTTTGGCGGACAGTATTTCCAGGGCACTGGTTCCTATTCATAAAGAAGGCTACCCGTTTATTGCCATTGCAGCAGTCACAACCATCATCTTGGGATGGTTCTGGTCGGCTCTTTTCTGGATCGGCCTCTTCCTCACCGGTTGGGTCTGTTACTTCTTCCGCGATCCGCCACGTGTGACCCCAGTTAAAGATGGACTGATTGTCTCTCCGGCAGATGGCACCATTTGCCAGATGGGTTCCGTTGTACCGCCGCGCGAACTGGATCTGGGCGATCAGCCTATGATGCGTGTAAGTATCTTCCTGAGTCTCTTTAGCTGCCACGTAAACCGTGCGCCAATGGCTGGCAGTGTCACACGCGTTGCCTACAAGGCCGGAAAATTTGTCAATGCGGAGCTGAACAAGGCAAGTGAGGACAACGAGCGCAACGGACTGATCATCGAAAACGACAATGCCCGTATCGGCGTTGTACAAATTGCCGGCCTCGTGGCACGCCGTATTGTGTGCTTCGTCAAAGAAGGCGAAAATATTTCGGCAGGTGACCGCTTCGGTCTGATCCGCTTCGGATCCCGTCTTGATGTCTATCTGCCGCATGGCACCAAGCCACAAGTGGCGTTGGGCCAGACCATGATTGCTGGCGAAAGTGTTCTGGCAAATCTGAAAGATCAAGAAGCAGGCGACCTGGTTGCCCGCGTTTCTTAAGGTAGTATAGAGTGACTAATCCATTTCCTCCCTATGAACCGGGAGGTCAAACCGCCAATGACAAAGGGGCGGCGCGCAAACGCATTCCCCTTCGTATCGTTCTGCCAAACGTCGTCACTTTGCTGGCGCTGTGTTCCGGCCTGACTGCCATTCGCATGGCCATGGAAGCCAGATGGGACATGGCAATTGCTGCCATTTTCCTCGCAGCTATTCTGGACGCTTTGGACGGTCGCGTTGCGCGTATGCTGAAGGGCACCTCCAAATTTGGTGCTGAACTGGATTCGCTGGCCGACTTTGTCAATTTCGGCGTTGCACCGGGCATTATCCTCTATGCGTGGATACTGCAGGATGCCGGATCTTTAGGATGGATCGCCTCGCTGCTGTATACCATTTGCATGGTACTACGGCTGGCCCGGTTTAACGTGGCGCTGGACGACCCGAACAAGCCAAAGTGGACGAGTAAATTCTTCACCGGCGTCCCAGCTCCGGCAGGCGCTCTGACGGTCCTGTTGCCAATCTATCTGGAGCGTCTGGGTGTGCCGCACTGGGAAGAGCTGGCAGCACCTGTGGCGCTCTACACCATGTTCATCGGCCTCCTGATGGTCAGCCAGCTGCCAACCTTTTCCGGCAAGCAGATAGGCACCCACATCCGCCGCGAATGGGTCCTGCCGCTGTTCGTGGTCGCCGTTGGCATTATTGCTCTTGGTGCCAGCTATCCGTTTGAGTGTCTGACCGTTATCAGCCTCGGTTACCTCGGGTCCATCCCGTTTGCATGGCGCTCCTATAAGAAACACTGCCTTAACGGCAAAGGACGCCCTGAAGATTGTAACGTGGTGACCACCGAGATTGACGAGGAAAGTGTCTCAGAGGACAAGACCTTGTTGAAAGTCAGCCTCGAAGATATCGCAAAGGCTGGTGTTCCCGATCCAAAACTGAATAAGGAAAAGGATGGAGACTAAAGGTCCTGTCCCCTCTGAAAGGAAAGGCTGCGCTTCACCCCGCAGCCTTTTTTGTATGTCTCTGAACCAGAGCGTGGCGTTAGAGCAGTCCGTCCCCTCGCGAAGGCCAACAACTCCGGATGCACAACATAAGGTGCAGACAATAAAAAAGGCTGCCGAAGCAGCCTCTTTTGAGATTGATGTGTTATCAGCCTTACTCGGCAGCTTCTGGAACACGCTTACCTTCGTCTGCTTTGTCATCATCGCCGAAGCTTGGCTCTTGCAGACCCAGTCCACTGTTTGCAAGAGCATACTGGCCAATTGGCATTGGGGCCTGACCGCGATCTCTGAACGAACGCCAGCCATTCCTGATATGCATCGGCAACACCAGTGTAATCGGGATCATGACAAGAGTCAGCATGGTAGAAAACGCCAGACCGGAAATCACAGCAGTTGAAAGCTGAACCCACCAGCTTCCGGTGACACTGCCGAAGGTGGTGACCTGATTGGCAAAGTCGAAGCTGATCTGCGTCGCCATTGGAATGAGGCCCGCAATCGTGGTGATTGTGGTCAGCATTACCGGCCGTACACGCTGTGCACTGGTGCGCAGCGCTGCATCTACCGGGCTCTGCCCATCTTCACGGAAGCGGTTATAGGTATCGATAAGAACAATCGCGTTGTTCACCACGATACCCGCCAGCGCCACAATGCCCGTACCGGTCATGATGACCGAGAACTTCTGCCCCGTCACCAGCATCCCCAGCACCACGCCAAACATGCTCATAACCACCGTCGAGAGCGTCAGGAAGGTCTGATAGAAGCTGTTGAACTGGGTCAGCAGAATGATGAACATCAGGAAGAGGGCCCCAATCATCGCCTTTAACAGGAATGATTGCGTATTCTGCTGCTCCTCGTTGGACCCGCGGAACTTGTAGAACACACCTTCAGGCCATGTCTGAGAGTCAAGCCATGCCTGAATCTCAGTTTCCTTCTCTGTGACCAGATACTTGTCCTTGTTGACCCCGGCCTTGATATCAATCGAGAACTGACCGTTCCGGCGTGTCATGGAGGACACTTTTTGCTTTGGGGTCCGCTCCACAAAGTTTGACAGTGGGATCTGACCAAGTGGAGTACGAAGACGCAGCTCATCGAACTTATCCAGCGTGCGCTCCCCCTCAGGAAGGCGAACCCGTATGTCCACTTCATCTTCTGAATCGGAGGGACGGTAGTCACCAATCAACACACCATTGGTCACCAACTGAACCATGGCACCAACAGCTGCAATATCGGCTTTGTAGCGGGCGGCCTTATCGCGGTTGATGGTCAGCTCCCAGTCAATACCGGGCAACGGACGGCTGTCTTCCTGATCACGCAACCCGTCAACCGTATCAAGGTAGGCGCGAATGCGGCCAGCAGCTGCAACGGCTGCATCATAGTCGTTGGAAGTAATCTGCAGCTGGATGTCTTTACCAGTTGGCGGGCCACCTTCCACCTTTCGGGCTTCAACTTTGATGCCCGGAAGTTGGGAGGTCTTCTCGCGGATACTGTTAAAGATCTCCCTGGCGGAACTACGACAACAAAAGTCAACAAACTCAATGTCGATAGACCCGATCAGGTCAGCAGGCGCATTGTTGCCAGCGCCTCCGCGAATACCCACCGGGAAGGCTCTCGTCACAACATTTTTGACGCCGGGCTCCGCAAGAATGACCTTGTCTACCTGTTTAACAAGCGTAAGAGCTTCGCTGGCCGACATATTGCCACGAGCAGACACGTAGAACCGGCCTTGCTCAGGCTCTTCATCAACGAAAAGCTCTGTCCCTGCGTTGTTGCCCATGAAGGTGAGGACGATAACCGCACACATGGCAAACAGAGTAACCATTGCAGCAACGCCTGCCCACCACTTGCGAACCAGTACCTCCAGTACACCGATGTAAACCCGTGTAATGCCCCGCAGCTTTGATGTGTCAAACGGACCATGCCCGGAAAAGACCTTTGCCGCTTCCAGTTCTGCTGTCCTGCGCCGCTCAACGCGGGCGCGGGAATAGTTGAGGACGGGTTTGAAGAGCTTGAGCGCTGGCAGGAATACCGCAACGAAGATTGGCACACCAATGACAAGAATGGTCGGGACCATCAGCAGGAAATGCATCCCGCCCCAAACCGATTTTACGGGTGGCAAGGTTACCACAATGAAGGCAGTAATCAGAGCAACTAGTCCGCTCAAAATGTACTCACCATACTTGCCGATGAAGGCAAATACAGAGGCCAGAATTCCGCCAGTCACCGGTAGGAACACCATTGCCGTCAGCAAGGAGCCGGACAGAACGATGATCACCATGATCGGCAAATAACTCATGAATTCGCCAATCACACCCGGCCAAAGCAACATCGGCAGAAAAGCTGCCAGAGTTGTGGCCGTGGATGAGACGATCGGCCAGAACATCAGCTTGGCAGCGCGGATATAAGCATCCCGCGCAGGCATACCTTCAGCCGCCTTACGGTCCGCGTACTCCACCATCACAATGGCGCCGTCCACCAGCATACCAACAGTCAGCACAAGGCCGAACATCACCATGTTGTTCACGGTCATGCCAATGGTTGTCAGCGTCAGGAAGCCCAACATGAAGCTGGTTGGAATGGCAAGACCAACAAGAACAGCAGAGCGCAAACCAAGCGCGGCCACCACAACAATCATCACTAGGAAGATCGCCGTCATGATGGACGATTCAAGCGAGCTGAGAACCTTGAAGATGTTGTCGGAAACGTCCAGCATATAGCTGACGGTCACTGTTGGTGGCAGGTCCTTGGTGACTTCTTCAACCACCTTTCGAACAGCTGCGTTGTTCTCGATGATGTTCTCGCCAATACGTTTGACCACATCCAGAGAAACAGCAGGCTGACCATTCACCAGCGTAAAGGTGCTGGCATCCTTAAAGGTACGTTTGATCGAGGCGATATCGCCAAGGGTTACAACACCTTCACCGGATTGTTTCACCGGCAGTGAATAAACATCATCCGCATCAAGGATCAGACCCGGTACCTTGATGTTGAAACGCCCGGCACCACCGTCAATGAAACCCGCAGCAATCAGCTGGTTGTTCATCTGAAGTGCATTGACCAGCTCATTCTGGCTAATGGAATAGCTTTCCATCTTGAGCGTATCGATGATCACTTCCAGCTGCTCATCGCGCTGACCTGTGAGCTCAACCTCTTTGACCGAGGCGATGGATTCTATCTCGTCTTTTAGACGGTCCGCAATACGGTACAGCGTGCGTGCTGGCACATCACCGGAAAGGGCGATGGTCATTGTCGGCTGTAAAGCCATATTGTGCGTGCTGACAGTCGGCTCGTTGGCGTCCGCCGGGATCTTGCTTTTCGCCGTGTCCACTTTCTCGCGAACGTCCAGCAGTGCTTTGTCTTTATCAACACCGATGTCGAACTCGAGCAGGATCCCCACATGGCCTTCAGCGGCAATCGTGGTGATCTCCTTCAGCCCCTCGAGACCGCGCAGTTCGGTCTCCATAGGTTGACCGATCAGCCGGGCCCCGTCTTCAGGAGAAATGCCGGACTGGCCGACAGAGACATAAAAGAAAGGAACATCAATATCAGGAGCTGCTTCCTTGGGGATTGCGATGTAGGACATAATGCCTGCAATCACCATGAACAGCATCATCACAAAAACTGTTTTGGGGCGATGGAGCACCCCTTCCAGCATGGAAATCATTGTGAAACCTCCGCGGTTTCAAAAACGGGGTGAACAACGCGGTCCTCTTTAACAAAGTCCTGACCGACAGTAATAATGGTCACTTTTTCAGGCAGCCCTTTAAGCCAAACGCCCTTTGTGTCGCCGCCAATCATCTCAACAGGGTAAAAAACAACCTTATTGTCAGCATCAACGCCGCGCAGACCAATGTCCCCATTGTCCGCAAGGGTCAAAATGCCCGGAGAAACAAAATGGGCTCTCTGTTTGCCAAGCTGCAACAGCGTGCTGGTGGTCACTCCGTCTTTCAAGGCAAAGTCAGGGTTCGGCAATTCCACTTCCACGCGGAATGTGCGTGTGTCCGGATCTGCTGAGCTTGCAATATAGCTGACTTTTCCTTCAACCGATTGACCGGTAACCATATTCACAACAGCGCTCTGTCCAACTTTCACATCCTGAATCTTGGATTCAGAAACAGCACCGATGGCAAGCATTGGGTCCGGTGCCATAATTGTTGCACACACTTTGCCAACGCCGAGCATGGCACCCACGTCAGTCAGCGGTGATTCGATGATCCCATCAATTGGTGCGCGGATCTCGGTACGCTCCAGTTCCAGCTCTACTTCCTGAAGCTGCGCACTGGCAGCATCCCGTGTAGCTTTAAGGGCAATCACGCGGTTTGCGGCAGAAAAGCCGCGGTCGTTCAGCTTTGTGGCTGCTTCATAATCAATATTGGCCTGTGCCAGCAATGCGTTCGCCTGAAGAACCCGGGCTTCACGGGCACCTCGGTCAAGTGAGCAGAGCAGGTCGCCCTTGCGCACGAACATACCTTCACTTGCAGGGCGCGCACGAACAACACCAGCCGTTTCTGCATGGACCTCAATGCGGGTCGCAGCCTGTGTGCGCCCGCGCATTTCCAAATAGGGGGTGCGCTCGGTTGCTGTAAGGGTTTCCACTTTCACAGCAAATGGAACATTACCCAGAGCTTTCACTCTTTCTGCTGGTGGTGGAGGGGAATCCTCACCTGTACCTTGACCCATAACAATGCTGGTGCCGGTCGCCATCCAAATACCGATCCCGGCGGTAAGCCCCAAAGCCAGAATATGTGAAAATCGAATTGCCATTTTTCTCTCCGCCTGTTCTGGGCGTTTATTCAGCAGCTTGAGCGTGGGAGACAGTCTCGCCGGCGATGCGTTCAAGTTTGCTTCGGTTCATCTTTAAAAAATTTAGGGAGGCGCTATACGCCGTAATTCCGTATTCCAGTGTCCATAAAGCAGCAGGATCCGTTGAAATCTCAAGCTCGTGTTTCAGGCCAGCTACCTGAAGCTCCAGATGCTCAATTCGGCGGTCAATCTCTTTGGAGATGAACTCGGTGCCGACCCATTTGCAATAAAGAGCAAGAAGCAGGAATGGGGAGCGGAACAGATCTTCGACAGGGGTCTCATGAAGCTCTTGCAAAAAGGCTTCCCGGCCCACGGGTGTAATGGAGTAGATTTTTCGCGATGGTTTGCCTGAGGAAGCCTCTTCGCGCCACGTCACAAGACCGTCCTGTTCCATCTTGGCAAGCGACGGATAAATCGACCCGTAGCTTGCTTCAACGAAATGACTGAAACGCCCTTCTTGTGCAGTCTTGCGAATTTCATATCCTGTCGCGTCTCCGCTGGATAAAATGGCAAGACAAAATTTCCGTGTGCTCATTCCCCACCACATGAACCCGAGTGTAATAAAAGAACCCACATATCCGTGAATTCGACTAAGCTGTTGAACGCAAAAGACTTAAAATCAACGCTAACAAAAAGTCTGCATTGGTTCGATATATATCTAATCGATATATAACGAACTTTTACTTAAAGCAGTGAGTTCTGTCAAATGTAGAATTGTATCAGGATTTCCCAGTCCTGCTGCATAGGTGTCAGGTTGTCCTTGTACTCAGAATTTCAATGGCTACCCACAAAATTTAATAAATATTCTTCTAAAAAATGCGCTTTTCGTAAAAATTTATTCCAACCTTGCAGAAAGAAGTTGGGATGTGCTTTTGATTTCTGCACAAACTGACTTGTCTTATCTTGCTGTTTTAAGGCCAAGTGTTTTGGGTCAACTGTACAAAGGGTTTTCATGATGGATTATGCACGCGATATGATTGGGTATGGTCAAAATACACCTGACCCCAAATGGCCTGAAAATGCGAAAATCGCGGTTCAGTTCGTCATCAATTACGAAGAAGGCGGCGAAAACAACATCCTTCATGGCGATGCAGGGTCGGAAGCGTTCCTCTCTGAGATAATCGGTGCTGAGACATGGTTGAACCAACGTCATATGAGCATGGAATCCATATATGAGTACGGCTCCCGCGCAGGCTTCTGGCGTCTTTGGCGTCTGTTCCAGAAATATGAGCGACCCGTCACCTGTTATGGCGTGACAACTGCGATGGCTCGAAACCCCGATGCCGTGGCAGCTATGAAAGAGGCTGGCTGGGAGATTGCTTCGCACGCGCTCAAGTGGATCGAGTACAAGGACTTCTCCATTGAAGACGAGCGCTGGCACCTCCAGCAGGCGATCAAGATCCACAAGGAGGTGACAGGGGAGCGTCCTTACGGGTGGTACACAGGAAGGACCTCCGTCAATACCCTGCCTTTGATCATGGAAGAAGGCGGGTTTTTGTACAGTTCAGACAGCTACGCAGACGATCTGCCATACTGGGTCGAGGGTCCCAAAGGGCCGCACTTGATCATTCCTTACACTCTTGACGCTAATGATATGCGCTTTGCAACCTCACAAGGTTTTAATTGTGGTGACCAATTCTTTACCTATCTGAAAGATAGCTTCGACACGCTTTACGCTGAAGGCGAGGCTGGCGCGCCTAAAATGATGTCGGTTGGTCTGCACTGCCGCCTTTCCGGACGGCCCGGCAGAACTGCTGCTTTGGCTCGTTTTTTAGATTATATTTCCCATAAACACGATGTCTGGGTGCCCCGCCGCATCGATATTGCGCACCACTGGCATGCGCATCACAAGCCATAAATCCTTTTAAAGCTTGTGTTTTACCTCTCCCATTTGGTGGGAGAGGTAAGTTCGGAACAGTAAAAAACTCATTTTGTCTTGAACTGGCCGCAATCCAGCCATTTGCCGGCCAGATGCGCTCTTTATTGCCTCATTAATCACACACTTTGAATCCACATGGTGAATGATGCGTAGCTTCAAATTGTCGTGACCCTCTGTCTTCCTCAATTGCTTATTGATAGAGACAAGTTAGAAAACGCAAGTTGGTTATGCGGTATGCCTATTGCATCATGATTGGCAATATAACGTAAGGAACAATAATAGGGTGACCATGAACTTATTGAGTGCAACTGTCCAGACGGCAAGGTCTTGTCGCGAGAATAAACTGTCCAGACGCGGTTTTATGATCGGATCAGCAGCTCTTGCTTTAGCTGGCTGTCAGTCAACCGGTCAGGGTCCCGCTCCAGGTTCAATGGCGTACGGTCAAGCACCTGTTGCCCCACGCCGGGGCGCTGACCTTCGTCATGATCCTTACTACAGGAGCGTTTATGCCGCGTTGCCGGAGGAGAAATTCCCGATTCCAGCCGTCAACCTCGACGAAATCTCTGACGGACGCTATCTTCGTCAGGTCGTAAACTACACAGGCCCGGAAGAGGGCGGTACGATCGTTGTCGATCCTGGCAACCGCTTTTTGTATCAGGTGCGCGGTGACGGCACAGCGATGCGTTATGGCGTCGGTGTCGGACGCGAGGGCTTCAACTGGAATGGCGATGCTGTCGTTCAGTACAAGCGTGCGTGGCCCACATGGACCCCACCGGCAGAAATGATCGTTCGTCAGCCAGAGCTGGAACCATATCGCACTGGTATGGAACCGGGCCTGACCAACCCGCTTGGTGCTCGCGCGCTCTACTTGTTCCAGGGCGGAAGAGATACATTGTATCGCTTGCATGGAACCAATGAGAATTGGTCCATCGGCCGGAACGTATCAAGCGGCTGTATCCGGCTGCTGAACCAAGACGCGATCGACCTCTATAATCGCGTGCCAGATGGCTCTCGCGTGGTCGTACGTCGTGCTGATAACCCGGTAGAAGTAATCGGAATCTAGCTAAACAGCTGATGTGAGAACGCCCGGAAGGCCTGATAATATTATCAGGCCTTTTGCGTGTTTGCCTTTAGGGAAGGCAAGGCTGGCGAAAAAAATGTAACAGACTGTACCAAACTGCCAGTTTCGACAAAACGATTACTTTTTTGTTAGCGTCAAAATGCGCACGTCTCACAAAAGCAATGTAAAACACTCTCAACTAAAGTGTCCTTTCAAGCATACTTGATACCGCCATGAGGCCTTTCCCTGATACAGTGGGCCCTACGAGCCGGAAGTAATGCGAAATTTTATAGGAGTTGGGTGTTTATGTCCCGTTCGAAGCAGGCTGTAAAAGCTGGGCTGATCGCCGTTACCATTGGTGTAGCAGGATTATATATTGGCAAACCGGTTTTGTTCTCGCAGCCGGTCCCGATCCTGGCATCACTTGGATTAACGCTCTGGCCTGCCGATACGGCTGAAGTTGCTGTCACAGGCTCCCCCAACAGGCAACAGGGCGCACGTGGTGGTAATCGTGGAGGACGTGGTGGCAATCAGGAAATTCTCGCACGCGCCAGAAATGTCACCACAGGCGTGACGGACACCTTCGTTAGGGCCATCGGCACCGGACGTGCAGCCAAAATGACGGACCTTTTCCCCGAAAGCTCAGGACGTGTTCAGGAACTGGCTTTTGGTGCCGGAACCCGTGTCTCCAAAGGAGATGTTGTTCTGCGCTTGGATGATGCTGAAGAGCGATTGGCCGTCGACCGTGCTCGGCTGGCTTTGAAGGATGCTCAAGAGCAGGTTGAGCGCTACGAACAGCTCATGAGCTCTCAAACTATTTCCACCGTCCAGATGCAAAACGCAGTGCTGGCAACAAATCAGGCCCGCCTTGATCTGGATAAAGCCGGTATTGAGCTGGAACGTAGAATTGTTAAAGCCCCGTTTGATGGCGTTCTTGGTATTATGAATGTCGAGGTCGGCGATTACGTCACCCAGTCCTCCCGTATTACCGGACTTGATGATCGCTCCAGCATTTTGGTAGAATTTGTTGTGCCGGAGCGGTTTGCCAACAAGGTAAAGCGTGGCGACAAGGTCGAACTACGCACTGAAGCGATGCCCGGTCAGATTTTCAGTGGCGAACTGACGGCCATGGAAAACCGGGTAAACTCAGATTCCCGTACCCTTAAAGTACAGGCAACCGTCGCAAATCCCGACGACCTGCTCCGATCCGGTATCGCGTTTGATGCCCGTGTGCAGCTGGAGGGTGAAGAATGGCCTTCCATACCACCTATCGCGCTTAAGTGGGATCGGACGGGACCGCATGTGTGGACTGCGGAAAATGGTCAAGCACAGCGAACGGACGTCATGGTCATCGAAAGAAGTGCAGACCGGGTCTTAGTTGAAGGTGATATTGAGCAGGGTGATATCGTCGTTACAGAAACCACTCGGGATTTGCGTGAGGGAACCAAGCTTCGACTTACACCTGAGCCGGGCTTTGCCCTCATTTATCCCGAAGACTCCAATGGTTCGATGATCAGCCAAACCGAGGGTGTCAGAGATAGGGCACTTGGAGAGCGGCAAGGAGAAGGCCGCAGGCAGCGCCGGAAGGGTCCGGTAGAAGCTGGGGCCGAACAAGCTCCGCAGGTTGAGCCGGTGGAAAGCTCCGGTCCCCACTCCAGCGTACCGCGTGATGATGCCGCAAGCTCCAACTCCTGATTGACTGACCCAAAGGTGTTTCTATGAAAGATGATAAAAACTCTGAGCGGGAAAGTCACTTAAGCGGACTTTATGCCCTTTGTGTGCGCCGTCCGGTTCTGGCGATCACCCTCAATCTACTTATTGTTGTTGCAGGCATTGCAGCGATGCTCGGCATTGAAGTGCGCGAAATGCCCAATGTCGACCGGCCCGTCGTAACTGTGACAACCACATATTCTGGTGCACCACCGGAAGTAACAGATGCTGAACTGACCAGTGTGCTGGAAAAGGCAATCTCCCGCACATCCGGCATTGAATCCATCTCATCCACGTCCAGATACGGCAACAGCCGTATTACAGTTGAGTTTGATGACAGTGTGGACGTGAGTGAGGCGGCTAACGACATCCGCGATGCTGTGAGCGGTGCTGCACGCTTCCTTCCTGACGATGTTGACACACCTGTGGTCGTAAAAGCCGATGCTGATGCCGATCCGGTTATGCGCCTTGTGGTGACATCTGATGAGATGCGTATTGAAGAGCTAAGCAAGTACGTTGACGATGAGATCGTTGACCGGATCACATCCGTACCCGGTATCGCCAGCGTTCAACTGTACGGCTCGCAAACACCTGTCTTCAGAATCGCAATTGATGTTCCGGCCATGTCATCGCGCGGCCTGATCCCTGACGACCTGCGCTCAGTTCTGACAGAATTAGCCCTCGACACCTCGGGTGGTTCATTGGAAACCGGCTCGCAAGAGCTCTTCGTTCGCGCAAATTCTGACGTGGAAACCGCCGAGCAGATCAGCATGGTCAAGCTCAACGATACCACGCGAATTCGTGATGTCGCCTTTGTAAGCTACGGCCCGGAACGCGCGTCATCCAGCGCATTCTATAACGGCAAAAGCGCTGTTGGTATGGGCGTTATTCGTGCAGCTAACTCCAACACGATTGATATCTCCAGCAATGTGCGTGATGAACTTGAGCGCATGAAGGATCAGCTGCCATCTGATGTCCAAATCAATATCAGCAGTGATGATGCCATCTTCATTGGCGGTGCGATTGAGGAAGTGGTGTTCTCGCTCATCCTCTCAACCAGCATCGTTATCGGTGTGATGCTGCTGTTTCTCGGCTCTATTCGTGTCACGCTTATCCCTGCAGTGACCGTACCGGTTGCCCTGCTCGGCGCACTTGTTGGTATCTGGTTAGCTGGCTTTTCTGCAAACGTGCTGACCTTACTGGCTCTGTTGTTGGCAACAGGCATGGTCGTGGATGATGCGATTGTCGTGCTGGAGAATATCTCCAAGCGCGTTCAAAAAGGGCAGGGGCCGCGTGCCGCAGCGATCTTGGGTACCCGTGAGGTCTTCTTCGCCGTTATCACAACCACTGCAACGCTGGCAGCCGTCTTCATCCCAATTTCATTCCTGCCCGGCAGCGTGGGCAAGCTGTTCTCCGAGTTCGGCTTTGTGCTCGCAATCTGCGTCATGCTGTCCTCGTTTGTTGCACTGACACTCGCGCCAATGATGGCCTCACGTCTGCTGCGTGTTAAGAACTATGAGGACACCCATAAACCCTCTCGCGTATGGCTTGCTATTTCGAGCATGGGTTCTGCGATCGAACGCACCTACTCCCGGGCATTGGACTGGACACTGCGCCGCCCGCTGCCGCTGCTAGCTGTTGCGACCCTCTTTGTTGTTTTCGGCGCTTCCCAGTATGCTTCCCTGCCGCAGCAACTTACCCCCACCGAGGATAGGGGCACCATTGTTATGATCGGCTCCACCCCACAAGGGGCAAGCCTTGAATACACTGCTGGCAAAGTAAGTGAGCTGGAGGCAATCGCTCAGCCATATGTTGAAAATGGTGAAGCGCTCAGCGTTATGAGCCTCGTGGGAATGGGCGGACAGATCAACCGTGGCTTCCTCGTCATGTCTTTGAAAGATTGGTCAGAACGTGACCGTAGCCAGCAGGAGATCGTCAGAGAACTGCAACGCAGTACCTCCCTGATCCCTGGCTTGGAAGTTCGTGTGGCCCAGCCAAACACACTTGGTATTCGCGGCGCGGGTCAGGGTTTGCGCTTTGCCGTAACCGGCTCCAACTACGACCAGCTCGCTGAAAGTGCGGACCGGATCGTTCAAGAGATGCAGGCCCGCCACGGCGATCAGGTTGGATTTGCCTCCGTTGCCTATGAGACCACCCAGCCACAATTGCTGGTGAGCGTTGATCGGGAACGGGCAAATGATCTGGGTCTTTCGTCTGACCGCATCGCATCAAACCTGCGTATGCTGCTGGATGGCTCCTCTGTTGCTGATCTGTTTGTCGAAGACACCGGTATTCCAATGGTCATGGAAGCAGGCGGTCTGCCAATGCGCTCGACTCGTGATTTGGAAAACATCTTCCTCAAGACCAGTGATGGCACCATGCTGCCCATGTCCTCCATCGTTTCTATCGAGGAAGAAGGCGTGGCACCAAATCTGACACGCGAAGAGCAGCAGCGCGCCGTTCCGGTCACCATTTCACTCAATGACGGCTATGACCTTGGTCAGGCAATCTCGGATATGAGGGAAGTGGCGGCAGAAGTTCTGCCTGAAGGGAACAACGTCACCTTGCTGAGCGAAGCAGCCGTACTGGAGAGCACCACCTCCAACGTGTACATGACCTTCCTCTTTGCAATTCTCGTTGTCTTCCTGGTGCTTTCAGCCCAGTTCGAGAGCTTCATGAGTGCCTTGGTCATTCTCTGTACAGTTCCATTCGGGATTGCAGCGGCAATCATCTCCATTGGCCTGACTGGAGGCTCCATTAATATCTACTCCCAGATCGGGATCATCCTGCTTGTCGGCTTGATGGCGAAAAATGGCATTCTCATTGTCGAGTTCGCCAACGCGCTGCGCGAAGAAGGGCGCACTGTGTTCGAAGCGGTTCACGATGCCTGCATCGTCCGCTTCCGCCCTGTAATCATGACAGTGGTCTCCACCGTGCTTGGTGGCGTTCCGCTGGTCATGGCCTTTGGTGCAGGTGCTGAAGCGCGTATCGAGATGGGGTGGGTAATTGTTGGTGGTCTGGGCTTTGCAACACTCTCGACCTTGTTCGTGACGCCTGCAGCTTACCTGCTGCTGATGCGCTACACGAAGCCACGTAAGGCCGCTGAAGATAAGCTTCATTCTGAGCTTGATGAGGCGCTGGGCACAGGCGCGAGCCAGACGCCCGCTGAGTAAAACCCGCTAAGGATATGCCGAGATGATGACAATGCTCGAATTGCTTTCGTCTCGGCATTTTTGTGCAAGATAATAGATATCCAGCCGCAAACTCACCAGATGGGAGTTTGCGCCAGCTTCCGTGGATTCATCAACGCGGTGACCGTGAACTCTGGAAAGCTCCAGATCAAAAAACGCTTCGCTTTGAGAGAAATACGAAAGCAGCAGGTCCAGATCCAGCGCTTCATTTCCGGCAGCATCAACCACCCGTATCTGGCATAGTTTGTCTCGCCACATCTGTTCTCCGCAATTTTCAAGAAGTTGCTCGCAGGAGACGATTTGGTGAAATAGTTGGTGCACAGTGGAGCAAGGCATCTGATCTAACCCCAAACTTTCAGGTAAATAATTCACCGCACATTTTAGGGTAAGAATCTGATTTCCTTTCAAAGCCAAATGATCAAATTGAAGGTAAGGGGAGATTAAAAGGAAGTGCAGTTCATTCTATGCCCCCTCAATTCTCACCAGAGTACATCAAAGAGCAGGGAGTGAGTGCACCTAACATTTGTGTGGGGTGATTAAAGGTGTTGCGAAGGTGGTAATATATGCGTTCGCTCAAGTACTTAACAATAATGTAGATACCGGCCCTGACAATCAAGGCGCTGGGTATACCGCCTGACAGAAATGCGCAGACGCGCAGAAGTTATCAATAAGCTCCAACTTAATATCTACCACCGCACGGCATCGTGTGTGCCAGCATCATGTAGCCTGCCGAAAGCAACCATTCTCTGCGTCACCATAGATCAGCTCGGAACTTGCTGGCTGCTGGGCAATGTCAGGCAAGTGGCTTTCACAAAATAACCACTCATGAACAGGCGCCGATAGCTCAATACCATCGGCGCCCGGAGGCTTTAGGCAGTCTTGGCGAATGTCTTCATCATGAGGTCGACGAACAGTGCCGCATTTGCATCAAATGCCACGTTGCAGTTGTCTGGCTTGGTGCCGCGATGAGCCTTGTCTACGACCGTCCGGCCAACCGTCAGCGCACCTTGGGTTTCAATGTCGACGGGATACCTCTCCAGCGTAATCACGTCTGGCTGAATGAGATAGGCGACACAAAGGGCGTCATGAACAGGCGCACTA
Organism: uncultured Pseudovibrio sp.; assembly: GCA_947494035.1. GTDB lineage: Bacteria > Pseudomonadota > Alphaproteobacteria > Rhizobiales > Stappiaceae > Pseudovibrio. The sequence goes on along the minus strand of CANLTN010000002.1, from coordinate 104,739 downwards.
TGCTCAATATCCATTCTCTGGATCTTGTCATGAATACCAATCCGGTGGGCTGTGCAGGCCGCCATTGCAGAACCGGCAGGCGTTCCCAGTTGTTCAAACTGACGGCATTGTGTTGCTGTAACCAGCGCTTTGTGTGTGGCATCCAGCGGGACCAGTGTTAACTTCTCAATACCAGCGTTGAAGACAGCGTAAGCTGCTTCAGGGTCGGCCCAGATGTTAAATTCGGCAGAAGGTGTCACATTGCCAACATCATGACCGCCGCCCATGATCACCACTTCAGGAATAAGGTCCACCAGTTTCGGCTCAACAGCAAGGGCAGCCGCAATGTTGGTCAGCGGTGCAGTTGGAACCAGTGTGATCGGGTCGGTCGTGTTGCGGTACGTCTCAACCAGATATTCAATCGCGTGCTGCTCTTGTGCTTTTAGTGACGTCTCAGGCAAGGGAAGGTGCTTGCCGTGGATCTTCTCTGTCAGGTCACCCTTTGAGCGTGGCACCGGAAAGTCGTTCCGCACCAGCGGCTTGGAGCAGCCCTCATGTACCGGAATCTCTGGCTTGCCTATATGGTCGAGCACTCGCAGAGAATTATCTGTGCAATAGTGCACTTCAGCATTCCCGTTCACTGTTGTAATACCAACTAAGTCCAGATCTTCATGCAAAGCAGCCAGCATAATGGCAACAGCATCATCGGTGCCGGTGTCCACGTCTAGTATCAGTTTTCTTTTCATTATTTGCTCCTGGGAACTCAGTCGCTGCTAACACGGTGAAGGTGCAGCGGCAGCCTGATTTGAAGATGCACCATCGCAACTGGTTGGGAACTTGCGCGTGCTGCGAGAAAAGGTGATAAAGAATAACAGACTAAATTATTCGTGCTAGGTCAATTACTTGTGTAATATGCCCTATCGATATATCACAGTCTTGTCCCAAATTTGAAGAGTACGAAATGCCTGCAAACCCTATATTCTCCGAGGATTATTTCCAAGCTCAACGGCGCTTTGTCGATCTGGCCAGTCGCCTTGGATTTGAGACGGAGGTCATGCCTCACCCAACCTTCTGGAGTGACGAGGGTCCGGTTCAGATGACAGTGGCCCGGCAAGGCAATCCGGATAGCGAGCATGTGGTCTTCATAACCTCCGGCGTGCATGGCACAGAGCTAACAGCTGGCTCGGGTATCCAGCTGGACCTGATGCAGCGTTATCTGGGTCGTGTACCTGACAACACTAAGGTGATCTGGGTGCACGCCGTCAATCCAGCTGGTTGTGCGATCTTCACGCGAACCGATGAGAACAACGTCGACAACAATCGCAACTCCATCAGCTTTGAGGGCGAGCTGCCGCAAAACCCGGATTACGAGGAGCTCCACGCCGCCATTTGTGCGCCGCAGATCACCGGAACAGAATGGGACACCGCCAACGCCGCAATCAAAGCCTACACCGATACACATGGGGAAGGTGCGCTGACGCAAAAGGTTCTCAAGGGGCAGTATTCTGTGCCCATGGGATTATTTTATGGCGGAAGCGAAACCTCATGGTCCACAAAAACGCTGAAGCAGGTAATTGTCTGTCACGGGCAGGGGGCAAAACGCGCAACCATTATTGATCTGCATACCGGTGTCGGCCCTACCGGCTTCTGTGAGGTGATGGATTTGAGTGCAAAGCCGGGCGAAGACGTCGAGTGGAGCCTGATCGGCGGCTTTATGTGCGATACGCTGGATGTACTTGACCTCGAATGCGCGCCAACAAAACTGATCCTTGAGTTTGGCACCATCCCGTTTGATCAGGTGCTGGACGCCCATCGCCGTGACAACTGGCTCAAACGGAACAGCGAGACCGTTGCGCCGGAACTTGCCGCGCAAATCCGTCAGCAACTCAAAGACGCGCTCTTCGTCGATACGCCAGAGTGGTGCAAGGCATTGCTCACTCAAAGCCGCGATGTCTTCGAAAGATATGTCGTTAACGTCAAAGCAGACGCCTTATGATGCCTCAAGGGGTAATCTCGGTCCCGTCATAGGCCAGACACCTACCTGTCTGTGACTGATTCACCTTGCTTATTACATCCAGCAAGAGTGCGGCTGATTTGACAGGCCGCATCAATTGTCCTTCTGGAATGCCCCGTTGAAACGGTTTGGACAGAGTACTGTCCACCGTACCGGGGTGGACGCCAATAATCACCGAGTTTTGGTGGGTACGCTGCAGCTCAATTGCAGCACATCTGATGAGCATGTTGAGCGCGGCCTTCGAGGCACGGTACGAATACCATCCGCCCAGAGCATTATCGGAAATGCTGCCAACGCGAGCTGAGATAGCCGCAAAAACACCTTTTTGCTGCTTCGGCAAAAGCGACAGGAAGTGTTTCATAATCATCGCAGGCAAGACCGTATTTGTATGAAACGTCTCTTCCATCCCACCCATCGAGAGCGTGCGGATGGTTTTCTCCGGCTTGGCGGTCGGGCTGTGCAGCTGTCCCGTTGCCACAAAAATCAGATCAAGCCCGCCATCAGCCTTTATCGCCTCTGCTTTGGTCTTGAGCCCGTCCAGATCATCTAAGGAAAATGCGTGCCTCTCGACCCTATTGTGGGTGGGGATGCGGTCTGGTGAGCGGGCAAAGCAAAACACCTTTGCCGTCTCATAGCGATCAAGACACTCATGCACAAAAGCGGAGCCAATCGCGCCGCTCGCGCCAAAAACGGCGATCCGTTTGGGAGAAAAGGGCATGGCAGAACCTTTGCGCGTATTACAATTGCGCGAAGTGTTCTCGAGCCAAGCAAGACCGTCAATCTGCGGAATATGACAACCGCTAAAAGGTCGATGTTTTAATGATGGTATTTGGAAGAAAATGGCTGGGGATCCTGGACTCGAACCAGGACCGACGGAGTCAGAGTCCGCTGTTCTACCATTAAACTAATCCCCAGCAGAAAAGGAGGGAAGTGTTCCCTGCGCGGCATTAGATCGTGCGTGCAATTGGCTGGGGATCCTGGACTCGAACCAGGACCGACGGAGTCAGAGTCCGCTGTTCTACCATTAAACTAATCCCCAGCAATAACAGCACGTTAGCTACTGCCGACCAACAAGTTGAAGCAAGGCGCTCAATTCGTCGGTGAGAGGGCTTTTAGTGTTCGTGCCGTGCCTTGTCAACTTGGTTCTCGTGAGTTTTAACAAAATCAGTGGTCAAAGCCGATTTCCGGAGCTTCGCTTGTGAATAAGGCCATGGCACCTGAGTATTTCTGCCCAGATGCCGCCTGACTTCCGGCCCGGCGACTTTCGACTCTGACAAGGGGTTCGCGCTGTAAGCTCTTGGAGCCTCCCGCAATTTAAGAGAATTCGTCGAAATTTTGGACTGTACCAATGAAATGGGGCGATTGCTGTTTGCCATGAAACTGTTACAATGTTGCCAACTTGAAATGACTTCAGTCCAGATTGCATGCAAATGCCTCGTGGACTGCACAAAGGCATAGCACTTGAAGAAAACGGGTGAGCGGTCCTCTTCGGATGGAACGAGAACGCCCGGCGTCCCCGGAAGCCCCAAAAAAGGCAGACGGAAACAACGCCACAAAAAGCGCAAGGCTGGAGACGCGAAAAATGCGTCTTCACACGGCGCTGAAACTGGTCATTCCGCAGGACTTGTGGAAGATGCTGGTGGTTCTCGTCCTGAAGGCGCTAAACGGCAGAGGAAAGCGCGTCGCGCGAAGCCTAACCGGGCGGAACGTCGGGCGCTCCTAAACCAAAAAACACGTCCGCCCGTCGTCAATATTGATCCGGGTGGCACGTCGGTGGAAGTCTTGCAACCTGCTCCTGAACCTAGGGAGGAGGCCAAAAAGCATGTGCCATCACAAGCAAAACCAGCACAGTCCAGACAAAGCCAGCCAAAGCAAGCACATAGCAAACACGGCAAGGCGGCAGAGCAAGGCGCGCCGCGCCCTCCACATGGCTTTCGATCACGTGAGAACGACACACATCGTCGACGTCACCAAGCAGATACGCGCGGTGACGGAACGCATCGGTTCCCCACGCGGCACCGGCACCACTTTGGCGGATCTCAGGAGCTTTACGCAGCGCTGGATCTTGGCACCAATAACTGCCGGTTGCTGATTGCCAGACCTGAGCAGCGTGGATTCCGTGTTGTCGATGCCTATTCCAAGATTGTCCGATTGGGCGAGGGCGTCGGTCGTCATCGTAAATTGTCCGATGAAGCCATATCACGGGCCATTGAGGCCTTGCAGGTGTGCCAGCAAAAGATCTCTGAACGCGGTGTCCAGCGTGCGAGGCTCATCGCCACAGAGGCCTGTCGGGCGGCCGAAAACGGCGATGAGTTTATCGAGCGCGCAAAGGTCGAGGCCGGGCTGGAACTGGAAATTGTCAGTCAGGAAACCGAGGCCCGCCTTGCTGTTGCAGGTTGCGTGTCACTGGTTGATCCGGAGGCCGATGGCGTCCTGCTCTTTGATATTGGCGGGGGGTCCTCAGAGATCGTCTGGCTTGACCTGCGTAACAGATATGGTGCCCGCGGCTTTGCGCTCACGCGCTTTGTCAGAACATGGACCTCCTTGCCATTGGGCGTCGTCAATCTGGCGGAGCGTCATGGCGGTGTACATGTCACGCCAGATGTTTTTGAGGCAATGGTTGGTGATGTTGCCGAAAGATTGCAGAAATTCCCTCTTGGCAATGAACTCTCCCGTGCTATAGAGCGCGGCAATGTCCATATGCTGGGAACATCCGGGACGGTAACCACATTGGCCGGGGTCCATTTGGGCCTCAAGCGCTATGACCGCCGCCGCGTTGATGGAGCATGGATGGAACAGGAAGATGTTTCCGCCATGATTAACCAGCTTTTGAAGATGTCCTATCAGGAAAGGGTCGATAACCCTTGTATTGGTGAGGACAGAGCCGATTTGGTGCTAGCAGGCTGCGCAATTTTGGAAGGAATACGCCGCAGATGGCCTTGTCAGCGATTACGTGTCGCCGACAGAGGACTGCGTGAAGGTATTTTGATGGAGATGATGGCGGCAGACAAAGTCTGGAGCAACTCCAACCATAAGCGCCGACGCACCCCGAGAAAGGAATACAACAGATGACCCGCAACTCAAGTGGGCGTGGAACAGGTGATCGTGGCATGTTTCAGCGCGTGAAAACCGCGCGTAAACGGTCAAATTCCTCAACGCTCTGGCTGCAGCGCCAGTTGAACGATCCATATGTGCGCCGCGCCAAGGTGGATGGCTATCGTTCCCGCGCAGCCTACAAGCTGATTGAAATTAACGAAAAGCACGAAATTCTTAAGCCGGGTATGCGCGTGGTCGACTTGGGCTGTGCGCCGGGCGGTTGGTCCCAGCTGACAGCGCCGATCGTTGGCTCCACCGATGATGAGCCGCTTGTGGTTGGCATTGATTATCTGGAAGTTGAGCCAATTCCGGGAGTCGTGATCCTGCAAAAGGATTTCCTTGACGATGATGCACCAGACGAGCTTATGAAAGCGCTGGGTGGACGCCGCCCTGATCTGGTCATGTCCGATATGGCTGCCCCAACCACAGGTCACCGTCAGACAGATCACCTGCGCACAGCATACCTATTCGAAATCGCCATCGATTTCGCGCGCCAGAACCTGAATGAAGGGGGAGCCTTCCTCTCCAAGGTCTTTGCTGGCGGTGCTGAGGCAAAGCTGCTTCAGGAACTGAAAAAAGAATTCAAATCTGTGGTGCACATCAAGCCACCAGCAAGCCGCAAAGGCAGCCCGGAGATGTTCATTCTTGCCAAGGGCTTTAAAGGCTCAAAATAATCTACTAAGGCTGGTTTCGACCGGCCTTTTTTATTGCTGCAAGTAGGTCTGTTCGTCCCTATTTGTGCTCTCCAGATTGAGTTGGTAGAGATCAGTGAGTAACGGGATCTGTGGCATACGCTGTGCTTTCTGATTTAGTGCTTCAAAGAAGTCCCGAAACAGCTTATGCGCATTAAATAAACTGATTTACAGTTCGCCAACTTATGTCAACACAGTCTACCAACAACTATGGCTCCTTCCTGAAATTCAGTAAAACCAAGGATGGCAGCCGGAAATATGCAGTCCGCTTTCTGAAATCGACAGTTGCCCCCTTTTCAAATCACAAAAGCCGTGGTAATGACCCGCGTCAACTTCTCTAGAAATTCAGGCAACTCTGCAGTCAAATCCACTTGAGCAGGGAGTGGGTCAGGGCGGTCGATACACATCCGAAGGGAACTTGGCGATGCCTACATTTTACGAACCATCCTCTGGTCACGAAGCGTTGACTTTTGATGATGTTCTGCTCCTCCCAGGGCATTCCGAGGTCATGCCAGCGCAGGTAGACCTACGTTCGCGGATCTCTCGCAATCTTCAATTGCATTTGCCTATTCTCTCCTCCGCGATGGACACGGTAACCGAGGGACGCCTCGCAATTGCCATGGCGCAAGCCGGTGGTCTGGGTATTGTTCACAAGAACATGACACCAGAACGGCAGGCTGAAGAAGTCCGCCAGGTGAAGAAGTTCGAAAGCGGCATGGTGGTCAATCCACTGGTGATTGGTCCGGACGCAACTTTGGAAGACGCTCTCAACCTCATGGAAGCGCATAAGATCTCAGGCATTCCGGTTGTTGAAAATGGTGGTCGCGGCGGTGCATCTACCGGCCGTCTCGTTGGTATTCTCACCAACCGCGATGTGCGCTTTGCATCAAACCCTGAGCAGCTTGTGTGCGAGCTGATGACCCGGGAGAATCTGGTCACAGTGCGCGATAACGTTCGACAGGACGAAGCCAAGCGCCTTCTGCATCAACACCGTATCGAAAAACTTCTGGTGGTTGATGACAACCAGTGCTGTGTCGGCCTGATCACCGTCAAGGACATGGAAAAAGCACAGCTCAACCCGAACGCCTCTAAAGATGAGCAAGGACGCCTTCTTGTTGGTGCAGCAACAAGTGTTGGTGAAGACGGTATGCGCCGTGCAGAAGCTTTGATCGAAGCACAGGTTGATTTGCTGGTGGTGGACACTGCGCATGGTCACTCACAGGCTGTAATTGATCAGGTTGCAGCCATCAAGAAACGCTTCCCGAATGTGGAGCTGGTGGCTGGTAACGTTGCAACTCCGGCCGCAACTAAAGCTTTGATTGATGCAGGTGCTGATGCTGTGAAAGTGGGTATTGGTCCAGGCTCCATCTGTACGACCCGCGTTGTTGCCGGTGTTGGTGTACCGCAGCTCACCGCGATCCTTGATTGTGCAGAAGAAGCAGCCAAGGCTGATGTGCCGATCATCGCAGATGGTGGCATCAAGTTTTCTGGCGATATGGCAAAAGCATTTGCAGCAGGCGCAGGCTCTTGCATGGTTGGTTCTCTACTCGCTGGTACAGAAGAAAGCCCAGGCGAAGTCTACCTGCATCAGGGCCGCTCCTACAAAGCCTATCGGGGCATGGGCTCCGTCGGCGCAATGGCCCGCGGTTCCGCGGACCGTTACTTCCAGGCAGAAGTCTCCGACAAGCTGAAATTGGTTCCGGAAGGTATTGAGGGACAGGTGCCATACAAAGGTCCTCTCTCATCCGTGCTTCACCAACTCGCAGGCGGCGTCCGTGCCTCCATGGGCTACGTCGGTGCGCCAACGCTGAAAGAATACAAAGCCCGAGCAACCTTCGTTCGCATCTCCAGCGCTTCCCTAAGAGAAAACCACCCTCACGACGTCACAATCACCCGCGAGAGCCCAAATTATCCGGGCGCAGTTTGATGATGTCCCGCTGAGCGGCGATTTCTTCTTTTAATTGCAAAAACTGCGGCGATCGGGTGCTCGACCCGATCGCCGCAGTTTTTTTGTATTCCACGACTATCCTAAAATGAACAATTGGTGCTGCGCCATACTCATCGAATTACTCGCATGAAGGTCACCGTCATGGCCTCTATCTTACCAACTGCTCTGGTCAAAAGCGCTGTGTGTCATGAAGTAGCGAGTAAACTCAATAACTGATTGTATTTTCGCGACTATCTCCAAAATCTGGCTGATTAGAACGATGCAGCACGCAAGAAATTGTTGAATGATTTGGTGTGAGGTTGCCTCACGCATGGTATGCACTATTGAAATGCTCAGGGTATTGGCCTAAACGCTGCTCAGCGAAACGAATAAATCGAAAAATAGAATTCACGGAATTAAGGATCATTCATGCGCGACGGTGGACGAATTGCGGCTGCAATTGAAGTGCTGACAGAAATTAACGAGCGCCGCCGTCCTGTGCAGGAAGCCCTGAAGGATTGGGGCAATAAACACAGGTTTGCAGGGTCCGGCGACCGTGTTGCTATCGGCAATCTCGTTTTTGATGCGCTGCGCCACAGATTATCCCATGCGCAGGCAATGGGCTCAGACAGCGCCCGCGCACTTGTGTTGGCGACCTATATTTGGGGCTGGGATAATCAGGTCGACAAGCTGGATCAGGTGATGGAGGAGGATCGTCACGCTCCTGAACCTCTTTCAGAAGCGGAACGCACTGCGCTTATTGAAAACAAGCAGGTCAGTGATGATCATCAGATTTCTGCTAATATCCCAGAGTGGCTCTGGCCACATTTTCAGGCTAACTTCGGCGAAGAAGCGCTGGTAGTCGGGCGGTCTTTGTCCGAGCGCGCGCCAATTGATCTGCGCGTCAATACGCTAAAGAGTTCTCAGGAAAAAGTGCTCAAACGCTTATCCCACCTTCATCCTGAAGAAAGCGGCTTGTCTCCGGTTGGCGTTCGTCTTGAACCCGTCGTTGGGCCTCGTAAGTCTCCTCACGTTCAGGCGGAAGAAAGCTTTCGTAAAGGCTGGTTTGAATTACAGGATGAAGCCTCGCAGATTGCATCAATCCTATCAGGCGCCCAGCCGGGAGAGCAGGTTCTGGACCTGTGTGCAGGCGGTGGTGGCAAAAGCCTTGCTCTTGCAGCGCAAATGCAGAACAAAGGTCAGATTTATGCATTTGATGCCCACAAAACACGCTTGGCACCGCTTTACGACCGCATGGCCCGCGCCGGTGTAAGAAACATCCAGACCATTGATCCGCAAACCGGCTCACTGGATATCTGCGAAGGCAAGATGGACCGTGTGTTCGTGGATGCGCCGTGTTCTGGAACTGGTGTATGGCGCCGTCGGCCAGACACTAAATGGCGCGTCACAGAAAATGCGCTTAACGGCCGTGTGGAAGATCAGGCGCAGGTACTGGAAACAGCAACACGTTTTGTCCGTGAAGGCGGCAAGCTGATTTACGCGACCTGCTCACTGGTCCCCGCAGAAAACCAGTTGCAAGTCCAGGCGTTTCTCGAAAAGCACGCTGATTTCAAGCTGGTTGATTTGGCCCCTGTCTGGGAAGAGTATTTTGGTGAAGTTACCGCACGCCGTCCGCTGTTCAAAGATGGCGGCATGATCACGCTAACACCGTACCACACCGGCACCGACGGGTTCTTCATCGCCATGATGGAACGAAGCTAGTCTCGAGACTTTTAAGCTAGAAGCTCTTGAGAGGCATGTCGCCGTTTCATTACGACATGCCTTTACACCAGAAAACAGCAGGCTTAGCTGGAGGCTTTCTCTTCAAGATCTTCTGCAACAGCGGGTGTGCTTTCTGTTAGGCCTGCTTCCTCTTCAGAAACAGGTTCTTCACCCTGAGCCTCATCAAGTTGGATTTCCTCCGGCTCTTCCTCAGTCGGATCTTTAGAATTTTCCTCCGGCTCTGAAACTTGATGGTCGGTTTTCTCTTCGCGAACCGGCCGCTCATATCCTTGCTCGGCAAGATACTCGATTTCTTTGATCGCTGCCTTCGTTGCCTCGAGGAATTGGCTACCTCTGGATTTGGAGGTAAGTACGTCACGAGCAGCATCGGTTGCGCCAGCTGCAGCCAGTGCAGCGCCAAGTGCATTGCTCACCTGCTTATTGCCCGGTGCAAGCCGCCACGCCTCTGCAGCGTGGTAAACTCCGGCATATACCAGCCCCAACTTACGCTTCCCAATGCTCAGATGAACCAGCGCAACAGCGCTGTCTGGTTCGCAGGCATGGGCCAGCTCAAAACTTTCAACAGCGCTCGCGTGGTTTTCGTCCAGCATATAAGCGTGGCCCATCGCAATTAGAACTTCCACATTCCGCGGCTGCAGATCATGCGCCTTTTCCAAAGTTTCCAGCGCTTTGTCGCCCTTCTTGCGAAGAATGAGAACCTTAGACAGGCCAAGCAGGGCAGGGACGTACTGCGGATCAATTCTTAGGGCTGCGCGGTAGTTCAGGGTGGCCGCCTCGGCTTTGGTCTCCGCACTTAATGCGTCACCAAGTAACGAAAGAGCTGCAGCGCTGCCTGGAATCTGCTGCACCAGACGTCGGGCGTAAGGCACAGCCTGCGCGTGTCCGTGCATCTTGATCAAAATGGTGGCAAGTCCGTAAAGTGCATTCCGGTTGTTTGGTTCTGCCTCTACGACTGCATCAAAGGCTTCCTTCGCCTGTTCCAGATATCCCAGCAAAAGCAGCGCATTGCCCATATTGGCGCGCGCAGCTAGGTGTTCTGGCTTCATAAACAACACCTTGCGCAGGTGCGCGACAGATTCCCGTAGGTCTCCGTTACGCAGCATGATTGTTGCCATCTTGAAAAGGAGCTCCACATCGTCTGGGTAGCGTCCAACAAGATCCTGATACACAGGGAGCACTTCATCAAAGCGTTCTTCCTGTTCCAGATAGGCAACCGCATCCAGCGCGGCGTTGATTTTCTCTTGCCGGGTGTTTGTGTCCGGCGTTCCACGCAGTGTCTCTGTCATTTTTTACGGACCCCCTTGTTGGGCAGTGCCGTCCGTAGACCCAACGTGATGGATCTGCTGACAGGCAATTCTGCGAATCAAATTCGTACCTATGCACCACAAAGCGTAAGCGCTTGGCAAATCAGCGTCAAAGGTGGAACGGGTTGATCTTGTAGGAAGGCGTGGATAGATGATATTGAACGCATCAAAACCATATTCAAGGGCTAGTGCCTTGGAATAATCACCAATATTCAAGTCAGATTAACCATTTTCCGGTTTTCTTGCCGGGCAATGGAATGAAGCAAAGCATTCGACGCAGGGCAAAAGGGTTATGGCGGAGAAATACCGTGCCAAATTAACGACACAGGCAAGCTTGTTTGAAGACGAACACAATGTTGAGCTGCTCAACTATCTGCCTTTGCGCATCATCGCAACAGGTCGCTTTATCGAGCGTCGTCTCTCAGAGCATCTGCAAAGACACTATGGCCTGTCTCTGCCGTCCTGGTTGGTGCTGAGCGCACTGGAACGGCTGGGCTCTGTCTCTGTGCGCGAGCTCGGGCCGGTGATCGGGTTGGATACGGTGGCGGTGTCCCGTGCAGTCAAGCGCCTGACCGAAGCAAACATGATCAAAAAGCAGGAGCATCCCAGAGACCGGCGTCTTGTCCGCCTGAGCCTGACCGAGGATGGCCGCGTCGTGCTGCGCGCACTGGAAGCCCAACTCAAACAGCTTGAGAAGAATCTGTTGCCGCAACTGGACGTTCAGGAGCGCATTAGATTGGGCCAAATGATGAGCAGAATCGAAGAACATGAGCAGTCGATTTTATAGCTGACTGGGCCGCCTTTCACTGCACACAGAAAAACACCCTGCGCTCTTTACGTTACTCAGAAATTTCCGTTCAAAAGACCTTCCCAAATCAATGCGTTCAGAGTAGAAGCTGCGCATGACTGACCGCATCCTCATTATTGATTTTGGGTCTCAGGTCACTCAGCTCATTGCGCGCCGCGTGCGCGAGTCTGGTGTGTACTCCGAGATCGTTCCGTTCCAGTCTGCAGAAGCTGCTTTTAAGGAGATGAATCCAAAAGCAGTGATCCTGTCAGGTGGTCCGGCATCCACGACTGAAATGGGGAGCCCGCGCGCGCCCCAGATCGTATTCGAGGCAGGTATCCCTGTCCTTGGAATTTGTTATGGTCAGCAGACCATGTGCGCCCAGTTGGGCGGCGAAGTTGCTACATCCGACCACAAAGAGTTTGGTCGCGCTTTTGTTTCCGTTGAACAGTCTTCTCCTTTATTTGAAGGCTGCTGGGACAAAGGCACAAACCATCAGGTTTGGATGAGCCACGGCGACCGAGTTGTATCTCTTCCCGAAGGGTTTGAAGTGATCGGCACTTCAGAAGGCGCGCCGTTTGCAGCAATTGCAGACGAGAAACGCCACTTCTATGCCGTTCAGTTCCACCCGGAAGTGGTGCACACCCCTGATGGTGCTAAGCTTATCGAGAACTTCACTCACAAGATCGCAGACTGTTCAGGCGACTGGACAATGGCAGAATACCGCCAGCAGGCCATTCAGGCGATCCGTGATCAGGTTGGCGATGGTAAAGTGATTTGCGGCCTGTCTGGCGGTGTCGACAGTTCTGTCGCTGCCGTCCTGATCCACGAAGCCATCGGCGACCAGCTCACCTGTATCTATGTTGATCACGGTTTGATGCGCATGGGTGAAACGGAGCAGGTTCTGTCCATGTTCCGTGATCACTACAACATCCCGCTGATCCACGTAGACGCATCTGACTTGTTCATCGGTCAGCTGGAAGGTGAAAGCGATCCGGAAGTTAAACGCAAGACGATCGGCAAGCTCTTCATTGAAGTCTTCGAAGAAGAAGCGAAAAAACTCGGTGGTGCAGACTTCCTTGCGCAGGGAACCCTGTACCCTGACGTGATCGAGAGTGTTTCCTTCACCGGTGGCCCATCCGTGACCATCAAGTCCCACCACAACGTGGGCGGTTTGCCAGAGCGCATGAACATGCAGCTGGTTGAACCACTTCGCGAGCTGTTCAAAGACGAAGTACGCAATCTTGGTCGCGAGCTTGGTCTGCCTGATAGCTTTATCGGACGCCATCCATTCCCTGGCCCGGGTCTTGCGATCCGTTGTCCGGGCGGCATCACCCGTGAGAAGCTAGATATTCTGCGTCAGGCAGATGCCATCTATCTGGATGAAATCCGCAAGGCTGGTCTGTACGATGCCATCTGGCAGGCCTTCGCTGTTCTGCTTCCGGTTCAAACCGTGGGCGTAATGGGCGATGGCCGCACCTACGAATTCGTGTGCGCCTTGCGTGCAGTGACCTCCGTAGACGGCATGACAGCTGACTTCTATCACTACGACATGGAATTCCTTGGCAGGGCAGCGACCCGCATCATCAACGAAGTTCGCGGCATCAACCGCGTCGTTTATGATGTCACCTCCAAGCCTCCGGGCACCATCGAGTGGGAATAAACTGATTAAAAGCCGGGGAGGAGACTTCCCGGCTTTTTTCTTGAAAAATGCCGTTTTGAAGCTTAGGGCTCTGCCCGACTACCCGAACAACTTCGCGCAAGCCAAACAATAAAGTGCCGCAGTGTCTGCGCGTAAGCGTGCTTCGGGAATGTCTTCTCCGCACTCCAGACAGAAACCATATTCGTCTTCTTTGATCCGTTGGAGGGCGCTCTCGATTCGCTGTAGCTCTCTGGTGCGCTGACGGTCGTTGGCTTGTGCCATGGCCTGTCGCTGCATGGCGTCCATTCGGGATAGGCGACCAACCGATTGCTGATCAAGGGCAACGGTTGCACGTTCTGCCTCGGAAATTTCGGAGAGCTCAGTAAGCTCTTTCTTGCGCGCAAGAAGCAAACCCAGTGCTTCATTGAGGCTCAGTACCATCAGATCATTCCCCCCAGCACATGAAAAAGTCAGTATGAGCGAGAAAGAAGAAGCTGCGCAAGCAAAACAAATGCGCCCATCTAAAGTGGGCGCTTAGGAAAAGACCTTAGATTTTCATCAGGCTGGAAACGGTTTGCTTCTCGCCAACAAATTCGACACCGAGCGAGTCTGCCGTCCGCCATCGGACTTCAACCTGCACACGCTGACGTAAGTGAACCAGATAGAGATAAAACTCATCTGGAACGTCCATTGTTGTTTCCATCTTCAAGCGCGCGCCAAAATCGGATAAATCGCGAATAACGCAGTCAAGAACCATCGAATGGTTGGCGAAGACAATGCGTCCTTCCTTCAAGGTACGACGGCGACGAGCCCGACGACGCTCATCATATTCTGTTGCGCTGTCACTTTCGGACATGGAACTTCCCAAGTGGTGTTTCTGTTTGAGGGACCATTTGACCTATCAAAAAATAGGAGTCACACAGTCAAGTTATGCTATATGCAGGTGAATAACCCACTCTGATTTACCTAGAAACCCTCTACGATCTCAAGGGCTCTGTGAAAAAGAATTGGGTAAATATAGTAAGTGCTTACGTGCGGACTATCGAATGTATTGATATTTCACAGCGTATGGCGAAAGTGCATAAGCTCAACTTTGGGCTTAAACGTAAAAACAAATCTAAAGGCTCACTCGATGACGCTGCTACTTCTCGGGCTTTTTATCTTTTTGGGAATTCATTTTCTCCCATCATTCCCTGGGCTTCGTGATTCCGTTGTCCAGCGCATTGGCTTGAATCCGTATAGAGTGCTTTATTCCCTGATCGTGCTGACAGGCCTGTTTTTCATGATCTACGGCTTTGCTCTGGCTCGTCAGGAGGACTGGTACCCGCTCTATATAACGCCATTCTGGATGCGCCATCTGGCAATGACGCTGCTCCTGCCAGTTTTTATATTGGTCTTCGCCAAGTTCATTCGCGGTAATATCGCTAAATGGACCAAGGACCCGGTGATCCTTGCGGTAAAAATCTGGGCGACCTCACACTTGCTCGTAAACGGTGAGCCATATTCGGTAGCCCTGTTTGGCGGCTTCCTTGTCTGGGCAATCTGGGCACGAATCTCCCTTAAAAAATTCAACCGTAAGAACACAGAGACCGAACAGTTCCCCCACGCTCTGCGCAATGACATGATTAGCGTAGTCTTGGGCGCCTTGCTGTATGGTCTGTTCGTCTGGAAAGTGCACGAACTGCTGATCGGAATGCCGATCCTTACCTAAACGGCGCTTTTCCAACTCAAAGCATTGAAATCAGACCGCCTGTGTGACCTGTCAATCATGCAGGCGGTTATTTTTTAAGCCTTTTCGTGGGCCTAAAGATTGTTTTGCAATTCTTATTCGCGTGAAATAGGTTGTGCCCGATTGACTATGGGGGAGAGCAATTTATGACTTATTTGATTTCAGGCCTTGCAGCTTTTCTGCTTGTACATTTGATCCCGTCCTTCTCAGGACTAAGAGAGACATTGGTACAGCGCCTGTCTTTCAATGGCTATCGAGGCCTTTACACAATTGTTGCACTCGGCGGTCTGGTCGCCGTAGTTTATGGCTTCGGAGTCGCCTGGAATGCTGATTATGCGCCATGGTATGTGGCTCCAAGCTGGGGTCGCCATGTGACCATGCTGTTGATGCTGCCGGTTTTCCCGCTTTTCTTTGCATCTCAGCTGAAGGGTAATATCACCCGCGTCACCAAGCACCCGCTCATCAACGCAACAAAATTCTGGGCCATCGCACACCTGTTTGCCAATGGTGAGCCGTATTCAGTGCTCTTGTTTGGCGCATTCCTGATTTGGGCGATCATTGTCAGAATCTCCATTGCCCGCCGCGAAAAGGTAACACCGCCAGTTCATGACTATCCAAATGCCGTGAGAAACGATGTGATCTCCGTTGTCCTCGGTCTGATTGTCTACGGTCTGTTCGTGTGGAAACTACATGCAATTTTGATCGGTGTGCCGATCGTAGCTTGACCTTTTGCATGTGTTAAGGTTTCAAGACAGATATGAAAGTGGTTCTCTCCTGCATTTACTCTGGCAAATGTAGGTGGGGAAACTCTTTTCTTGCCCTAAATATGCCACTAATCGGTTGAAAGAGGTAAGGGAAGAGGTTTGCCTGCGGCTCTGTTGGTTTTAATGTGACGCCGCCCATTGGGATACCACAAACCTAAGAATCGTTGCTGCAGGAACATTTGAAGTTATGTCCGACATTTTTCGCGAAGTCGATGAAGAAGTAAGAAGCGACCAGTTTTCAAAGCTTTGGAAGCGCTTTGCTCCGTTTGTATACCTGACAGCAGGTCTTATCGTTGTAGGTACTGCAGGGTATCGCGGCTATGATTACTGGCAGAGTAAACAGTCCCAGTCCGCTGGTGCAGAGTTTCTGGAAGCCGTTAAGCTTTCCGATGCAGGCAATCACACAGAGGCGCAAGCATCCTTCGTTTCCATGGAAGGCAGTATTGGCGGTTATCCGATGATGGCTAAGATGCGCATTGGAACGGAACTGGCGCTGCAGGGCAAAACCGAAGACGCCATCAAAGCTTTTGAAGATGTAGCAGCTGACAGCTCCACTCCAACAGTCTACAAGGGTCTTGCAAACATCCGCGCAGCATATCTTCTGTTGGACAGCGGTGATTTGGCTGCGGTGAAGCAGAACACCGAAGTACTTGCTGTTGCGGGCAATACATGGCGCTTCTCTGCATTGGAAATTCTAGGCGCTGCTGAATACAAGGCTGGTAATCTGGAAGCTGCACGCACACGCTTTAGTGAAATTGTTGCTGATGCAGCAGCACCATCAGACATTTCCGGACGGGCACAGATCTATCTTGAACTGATTACCTCTGCATTGGGCGAAGACGAAAAGGGGACTGAATAAGTGGGCGAGACCAAAAGAAAGTCTTGGAAGACTTTGATTGGAACCAGCGCGCTAGCGCTGACGCTGGCAGGCTGTTCTTCTCTTTCCAGTTTGAATCCATTCGGCGGCGATGATGAGTTCCTTGAGGGGGATCGTCAGCCTCTTTATACGGGCACAGTAACTTCTTCTGCATCAGGCGCAGCTGCCACCATTGGCGCTGCCACAGGTGGGTCAACCTGGCCAACTGCTGCTGGCCCGCGAAACAATGACCCCGGCAATATTGCCATCAACGTGACTGGCAACGTGGCATGGTCCTCGAGTATCGGACAGGTCCGCCGTTCAGGGTTCTTCGGTATTGGCTCCAGCAACCCGCGCACAGCAGCGCGTCCGGTGTCTGATGGGCAGCGGATTTACGTCTATAAATCAGACGGAAACCTTGTTGCTCTGACAACAGGCGGTGCTCAGGTCTTCACCAAAGACCTTGGACCCCAAAATGAACGGGAAGTCGCTGCAGGCGGTGGTGTTGTGCTTGACGGAAGCAAGATCTTCGTCGCAACCGCCTACCGCAATGTTTACGCGCTTGATAAGGCCGGAAACATTCTCTGGACCAAGACGCTCGACACCCCGGCACGCGGCGCTCCAGCAGCATCTAACGGCATGGTCGTCGTTGTAACACAAGACAATGAAGTGATCGGTCTGAACCAGTCAGATGGTGAGCAGGCATGGTCCTTCGCCGGTATCGCAGAGAACGCAGGCCTGCTTTCCTCTGCAAATCCGGCAGTTTCCGGCAGCACCGTTGTTGTGCCTTTTTCCTCAGGCGAGGTTATGGCGCTTGACATTCACACCGGTGAGCCTAAATGGATCGATACCGTTGCACGGTCCTTCCGTACACGCGCAGTCTCTGGTCTGACAGATGTATCCGCAAGCCCGGTCATTTCTGGCAACACGGTTGTGGCAACTTCCGTTGCTGGCCGTACACTGGGCATTGCACTGGGAGATGGCGAACGTCTATGGGAGGCTGATTTCGGGGCCGTGCATACGCCGGTTGTTTCCGGGGGCACCGTGTTCCTGATTGGCCTGGATAACAAGATGCACGCGATCTCAAGCAGAAACGGCAATCTTCTCTGGACGGCAGAGTTGCCATCTGGTGAAGGTGGCGGCAGAAATGTCAACTGGGCAGGTCCAATTCTGGCCAATGGCCAGCTCTACGCCGTGTCGAGCAACGGTTATCTTGCATCAGTGGATGCAAAAACCGGTCAGGCATCCGCATCGCGGAAAGTGACCGATGGCGTATTTGTATCACCAATTGTTGCTGGTGGACGTATGATCGTCCTCACCAGTGATGGAGCGGTTGCGGCGCTGAACTAGCGCCGTAGACCAGACGAGGAGTATTCGCGTGACTGCGACAGTCGCCATTATTGGCAGACCTAATGTTGGCAAGTCGACGCTCTTCAATCGCCTTGTAGGCAAGCGCTTAGCGCTTGTCGATGATACCCCAGGTGTGACCCGTGACCGTAGGTCCGGTGATGCACGCTTGGGCGATTTGCGATTCAGGATCGTTGATACTGCTGGCTTGGAAGAAGCAGAGGCAGCAAGCCTCGAGGGGCGCATGCGCGCCCAGACAGAAGAAGCAATCCGGGAAGCGGATGCATGCTTATTCCTTATCGATGCACGCGCAGGTTTGATGCCGCTCGATGAGCACTTTGCGAACCTTCTTCGCCGGGCCCAGACCCCTGTGATCCTTTGTGCCAACAAGGCGGAAGGTAAAGCAGGTGATGGTGGCCTTTACGATTCGTTCACGCTTGGACTGGGTGATCCTATTGCCCTGTCTGCGGAACACGGGGAAGGCCTTTCCGAGCTCTACGATTTTCTGCGTCCAATTGTCGATGCGGCAGACGAAGCCGAGGAGTCCTCTGAGTTTTCCGAGGCGCGCACGGATGTGGATGTTGAGGATGAAGAAATCGACGAGCCGGTTGGCACAGTCGAGCGTCCTTTACGCATGGCTATTGTGGGTCGTCCAAATGCTGGTAAATCCACGCTCATTAACCAGATGCTGGGTGAAGAGCGGCTGCTGACCGGTCCTGAAGCCGGCATCACCCGCGACAGTATCTCTGTTGAGTGGGAGTGGCAGGATCACCACGTCAAAGTATTTGACACCGCCGGTATCCGCAAAAAAGCCCGCGTTCAGGAGAAGCTTGAAAAGCTCTCCGTTGCAGACGCTCTGCGCGCTATAAAATTTGCGGAAGTCGTGGTTGTCACCCTTGATGCGACGATCTCCTTTGAGAAGCAGGATCTGCAAATCATCGATCTGTGTGCCCGTGAAGGCCGCGCAATCGTGATTGCCATCAACAAGTGGGATCTGATCGAAGATCGTGAAGATGCGTGGGGGCACATTAAAGATGCTCAGCAACGCTATCTGAACCAGCTGCGCGGCGTTGAGATCATCACTATGTCCGGTATCAACGGTCAGGGGCTTGATAAGCTCATGCAGGCAGTCTTCCGTGCCTACGAGATGTGGAATAAACGCATTGGCACATCCGGGCTCAACCGCTGGCTGGAAGGCGTCCTGATCCATCATCCGCCGCCAGCAGTGTCTGGTCGTCGTGTGCGCCTGCGCTTCATGACGCAGCCAAAGACACGCCCACCGCACTTTGTGGTGTTCAGCTCCAAGCCGGACAATCTGCCTGAGAGCTACACCCGCTACCTTGTGAACGGTCTTCGCGAGCGCTTTGACATCAAAGGCACGCCTATTCGCCTGTCTTATCGAAAAGGCGACAACCCATACCACAAGAAAAGAAAATGATTTCAGTTCCATAGAACATCAAGAAGGGCAGCTCTCAGCTGCCCTTTTTTGTGGCCCATTCAAAAAAGCAAAAAAAAGCGACGGGGCTCTGCCCACTAGCGTGCAGGCGAATTCTACTTTAGAAGTATCACTTAGCGCGGCCAACAAATTGCAATTCCTCCTGAAACTGCATCTGATCGCGCTCACTATATGCATTACACATAGAAAATAGAGGCCCCATGTCACAAGACCGTTTCACCTTCGCCAAGGCTCTGGTTAAGCGCGCTGGCGTATTTGCGCACGAGTATTACATGCGTCTGGACACTCTCAATATCGAGAGTAAGGGGCACCAGGATATGGTGTCAGAGGCTGATCGTGATACCGAAGCGCTGGTCCGTAATGCAATCGCACAAGCGTATCCCGAGGATACCATCGTGGGAGAAGAGGATGGCGTTGACAAAGGCACCTCTGAATACACATGGATCATCGATCCGATCGATGGAACCGCGAATTTCGTTGCCAGTATTCCGCAGTGGTGCGTTATCATCGCTTGTGTGAAAAATGACGAGAAGCACATCGGCGTCATCTACGACCCCTGCGCAGATGAGCTGTTTGCTGCTGAGAACGGCAAGGGTGCAACGATTAATGGCGTGCCGATGAAAGTCTCGACGAGCCAATCTCTTTCCAACGGTTCTCTCGGTCTGGGCTACAACTCACGTGGGCATAAACAGTCAATCAAGAATGCCCTTGATCTGCTGATTGATGAGGGAGGGATCTTTTTCCGCAATGCCTCTGGAGGCCTGATGCTCGCTTATGCAGCTTCTGGCCGCCTCATTGGCTATATAGAAGACCATATGAACTCATGGGACTGCATGGCAGGTTTGACCCTCATGGAAGAGGCTGGCGGTATAGTCCAGGAGATCGATGTGCAGGATGCCGTCTTGAACGGCTGTAAGGTTGTTGCAGCCTGTCCAGGCGTGTTTGATCAGGTCAAGGCTTTGACGGACAAATCCTTCGTCTAGAGCGTATTCCCGAAAAGTGGGGCCGGTTTTCGGAGAAGAATACGCGTGAAAATAAACGCTTAGAGCTTGGTGCGTGAATTCATATGAACGCGACATGCTCTAAGCGGCCTGAAGCCGCTCCCGTCAATGCAAAAAGCCCCGGCAGTGAACCGGGGCTTTTAGATTTCTATAACAGCAGGCCGTTCTTAGTAGGACGGCTCAACGAAATCGCGCAGGGTCTTGATCTGGTAGTCGTAGATGCGACCATTCTCTTCGCTCTCAGGCAGACAGAAGCGCACAATATCATCGGAAACTTCGGAGGCGTGCGGCAAAGTCATTGGATCTTCACCCGGCATTGCTTTGGCACGCATCCCTGTTCGTGTAGCACCCGGATTGACCAACATGGACTTTACATTGGTCTTACGCGTTTCGTTCACATAGGTATGGACCAGCGCCTCCAGAGCAGCTTTGGAGATGGAGTAAGGCCCCCAGTAGGCACGACACCGTTGCGAAGCTGATGAGGTCAGGAAGACCGCACGGCCAGCATCCGACTGACGTAGCAGCGGGTCCAGCGACCGAAGCAG
Organism: uncultured Pseudovibrio sp.; assembly: GCA_947494035.1. Taxonomy (GTDB): domain Bacteria; phylum Pseudomonadota; class Alphaproteobacteria; order Rhizobiales; family Stappiaceae; genus Pseudovibrio. Next base: position 83,857 of record CANLTN010000002.1, on the reverse strand, counting down.
ACGCCAGTTCGCCGTCACGTTGATTTTCATGACATCATCGAGCTTCTTTGGATCAACGTGACCAAGCGGAGATGTTGGTCCAAGAATACCAGCGTTACCCACCAGAATGTCGAGCTTCTTCCAGCGTTCAAAGATTGCAGCACCCAGACGGTCGATCGCGTCAAAGTCGGTCAGGTCAAGCGGCACAAGCGTGGCTGAACTACCGACCTGCTGGATTTCATCATCCAGTTCTTCCAGTCCGCCAACAGTACGCGCAACAGCAATAATGTGCGCCCCTTCCTCAGCAAGCTTTTTCGCAGCAAAATAGCCGATGCCACGGGATGCACCCGTGACAACGGCCACACGACCTTCAAGTCTTTTGGAACTCATTGAACTTAACCAGTTTCTACAAGGCGGGGAGCCTGACGTGTGTCTACATCGTCAGACAGATCTGTCAGCGGGGTAGGGTAGTCCCCGGTAAAGCAGTGATCGGTAAACTGCGGGTTCTCGTTGTCACGGCCATTCTCATGGCCCATGGCACGGTAGACGCCATCAATGCTCAGGAAGGCGAGTGTGTCTGCGCCAATGTACTTGCGCATGCCTTCAAGGTCATACTTGGCCGCAAGCAGCTTTTCGCGAACCGGCGTATCGATACCGTAGTAATCGGAGAACTTGATTGGAGGTGAGGCCAGACGGAAGTGGACTTCCTTGGCGCCAGCATCCCTGATCATCTGAACGATTTTGACACTGGTGGTACCACGCACAAGGCTGTCATCTACCAGAACTACACGTTTGCCTTCAATCTGCGCTCTGTTAGCAGAGTGCTTCAGCTTAACACCAAGCGTACGGATTTGCTGTGTTGGCTCAATGAAGGTCCGTCCAACATAGTGGTTTCGGATGATGCCGAGCTCGAATGGAACACCGCTTTCTGCTGCAAACCCAAGAGCAGCAGGCACGCCAGAATCAGGAACCGGAACAATCACATCCGCTTCCACTGCGCTTTCCTGCGCCAGTACACGGCCAAAACGCTTGCGAACGTCATAAACGGAGTGACCGTTCAGCACGCTATCCGGGCGGGAGAAGTAGATGTACTCGAAGATATCCGGACGGGCAGTGCGCTTGCCGAATGGGAAGTAGCTTTCGATACCACCCGGAGTACAAACAACAACCTCGCCATTCTCCACTTCGCGGATGAATTTTGCGCCAATAATATCAAGCGCGCAGGTCTCGCTGGCCAGAATAGGAGCGCCGTTCAGATCACCCAGAACAAGCGGGCGAATACCAAACGGATCACGTGCACCGATCAGCTTCTTGCGTGTCAGAGCAACAAGAGAATAAGCGCCTTCCATCTGGCTGATGGCCTCGATGAAACGATCAACGATCTTGGTCTCGCGGGAGCGGGCAACCAGCTGCAAAACCACTTCACTGTCAGATGTGGACTGGCAAATCGCGCCATCCTTGATCAGCTGGCGGCGAAGAGTCATCGCATTAGTGAAGTTGCCATTATGACAGATCGCGATGCCACCACCATCCAGCTCGGCAAACAACGGCTGGATGTTGCGCAGCGCTGCTTCACCAGTGGTGGAGTAGCGTACGTGACCAACCGCGTAGGGCCCCTTCAGGTTGTCGATGGTTTCCTGATGGGTGAAATGATCACCAACCAGCCCCATATGCCGTTCTGAGCGGAACTGATCCCCATCAAACGTTACAATGCCAGCAGCTTCCTGTCCGCGATGCTGAAGGGCATGAAGCCCCAAAGCCGTCAGCGCTGCTGCATCATCATGTCCAAGAATGCCAAAAACGCCGCATTCCTCGTGCAGGGTATCGCCGTCAAAATCCGCCTGTAGCTCGGTCAGAGCGGCAGAATTGTTTGATACGCCACTGCTCATGGCATCACTCCTTGGTTCTTACTTGGGCCTAATATCAACGTAAAAGCTTAGTTCTGGCCATCGCCGGAGGCCGTCAACTGATCCAGTCCTCGCCGCTCACTTGGGGAGTAGCGGGCTTCTTCGTCACTGGCTGTGCCTGTTGCAGAGCCATCTGCACCGCCCTGCTGGCGGATCTGGTCCATTATAGCACGCTCTGGGTCATCTGGCAGAGCCGAAACCAGATTCTGGCCGCTGGTTACCAAAAGATGCCTGGATTTTGCGTCAATGATCCAGTTTGGCTGCCGAGGCTCGGGTACAAACCAGTTGAAGAATAATAGCGCAACAACAACAAGTAGGAAACCGCGGGCTGCGCCAAAGACAAAACCCAGGGTTCTGTCAAGTGCGCCAATGCGGCTGTCCAGCACGAAGTCTGAAATGCGCATGGTGATGTAGCTTACCAGAATCAATGTTACGAGGAACACCGCGCCTGCAGCAATCGCAGTCGCCAGTGTGTCATTGGCCACGTGCTGCAACACAAATGGTTTCAGGCTGCCGTAGAAGAAATAAGCCGCAACCGCTGCAGCCACCCATGATGCAATAGAAAGGACCTCACGAACAAACCCGCGAATCATCGCAAGAACGCCTGAGATCAGCATGATAGCCAATAGAATTCCGTCTAAGAGTGTGATCGGCATCTGTCGACACATGTCCCTTGTTTGACTGGCAGGCAAACCAACAAAAATGCCTGCCGGTTAAAATCAGCCCAGGTAAGTCCCTTAAGCGTTTTCCATTTTATGCGTACTGGCAGCTATATTTGCTACCAAATCTCCAAGCTCCTCAAGTCCTTTAATATGACCAAGCGCTTTGGAGCCTTCTTTCATATTCCCGTCAGGTATAACCGCCTGACCGAATCCAAGCTTTTGAGCTTCCTTTAATCGGGAAGCAGCCTGGGCAACTGGTCGAACCGCGCCAGACAGACTGATTTCGCCGAAATAGACGCATTCGAGGGGAAGAGCAACCCCACTAAGCGATGAGATAAGAGCTGCAGCGACTGCAAGGTCAGCTCCCGGTTCATTAATCCTCAGGCCACCAGCGACGTTTAGATAAACGTCATGCTGTGTAAACTTAACACCGCAGCGCGCTTCTAGCACTGCCAAAATCATGGAGAGGCGCGCGCTGTCCCAGCCGATCACCGCCCGGCGCGGAGTGCCTAGCGGAGAAGGGGCCACAAGCGCCTGCATCTCAACCAGCAAGGGCCGGGTTCCTTCTATTCCGGCAAACACGGCTGAACCTGGAGCAGTGGCGCTGCGCTCGCTGAGGAACATGGCACTCGGGTTCTTCACTTCCCGCAGGCCTTTATCAGACATCTCGAAGACGCCGATTTCATCGGTCGGGCCAAAGCGGTTTTTCACCGCGCGCAAGATTCGGTACTGATGCGCATTATCACCTTCAAAATAGAGCACAGCATCAACCATATGCTCCACGACACGAGGGCCAGCGATCTGCCCATCTTTGGTCACGTGACCAACAAGTACAACAGTGGTGCCGGTTTTCTTGGCAAAGCGAACCAGAGCCTGTGCAGAGGCACGCACCTGTGTCACCGTTCCCGGAGGGGAATCTGCCATCTCTGTCCAAAGTGTCTGGATACTATCGATGATCACAAGGTGAGGGCGCTCACTCCCCTTCTTGTCTTCAAGCGTTGTCAGAATATCTTCAACGCTCGTCTCCGCCGCAAGTTGAACCGGCGCATCCCGCAGTCCAAGACGCTCAGCACGCAGTCGCACCTGATCCACCGCTTCCTCGCCAGAGATATAAACGATGTTGTGGCCTTGCAAAGCAAGGTGGGCGCTGGCTTGCGTCAACAGGGTGGATTTACCGATCCCCGGATCACCGCCAACAAGCAGGGCAGAGCCTTTAACAAAACCTCCACCAGTCACCCGGTCCAGCTCAGCTACGCCTGTAACGATTCGCGGCGCTTCTTTGGTCTCGCCTGAAAGCCCAACCAACGGCACAACGCGGCCCTTGGCCCGTGTTGCTGTTTTGGGTCCAGCTCCAATGCCACCAGCCTGCTGCTCTTCCTGAATTGTGTTCCATTCACCGCATGATTCGCAGCGGCCAGCCCATTTAAGTGTGGTTGCCCCACAAGACTGACAGACAAATGAAAGGGAGCGTTTCGCCATTTTGAATTCAGGTTCCTGCCAGTGTTTGGTTCGCTAGCGTTTATAGTGGCGTGTATAGCGTGCTCCTAGGCTACACAGCAATTCATATGGGATCGTTTGAGCAAAGTTTGCCAATTCATCCACGTTTACGTGCGTCCCCATAATCTCAACAGGCATCCCGCGCGATAAATGCTCTTCAGGGATGTCGGTTACATCAACTGCAATCATGTCCATGGACACGCGGCCAAAGATCGGGGCAAAGTGCCCGTTGATGTAAACACGCGCTCCATTGGGTTGCTCATCGGAGCTGCCAACCCGCCGGTGCAGACCATCCGCATAGCCTGCGTTGATCGTCGCGATTCGGCTTTTCCGTAGGGTTACACGGGAAGCCCCATATCCCACTGAATCACCTGCCGGAACCTCGCGCAAACTGATGATCTCTCCGTGAACATGGGCTACCGGACGCATGGGGTTCGGTTGGCCTGGAACCGGATTGCCGCCGTAAAGCGCAATACCCGGCCGAACCAAATCGAAATGGTACTCAGGGCCAAGGAAAACCCCCGAAGAATTACACAAAGACCGGCGTGCACCGGGAAAATGCTCACAAACACGCTGGAACAGAGTGAGCTGCTTTTTATTGAGCGCGTGGTCTGGCGTATCCGCACACGCAAGATGACTCATGATCAGATCCACTTTGATGCCTTTTAACAAGGCAGAAGATCCAGCGATCTTTCGCGCATCACGTGCGGGCAAACCAAGGCGGTGCATGCCCGTATCAAAATGTAGGGCCGCAGGGAGCTCTTCATCAAGGCTCTGCGCAAAGGAAGACCACTCAGCAATCTCTTCGTGGCTGTTGAGGACCGGCTTCAGCTCAAAATCGTAGTAAAACTTCTCGCGCTCTCGAAAGAGACCACTCAGAACGTAGATTTCTACGTGCGGTAGCTGCTTGCGCAGTTCAATGCCTTCCTCCGGAAACGCAACAAAAAAGACGCGGGCACCGGCATCATAAAGCGTTTTGCCAACCTCAACCGCGCCTGTCCCATAGCCGTTGGCCTTTAAAACCACAGCACAGGTGCAACTCTCGCCCACCTTCTCATTCAGATAGTCCCAGTTGGAGCGTAGAGCGGTTAGGTCGATGATTAGTTTTGCAGCGCCCCCAGCAGACAGCGTAGGACGGTCAGAGGTAACAATGCCCGAGTGTGTCACGCGATTGCCTTCAGATTCTTTGAATGCCCGATAACCTACAAAACATAGCAGCATTTAAAAAGAAAGACCCGAAGTACTGCACAACTGATGTGTGTAACTCCGGGTCATTCACTAATTCAGTAGGCTAAACCTTCCTTATTCCATGATCCTGTCAGGAATATGGGCGTCATCTGCCAGATCGGAGAAGCGAGTGAACTCGCCCTGGAACTGAAGATCGACAATACCGGTTGGACCGTGACGCTGCTTGGCGATAATCACTTCCGCCTTGCCGCGTAACTGCTCCATCTTGGAACTCCATTCCTCGTACTCAGGCGTACCTTCCGGCGGTTCCTTCTTACCCATGTAGTATTCTTCGCGGTACACGAACAGAATTACGTCCGCATCCTGTTCAATCGAACCGGATTCGCGAAGGTCAGACATCTGTGGCCGTTTGTCATCACGGTTTTCAACCTGACGGGAAAGCTGGGAGAGGGCGATAATCGGAACATTGAGTTCCTTCGCCAACGCCTTGAGGCCCGTGGTGATCTCCGTGATTTCCTGAACGCGGTTGCCCTGATTCTTTGAAGAGCCGGTCAGAAGCTGGATATAATCCACCACGATCATGTTCAGACCCTTTTGTCTCTTCAGGCGTCGTGCCTTGGAGACAAGAGAAGCGATGGAAATACCACCGGTCTGGTCCACGTGCAGTGGAACGTGCTGCATGTGCTGAGTCGCAGCTACGAGCTTTTCAAAGTCCGCCTCGTTGATGTCGCCGCGGCGAATCTTTGAGGAGGAGATCTCGGTCTGCTCGGAGATGATACGAGTCGCCAGCTGTTCAGCGCTCATTTCCAGTGAGAAGAAGCCAACTACGCCGCCGTTGATGGTTTTCAACTCGCCGTCTGGCATTTCTTCGGTCTGGTAGTTCTGGGCGATATTGTAGGCAATGTTCGTCGCAAGCGAGGTTTTACCCATCGCAGGACGACCAGCCAGCACCACCAAATCTGAAGACTGTAGGCCACCCATCAGTTTGTCCAGATCACGCAATCCCGTGGAAATACCGGAAAGCGCACCTTCACGCTGAAAAGCCGCAGCCGCCATCTCGATGGTTTGCGTCAGTGCGCTACCAAAGTCCTGAAAACCACCGTCAGAACGGCCTGTTTCTGCCAGTTCAAACAAACGACGTTCAGCGTCATCAATCTGAGAGGATGGTGGCATGTCGATCGGCGCGTCATAAGCAATGTTCACCATGTCTTCGCCAATGGTGATCAGGTTACGACGGGTTGCCAGATCATAAATGGTCTTGCCGTAATCTTCCGCGTTGATCACAGAAGTCGCATCACCTGCAAGACGCAGCAGATACTGTGTCGCAGACAAGTCCGCTATTTTCTCGTCTGCCGGGAAAAATGTCTTTAGCGTGATAGGCGAGGCAATCTTGCCCGCTTTAATCAGCGCTCCGCATTTGTCATAGATATCCTTGTGGGGAGCTAAGAAAAAATGGCGCGCTTCCAAGAACTCCGAGACACGATAGTAGGTCTCGTTGTTCACCATAATGGCACCAAGAAGCTGGCGCTCTGCTTCGGCATTATGCGGTACCACTCTCATGGTCTCACTAGCCTTCTCTAATTTTTGGACTGTGCCCTTCATTCCGCCCCTCGTGCCGGTTGGCAACTTGGTTACAGCTTTAATGCGGGTAGGAAAAGGGGGCTTTCACACCTTAAGCTCAGTTCTTGAACAAATATAAATCAACGGGGAAAATCGCATCTTGCCAATTGACAGTCACCGCACCCCAAACACGCGTATAGATGAGAAAAATTGTTTAAATTCAGCTGTGTTCAGGGATTTTCGCTGTAGCCGCAATTATTAACAAAGTATTTCCTAAGGTAGAGAATCGCAGGAGTTCTTGCCGATTCTATCAGGTTAAGTCGAAAAAAAAGGCAGAGTCGGAGACCCTGCCTTTTTAGAGAGGACTGAAGAAATATTAGGCTTCAGTTTCTTTTTCTTCGCCTTCAGCGTCTTCTGCAGATGCTTCTGCTTCTTCGCCTTCTTCCAGATCTTCATCTTCTTCAAGATCTTCGTCGAATTCGAAGGAGTCTTCATCCTGTACGGTGAGGTCTTCGCCTGCTGCCTGACGCACAGCTTCGTCTGCAGAACGAGCGACGTTAACAGAGACTTCAACTTCAACTTCAGGGTGAAGGACGATGGACACTTCGTGCAGACCAATGGTCTTGATTGGTGCGCGCAGGGAAACCTGGGAGCGAACAACGGTGAAGCCTGCTTCGGTCAGCTGACCTGCGATGTCGCGGGTTGCAACAGAACCGTAAAGCTGGCCGGTTTCGCCAGCAGCGCGGATAACAATGATGCTCTGGCCAGCCAGCTTTTCGCCAACTGCTTCAGCTTCGCTCTTGCGCTCAAGGTTACGTGCTTCAAGCTGTGCGCGTTCGTTTTCAAAGCGTTCAAGGTTTGCTTTGTTTGCACGAAGTGCTTTTGCCTGAGGCAGCAGGTAGTTACGTGCGTAACCGTCTTTTACGTTTACGGTTTCGCCCATCTGGCCAAGTTTAGCCACACGCTCAAGAAGGATAACTTTCATGGAATTTCTCCTATGCTGTCCTGCGGAAAGTATGATCCGCAGTTAGAGAGAGGCGCCGCTTATGCGATCAGTCTCTCAACTGTGATCCCGGTAGGCCGGAATCAAAAAAAGGTCAGGATGCAGAACATCCTGACCTGATAATCAAGGCTTACTTGATTACGAACGGCAGCAGGCCGAGGAAACGAGCGCGTTTGATGGCACGAGCCAGTTCACGCTGTTTCTTCGCAGATACTGCGGTAATACGGGAAGGAACGATCTTGCCGCGCTCAGAAATGTAGCGCTGCAGAAGACGGATGTCCTTGTAGTCAATCTTCGGAGCGTTTGCGCCGGAGAATGGGCAGGTCTTACGACGACGGAAAAAAGGACGACGTCCTGCGGAAGAAGATTCAGCCATTTTCAATTACTCCGCTGCAGGTGCTTCAGGACGACGATCAGGACGTGGACCACGATCACCACGATCTGGGCGAGGGCCACGGTCATTGCGATCACCGCGACGGCGGTCATCACGATCACGCTTCTGCATCATAGCGGACTGTTCTTCGTCCAGCTCTTCTACGCGAATGGTCATGAAACGAAGAATGTCTTCGCTCAGGCCCTGCAGACGTTCCATTTCAGCAACAGCCGCATGAGGAGCATCTACGTTCATCAGAATGTAGTGAGCCTTACGGTTCTTGTTGATACGGTACGTCAGGGTGCGCAGACCCCAGGTTTCGATCTTGCCGACTTTGCCGCCGTTTTCTTCGAGAACAGTTTTGAACTGCTCAACGAGGGCTTCAACCTGCTGGGTAGAAATGTCCTGGCGTGCCAGGAACACGTGCTCATAGAGCGCCATGTGGATTGCCTTTCTGAATCAAACAATTCCGGTATCGGCGCAAAGCCCCTTCGAATGGCCCTCAGAAAAAGGCCGCAAGAAGATGTTTCACAAGAGCGGAGACACGGGAAGTCGGATATCTTTCAATTCCTGCAGTCCGAAGAGCTGCCTTCCTTTAAGCCTCCGGCCAAATACCGGAAACGAGAGGGGCTTTATAGCCAATCCCCTGCAAAAGACAAGCGGTAACGGGGAAAAAGGCCTTTTTTCCAGTTGTAGTCTTGACATTGTGCCAGCGAAACGGCTCATGTCCCCCCGATGAATGCACAGGTAACCGAGGTTTCCCCTAGGTTTCTTGAGGGTGCAGATGGCTGACGAATAGGGCATCTGCACTGCTACTTATTTGGGCGCGGTCATAATTTGCACGTATTTGCTGAATTTATAGCCGCCCATCTTGGAATACAAAGTGGGATGCCTACATTTGAGGCGATTGGCCCACAATTACGCGATAAATGTGCGACGGAGCTACTAATAAATGACTATTGCATTTACATTTCCCGGACAGGGTAGCCAGACGGTTGGAATGGGTAAGGAGCTTGCCGACACGTTCCCGGAAGCGCGCGCTGTATTTGAGGAAGTTGATGCAGCTCTCGGTCAGTCTCTGACCAAGATCATGTGGGAAGGTCCAGCCGACGAGCTGACCCTTACAGCAAACACCCAGCCAGCTCTTATGGCTGTCAGTCTCGCCACCATGCGTGTGCTTGAGGCGAAAGGTGTGGACCTGTCCAAGGCTGCAAGCTTCGTTGCTGGTCACTCTTTAGGTGAGTATTCTGCACTGGCTGCAGCAGGTTCCCTGAGCATCGCTGATGCAGCGCGCCTGCTGCGTATCCGCGGGGATGCCATGCAAAAAGCAGTACCAGTGGGTGAGGGCGCAATGGCAGCTCTGCTCGGACTGGACTTTGATCAGGCCATGGAAGTGGCCCAAGAAGCAGCTCAAGGCGAAGTTTGTCAGGCCGCAAACGACAACGCAACCGGTCAGGTTGTTGTGTCAGGCCACAAGGCAGCTGTTGAGCGTGCCTGTGAAATCGCAAAAGGTAAGGGCGCACGCCGCGCTGTTCTGCTCCCTGTATCCGCACCATTCCATTGCTCCCTGATGCAGCCTGCAGCAGATGCAATGGCAAAGGCACTGGCGGAAGTCGAGATTAAAGCACCAGTTGTTCCGCTCGTTGCGAACGTTCTGGCTGCTCCAATCACCGACCCGGAAGAAATCCGCACCCGTCTCGTAGAGCAGGTGACAGGAACCGTACGCTGGCGCGAATCTGTAACCTGGATGGCTGACAACGGTGTCACCACCCTTGTTGAAATCGGTACAGGCAAGGTTCTGTCCGGCATGGTGCGCCGAATTGTGAAATCACTGGAAGGCGTTGCGGTCAACACTGCAGAAGACATTGATGCGCTGGTTGCTCGTCTGGAAGGCGTCCAGAGCTAATACACAGGTTTTGACGGCTCATAGGCACGCATTTAATACTGCGTATAGACGGACTACAGGTTTCGTCCCTATGAGTTTTCTTAAATGGATTTTAAGCCGAGGAGACCAACGGCATGTTCAATTTAGAAGGTAAAAGCGCCCTCGTAACCGGCGCGACCGGTGGTATCGGTGAGGCAATCGCACGCGCTCTTCACACACAGGGTGCAACAGTCACCTTGTCTGGTACCCGTGAAGCTAAGCTGGAAGCGTTGGCAGCTGATCTGGGCGAGCGTGTTCACATCAAAGCAGCCAACCTGTCTGACCGTGACAGCGTTGATGAGCTGGTGCCAGCTGCTGAAGAAATGATGGGCGGCCTCGATATCCTCGTGAACAACGCAGGAATCACCCGCGACAACATTTTCATGCGCATGAAGGATGAAGAGTGGGATCACGTACTGGAAATTAATCTTTCCGCTACTTTCCGCATCTGCCGTGCCGCGATTAAAGGTATGATGAAGCGCCGTCATGGCCGCATCGTCGGAATTACGTCTATCGTCGGTGTTACCGGTAACGCCGGTCAGGTGAACTATTCTGCGGCAAAAGCGGGAATGATCGGCATGTCCAAGTCATTGGCGCAGGAAGTTGCATCTCGCAAGATCACCGTCAATACAATTGCTCCAGGTTTCATCTCAACTGCGATGACCGACGAGCTAAACGAAAAGCAGCGCGAATCGATCCTGGGCAACGTTCCAGCTGGTCGTTTGGGCACTGCTGAAGAAGTCGCAAGTGCAGCTGTTTATCTCGCAAGTGATGAAGCAGCGTACGTTACTGGCCAGACATTGCACGTGAATGGCGGTATGGCGATGATTTAATGAAGAAAATATGTAGATTTTTCGTACCCTGTACAAAAGGGGCAATCACTACTGGCGGCTGGTAAACCTGTACAGATTGTGCTAGGAACCCGCCGATTAGAAGTTGCCTCTTGGAAAGAGGAACGGAAAAGCTGCGGTTTTCTTTGGAAGCGGCTTAACATATAAGCCGTTGCGTCTTTTCAAAAGAACCAGAGTGTGCAACACGGGTGGCGAGTGAATTTAGGCCCCCGTGAAGCGGACCGAAACACTACCTTGAAAACCAATTGAGGACTTAAAATGAGCAATGTTGCAGAACAGGTAAAGAAGATCGTTGTCGAGCACCTCGGCGTAGAGGCTGACAAGGTCGTCGAATCTGCAAGCTTCATCGACGATCTGGGCGCAGACAGCCTGGACACCGTTGAACTGGTAATGGCTTTCGAAGAAGCATTCGGCGTGGAAATTCCAGACGATGCTGCTGAAACCATTCAGTCTGTTGGCGATGCGGTGAAGTTCATCGAATCCAAGCAGGGCTAATCCTGCTGCAAAAGCTAGGAACGCGGTGGGTCATTAGTACTCGCCGCGCCTGTTTTTTTTTAAGCTGCATGCTTGCCGCAGTGGGAAGACTATTATGTCTTCAGGGGGTGGCAACAGGGCCGGCAGCGCTCAGCAAATTAGAGTGTAAGAAATATGCGTCGAGTCGTTATCACAGGCATTGGCATGGTTAGCCCGCTTGGTTGCGGAGCCGAGGTTTCATGGCAACGAATTCTTGAAGGTAAAAGCGGTGCGGGGCGCATCGAAAACTTCGAGACCGAAGATCTTAAAACAAAGATTGCCTGTCAGGTTCCGCTGGGTGATGGCACCGATGGCACATTCAATCCAGACGACTTTATGGCTCCGAAGGAACAGCGCAAGGTAGACCCGTTCATCGTCTTCGCCATTGCAGCTGCAGACCTCGCTATCGAAGATTCAGGCTGGAAGCCGGAGACCGAAGAAGACAAGTGCCGCACTGGTACGCTCATCGGTTCTGGTATTGGTGGCCTTCAGGGAATCGCTGACACAGCTCTTTTAATGGAAGAAAAAGGCCCGCGCCGCGTAAGCCCGTTCTTTATCACAGGTCGTCTGATCAACCTGGCAAGCGGTTACGTTTCCATCAAACACGGCCTTAAAGGTCCAAACCATTCTGTTGTAACAGCATGCTCGACCGGCGCACACGCTATCGGTGATGCTGCACGTCTTGTTGCATTTGGTGATGCAGATGTCATGGTTGCTGGTGGTGCTGAAGCCACAGTTTGCCGCATCGGCGTCGCAGGCTTCAATGCCAATAAAGCTCTTTCTACCGCCTTCAACGATGAGCCGGAAAAGGCATCCCGTCCCTATGATAAGGACCGTGACGGCTTTGTCATGGGTGAAGGTGCAGGCGTCGTTGTTGTGGAAGAGTACGAACACGCAAAAGCTCGCGGCGCAAAAATCTACGCTGAAGTCGTTGGCTACGGTCTGTCTGGCGATGCATACCACATCACAGCGCCTGCGTCTGACGGTGACGGCGGATATCGCTGCATGGAAGCTGCATTGAATCGTGCCGGTATTTCCATCAGCGATGTTGATTACATCAACGCACACGGTACCTCCACTCCGCTGGGTGATGAGATTGAGCTGGGTGCAATTGAGCGCCTCGCTGGTGATGATGCTGGTTCTCTGACTATGTCATCCACAAAATCTGCGACCGGCCACCTGCTGGGAGCTGCAGGTGCTGTGGAAGCAATCTTCACCGCTTTGGCGATCCGTGATCAGATTGCGCCACCGACGATCAACCTTGATAATCCTTCTGTTGAAACTGCGATTGACTTGGTCCCTAATAAAGCCAAGAAGATGGAGATTAATTATGCTCTGTCTAACTCATTTGGTTTTGGCGGTACCAACGCGTCTCTGGTTCTCAAAAAAGTTGAGGCATAACTCGCTTTTTTGATAAACTAATAAAAGGCCAGGCTCCGCGCGGCGGGATCTGGCCTTTTACATTGCGGCTCCCGAATGGGTTAAGCTCTGTGATGAGAATTTAAAGCGTTTCTCCGGTAAGTGGGTGTCGGTTTCCGGGCAAAGAGACGCAAAGTTTGGAGAGCTCCGGCTCTCCCGTATTAGAGGGTTACAATGGCTCAAACGCCTGAAGACAACTCAAATGGGCCTCAGGATCAGCCTGATCTTCCTACTCAGTCGAGTGGACCAGCTGCACCGCGCAGTCCAAGCCGCGCGATTCAGCCGGACGCTGCACCACCACCTCCGGCGCGCTCCCGTCATGCGCGCAATCCAATCGTTATCACTATCAACTTCCTTCTCTCCATTGCCGTGCTCGGGATTATCGTTGCCGGGGCTGCTCTGTATTGGGGTAAAGGAGAGTTTGATTCAGCCGGACCGCTAACGGAAGACAAGACCTTTCTTGTTGCAAGCGGAATGAGTTTGCCGCAGATCGCTGCCAAGTTGGAAGAGGAGGGGGTGATCTCCAACTCTCTCGTGTTTGAGGTTGGCACCCGCTTGTTCAAGAATGAAAATAAGATCAAAGCCGGCGAGTACGCCTTCCCTACAGGAATTCCCATGAAAACCGTCATGGAAGATCTGGTTGAAGGCCGTGCCGTATACCACTCCGTGACCTTCCCGGAAGGCTGGACCAGCACGCAGATCATCAACCGCCTGAATGCCAACGAGATCCTGTCCGGTGAAATCTCGGCAATTCCTGCTGAAGGCTCGTTGCTGCCGGAAACCTATACGTTCACCCGTGGAACCACCAAGGCCCGCATCATCGAGCAGATGCAAAAGGCCATGAAGAACCACATTGCCCGCATCTGGGAAAACCGCTCTCAGGGGCTTCCTATCGATTCGCCTGAGCAACTTGTTGTCCTTGCGTCTATCGTTGAGAAGGAAACCTCCAAGGTAGACGAGCATCCGCGGGTTGCCTCCGTCTTCATCAATCGTTTGCGCCGCGGAATGCCGCTGCAGTCTGACCCGACAATCCTTTATGGCTTGTTCGGTGGCAATGCCTGGACGAAGGACCGCTCTGCGATCACGCGCTCCATGCTTAATGAAAAGAACCCGTACAACACCTACCAGATCAATGCCCTGCCTCCTGGCCCAATCGGCAATCCGAGCGTTGCTGCCATGGAAGCGGTCGCAAATCCGGCCCGTACAAAGGATCTTTACTTTGTAGCTAATGGCACAGGTGGTCACGCCTTTGCAGAAACCTATCGCCAGCACCAGCGCAATGTGGCTGACTGGCGCAAGTTCGAAAAAGAGCTGCGCGCAAAACAAGCAGCCGAACAAGCTGCAAAAGAGGCGGCTGAGAAAGTCGCCGAGCAAGAAGCGGAACAAGCACAGAACTAACCTGCAAATCTTGCAGGACGAAATAGAAAAGCCTGCCCAGTCAAGTCACGGGGCAGGCTTTTTGCTGAGAGCGGAGACCTCTCTTCGCAAAAGCAGAAACAAGTTTTGGCGCGATAGTGTGCCCGGATAGAGAAGATCTGTACAATCCCCATGGGATTAGTGGGGTTTCACTGGTAAGCTCCGGGCCAGCAAAGATTGAATTGACCCACCCTCCAAACTGGTGGTGGTCACATAAGGAGTTTCAGGGATGGCACTGGCAAGCATGACCGGCTTTGCCCGCGTGGAAAGCAGCCATGAAGAGGCACGCTGGGTATGGGAACTTCGCTCGGTGAACGGCAAGGGGCTCGATGTACGCCTGCGCCTGCCACAAGGACTGGACGGCGTTGAGGCTGAAGTGCGTAAGCGCCTTGCTGCAAAGCTGAAGCGCGGCAATGTCTCCGTCGGCCTGCAAATGCAGCGCTCTCAGTCAGACACCACGCTTGTGGTCAATGAGGAGGCTCTTGAGCAGGTGCTCAAAGCCATCTCTTTGCTGAAAGACCGTTTGCCCAACGCCCCGGAACCAACGCTCGATGGTATTCTTGGCTACAAGGGCGTTCTGGAGTTTGAAGAGGCCGAAGAGAACGAAGAGGCAAAGAACGCTCAAAACAAGGTTCTCCTGTCGACCTTCGATGAGGCCCTCAACGAGCTTGTTGCCATGCGTGGAAGCGAAGGCAACGCCATCTCCACATTGTTGAGCGGCCAGATCAACACGATTGAGGCGCTGACCAAGCAAGCCGAAGAGTTGCCATCACGCAGCCCCGAAGCCATCCGCGCCCGCCTTGAGACGCAGCTACAGGAGCTTCTGGAGGCAAGCAGCCACCTTGATCCGCAGCGCCTGCATCAGGAAGCTGCGATTCTTGCCACCAAGGCAGATATCCGCGAAGAGCTTGACCGTCTTTATGCGCACGTGGAAGCGGTACGCGAGCTGCTCTTAAAGGGCGGAGCCATCGGGCGGCGTCTCGATTTTCTGGCGCAGGAATTCAACCGCGAAGCAAATACACTGTGCTCAAAGTCCAACAGTGTGGAATTGACCGCAATCGGGCTGGAGCTGAAAACAGTTATTGACCAGCTTCGGGAGCAGACCCAAAACATCGAATAAGGCGTTGCCTCAAAAAGGCGGACGCGGTTCGGGCAAAAAGACGCAAGCAAGTAAGCTCAAAGCTGGTTCCATGACAAACGCATAGGGACGCCGCTTTGAGCGCAAACACGCACAAGAAGATAAAGTCAAAATGAACTCAGAAAACTCTGGTGGGACAACCGTATCAGCTCAGGATATTGAAGATGTACGCCGCGGCTTCATGCTGGTGTTAGCGGCACCATCCGGGGCAGGCAAGGGCACCATCGCAAACCGTTTGCTGGCTGAAGATGACAAGCTGGCCCTTTCTGTTTCTGCCACAACACGCCAGCGCCGCGCCGCGGAAGAGCATGGCGTTCACTACTACTTTTGGGAAACCAAAGAGTTCGAGCGTAAGATCACCGCAAACGAGCTGCTCGAATGGGCCACTGTCCACGACAACTACTACGGGACACCGCGCGAGCCGGTTGATGCCAATCTGAACGCAGGTAAGGATATCCTCTTTGATATCGATATCGCAGGCGTCCGTCAGCTTCAGGAACAGGCTGGTGAAGATGTGGTTGCAATCTTCGTGTTGCCACCTTCCATCGCTGAGATGCATGCCCGTCTGACAGGGCGTGGGGATGATGATGAAGCCGCTATCAAGCGCCGCATGCAGACCGCCATTGATGAAGTCTCCGGTTGGCAGGAATTCGACTACATCATCGTCAATGATGATCTGGACAAGGCAGTAAAGACCGTGCAGACGATCATCGCAAGCGAGCGTCTGAAACGTGTCAGACTACCAAAACTTGCGGGCAAAATGGATGGCATGATTGCCGATCTGAAAGCCGCAATCGCGGATTGATACTAAGCGAACAATACAAAATCATGTAATTTCAATGCTTTACTGTGATTTGTTGGTTTGAATTATCAACGAGTTGAATCAAATTGTGAACCAGAATAGAGCAGGGCATCATTTGCATTAGCGGATGCCCTGTAAACAACAGCCGTCGTGAGTGAATAGCCATTGACCAGCCAAGTACAGAGACGGACTGAACTTGAGGACAAAGAGCCATGATCACACGACGTCAGGCGCTGAAAGGTGCCGTGTTTGGCGGAGCAGCTGTTGCAGGCGGATTAGCCGGTGCCTCCAACCTGTGGGCCCTCCCAAAACGACATGACCTGATTGCGCGCAACATCGACCACCAGCTGATGAACGGTACGCCCGCCACCAAAAACATGTTCACCTTTGGCGACGCCATGCCGCCAACCTTGCGCCTGAAGCAGGGCCAGCCATTCCACAGCCGCCTCATCAACAAGCTGGAAGAGCCGACAACCATTCACTGGCACGGTATGCGGCTCCCTAATGATATGGACGGTGTTGCCTTCCTGACCCAGCATTACGTGTACACCGATGATCATTTCGATTATCGCTTCACACCCCATGATGCAGGCACTTTCTGGTATCACCCCCACTGCAACTCGTTGGAACAGCTGTCCTACGGCATGACTGGTCTGATGGTCGTAGAGGAAGACGAAGACCCCGGCTTTGATCACGATATTCCGGTCAACCTGCGCGACTTCCGCCTTGGCAGCGATGGCCAGTTCATCAAACTCTACCAACCACGCTCCTCAGCGCGGGCAGGGACTTTTGGGACCTACCGCACCTCCAACTGGCAGCCCGCACCTGTGATGGATGTTAAAGCCGGCTCCCTCGTACGCCTGCGTTTATGCGTGACCGATGTAACTCGCATCTACAAACTGTCCCTCCCGCAAGGAGCGGATGCAATGGTCATTGCCATCGACGGCAATCCAGTCGAAGCGTTTGCGGTGAACAAGCTTGCGCTGGGACCGGGACAAAGAGCAGACATAGCAGTGCGTATTCCCGAGGGAGAGGGCGAGCAAATCGAGCTCACAAACTATTCCTCTTCCTCTCCATGGACGGTGCTGTCCTTGCGCGCCATTGGCCGATCCCAGAACCGCGACCTGCGTGAGATCAAGCCGCTGCCAGCCAACCCGATACCGCAGCCCGACCTGAAGAATGCGCAGTACATCCCGCTGGAGTTCTCCGCAACGGCGGAAAAACGCCCCGCCAACCCCATTTGCGGAAGTCTGGGCTTCTCATTCTGGGCGGTAAACAAAAGCGCATGGCACGGCGCTGAGCGCGGCCCGCTGGACCCTGTAGAGGTTCTGAAGCGCGACAAGTCGTATGTGTTTGAGTTCATCAACCGGACACCGCGCACTCACCCGATCCATATCCATGGCATGACGTTCCAGCTTCTGAAGAGCAACAAGCGTCAACTCCCACCGTGGTGGACGGACACAGCCCTCGTGTTGCCTGATGAACGCGTACAGGTCGCCGTACGCCCTGATTATGAGGGCGACTGGCTGATGCACTGCCACATCATCGAACATCAGGAAAGTGGTATGACCGCCTTCATGCGCGTTGAATAAGCCCACCTTTCAGCACAACCAGAAAAGCCCTGAAGCCATCACGGCCTCAGGGCTTCTATTTTTCTTAGCTTTTGCGGGCAGACCCCATGAGGCGTCCCAATAAAACCAATCGTCAGAAATGATGCTTGAACGCCAGAAGCCCGGAGCCACCAAGGTTTCCTTGAGTGTGTCCTTCGTTCACAGACAGCGCAGCGCCTAGACCCAACGAGGTGTTTTCCTGAAACGCAATGTCATAACGGAACCCGATATCCAGCTGACGTGCGCTTGGCATCAGGTCAATCTCATGAGCAGCGTAGGAAATCGTTCCGTCCTCCAAACGCCCCGTAGGCACACGAATAGTTCCACTACCTTGCTCAATGCGCAAGGGTTGCCGAAGTGAGAACGTGAGTGCGTCGCGCTTCGCAAATACCCCTGCGACCTTCAGGCCAGCACTAAAGGCACTATGGAATGCCGGGTCAAGAGATTCGATATATCCTGCACCACTGGAAACAGTCATCCCAAGTTCAGTATTGGCAAAGAACGACAGGCCCTGCTGGTAGGTCCACTCACCGGCAAAAGAAACGGCAGAACTGGCAGCAGACAGGCTCTCATCATCCTGACTTTCAGCCGAAAGGCCGAGCGCGGTACCTGTTTCTCCATTGACGCTGAAGCCAAACACACCTGTCAGATCAGGCGCGATTGTTCTTGCCGAAGAAAGACCAAAACCAGCAGAGGCAATGCCATCACTGGTGCGCTCCACAAAGGCCAGTGCGCCAAAACCGTGGCCGTCGGACTTATTCATCGTTGCAAAAGCCATAGTGCCCGGACGATCGGCATTGATCGAGGAATCCCCAGAATATAGCCCGCCACCAGACCTCATAAAGCCCAGATCCTCGCCAACATCTGACATGGCCCCCGAAACAAACTGAAACCCGCCTGTATCCTGAGACAACTCATTGCCCATGAACGAGTAGGACATCACTGCGGAGGTTTTGACGGCACTGTCAGACTGGAAGGTAGCAAGCCGCGCAGTTAGGTTCTGCGATTGCTCCTCAACAAGTGCACTTGCATCAATGGTGAAGTCAGCACCAAGGGAATCGTAGATCGCCATAGCGCGCCCCCGAAGCGCATTACTGATTGCGTCACCGTGAGCCGTACCTGCTGAAATACTCACTTCTGATAGAGGAGCAACGCCACCATAGGCATTGTTGGTAAGCGGGACCCCCACAGCCCCAATCGGTAGCAACGCCGCCTTCAGATCCAGAAAGCCGTGCCCAAACTCCTCGTTATAGCCATGCATCACACCATTTCCGAAATCAACAGCCCCGCTCGCAATCAGGAAGCTGTTATTGGCCGATGCAAACAGCCTCTTTAGCAAATCAGAGGCAGGCAAAGCCGGAAATGCTTCCTTAAGAAGAGCGATCGAACCAGAGATCTGCGGAGCGACATAAGAGGTGCCGGTGTCAAATTTATAAGAGCTGTCTGATGATGCGGTCCCGCCATACGTCGACCCGTTGGCAGTCAGACAGTACTGCGCGGTCTCAAGGCAGCTAGCCGAGAGGCGGTGCACCTTGGAGATTTCGCCAGTGGAATTGTATTCAGGAAGTCCATTGACGGCGACCGCCCAAGAATCTTTGAGATCTGGGAAGATCTCTGGCAATGCAGCCATTAAGGACGGGCTGGTGTCATCATTATGATTCGACTGCGCAAAAACAACCACACCATTTTGGGTAAACTGGGTCAGGGCATCAATATACTCTGTCCAAACCGCAGCGCTCTCGTTAAAGTAGTTTGCAAGAAAGGCTTCGGCAGGGGTGTCTTGAGAAAACGTGTTTTCGTCAGGAGTTCTCTCGGTATGCGGGTTTACAAGATTGCTGACCAAGGTTTTGTAGTCTGCAAGCGTGATGGTCGCTCCGCTTACCTCAGAAAAGTAGCCCCATGAGTTGTTCTGAACGATTGCCCCTTTGTCTGAAGCATCCGACGTTGCGGCTGCAAGATGCGCGGTATCTGACCTTGTAGAATCCCCATCCCCCCAAGACGTTAGATGAAGGTCCGCGCCCGGGGCGACACCCATTACTCCGTTATCATCTTGATCACCCGCCGCAATGGTCGCAACAAAGGTTCCATGATCTTCAGCTGTGTTTCCTCTGAAGACAGTCACTTTCTTTTTGCTTAGATCATTGTGGGAAACTAAGAAGCCTTCGTCGACGATAGCGATCAGTTCACCCGCGCCAGTCAATCCTGCAGCACGGGCGTAGTGGAGGTTGATATCCGAATAGGCATTACTGGTGATGGAGTAGCCAGCACCGCTCAATAAACCTCCGACCTTAACGCTTTGTACGATAAACTCGCGGACCTGAGAAAATTGCTTGGCGACGACTTCATCAAATGACGTCACGCAAGAAGAAAAAACGCCAGTTGATCTTCTAACATTGCCGCAAGGCTGCGCACGAACGTCTGGGAGCTCTACATCTTTAGAGCTCGAGCTGCCACCCGATCCGCCGCCGCCTCCGCCGCCACATGCTGTTAAAGCTAAAGCCGATACGACCACACCAGTCGTGTATGCAATCTTTTTCACCAACGCACCAATCTTCACATTTCCGCCGCAAAACTTAATAAGTTTTAACGGGCAAAAATAAAGAGCAAATCTTGTCTATCAGTACCTGCGTGCTGGAATTCTGGAAAAATTAGCATCCTTAGATTGTATTTTCTTGGCCCTGCATTCTTAATGATATGCCGCGTCCACAGGCAACCTGAAGCGCAGGGCGTACTCCCGCTAGAGTCCTGAGGGGCTCGTATCTCGAGTGGTTCTCTGGGAGAGTTGACTTGCACATCTAACATAGCCAGAAAAACCCTGAAGCCATCACGGCCTCAGGGCTTTTATTTTGCTTAGCTTTTGCGGGGGAAGTTCCATGGGGTGTCCCTCTAAAACCCTTTGTCAGAAACGATGCTTGAACGCCAGCAGCCCGGAGGCGCCAAGGTCCCCCCTGGTGTGTCCTTCGTTCACTGAGAACGCGGCGCCCAGCCCCAACGATGTATTCTCCCGAAAACTGATGTCATAGCGAAACCCGAAGTCCAGTTGACGCGCACTTGGCGTCAGGTCGATCTCATGATCAGTATAAGAGATGGTTCCGTCGATTAAACGCCCGGAAGGTACGCGAATGGTTCCGCTACCTTGCTCAATGCGCAAAGGTTGCCGAAGAGAGAATGTCAGCGCATCGCTCTTCACAAACACCCCTTCAACCTTCATGCCAGCACTAAAGGCACTATGGACAGCTGGATCAAGTGACTCGATATATCCTGCGCCACCGGAAACGGTCATCCCAATCTCTGCATTGGCAAAGAATGACAGGCCCTGCTGGTAGGTCCACTCACCGGCAAAGGAAAAGGCTGAACTGGTAGCAGACAGGCTCTCATCATCCTGACTTTCAGCTGAAAGGCCGAGCGCGGTGCCTGTTTCGCCGTTGACGGTGAAACCAAAAATACCTGTCAGATCAGGCGCTATTGATCTTGCCGCAGAAAAGCCAAACCCGGCAGAGGCGATACCATCACTGGTGCGCTCAACAAAGGCCAGAGCCCCAAAGCCGTGCCCATCAGACTTTCTCACGGTTGCAAAGGCCATGGTTGCTGGCCCATCGGCAATGATCGAGGAATCGCCGGAAAACAGGCCATCACCAGATCTGATGAAACCCAATTCCTCTCCAACATCAGCCACGTCGCCCGAAACAAACTGAAATCCGCCAGTACTTGCAGATAAACCATTGTCCAGAAAGGAATAGGAGGAGGGGGCTTCTGTGGTTTTGACTTTGTTGCTGGACGTGAATGCTGCCAGTTGGGTCCCGAGAGTCTGCGCCTCAGGTCCAATGATTGCATCTGCGCTGATGGTAAAGTTTGCTCCAAGGGAATCGTAGATCGCCATGGCTTTCCCTTGAAGACTAGTCAAAATTGCATCCCCGTGTGCAGAGCCAGCTGTTACGCTGACTTCTGAGAGAGGTGCAACGCCATCATACGCATTGTTGCTCACCGGTACGCCGACATCTCCAATTGGCAGTAGTGCGGCCTTCAAATCAACAAAGCCATGCCCGAACTTCTGATTGTAGCCATGCACCACACCGTTTCCGAAATCTACGCTTCCCGTGGGCGCAAAGAAACTGTTATTGGCTGACGCAAAAAGTCTGTTGAGGAGATCAGAAGCTGGCAAGGCTGGGAATGCCTCTGCCAAAAGGGCAATCGAACCAGAGATTTGCGGTGCGGCGAACGAGGTTCCGGTCCACGCCGAGTAGGCGTTGTTCGCCCTTGCAATCCCTCCAACCGTTGATCCGTTTGCTGTCAGACAGTAGTGCGCCGTCTCAAGGCAACCCGCCGAAAGGAGATGCACCTTAGTGATCGCGCCACTGGAATTATATTCAGGAAGTCCGTTGACGGCGACCGCCCACGAGCCTTTCAGGCTTGGTAAAATTTCTGGCAGCGCGGCCATCAAGGATGAGCTGGTGTCACTTGTCCCATTTGATTGTGCAAACACAACCACACCCTGACTGGTAAAATCTTCAAGGGCGTGAATGTAGTCTTCCCAATCCTTGATGCCATCGGCAACGAAAGTTCCAAGCAACTCTGCGGCAGAGGCATTAGAATTTTGATCAGCCCAATCATTGTAATTCGAAAGCATTATGCTCGAACGGTTGCTTGTGAAGACATAGCCCCATGAATTGTTCTGGACGATTGCTCCATGACCAAAAGCATCTGCAGTTGCAGCCGCAAGATGTGAGGTAAGTGACTGGGAAGAAGAGTTGCCATTTAGTGAGGTTAAATGGAGATCAGCGCCGGAAGCAACGCCCATGACGCCACTCCCATCATGATTACCCGCAGCAATTGTAGCAACAAAGGTACCGTGATCGTTAGCTGCATTTGATCCAAATACAATAATGTTCTTACCGTTGAGATCATTGTGTGAGAGCAAGACGCCGTTGTCGACGATAGAGATTAGCTTTCCCGCGCCTGTTAACCCTAAAGCGCGGGCATATTGCAGATTGATATCATGATAGGCATTGCTTGTGATGGAATGCGATGCTCCATTCCAGAAACCCTCAACCGTAACGGTTTGTGCGATAAACTCACTAAGTTGCGAAAATTGCTTTGCGATTGCTTCGTCAAATGAAGTTACGCAAGAGGAAAAAATGCCAGTTGAGCTGTTAACAGTGTCACAAGATTGCAAACGAGCCGTAAGTATCTGCGCCCCGTTAGCCTCCGAGTTTCCGTTGGACCCGCCACCACCGTTACATGCTGCCAAACTTAAAGTATATATGACTAATACGGCTGTGTACTTAGTATTTTTCACAATACCACCAATAACCACATTTTCACTATATATCCTGATAGGAAATCATGGTTAATAAATGGAAAATGTATCTTTGTTGTTGGGGGGGTGATGCTGTATATTTTACTATGGGTATCTGTGTTTATACTTGTAATTTTATGCGTAAGCTTGCTTTGGGTGGGGAATTTTCTATAATTCTGAAAGCTTTTTCTTGGCGCTGTCAGGAGCAGTCCGGTCATAGACTTAGCTGGTTAGTGGCGCCTCATAGTCGTCCGGTCGTTTGTTGGCGCGCTTGAGAGGCGGGCAAACTATTTAAGCTGTACCCACCTCTGTCGATCATATGAGCCTAATCTCTGCCAAAGGCATGGGCGAGAGCAACAAACCCAGCAACATCAATTTCCTCGGCACGGGCCGTTGGCTTGAGGCCAGCAGCTTCAATACGGGCTTCCGCATCCGGTTTGAGGCCTTTTAAGCTGGCTCTGAGCATTTTGCGCCGCTGACCGAAGGCATGAGCAGTTACACGCTCCAGCGCCTTCAGCGGGCAAGCCAGAGGCTCCTTACGTGGATGCAGTTGCACCACAGCCGAGGTCACCTTTGGGGGAGGGGTGAAAGCCTTCGGATTCAGATCAAACAGAATGTCTGTGTGACACCGCCAGTTCGCCAAAACGCCAAGCCGGCCATAAGCCTTGCTCCCCGTCTCGGCAACAATGCGTTGCGCGACTTCCTTCTGGAACATCAACGTCAACGACTCCCAAAATGGGGGCCATTCATCCGTTGTCAGCCACCCCAGAAGCAGCTGGGTGCCAACATTGTAAGGCAGGTTTGCGATGATCTTGATCGGCCCATCGGCAAGATCAGCAGGATTGTACTTGAGAGCATCGCCCTCAATCACCTCCAGCTTGCCGTTGTAATGCTCTGAAATCTGGGAAAGCGCCGGTAGGCAGCGCGTGTCCTTCTCAATGGCAATAACCTTTTGGGCACCAGCCGCCAGCAACGCCCGCGTCAGACCTCCGGGGCCGGGACCCACTTCAATAACAGTGCAGTTGCTCAGATCACCAGAACTGCGGGCAATGCGCGAGGTTAGGTTGAGGTCCAGAAGGAAGTTCTGACCAAGGGATTTTCGGGCATCAAGCCCATGCTCTGCAATCACCTCACGCAGAGGTGGCAGATCATCAATTTGTGACATTAAACGAGCTCAGGTTGGGCGAGGGCTGCTGCAAGACGCAAGGAAGCCATCAAACTATTTGGAGAGGCCTTGTTGGTTCCCGCAATGGAAAATGCGGTCCCGTGATCCGGTGAAGTGCGCACATAGGGGAGGCCAAGCGTCACGTTCACGGCTTCATCAAAGGCAAGAGTTTTAACAGGAATAAGCGCTTGGTCATGATACATGGCCACCGCCACATCATAGGTATCCAGCGCTTCACTATGGAACATGGTGTCGGCAGGCAAAGGTCCACGCGCGTCGATGCCTTCACTGCGCAACTGGGCAATCGCTGGTGAGATCGTTTCGATCTCCTCCATGCCCATGGAACCACCTTCACCCGCATGCGGGTTAAGGCCAGCAATGGCAATGCGCGGTGCAGCGATACCAAACCGTTCGATCATGTCTTTGTTGATAGCCCGGCAACGCTCGACAATAAGGTCTTTTGTCACCAGCTTGGGCACGTCGGCAAATGGAACATGGACTGTCAGCGGAACGGCCATCAGCTCCGGCCCCGCCAGCAGCATGATCGGCTCCACATCCTTATCCCAGTATGTTTTAGCCAGATCACCGAGAAACTCGGTATGGCCGGGATGATGGAATCCGGAGTCGTAAAGAATTTTCTTGGAGATAGGGTTTGTCACAACGGCAGAGGCACGGCCCTGTCTCACATGACGAACAGCCGTCTCAATCGATTCGATCACCAGTGCGGCATTGGTCCCTGAAGGTGCGCCCGGCGTGACCTGTACAGGTCCTGACAAAGGCACCACGGGAAGTGCTTCATCAAAGCACTCACAAGCAGCTTCCGGTTCTATCACTTTGATTGGAATTTTTAAGCCCAGATGCTTGGCACGGGCTTTAAGGAGTTCTGGATCGCACAAAACGTAAAACGGCTGAACGTCCCGTTCAAAGCGCCTTTTCCAGGTTGTTAGCGTAATGTCAGGCCCAATACCTGCAGGCTCGCCCATTGTAAGGGCGAGCGCCAATTTTACTCTGCGCATGACTAAAAAATGTCTCCTGCTGCTGATCAGGCGATCAGCGCTGCTCGATCACAGCATTGGAGCGCAGGTCACGAAGGTAACGGCGAGAAAGCTGTTGCCCTTGCTTATTCCGCAACTCGCCCTCGATTGTGCTTCGCGCAGTCGCATCACTGTTGATTGTCTCTTTACCACAAAGCGCAACCATCTCAAATCCGGAGTCTACAGGGGTAGGCGCTGTAACGCGGCCAACAGAGATTTCACCCAGCTGCTTGACAAAGTTTTCAGGCAAATCGGTTTCCATGCGCTTGCCAATCGGACGAACGATCACCTCATTCAAACCAGAGGCGATGCGGATGCCTTGCTCGCACGAGGTAAAGCGCGCTCTGAGCTTCTTCATCTCGTCCATGCGTTTGTTCCTGAACGATTTGCTGGCCTTCTCAGGAACCACAAAGATGATGCGCTGCAGGTCGTATTCAACACTGGTTGTCCCGATTGACTTCTTGTCCTCTTTGCTCTGAAGAGCTGCAATCACATCAGATTCATTAATCCGAACGGTCGCGCGAAAACGCTGCATCACCACCTCGGACCAGGTAATCTCGGCCCGTAAACGACTTTTCAGCGTACGCGGGTTCACGCCACTTTGAGACAAAGCATCGTTGAACTGGGAAGTGGACAAGTTAACCCGCTTGGCAATCGTCGAGAAAGCATTATCAACTTCGCTATCAGGCACAGAAACGCCCACACGCTTTGCTTCCCCAAGCTTCAGCGCTTCATCAATCAGCTCTTCCCTGGCTTTTCTCTTAGCAACGCTGGCAGAAGCCCGTGTGGTGAGGGTGATAAGCTTTGAGCGCTGCTCAAGTTCGTAGCTGGTGATTGGAAGGCCATTGACCACCGCAACAATTTTACTTGCTGCAGTTGCAGTCGTAAGCATTGGGCTAATTGGTGCAAACATGCTGGCGGCAACAGCAAGCGAAGCACAGAAGCGAGTAAGTTTCATTTTATTAAGCTCTCCGTCCCAAAGGCATTTGCCCCGTTCTGCGCTTCTTATTTAGCACTGATGCTCGTTGGGCACAGCGAACCCCGAATTAAGGCGCAGTCTGGGAAAATGTTTCTCATTTTAATAATCGCAAATGAAGGCAATACTCTGTCATTCCTCTAGCTATTTTTTGTCCGCAACCAAATGACTAAGTGCATATACGTACTTAGTCATTCGGGTCTGAGCTGGAGTTAGACTGCGAGAGGGTCGTATCGCCAATAGTTCTCAGGCCAAACCTGAAGAAAAAGACCCGCTGAACCGCTTCACCATTATTCCGGCTTCTGTCTTCACTATAGGAAATAGAAGCATTAAAGCCTTCGTCAATATACCCAATACCAATAGTATCCTGAACAATATTTTCATTGATCATATCATAGCGAAGTGACCCGAACGCACGCCAGTTTTCTTGCAGGTTTAAGTTCAAAGCCCCCACAAACTCAGAGCGCTGCTCATCAATGCCCGCTTCTGGACGTTCTGCCAGATATGCATAGGAAAGTACGGTAGAGGCTGGCCCATAACGTCCACTTGCCCCCACTTCAGCACGTTCTACGCCGAAATCATGTTGATTGAAACGAGCATTACCACCAATACGGAAACCGGTGTTGGTGTCAAAGTACAAGCTGGTCACATAGTCCGAACCGTCGGTCTGTAAGCCTGAGTCAGCCGTGGCATCCAATAAACCCGGTATGGCATAAGAGTTACGGCCAGCCAGTTGGAAGGAGCGACCGAACAAACCGCTCACGAATGAACCTTTGTCAAATTGCAGCTTATATTGCAGTCCGAGGTTTGTCCGCACACCACCTTCGTTCCGGTCAAACCCGGAGAACTTGTCCCACTCGAACAGGGTAGACGCATCAAACACAATGGACTGCGCGTCTTCGTTCGGCAGTTCGCCAATTTCAGCCTCGTTTGGCCGCACAATGAACTGAGCAATCGGCTCAATCACCTGATTGCCGCCAGTGAAGGTGGATACGAACGGATATCGATACTCTATACCAACTGCAGGCATACCACGGAAAACAACCGCTTCATCTGTAAGGGCTGTTACATTGTCATCCGCATTGGCAAGAAAATATAGGTTGGTCTTGGCATAAGCAAAAGGCGTGAAGACCTGTCCGATCGGATCAATCAGCGTGCGCTGCCATGTCAGGTTTGCACTCACGCGTGTGAACGTTCCTTCTACGCCGCGGAACCGGTTCGCTCCATCTACAAAGAAGGCATCTGTTGTCTGGCGTGTCAAGCTGGTCAGGTTACCGTCGTAATTCAACTGACCGCCAAGGATGGACCTCTCAAAGTATATGGAGTTGTCGATCACTGGATGAACGAAGGGCTGTTTCTGCTGCAGGTCCTCATTGACCATCGTAAACGGCCCGATCGGGTTCATCGGTTGCGTCGGGCTTGGATTGTCTTCCTGCGCAATCTGGAACGCGTAAGCATTTGCATCAAACACATTGCGTTCGGTGTCGCCGTGTAGGTACAGTCTGGAAACTTCTTGGGCGCTTCCAAATTGCGCAAACCCATAGTCCTCGCGGAAGGCTCTATCGGTCGCATAGGTCACATCCCAGCCGGTTCGCCAGCGATTGGTTATGTCGAAATTACTGTTTGAGTTGATGATGAAACGACCACGCACATCACCACTGGAACCCTCAAAAGCACCCGGATCGGCCTGATTGATCCCACCAACCGAAATGCTGTAGTGCCCCCGGTCAAATCGCTGCCGCCACTCGAGTTGGCCGAGGGCCCCCTGGCGTGTCAGCGGTGTGAGCGTTGCAGTCAGGTCATATGTTGGCGAAATGCTCCAGTAAAACGGAACAGAAACACCAACCCCGAGGCGGTTCTGTGTGACAAAACTTGGCAGCAGGAAACCGGATTTACGTCCAACTGACGGATCTGCGATTGAGAAGTAAGGGATTTTTGCGATGGTATTCCCAAACAGCTCAATGGACGAATCTTCAAAATAGATACGTTGGTTTTGCTGGTTATGAGTGATGGTGGTCGACTTGATCCGCCATAAAGGAGGTTTGGGAGCCTCCTTGTAGACCGAATATGTGCCATTGTGCAGTGTTGTCAGATTGTCGCCGCTGCGTTCAGCGCTTTCCGCAATAAAGTGGGTAAACTGCGGTGTATCAATCTGCAGAGCGTTGACGAAGCCCTCGGCGAAGTCATCACTCAGTTCCAGATTATCGGCCTGAATGAAATTGCCGTCAGGCTCGGTCATTTCCACATTGCCGGAGGCAGAAAACCTTCCATCCGCGCGGTTGTAAGTAACCCGTTCGGCGCGCAATGTATAATCGTCAAAATAGATCTCTACATTGCCCGAAGCAATAATGACATCATTATCAAAATCGTACTGAAGCTCGCGCGCTTCAAGCAGCATCGGCTGAGACGTGTCAATGTTCTGCTCGGCTGCGCCGGTAAGGTCCATCTGCGCTTGTGCAGGCGCGCCAAGAACTGCAAGGCCGGCGCCACACAACAGCGCAAGTGCAGAGACAGTGCGAAGGTATGCTGGCGATACGCAGCCAGCTCCAACTCGCTTGATTTTCTGTTTCAGGGTAAGGGCCGAAACCATCAACCATCCTCCTGATTCAACAGAATAGTAAAACCCATAAGAACCCCAAATACGCCAGGTGCCCACGCTGCAACTGTTGTGGGAACAATCCCGGCTCCCCCCAGATCTCTTGAAACTTCAGAAACAGCATAAAGCACGAAGCCGGCAATAATGCCCCAAGTGACCAGGCGGCCAATCCCCCCAAAACGCGATACACGCAGCGAAACAGCAGCAGCAATCACAATCATTGCCACAAGTAGGAGGGGTTTGGCTAGAAGAGACTGATATTGTAAGGAATATCTATAGGCTGGCAATCCGGCTCTTTGGGACAGCTCAATAAAGCGCGGAAGGCTCCAAAAACTGATGGATTCCGGCGCGCCAATGCTTTCCTTAACCTCTGTTGGGGTCAAAAATGTGCTGACCGTATAGTTTCCATAATGTTGTGGATCAGTGTCCAAAGCATACACAATAGCGTCCGATAAACGCCACATTCCCTCTTCAAGTACGGCACTTCGCGCTTCGATTCTCTCCGAAAACTCTCCCTGACGGTCAAATGAGAAGATGGTTACACCGTTTAGCGTTGCGCCTTGGCCGGTGGTATGACGCGCATGAAGAACCGATTCACCATCCGTACCGTTCTGCCTGAGCCAAACCTCGCCAGAGCCTTCCAGCAGATATGTTTGCTCCACACTGAAGAGCCCCTCAGCCACCTGATCAGATTTTGACTGCAGGTACACTGCACCGGGGTTATAGACAGCCACAGCAACGACGCCGATAAACAGGCCGGTCAAAAGAGCAGGGGCCGTAAACTGCCAGACAGAAATACCGGCTGCACGCGCAATCACCAGTTCAAGACTTCTGCTCAGAGAGACAAAGGCCCAGATAGATCCGAAAAGCACGGCAAACGGAATAACCTGCTCCAGCAGCAAGGGGACGCGCAAGGCAGAGATGGCAACAATGCGCAGTAAGGAGAAACCTTCGCGGTCACCACCACGGCGCACAAGCTCAAGCACGTCAAACAGAAGGATTAGGGCAGCTGCAAACAGAAACAGGGCCAGAATCGACTTTAAGAATCGTTTGGAGATGTAAAGACTAAGCGTTCTTCCGGTCATTACAGTCCTGCTGTCCTTTGGTTTTTGCGACCTATCAGTTTGGAAAACACACTTCGAATCCCACTAAGAAGGCTATGCATTCCATCGACCAGACGCTGAACAAACCAAGGTCTTCTGTTCAAGCTAATGGACCACGCAGCAAGCGCAATTACGATTATTGGGATTGCGTAGAGTAACGGGAACAGTTTTGGGGCCGAATTCACGATGAGCGTCGCGCCAAAACCAGCCGTTCTGAGTAGTACTGCTATCGCGATTACTGTTGTAACTGCAAGGCCTTGGTCCTGTCTGGTGGTCTTGGGAGAACCCAGGAACGCATAGATGATAAGACCAAAGGCAATGGGGTAAAGCGGCATACTCAAACGGTCATGGAATTCCACAACTAGCTGGTTCCAGTTGTTTTGAGCGTAAGAATCATCGGGAGTTGCGCGTAGTAATTCGAAGGTTGGCCGCTCACTTGCCTTGAATACCGGCTCACGCGCTTCGGGAATCATTGCTGACAAATCGAAGCCATAGCTCTCAAAACTTACAAGGGACATGTCCGACCCGGTGCGCGGGCGACGTTGGATCGTCCCGTCAAGCATGACCAGCAGTGTTTTGTCCGCGGCCTCAATGATCCGACCTGTTTCAGCTGTGTAGGTGAATGAGGTTTCCGGATCGCGGGCATCATCCAGCAATAGCCCCTCAAGCAGGCCGTCACCGCTCCTGTTTCGGATATGGAACGTCAGATTCTCTTCAATAGGAATAAATCTTCCCGGCCTGATGATGTTGGCCACCAGATCCACACGAACGCGCGTAAGTTCACTGCGCAACTCTGCCAGACCAATCGGCGACAGATACATGGACAGGAAATACATCAATGCCGTGATCGAGAGCGACACCACAAGAATTGGCCGCAGCACCACCCATTTGGAAGCACCAGAGGCGTTGACCACAATAAGCTCGCTGTCTCGGGACATAGCGTTCAGCACGATAATCAACGCCAGCATCATTGCAAACGGGGCAATGATTTGGATAAGGAATGGCAGCGCCAGAGCTGTGATGTAGCCAAACTGGAGCAGCGTCTGTCCCTTTGATGTCACCAGGTCAAGCTGGCGCAGCGCCTGGGTGGACCAGACAACACCGCTCATGGCCGCCAACGACATGATAAACGCGCCAAGACTGCGTCGGATGATGTAGCGTTCGATTGTTTTCATTGTGCCGTGCACCAGAACCTTTTCTTGTCATATACGGGGCGGTCAAGCCGTAATCTTTTTAAGGATAACCCATTAGCACGAATTAAGGAAGAAAGGCGGAACTCTGGATCTTTTAATGAATAAACTCGCAAGTTTCTTCGGCCAGCCTTGAAACAGCACCAATATCACGCCATGTTCTGCGGTGAATTTTACGAGTAGCTGGACCGCGCGTCCGTCTGCGGTCCCTAGTATACTCTGCTCGAAATCGCCTATCGCAGGTTATTCCAAGGAAAGAAACTACATAATGACGCAATTCACATCCATCCAGCTCGCGGAGTACTGTGATGCAGCCGCCCCTGTTCAGGTTGTCTTTGTAAGCGATGAGCTCAAGTTTGCAGCAGAAGCTGCGGCTGTGATGGGCCCGGCAGAAAAAGTGGTTGAGCGCGCGGCAAAAACAGCTGATTTCAAGGGCAAAAAGTCCGGCATTATTCATTTGCTGGCTCCTGAAGGAATGAATGCAGAGCGCCTGATCGTGACAGGCCTTGGCAAAGTTGATGAGCTAACTGAACAGGATTGGGTCGATCTGGGCGGCGAAGTTGCAGGCAAACTGCTTGCACTCAAAGTCGAAAATGCCGAAGTGACCATCCCGTCTGCAGCAACGGCCCAACAGGCCGCTGATTTCGCTCAGGGTGCGCTGCTGCGTGGCTACAAATTTGACACCTACCGCACTGTCAAGAAAGAAGCGGATGGTGACAAAGCCTGCGAACTCACTCTCAAAGTGAAGGACGTAGCAGCTGTTGTGCCGCTTTGGGCAGAAGCTGAAGCCGTTGCTCAGGGCACCTTGCTCGCCCGTACACTGGTGGACGAGCCAGCCAACACTTTGGGCCCGGTTGAATTTGCCGCAAAAGCGCAGCAGCTTTCCGAGCTGGGGGTTGAAGTTGAAATCCTCGACGAAGACAAAATGCAGGAACTGGGCATGAACGCCCTGCTTGCCGTTGGTCAGGGCTCCGTTCGTGCATCCCGTCTTGCTGTGATGCAGTGGAACGGCGGCAAGAAAGGCGAAGCGCCAATCGCATTCGTTGGTAAGGGCGTTGTGTTCGATACCGGCGGTATCTCCCTGAAGCCGGGCGCTGGTATGGAAGACATGAAGGGTGATATGGGCGGCGCGGCTGCTGTCATCGGCCTGATGAAAGCACTGGCGGGCCGTAAGGCACCTGTCAATGCCGTCTGCGTGCTGGGTCTGGTTGAAAACATGCCGGACGGCAATGCAATCCGTCCAGGCGATATTGTTAAAACCATGTCCGGCCAGACCGTTGAGATCCTCAACACCGATGCGGAAGGCCGCTTGGTGCTGGGCGATGCGCTTTGGTACACACAGGACCGCTTCTCACCTAAGTTCATGATCGACCTTGCGACCCTGACCGGCGCATGTGTGGTTGCCTTGGGCGGTCACCGTGCAGGTGTGTTCTCCGCTGACGATGAACTGGCCTACCAGATTTGTCAGGCAGGCGAAGCTACTGCAGAGAAGATGTGGCGTCTGCCACTGGGTGATGAGTATGACAAGATGATCGACACCCCGAACGCAGACATGCGCAATACCGGCGGCAATCGTTGGGGCGGTGCCAGCACCGCAGCTGTGTACCTGCAGCGTCACACCAATGAAACCAAATGGGCCCATATTGATGTGGCAGGAACTGCCATGGGGTCCAATAAAAATGCGATCTCTCAGGGCTGGGCATCCGGCTTCGGCGTCCGCGCACTGAGCCGCATGATCAAAGACCACTACGAAGGCTAAGCCTCGTAAAGGGCAGGCAAACGCGTGCCTTTGACATGATCAGGAAAGGGCCGGTTGCACATGATGCAGCTGGTCTTTTTACTTATTGGGAAAGTCTCAGGCCAGAATCGCTCAGAAAATCCCTGAACCGCGCAAGAAAAAAGCCCCTTCCAGACGGAACGGGCTTCATGAGATGAAACGCGGTTTTTCTATGAGATTAAAAGTGACCCGAAAAAGAGCCGGTTTCCCGATCAGCAGGTCTGGTAATGAGTGCAGGCGTTGTTGGTTTCTGGAAGCATTCCACCCACTGCAGCCGTTACCCCAACAAGGCCGGATACAAGAGCAAAGAACAATACAATACGCGCTGCCATTTGGTCGTTTCCTAAATAACTAATGTCTGCAATCTGATCACACCACAAAGATGAGCCTCGCCATCTTCCATAGTCTCGTGCCGGTTGCGCCAAACTTAACCATACAATGAAATTCCCCAGGAACGCGGTCAAGTCCAGCCCTTTAAAGCGTCTGGGCGGGGTTTATCAACGATTCCTATGAAAAATCTGGTGTGATTGGGATCATTCACGACAATTTTTGGATAAAAATGTGGTCAATTGGGAAACGAATTGATTTGGGCTTTACTTGTTCCATTATCAGCCCGATGGAGCAAGCCGGACAAAACCTGTCAGGCTGCGCGATGCTACGAGCCTGCCGGATAAACGGGAAACCAGAATATGAGTGAAGTGCTGTTCTACCAGCTCTCTAAATTTCCATTGGAACGGGCCTTGCCCACTCTGCTTGAAAAGTGTCTGGAGAGAGACTGGGTGGTCACGGTCCAGTTTGGAACCGAAGAACGGTGCGATGCCATAGATTCCTATCTTTGGACCTACTCTGACGATGGCTTCCTCCCCCACGGCACCAAGAAGGAAGGCCATCCGGAATACCAGCCCATCTACCTGACAACGGAGAACGACAACCCCAACGAAGCAATCGTCCGCTTTCTGGTGGACCGCGCCCCGTTACCCGATCCAACGCAGTACCAACGCGTTGTCTATATGTTTGACGGTAACGATCAGGAAGCCTTACAAGAGGCCCGCCAGCGTTGGCTTGAGGTGAAAGGCAGCGACCACGAGCTCACGTACTGGGCACAGACCGAAAACGGCGGATGGGATCGCAAAGCATGAGTGCGGATGAAATCGAGCGGCGCAAGCAACTGCACGCCCGTCTGGATAAAATGGAAAACGCAAGCGGCGGAAGTTGGGAAGGTCGCAAAAACTGGTTTGAGCAGGTTTACACCACAGCTGGCGGCAATGCCGGCGAGATCCCGTGGGCGGAACTCAAGCCAAAGACACCACTGATGGATTGGCTGGCGGTCAACAAGGGCGACGGACGCGCCGCGCTGGATGTGGGCTGCGGTCTGGGCGACAATGCAAATGCATTTCATGAAGACGGCTGGAAAACCTCCGCCTTTGATGTGGCGCCAACAGCCGTTGAGTGGGCACAAAAGCGCTTTCCATCAGGAGACATCGAGTTCCGCTGCGCTGATCTTTTCAATCCACCACAAGACTGGATCGGGAAATTTGATCTGGTCTACGAATGCTACACCTTGCAATCAATCGGCATCGAGATGCGCAAAAACTTGGTTGCACCGCTCAAAAGCCTCGTCGCCCCCGGCGGCACGCTGATCATTCTGGCCCGCTACTCCGACAGTGCCGTCGAAAGCTCAGGCCCTCCATGGCCACTGGTAGACGCAGAGATCGCACAATATTGCAGCGACGGTTTTGAGGAGACAGTCAGAAAGACCTTCCTCCAGCACAAAGAAGACGGCCGAAAAATCCCGCACATCTGGCTGGAACTGAAACGTAGTAACTGACACCCCTGCATTCCACGGATCATCTTGGCAGTAGCTGAGAACACAAAAAGAGCCTCACTCGTTTCATGGAGAGAGGCTCTTTGCTATATCAGGCTATTCAAGAGCCCTACTGGGAACTGGCAGAGCAGGGTGCCCCAGCATCGGGTTCATAGCACTCTTGCGAAGCGCAAAAGCCTTAGGCTGCTGAAATCTCTTCCAGCTCAGAAGACATCTTCAGCCATTTCTCTTCGGTCTCCTCCAATATCTTCACATAGGCAGCGCGGCGGATGGCGTGTTCTTTGGCCTTGTCCGGCGCTTCCGTGTAAATGCGGGGATTGGCCAGAAGGGCATCAAGCTTTTTGATGTACTTCTGATACTTGGAGATCTCTTTTTCAGCTGCCTCGATATTCTTCTTCAGCGGCGCTATCTTGGCGCGGCGTTCGGCAGCTTCCTTACGGCGAGCTTGCGCATTGGCTTTCTCGCTGTCCTCTTCCACCACGACCTTGGACTTGGCGCCACTATCGCCCTTCAAGATCAGCTTGCGGTACTCCGCCATGTCGCCGTCAAAGTTTTTCACGCCGCCATCCGCAACAAGCCACAGCCGGTCCGCACAGGCTTCCACCAGATGCCTGTCATGGCTGATCAGGATAACCGCACCATCATAATCGTTGATCGCATGCACAAGCGCTTCGCGGCTGTCGATATCAAGGTGGTTGGTTGGCTCATCGAGAATAACAAGGTTTGGTCCATGGAACGTGGCGAGACCCAGTAGCAAGCGGGCTTTCTCACCACCGGAAAGATCCTTGGCAGGGGTTAGCATTCGGTCAGTCGGCAATCCGAACCGGTCCACACGAGCACGAATTTTGGATTCCAATGCTCCGGGCATAAGCGGACGCACATGCTCAATCGGGTTGCTCTCCGGCATTAAGTCCTCAAGCTGATGTTGCGCAAAAAACGCGGTGCTCAGCTTGGTTGCCTTTGTCATATCACCAGACATCAAACCAAGGCGTCCTGCAATCAGCTTGGCGAAGGTCGATTTACCGTTACCATTGGCACCAAGAAGGGCAATGCGGTCGTCGTGGTCAATGTTCAGCGTCAGGTTTTTCAAGATCGCCTTGCCGTCATACCCAACAGACGCGTTCTCCAGCTTGATGATAGGAGGAGAAAGCTTGGCCTTGGGCTGCGGAATGTGTAGCTCCAGTCCTGACCCTTCATCCAGAACCGAAATCGGCTGCATTTTCTCAAGCATTTTGATGCGAGATTGCGCCTGCTTCGCTTTGGTAGCCTTGGCGCGGAACCGGTCCACAAAGCTCTGAATATGCTTGCGGGCCTTCTCCTGCTTATCGGCGGCCTTCTTCTGCAACAGGATCGTCTCACGGCGCTGACGGTCAAAGCTGTCATAACCACCGCGATAGAAGGAGAGCTTGCCCCCATCCATATGCACGATGCTGTCGACGGCGTTGTTGAGCAGGTCGCGGTCGTGGCTGATCAGAACAACCTGATACGGATAGCGCGCGATGAAGTTCTCCAGCCACATGGTCCCTTCAAGGTCCAGATAGTTGGTCGGCTCATCCAGCAGCATCAGGTCTGGTTTGGAAAACAGCAGCGCAGCCAAAGCCACACGCATACGCCAGCCACCGGAAAAGTTCGCACACGGCTCTTTTTGCTGCTCAGGAGAAAATCCCAGACCGCTCAAAATTGCAGAAGCACGGGCCTCCGCACTGTGGCTCTCAATGTCCACAAGCCGGGTATGGATCTCCGCAATCCGGTGCGCGTCCTGTGCCGTCTCTGCCTCAGCCAGCAGGGCGGTGCGCTCTGTATCCGCCGCCAGAACCACTTCCAGCAGCGTGTCCTGCGTACCCGGCGCTTCCTGAGCCACCTGACCCACGCGCGCCTTTTGCGGCATGTGCACACTGCCGCTCTCGACAGAAAGCTCGCCGCACAGCAGCTTGAACAGCGTGGACTTGCCAACGCCATTGCGCCCAACCAGACCAGTCTTTGCACCACTTGGAATAGTAACGGAGGCATTGTCGATCAAAAGACGTCCGGCAATGCGGTATGTAAGATTAGAAACCTGAAGCATGCCACGCTGTTTGCCTCCTTAAGAAACACTTGGCAAGTCTTCAGTGGAGGTGTGATCGAATAAATC
Source organism: uncultured Pseudovibrio sp. (assembly GCA_947494035.1). Classification (GTDB taxonomy): domain Bacteria; phylum Pseudomonadota; class Alphaproteobacteria; order Rhizobiales; family Stappiaceae; genus Pseudovibrio. The sequence continues at coordinate 46,922 of CANLTN010000002.1, read as the reverse complement.
TCTACAGTCTCGGCTAAGTCACAGGTTTCTACCCTAAAACCAGAGCCGTTATGCCGACTTCTTCCCGTACCTGAACGCTTCAGCCACAAAGTGCGCCACCGCATCACGCGGATAATCCCCTTCGGCGGGCACCCACAAACACCGGTTTCCCTCAAATGAGAGGACGTCGCCATAAAGCGCTCGCATGTCGGCAACGAGGGTGGTCTGGCAGTGAACGAACAGCCCGACCCGATCGCCAAACTTGGGCTTCCAGTGCAGGCGTACAGTGGTTCCGCCGTGTTTGGCGAGGGGACGGTAGGAAGGCTCACCCCATTTCAGGGTCTCAGTGAGAGAGGTGGGGCCAAACAAGCGCTGGGCGCTATCGAGGATAACACAGCGCATCTCCAGAAGTCGCACACGCTTGTCATCCGGATAGGCGGCAAAGACGTCTGCCACGCTCTCTGGAAGGGAATACCCATCAACCTCCACTCGCATCTCCTTTGAAATCTCCATTAAACCCACCAGTGAACCACGGGAATACAACTAGCACGCTGGGCCGCAGTCCACCTTGCCACGAATAAGGTCCGCGCTTAACATGCCCCTATGCCTACCAGAAAACGCAGCGAAAGATGCATCCTCATCACTGGCACCTCTCACACAGGTAAAAGCACGCTGGCGCGGCGATTAAGCCAGCAGCTCGGCTGGAAGGTGATCTCAACCGATCAACTTGCACGCCATCCGGGCAGGCCGTGGCCTCAGCCACGCCTGCAAGTTGCGGAGTATTACACAAAACTCACACCACAAACGACTTTCTGGTTCCTCAAGGTCCACCACGAAAACATGTGGCCCCAGCTGGAAGGCATGATTGGCACAGTAGCTGAGAAAGGGCAGGGCCTCGTCATGGAAGGCTGTGCGCTCAGGCCGGAGTTAATGGCTCGGCTCAACACTCCTGACTGTCTTAGAGTGTGCCTCCATGATGATCCGGCCGAGCTTTCCGCCAGAATTCATTGGGCCAGCGCCTATGAAACCCGGCCACCGGATATCAGAGCTTGCATTGATGCCTTTGTGGAGCGGTCTTTGCTCGACAACGAAGCACAGGTTGAAGCCGCAAGAGCTCACCAAATCCAGCTTATACGGACCACAGATTCCGAGGCCGTCGATCTGTTCTGCCAAAGCGTCACGGACGCGTGGAAAGTCACCTCTGCGACAGCGCCGTAAGGCCTTTCCGTAGCCGTTAGGCACTCAAGCGTGAGTGCACCTCAGGTCAAAAATGCCTCCTATTTTCAATAAGATGTATCTGCCTTATTTCGGATGGAAAGTAAAAATACGTTGCAGCCGCTGAAGTGTACAAACCGCAAAAGGAATATCATATGAAAAGATATATCATCGAGAGAAACGTAAAAGCAGAGGACAAAAATGATCTCGAAGCGATCAAAAAGGGTGTAAAGAAGTCCAATGAAGTTCTCTCTAAACTAGCACCCAAAGTCCAGTGGTTGCATTCCTACGCGACTAAAGACAAGACATACTGCGTCTATCTTGCTGAAGACGAATCTTACGTTCGTAAACATGCAGAAATCGGCGGCTTTCCAATCGATAGTGTTGCAGAAGTTGAATACATCGTAGACCCAACGCGCGCCAGTTAAACATGGGTCTCCAGATTTTTAGGGAGACATTAGGGGTTGAGTTTCCCCTGCTACACTAGGGCATCGAGCGAAATTCAGCCTTGATGTCCTATGTGTTTCCTTCAGGCACAAACTGAAGCCGCAAAAGCTCACCAAATCCAACTCATACAGACCACAGTTCCCGAGGCACTCAAGCTTGAGTGCGCATCAGGCCGTAATCATGTCTTCTTCTTTCGCCATGCCATGACCGGTTTCGCGCTGGAAGTAGATCATGTCCAGCGGCTCTGGAGTGCGGCCCAGCTGTGTCAGCATGGCGTGCACCTGTCCCCGGTGGTGGGTCTGGTGGTTGAAGAAGTGGAACAGCGCGGCGCCAAGCGGCTGCTGCATCACCAGTGGCTTGCGGATGGTGCGGTAGATCATGGTGCGCAGGAAGTCTTTTTCCTGCATCTGGTCAACAGCCGAGCAGATACGTTCATCCAGCAGACGGCGCTTTCCATTGAGCGTTGCAAAATCACCGGTCAACTGCTCATCAAGACTGTCAATCGGATCGCCTTGCGCGGTAAACCGATAAAGCCAGACCTTATCGGCAACCAGCTGATGGTCCATGGTACCGTGAATGGAATTAAAATAAGAGCCAAGATCGCGATGGTATTCTTCGCTGGTGATCTTTTCACACTCTTTAAGCAATAGATCGTTTGCCCACTTATTATAGGAGGCATACATGACAAATGCAGCTTTCATAGGGGTATCCTCTTGCATGTTCGTTGCAACAATAATGCCCTCCTTTTTACGTCCACAAATTGACCCACCTCAAACTAATCCGGTTGCAGGGGGAGACGTGAAGTCGCAATCAGATATGCATATCTGCCATGCGTGCACAGAACCTGTTGGAAACTTAGGTCTTTTTCCAAAATGCCGAGGCTTGCATCCATGGACTCTGTAATTGCCCTCTGAAATTTAAGGGGCTTCGTAGCGATGGTGTGTAGGGCGAGCGCGCCCGGCGCCACGGTCCGGGAGCAGTCACCAGCCTGCTAACCTGCATACGCGCATCATAACCTCCAGTTTTCGGCCAGTATTGCGCAGGCCAACGTGGGAATACGGATATACCCTCTTGCTTTTTGCGGGGGACATTAAGTATATCTCGCGCGAACCTTTGTGGCGTGCTTTTTGACGCCACAGGGAAAAAGATTTTTCAAAGAGAGCGGCCTTCGGGACGCTCGCAAAAATGCAGGTAATAACGATGGCGATTGAACGCACCTTTTCCATGATCAAGCCGGACGCAACCAAGCGCAACCTGACCGGTGCTATCACCGCTAAGCTCGAAGAAGCTGGCCTCCGCGTTGTTGCATCCAAGCGCGTTTGGATGTCCCTGCGTGAAGCAGAAGGTTTCTACGCTGTTCACAAAGAGCGTCCGTTCTTTGGTGAGCTGACCGAATTCATGTCTTCCGGCCCAACCATCGTTCAGGTTCTGGAAGGTGAAAACGCAATCGCGAAAAACCGTGAAGTCATGGGCGCAACCAACCCTGCGGACGCTGCTGAAGGCACCATCCGTAAGGAATTCGCTCTGTCCATCGGCGAAAACTCTGTACACGGTTCTGATGCACCTGAAACAGCTGCTGAAGAAATCTCTTACTGGTTCTCCGGCACCGAAATCGTAGGCTAATCCAGCCATACGATTTTGGCAGTACGCTGAAATCAGACAAAGCCCGTTTGATCCCGCAAGGCATCAGACGGGTTTTTTCATGCGGTCATCTACGTAAGCCTGAAGATCGTTGCGCTGAAAGGGTTGAATAACCCTGAGAATGCGCTGGGCTCCCTTTTTTAGGACACAATTATAAAATTAAGTCCGCGCGCACGCGGGATAATGGAGCGCAAGATAAATATATGAATATTAGTGCAAAATATCTTCTCTTGAGCGCCTGTCTGGTCGTGGGAACAAGTGCGGCCACCGCTCAGGAAAACACTCGGCCATATTTGAGCCTTGATGAGGCGGGCAAGGGCGTAAGCGCATGTGTGGCGCAGGCCAAGGAAAACGGATGGAACCTGTCTATCGTAATCGTTGACCGCGGTGAAGATGTCGTCGCCTCTGTGCGCATGGATGACGCTCTGCCAGCCAGCTACAAAGCGGCAACCCTCAAGGCTAACACCTCGCTGGCATGGGGCCTGCCAACAGAAGAGGTGCAAGAGATTCTGGAAGATGCTCCGGTCTTCAAGCAGTTTCCGGGTACGGTGGCCATCGCTGGTGGCCTTCCCGTCATTGTTGGAGAAAGCGCCATGGTCGGCGCAGTTGGCGTTGCTGGCAGCACGATGGAAAATGATGCAACCTGCGCTGCAACCGCATTGGAAGCCATGCGCTGATCCAGATGCCGGATGAGCCTGAAGGTTCCCCTCAAGAAAAACGAATAGTCTGCATGAGCGTGATACTGCGACAGTGAGGTCGCCAGAAGATGGTGTACGCTCATGCACTATTATGCGAAATCACGGTCAATCATGGCCGATGCGCTGATGAACCCCTTTGGGCTCTGAGCGGCCTTGCCGCAATCCAACCTCAGATTACACTTCATAGGTTGTGCTTTTCACTCCGCTGCCCTGTGTGCGCTTGGTAGAGGCTACCGCGCGCATAGCTCCACAAGAAAAGATGCCACTTTATCCTCCGGTCGCCCTGTTTGCTCGGAGTGGCAGCAGCAGGTGTACTTCCGAAGAATTATCGGGATTTAGCCATAATGTGTACAGAGGAATGCACGAGTTTTAACTGAAAAGGCCCAGGGCTGCTGCAAACTAAGGCCGGTTGGCGGTCATGAGGCACGCCTGATTATTACAATTTTTCTATAACCTTTTGCAGTTCACTTACCTCTTGTTAAGGGTGAGTCCTGTTCGCCTTGGGGTATATTGCCGCCTTCTCTAAAGGGCGTAGATTGGTAGGGTGACCAGAAAACACACAGGCCGACAAGAAAGGGATGAGTGATTTTTGATGAGAACTGAGAACGTTACCACCAGCCGATCAGCACCAATCAGTCTAACGAAAACATTTGAAGCCTCCATTCACGAGTTCTCCAACTCGGGCGTGGAAGCAACCTCGCTGGAACAGATCAGTGTAGTCACAGGTGTGCCCTATGAGAGGTTGTCGCAAACCTTTCATGATACGGCCAACCTGTTTGCTAACGTGGTCAAGTGGTACTTGCGCAGATACGAGCACCAGATCCTCTCCGGCTTTGCCATGCACTGCAATCCGGTCGGAGCCATCCGCATCGCGCTTTACGAATGCATCGAGATATTCTGTGAAGGCGAAGAGGTGGAAGACGGCTTTCTTGCAGTCAAACTGCTGGAGATGCCGGATACCGACGGCATCATTGCCAGACAGTTGATCCACATGAAAGAGCAGGCCAACGCCCGCCTTGTCCAGAAACTGGAAGACTGCAAAGGCCGGTTCGCAACCAGCTTCAACCCTGTCGAGATGGCTGACTTCTATACAGAGATGATGGTCATCATCATCAAGCAGGCCTGTGAAGGGGTGAAGAGAGACGATCTTTACAATCTCGCAGACGCCAGCCTTGAACGACTGGAAAACCAGCCGGTTGTTCACTAACGCCCCAGACAGCAATGAAAAAGCAAGGTGGACTGAAGACCACACCGGACCAGCCCGCTTTCAAAAAACGGAATGCTACAGGCCACACGAGTATGCAAACGGGACTTTGCAGTGATGGCTCCCTCTAAAATCAATATACCGTGAACATATGGGGAACGTAGCCGCATTATTCGTGTTGGAATGCGTTCCTGCCGCCTGCAAAAGAGCAGAGGCCCATAAAAGGACCTTGGAACATAACGGGAACATATAATCCTGATCTGTCTCAAGCGGGGATCTCTGGGCTTATGATCTGCAGGTATCATCGGAAATCGATGAAACAAATTAATGATAACAATCTAGAATTTGTCGTAGGTATGAAACGAAAAACAAGCGGTTAGCTCCGAAGATGAGAGGGTGTAGAACCTCGCGTTGCGTGCTGTGAGCTAAAAGCTCGGCACGAGCGCTACCATGGGCGCAATCTGACCTAATATCAGGCACGCCCACGGTTAATCTTGGAATGGTTTTTTCGTGGCCAATGACAACAACCCACATCAGTCTATCTTGGATGCGGCTTTGCAGCTGTTTCTGACACAAGGCTATGCGACGACAACACTTGCGCAGATCTGCAGGAAAAGCAGGGTAAAAAGCGCCGTTCTGCATCAATGCTTTGAGGATAAGCCGGATCTGGCCATCGCGCTATGGGACCAAGCGGTTGCGGGCTGGACCAGAGAAGCGCGCAATACTCCGCAAAGTGCGAGCGCGGAAGACACCATCAAAGCATCAGTTAACGGCTTGGTCCGCTGGGGAAGTGACAACCCGGATTTGTTCCGCCTTTTTGAAGAGCTCAAAGTAAGAGCACGATCAGATGATGACTTTGTCCCCATTAAGCAACAGATGGAACAGGTTCACCTGCAAGGAGAGGCGCTCTATGCAACTTGGCGTGTACTGGGGGCAGTCAAACCAATTCCCTGGTCTGTCGCCTCTGCGCTCATTGTTGGTCCGGCTTATACATTGCTAAGTACAGAACGGGTGGTTTCCGGCAAAGACAGGAAGTTTCTGGTGAGAATGGCGTGGGAGGCTGTCAAGAAGTAGGGAGGGGCCAAAACGTGGAAGCTCAGGCAGGCAGACCCGCAAGAACCCACATACACCGCTTCAAGAAAACGTCAAATTACCTATTATTTGCGCTTGGTTTCTTGACAACTTGAGCGTTTCCCGTGATCTGTTTGTGCAACGAGAACAAGTTCAAACACACTTCTTACCGAGTACGCCAAGCATGTCCAAGCCCGAAAAGCCGCAAAGGTTTGCCTCCGCATGTCCTCATGATTGCCCTTCAACCTGTGCGCTTGAGGTGGAAGTCTTTGCAAACGGACGTATAGGACGTATTCACGGCACGCGCGACAACGACTACACCGCCGGTGTCATCTGCGCAAAAGTCGCCCGCTACTCCGAACGACTGCATCATCCAGACCGTCTGACAAAGCCGTTACGCCGTAAAGGCCCCAAAGGCTCGGGTCAGTTTGAAGAAATCAGCTGGGACGAGGCGCTTCAGGAAGTTACCGAGAAATTCCTTGAAGCGGAAAAGAAGCACGGCCCGCAGACCGTTTGGCCTTACTTCTTCGCGGGCACCATGGGGCTTGTTCAGCGCGACAGCATCAATCGCCTGCGCAACGCCAAAAGCTACTCCGGTATGTACCAGACCTTCTGCACCAACATGGCATGGACTGGGTATATAGCTGGAACCGGCAAGCTCGCTGGGCCGGACCCGCGCGAAATGGCACTCGCTGACACGGTCGTCATCTGGGGCACCAATCCGGTCGCCACCCAGATCAACGTCATGACCCACGCCATTAAGGCCCGCAAAACCCGTGGGGCCAAGATCGTTGTCGTTGATGTCTATAAGACCGAGACAATGAAACAGGCCGATATAGGCCTTGTCCTGAAACCGGGCTCTGATGCAGCGCTCGCCTGCGCCGTCATGCATGTTCTGTTCCGTGATGGCTATGCCGACCGCGCCTACATGGAAAAATACGCCGACGCGCCTGCAGAGCTCGAAGAACACCTGAAAACCCGCAGCTCTGAATGGGCCAGCCAGATCACTGGCCTGACTGTCGAGCAGATCGAAGACTTCGCAAAACTGGTTGGCGAAACCAAAAAGACCTTCTTCCGCCTCGGCTACGGCTTCACCCGCCAACGCAACGGCGTCGTTTCCATGCATGCTGCAAGCTGTATTGCAGTCGTTGGCGGTCACTACCAGTACGAGGGCGGCGGCGCTTTCCATAACAACGGTGCTATCTTCGGTCTCAACATGTCGATGGTCGAAGCCCACTCGCTCCATGACAGCTCCATCCGCAAACTCGACATGTCTCAGGTTGGCCGCGTGCTCACAGGCGATAAGGACGCGCTCATGGGTGGCCCTCCAGTCACCGCCATGCTGATCCAGAACACCAATCCGGTGTCTGTAGCGCCTGAGCAGGCCCTCATCAAACAAGGCTTTGCCCGCGAAGACCTGTTCACCGTGGTCCACGAGCAGTTCATGACCGAAACTGCCTTAATGGCCGATATCGTCCTGCCAGCAACCCAGTTTCTGGAACATGACGATATCTACAAAGGTGGCGGACATCAGAACATTCTCTTCGGTCCAAAACTGGTCGACGCCCCGGGCGAAGCCAAGCCGAACCTGTTTGTCCTCAACGAACTTATCAAACGTCTCGGCGGGGATAAGCACGAAGCCCACGACATGACCGCCCGCGAGCACATCGACTGGATGCTTAAAAACTCCAAGTACCCCGGCGGCCTGAAAGAGCTGGAAGAAAAACGCTGGCTCGACTGTCAGCCAGATTTCGACGAAGCCCACTACATCAATGGCTTCGGCTATGAGGACGGAAAATTCCGCTTCAAGCCCGACTGGCCGAATGTACCAGCTCCAAACGCTGGGCCAATGGGGCCATGGCAACAAATGCCGGCTCTGCCGGATCATTGGGACATCAACGAGACCCCGACACAGGACTATCCGTTCCGCCTCGCCACCTCGCCATCACGCTCGTTCCTCAACTCCACCTTCAACGAGACACCAAGCTCACTGAAGAAGGAAGGACGCCCAACCGCCATGCTGCACGCAGACGACGCAACCGCGCTGGGCGTTGCAGAGGGCGACAAGATCATCCTCTCCAACCACCGCGGCGAAGTCTACCTGCACGCCTCCGTTGGTGACCGTCCTCAAAAGGGAACGATCATCGCAGAAGGCATCTGGCCCAACGCATCTCACGAGCACGGCAACGGCATCAACACCCTCACCAGCGCCGACCAAACGGCACCTTTCGGCGGAGCTGCCTTTCACGACATCCATGTTGCGGTGCGCAAGGTATAGGAACGCACAAAAAACGTAAATTGCGCAAACCAACGCACATATCAACGCAAACGAAAAAGGCCGCAGACGAGAGCGTCGGCGACCTTTGTTGTATTTCTGGAAGAGAGCCTTATCTCGTTAACAAATAAGGCTTTTATCCGAAGGTTTAGCGTCTTCAACAATCACGCGGAAGCCGTCAATCGTCGCTTTGCCGCTGGCAACAGCCGCAAGGGCCTTGGGATAGATCTCATGCTCCACCGCCAAAACCCGAGCCGCTAGCTCATCCGGTTTATCCCCGTCCAGAACGGGGACAGCGCCCTGCGCGATGATCGGCCCCACATCCATTTCTGAGGTCAGGAAGTGCACGGTGGCGCCATGAATGCGAACACCTTCCTCAAGCGCCCGCTCATGCGTATGTAGTCCCGGAAAACTAGGCAACAGGGCAGGGTGGATGTTGATCACACGGCCCTGCCACTGGTCGACAAACCAAGGGGTTAGAATGCGCAAAAAGCCTGCAAGAACAAGCAGTTCCACGTTGTGTTCCAGGAGTTTGGAATGCAGGTCTCGCTCAAAAGCCTCCCGATCCTTGCCGTAAAGCTTGTGATCCAGCGCAAACGTCGCAAAACCTTCGTCAGACGCGCGGTCGAGCCCCTTTGCATCTGGCCGGTTTGAGCCGACCACAACGATTTCCGCTGGATAATCAGGGGCTTTGGCTGCCTCGATAAGAGACACCATGTTGGACCCGCGCCCTGAAATCAGAACACCAACACGTTTTTTCGGCTGCGCGCTCATTTGGCAAAACCCAGCGAACCGTCAAACACAACCTGCTCAGCACCATCCTGCGCAGCTTCCAATGTGCCAAGCGTCACAACAGTTTCGCCTTCACGTTCAAGCACTTCGCGGACAGCCTCTGCTCTATCAGCTGCAACAGCAACGACCATACCAACACCGCAGTTGAAGGTCCGCAGCATCTCAAACTGCGCAATACTGCCAGTTTCAGCCAACCAACCGAACACCGCAGGAGGCACAATTGAAGAAAGATCGATCCGCGCTGCCAGTCCCTCAGGCAAAACACGCGGCAGGTTTTCCGGAAGGCCACCGCCGGTAATGTGTGCCAAGGCTTTGATACCATTGGTCTCTTTAATCGCCGCAAGCAACGGCTTTACATAAATGCGGGTAGGCTCCATCAGCGCTTCGCCAAGCGTTTTGTCAGCATCAAACGGTGCTTTGTCTGCCCATGTCAGGCCAGACACTTCAACGATCTTGCGAACCAGAGAGAAGCCGTTGGAATGAACGCCGGAAGAAGCCAAGCCAAGTAGAACGTCACCTTCGCCCAAATCCTTGGAAGGCAGCAATGTTCCGCGCTCCGCCGCACCAACTGCAAAGCCAGCCAGATCATAATCACCAGCAGCATACATACCTGGCATTTCAGCGGTCTCACCGCCGATCAGGGCCGCGCCGGAGATCTTGCAGCCCTCTGCAATCCCCGCAACAACGTCGGTTGCCATGTCCACGTCCAGTGCGCCTGTCGCGAAATAATCAAGGAAGAACAAAGGCTCAGCACCTTGCACCACAAGATCGTTCACACACATGGCAACAAGATCTATCCCCACGCCATTATGAACGTTGGTGTCGATCGCGATCTTCAGCTTGGTGCCCACGCCATCATTGGCGGCCACAAGAACAGGGTCTTTAAACCCGGCACCTTTCAGATCAAAAAGGCCACCAAAGCCGCCAATGTCACTGTCAGCACCCGGCCGACGCGTTGCTTTGACCAATGGGCTGATCCGCTTGACCAGTGCGTTCCCAGCATCGATATCGACGCCCGCTTGTGAATAGGTGAGGCCGTTTTGGCCGGTCTGGTCCTGGCTCATGGATACTGCTCCGCATCATCAAGAGTGTGGCGGCATGACCGCCTCTTTAATTTGGCGGCATAAAACCAAAACTGTAGGGAATTGCAAGGCCGAAACGAAAAGGAAACAACACCTGCCTCCGAGAAATCAGCAGAACTGTGCAGAACCAGCTAAGCATTTGCAAAATAGACGAGGCGCTGAAAATCTCTTCACTGGAGGGAAAGTTTTTCGCCTCGCAGAAAGGTGCTCCCAAAATGAGCTGGCAAAAATAGAGAGTAGCTACTCTGGCAAGCCTGATGCTGCGACTTGACGCCATCCCTTGATCGAAACTACAACCAATTTAATCTTATTATAATGTGTCTGCGATCACCTGCCTGACCGAGCAATCGGAGAGCAGGGGCGCTCACACCTCCATTTGGAGAAATTTATGAATACGAACAAGCAGGTGCTCTTCTGGTTGCTGTCATTTGCAGCCTTTGTTCTGTTTCTCTCGGTGTTCCAGAATATCCTGCTGCCGTTTGTTGCTGGCATGGCGCTGGCCTATCTTCTTGACCCCATTGCAGATTATCTGGAAGAGCACGGGTTTGGCCGCATCTGGGCAACAGTCACCATCCTCCTATTATTTCTCATTATTTTCGTGACAGCACTAGTGGTCCTTCTACCAATTCTGGGTAGACAGTTGATAGCCTTTCTTGAATACCTGCCGGAGCTGGCAGCCAATCTTGAAACACTCCTGCGCGACGCGCTTGGGCCACAGCTGGACAGGATCAGCAATCTTTCCGGGCAGGGGCAGCAAATTGACTGGGGTGCCTTTGTTGGTCAGGCAGCTAACTTTGTGGGTGGCTTGCTCTCCTCAATCTGGAGCGGAGGGCAGGCGCTGATCTCCATCATCGGGCTTGCAGTCGTAACGCCCGTTGTTGCGTTCTATCTGCTGCTGGACTGGGACAGCATGATTGAGCGCATCGACAGCTGGCTGCCGCGTGACCACCAGAAAACCATTCGCACGCTCGTAAGTGATATGGACGCGGTGGTCGCAGGCTTCGTGCGCGGGCAGGTGCTCATGTGTATTATACTGGGCACGTTCTACGCACTCGGGCTGCTCCTGATTGGCCTCAAATTCGGCCTGCTGATCGGTCTGACAGCCGGCCTGATCAGCTTCATTCCATATGTAGGCGCAATTGTTGGCTTCGGATTGTCGATTGGAGTTGCTCTGGTGCAGTTCTGGCCTGATTTTTTCATGATCGGGGCTGTGCTGGCGGTATTTGTCCTTGGTCAGTTTCTGGAAGGAAACGTCCTTCAACCGAAACTTTTAGGCGGAAGTGTCGGTCTTCACCCTGTCTGGCTCATGTTTGCACTGTTCGCTTTTGGCTCTTTGTTGGGATTTGTGGGGATGTTGATCGCAATTCCAGCCGCAGCAGTGGTTGGGGTACTAGCAAGATTTGCTCTAAAGCAATATCTTGCAAGCTCGCTATATGCAGGTCACTACAAAAATACCAATAAGACGGAAGGACTGGAATGACAGGATCGACAGGGCCACAACAATTGCCTTTGGTCTTGCCCCACGAGGAGGCTTTGGGGGTTGATGATTATCTGGTTTCGACGTCAAATCAGGCTGCATTCAATTTGATTTCCAACTGGCCTGAATGGCCGTCGGCGATCGTAACGCTTCAGGGGCCGATTGGATCTGGTAAAACACATCTGGTCAACGCCTGGCAGGAATTGAGCGGCGCACAAATCGTGGGCGGCGATGAATTGGAATATCTTGACCTGACAGCTCTGGCAGAAGCCGGACCGGTTGCCGTAGAAGATCTACACGCCGGATTTGATGAGGCTTCGCTGTTTCATCTGTTCAATGCTGTCCGACTGACTGGCGGCAATATGTTGATGACCACCCGCGAGTGGCCACATACATTCGACTTGAAAACCAAGGACTTGGCTTCCCGTTTTCGGGCATCTACGCCAGTGCAGCTGGAAGAGCCGGACGATATGCTGCTGAAAATGGTAATGACTAAACATTTCGCAGATCGTCAGGTAACTGTTGACTCCAGTGTGATAGATTATCTCGTAATTCGAATTGAACGCTCGCTGGATGCAGCGCGCAATACTGTAGATATGTTGGATAGGCACGCATTGGCGAAGGGTCGCAAGATTACTCGCGTGATGGCCTCTAAAATACTGGAGAGCATGGACGAATAAGCACGCAGCGTATCTCCACAAAGTGACTGCCGGTTTTCGGGCAAGGATACGCGGGAGATAGGCGTATCCCCGAAAATTGATTGCGGTTCTTTGGGGGAGATACGTGGGAAAAGTATCTCATCAGGAAGTGACTGTTGGGTCCCGTGTGAGGATACGCGTGCAGAAAGAGTTTAGAGATTTATAGGTGAACGCAGCATGCTTCTGGCGTGCCGTTTCCCGTTTTAAATGTGTGGTCTAAATGACCAAATTCATACACTTGCCAGCGTAATCGCCAGCTAATTTGTAGCGAGATGCGCCGAATGCTGGCGAACCCGGTCCACGGGCTGCGGAGGTACATGGAATGAATGAGTTTACGGAAGTGAAGGCTTTGGAAGACGAGACCACAGACACCGCTGATTATGAGGTGGATGCAGGGCTGGCTTTGATGCAAAAACCGGAGCGCTTTGTTAACCGTGAGCTCTCATGGCTCCAATTCAACCGCCGTGTTCTGGAAGAATCCATGAACCCCAGTCATCCGCTTTTGGAAAGACTCCGGTTCCTGTCTATCTCTGCCAACAACCTCGATGAATTCTTCATGGTGCGTGTTGCCGGTTTGCGCGGCCAGCAGCGGGCAGATGTGACAACCATGTCTGATGATGGACTGACCCCGTCAGAGCAGCTTGAACAGATCTCTGTTGAAGTCAGTAAGCTTCAAAGCGAGCAGCAGGCACGTTTCCGTCAGTTGCGTTCTGAACTGGCAGATGAAGGCATCTTCATCGTTGAAGCGCAGAATATGAGTCAGGCGGAAACCGACTGGTTGGAAGAATACTTCCTGCAGCACATTTTCCCGGTCCTGACCCCACTGGCTATTGATCCGGCACATCCATTCCCGTTCATCCCAAATCTTGGTTTCTCGCTGATCCTTGATCTGCGTCCGGTTGATGGCGGCGCCGGAATGACCGCACTGTTGCGCATGCCCAGCCAGATTGGCCGGTTTGTTGTGCTGCCAACGCCGCGTGATGCGGGGCCAAAGGCAACCCGCTTCATTCCGATTGAAACAATCATCTCGCTGTTTATTGGCAAGCTCTTCCCTGGTTATCAGGTCTGCGGCAAAGGCGCGTTCCGCGTTCTGCGTGACTCGGATCTGGAAATTGAAGAAGAAGCGGAAGATCTGGTGCGCGTTTTTGAAACCGCACTGAAGCGCCGTCGTCGCGGGTCTGTGATCCGCATGGAAATCGACGAGAGCACCCCGGAAAATCTACGTGCGTTTGTTGCCAATGAGTTGGAAGTCACCGAGGAGGAGACTTTCCTTGCCAACGGTCTACTGGCGCTCAATGATCTGTCGCAGGCCGTAAACGTCAAGCGCGATGACCTCAAGTTTTTGCCGTATAGCCCGCGCTATCCGGAACGCATCCGTGAACATGGAGGCGATTGTTTTGCTGCTATCCAGCAAAAAGATATCCTGATCCATCACCCTTATGAGAGCTTTGATGTCGTTGTCCAGTTCCTCCTTCAGGCCGCTCAGGACCCTGATGTTGTTGCAATCAAACAAACGCTCTACCGTACATCAAATAATTCGCCGATTGTAAAAGCCCTTGTCGAAGCCGCAGAGGCAGGTAAATCTGTTACCGCTCTCGTTGAGCTGAAAGCACGGTTTGATGAAGAAGCCAACATCCGTTGGGCACGAGATCTGGAACGCGCTGGCGTACAGGTTGTCTTCGGCTTCCTTGAGCTGAAAACCCACGCAAAAGTATCCATGGTCGTACGCCGCGAGCAGGGCGGACTGAAGACCTATTGCCACTTCGGTACAGGTAATTATCACCCAATCACCGCGCGCATCTATACCGACTTGTCTTACTTCACAGCTGAGCCTGTCATGGCACGCGATGCGGCTAAGGTATTCAATTATATAACTGGGTACGCTGAACCGGGCGAGCTGGAGCGACTGGCCGTCTCCCCAATGAGCCTGCGCAAGCGGATTATTCAGCATACAGAAGAAGAGATTGCTCACACCAAAGCAGGCCGTCCGGGCCAAATCTGGATGAAGATGAATTCCTTGGTTGATCCAGGTGTCATTGATGCACTCTACCGTGCCAGCCAGGCAGGTGTGCAGATTGATCTTATTGTCCGTGGTATCTGCTGCCTGCGCGCAGGTGTGCCGGGTCTTTCCGACAATATCCGAGCAAAATCAATTGTGGGAAGATTTCTTGAGCACAGCCGTGTCTTCTGCTTTGGCAACGGTCATGGGTTGCCCTCAGACGAAGCCCATGTCTATATCTCATCTGCGGATATGATGCCGCGTAACCTTGATCGCCGGGTCGAGCTCCTGGTACCTGTTAAAACACCGACGGTACATAAGCAGGTTCTTGATCAGATCATGGTTGCGAATCTAGAAGATAATCAACAAAGCTGGCGTCTGCTTCCGGACGGTAGTCATGAGCGCATTGTTGCCGAACCAGACGAAGATCCGTTCAACGCACACATGTTCTTTATGACCAACCCATCGCTGTCTGGTCGTGGTAGCTCGCTACAGGGTGACAGCCCGAAACTTTTTGCAGAGCGGCCGAATAGTGACACAAATCTCGACGAGTGATGAGCCTCGCGGACGATTTACAGACCCAGGACCAATAGCAATCATTGATATTGGTTCCAACTCTGTCCGTCTTGTGATTTATGAAAGACTGGCGCGTAACCCTACTGCGTTGTTCAATGAAAAGATCCTTGCGGGACTGGGGCGCGGCGTAGGCGCAACGGGTCGTCTGGGTGAAGAAAATGTCGCCACGGCCTTGCGCGCTTTGGTACGGTTTAGGCGCGTATGCGACCATGTCGGTGTCATCAAAGTGCACATCTTGGCAACCGCAGCGGTGCGTGAAGCCGAGAACGGTGCCGACTTCATCACCAGGGTTGAAAAAATCTGCCGTGAGAAGGCACAGATCCTTTCTGGCCGTGATGAAGCCTTCTTCTCCGCAATGGGTGTGTTCTCCGGTTTTTGGAGAGCAGATGGTCTCGTCGGCGATTTAGGTGGTGGTTCACTGGAACTGGTCGACATCAGCGCACACGGCATTGGTGATGGACGCACGTTCCCGCTTGGCGGCATTCGCCTGCAGGAATCTTCCGATAGAGACCTTGCGCTGGCCAACGAAATCGCTCGCGAAGAACTGGACAAGGCGGATTGGCTCGGTAAAGCCCGTGACCGGAATTTTTACGCCATCGGCGGCACTTGGCGTTCTCTGGGACGCCTCCATCTGTACCAGCAAGGCTACCCACTGCACGTGATGCACGACTACACGGTGCCAGCAGAAGTCATGATCGACTTTTGCGAGCAGCTCATGCGCGATGATGTGAGCAATGAGCCGAGCATTCAGGTCATTTCCAAGGCCCGCCGTGCATTGCTGCCATATGGAGCAACAGTGATGCGGCAGACATTGCTACACTGTCAGGCTGATCAGGTCATCTTTTCCGCGCTCGGCGTGAGAGAGGGCTACCTGTATGATCAACTTGATGACGCAGGCAGAAAACAGGATCCGCTCCTAGCAGCAGCCCACGAACTGGGCGTGTTGCGCGCGCGCGATCCGTCCTACTCAGCCGAGGTCGTTGAGTGGAGCGAACAGGCCATGCGTGTTGCAGGTGTGGACGAGAGCGAAGGCGAGCGCCGCTTGCGCGAAGCTGCTTGTCAGTTGACTGATATCGGTTGGCGCGCGCACCCGGACTATCGTGGGCAGCAATCGCTGAACATTATCTCCAATGGCGGTTTCGTAGGCATTGATCATGCGGGCAGAGCGTATCTAGCTCTGACCGTGTTCTATCGATACGAAGGCTTGATGGATGAGGCCCTCTCGCCAGCAATCCGCAGCCTGAGCAATCCACGCCTCATGAAACTGGCACGGCTCCTCGGCGCAACACTGCGCGTTGCTGCGCTCATCAGCGCCTCTATGAACGGTGTTCTGCTGAAGAGTAAGCTCTCACTGGTCAACGACAAGCTCATTCTCGCGCTTCCCGCTGAACTTGCAGATATGCAAGGGGACCGTTTGACAAAACGCCTGAACCAACTCGGGCGTGTTATGGATCTGGAAGCGGAAGTCAGAGTGCTTTAGAGCGTGTTCCCGAAAAGTGGGTCCGGTTTTCGGAGAAGAATACGCGTGAAAATAAACGCTTAGAGCTTGGCGCGTGAATTCATATGAACGCGACATGCTCTAAGAAAATGCCGAGATGAATATAAGAAAGCCCCGACAGGTTTTGCCGGGGCTTTTCTTATTTATCAATCTCTTATGGTAAGAAGCGGATGTAAAGTCTCAATTAGGCTTTTGCTTTGTTGCTTCTGTTGCCACCGCGTCGACGGGACCCATTCTCAACCCGTTCAACAGGTTCGCCCTGTTCGCAAATGACAACCTGACGCCCATTAAATGCAAGGCCTATCTCGCCTTTTTTTAGGCGAAGAGCCTCGTCGCCAAACAGCTCTTTGCGCCAGCCAGAAAGGGCCTGAACCTGAGCATCATCGCTGGAGGCAATTTTGTCCAAATCATCGACAGTTGCAATGACTTTTGGAGCAACACCAAAGCTCTCGCTCTTCATTTTCAACAGCACTTTCAGAAGGTCAACTGCCGCAGATGCTCCGTCTGGCGAAGGTCGGCCCTTCGGAACCTCCGGAAGTTCCTCCTCGGGAATTGCCATGGCCCGTTTGACCGCATTCAATATATCTTCGGCATGACGGGAGCGCTCAAAACCACGTGGAATTGTACGCAAGTGCCCCAAAGCCTCAGTTGTCTGCGGTTTCTGGGTTGCAACCTCGAAAATTGCATCGTCTTTGATGACGCGGTTACGCGGAATATCACGCTTTTGCGCTTCCGTTTCCCGCCAATAAGCAAGCTCTTTAAGAACGGCCAAATCACGCGGTTTGCGAACGCGCAGCTTCATGCGCTGCCACGCTTTGTCCGGGTCACTGCGATAGGTGTCGGTGGAGGACAGTGTCGCCATCTCATCCTCAACCCAATGGCTGCGGCCTTTCTGTTCAAGCTGCTCTTTCAGGAACAGGTAAACGTCACGCAAATGTGTCACGTCAGCCAGTGCATAAGTAAGCTGCTTGTTCGTCAAAGGACGGCGGGACCAATCTGTAAACCGGGAGGACTTGTCAATCCGCTCACCTGTCACTTTCGAAACCAGCTGGTCGTAGGAAACAGAATCCCCAAAGCCACAAACCATGGCTGCAACCTGACTGTCGAATAGCGGTGAGGGCACAAACCCGCCCAGATGGTAGATTATCTCAATGTCCTGCCGTGCGGCATGGAACACCTTGACGATGTCCGTATTGCGCATCAATTCGAAAAAGGGTTCAAGATCCAGATCTTCAGCCAGCGCATCAACCAATACAGCGTGATCTGGATTGGCAATTTGAATGACACAGAGTTTTGGCCAGAAGGTAGTCTCCCGCAAAAACTCAGTATCTACTGTTACAAAATCTGATTTGGCAAGCTTAGCGCACGCTTGTGCAAGCTCTTCTGTTGTTGTGATCATCTTCATGGTGACAAAGTCTATAGCGCAAGAGAAAGGCCTTGTCCCTATCTAACTTTCTCGTTTTTTCATCAAGCAGTTGTATATGCCAATTTTTACTCCTCTTGAACCAAAGGGCCGCAGTTGAAGCCTCGTGAATTTCACATAGGTAGAGGAAACTCGGGAAATGTGCCCAAGAAACAGGGTCAGAGCACCAGACTTACTTGACTTTGAGGGGCTGACATGTCTTTTCCAGCCGGATGACCTTTTGAAGGGTCAACCAGTTTCTGAATTCTATGATTCACTAGATTACCACTGAGGACGCTATGCATCGTTATCGAAGCCATACCTGCGGAGAGTTGCGGGCTAATAATGTAGGTGAAACCACTCGCCTTTCTGGCTGGGTACACCGTGTACGCGATCACGGCGGCCTGCTCTTCATCGACCTGCGTGACCACTACGGTATCACGCAGTGTGTTGTTGATCCGGACTCCCAAGCCTTCAAGCTGGCTGAAACCGTACGCTCCGAATGGTGCATTCGCATCGATGGTGAAGTTAAGAAACGCTCTGACGAAACCATCAACGAAAACCTCGGTACCGGTGAAGTCGAAATCTTCATTCGTGACATGGAAGTTCTGGGCGACTCCCAAGAGCTGCCTCTGCCAGTATTTGGTGAGTTGGAATACCCGGAAGATATTCGTCTGAAATACCGCTTCCTGGACCTGCGCCGCGACACACTGCACGCGAACTTGATGACCCGTACAAAGATCATCAACTCCATGCGTAAGCGCATGAACGATGCTGAGTTCAACGAGTTTCAGACACCAATCCTGACTGCGTCTTCTCCTGAGGGTGCACGTGACTTCCTGGTGCCCTCTCGTATTCACCCGGGCAAGTTCTACGCGTTGCCACAGGCACCTCAGCAGTTCAAACAGCTGCTGATGATGTCCGGCTTCGACAAGTACTTCCAGATTGCACCGTGCTTCCGTGATGAAGACCCACGCGCTGACCGCCTGCCGGGCGAGTTCTACCAGCTCGACGTGGAAATGAGCTTTGTGACGCAGGAAGACGTTCTGACCACCATGGAACCTGTGATCCGTGGTGTGTTTGAAGAATTCTCTGAAGGCAAGCCAGTCACCAAAGAATTCCCGCGTATCCCTTACGCAGAAGCAATCCGCAAATACGGCTCCGATAAGCCGGATCTGCGCAACCCTATCGAAATGCAGAACGTAACCGAACACTTTGCAGGCTCCGGCTTCAAAGTCTTCGCGCGCATGATCGAGAGCGATCCAAAGGTTCAGGTCTGGGCGATTCCAGCACCAAAGGGCGGCTCCCGTGCATTCTGTGATCGCATGAACTCATGGGCACAGAGCGAAGGTCAGCCTGGTCTGGGTTACATCTTCTTCCGTAACGAAGAAGACACAATCGCTGGTGCAGGCCCAATCGCAAAGAACATCGGCGCAGAGCGCACCGAAGCAGTTCGCACCCAGCTGGGTCTGGATGAAGGCGATGCAGTGTTCTTCGCAGCGGGGGATCCTAAGAAATTCGCAGACTTTGCTGGTAAGGCGCGGACCCGTGCAGCTGAAGAGCTGAACCTGATCGACGAAGATCAGTTCGCACTTTGCTGGATCGTGGACTTCCCAATGTACGAATGGGATGAAGACAACAAGAAAGTTGACTTCTGCCACAACCCATTCTCCATGCCGGAAGGTGGTATGGACGGCCTCAACAACGTTGAGCCTTTGGAGCTGAACGCATACCAGTATGACATCGTCTGTAACGGTTTTGAAATTGGCTCAGGTGCAATTCGTAACCACCAGGTTGAAGTCATGAAGAAAGCCTTCGAGATCGCTGGTTACGACGAAAGCCTGCTTGAAGAGAAATTCGGCGGCATGTTCCGCGCATTCCAGTACGGTGCACCTCCACACGGCGGGATGGCTGCTGGTATTGACCGCATCGTTATGCTGCTCGTTGGTGCAAAGAACTTGCGCGAGGTGACACTGTTCCCAATGAACCAGCAGGCACAGGACCTGATGATGGGTGCACCAAGCGACGTATTCCCAGCACAGCTGCGCGATTTGCACGTCCGCCTGAACCTGCCGGAAGCATAAGAGCTGCTGGCAGAAAAGCAGGTATGGCGGTTTGCGTCATAATGTTATAAATCTCATAAAAAGGCGGTCGTAGATCTACGGTCGCCTTTTCATCTTCTACCGGTAGCAAATTAAGCAAATACGCTTAATATCGCTGGAAAAAATGAGGGTTTTGGGTGTTTAACGCCATAAGCAAAAAGCTGTTTACCGATGTAGAGGGCGCTCCCAGCCTTATTCGCCGCCTTCTCCGGGAAAACTTTGGAAAATACAAATACCAATATATGATCGCGGTGTTCTTCATGGTGATTTCGGCCGCTGCAGGCGCTGGCAGCGCCGCGATCATGAAGAACGTGATAAATCAAGTATTTATTGCACGCGATCTGACTATGGTCTTCGTGATTGCCGGCGCTGTAATGGGTATTTTTCTGGCCAAAGGTCTGGCAACCTATGGGCAGACCATCGTGCTAAGCCGGATTGGAAACTCAGTCGTCGCCAAACTTCAGCGCAACATGTTTGAAAAGGTGACCCGTCTGGGCGTCAGCTACTTCGATCACACAACATTCGGCGATCTGGCGACCCGTTTCGGCCATAACACCGGCGCAGCCCGCGGCGTGATGGACCTGATTGTGCTCTCGGTTGGTCGCGATGTCATGTCGGTGATCGGCCTGGTCACTGTCATGGTTTGGCAAAACCCGCTGCTGTCGCTCGTTTCTCTCGCGATTATGCCACCTGCCGTATACGCGGTATCCAAGCTTGTACGCCGTGTAAAGAAGATCGCCAAAAGCCAGTTCCTATCCCAAACGCTTATCCTTTCACTGGTGAAAGAGATGGCTCTTGGCATCCGTGTCGTGAAGTCCTTCAATTACGAAGGGAGCATGCACGGGGCGATGGACAGGGCTGTTTCCGATGTGGAGCAGCAGGCCAACAAAATCGCGAAACTGACCGCGCGTACATCACCACTAATGGAAACTCTAGGCGGTATTGCGATTGCAATCATCATACTGTACGGCGGATATAGCGTGATTGCACTGGGTCAGGATGCTGGCGCCTTCTTTGCCTTTATCACGGCTTTGCTGCTCGCATATGAACCTATCAAGCGTTTGGCGCGTTTTCAGGTCACCTTGAACACACAGCTTGTCGGCGTTCGGCTGATGTATGAACTTCTGGATCTGCCAGAAGAAAACCGGGCCAGTGCAGACAAGCCGGACATTAAAGTGAGCAAAGGCCGTATCGAGTTGAAGCAGGTTGAGTTCGATTATGGCGAGGCGAAAGCTCTTAATGGTCTGAGCATCGTCGCAAAAGCTGGCGAAGTGACTGCACTTGTTGGAGCATCCGGTGCTGGTAAATCAACAGTCTTCTCGCTGATCGAACGGTTCTACGAAATCAACAAAGGTGAAATTCTGATCGATGATCAGGATATCCGCCAGTACAACATGCGCAGCCTGCGCAACAATATCGCGATCGTAACGCAAGATACGTTCCTTTTCGATCGCACAATCAAAGAGAACATCCGCATTGGTCGCCCTGACGCAACAGATGAAGAAGTGATCGAAGCAGCCAAGAATGCCAACGCTCATGAGTTCATCGAAAAGATGGAAAAGGGCTACGATAGCGGAGCAGGTGAGGGCGGTACGCGCCTCTCGGGTGGTCAACGCCAGCGTCTTGCTATTGCGCGTGCAATGCTCTCCAATGCGCCAATTTTGTTGTTGGACGAGGCGACATCTGCTTTGGACGCCGAATCTGAGAAAAAGGTCCAAACGGCCCTTGCCCGTTTGATGAAAGGGCGGACCACATTGGTTATCGCCCACCGTCTTGCAACCGTCCGTGATGCCAACATCATCCACGTTCTATCGCAGGGCAAGCTTCTGGAAAGTGGCACGCACAATCAGCTCTACGAGATGGATGGATACTATCGCCATTTGTGCGAGCTTCAGTTCACCAACAGCAACGAGGATGAGCAGGAAAAGTCTTCGAGCTAACGCAATCCTTGAAGGCAACAGATGTAGTTGAAATTGAACCGCATCTGCTTCCCACAAACCAAAAACAAAAAAGCCGCTGTGATAAGGTCTATCACAGCGGCTTTTTTGAATTTTACCAGCTCCTTACTCAGTGTAGCTCACGCTAGCGCCGAGCAATTTTGGAAGTTGCTGGGGTGCAAGGGCGGCAAGGCCACCAAGCTGCAGGAATGGAACAGCAGTCTTAGGAGCAAGTGTGACCCGGATGTTGGTTGGGTTACCCGCAAAGCTCTTGGCAGCTTTAGCAAGCTCTACAGCAAATTCGGTTCTTGCCAGAGGACCGGCCTGCTGCACCGTGCCATCAATCAACATGGACGCCAGTATCTCGGCAGGGACCCCTGCTTGCTCAGCCTGTGTTTCCAGCATCTCACTGATAAGCGGAGAGTCCATCACTTCGATCTGTGCACCTTTGAAAGTGGCCAGCGCAATAACAGCTTCCGCTTCATGTGGTCGCTCAAAGAGCGCGCGCGGAATGCTACCGATCTGAATGTCAGCGCGAAGTCTCAGTCCGTTTTCGAGCTCAAACTCGAACTTCTCCAGAGTGAGGTCCTCAGTGTTTTCATCCCATGCAATATGAAAATCCTGTGTGAGGTGAACCCGCTCAATACCAAGACGATCAAGTATACCCAGAACCATAGGCTCTTGCAGCAGAGCGGCATCAAAGCTCAGCCCATCAATCACTTCAGAAAGACTGGTGGGGATCGGGCCAATGTGGTTGCCCATCTCGATTGAAAGCTCATCCAGAACGATCGGAGTATCCAGATCCTTGGACTGCATGCTCAGGCCACTTAGGGATATGAGCCCGACCGTTGGAATTGCATCCAGTGCAGCAGAAGGATCAACTTGTGCCAACTGGGCGTTCTCAACGATTGTACGAAGGCTCGGCCACTCAATATCAGCAAGCTCAAAGCTGTCGAGGTCAAAGACTGCATCATCACCTTCAACCGAACCATAAAGTCCTTCTAGTTTGATCTGGCCAAGACTGTTGGTCGTTAGATCTGTTGTCGAGGCATGATCAAGACTCACTTCAAGGCTTGGTGCCTTGGTGTCTTTCATGCGCGCCCTGATTGGATCCCACGCCTTGAGATGAAAATCATTCACATCAGAATACCCAATCGAAAATGAACCAAGGGCATCAAGCAATGCATAGACATTCTCTAGGTTTTCAGCCTCGGAAACAGCGGAACTAAACCCTTCAATAGCCGCATAAAGTTTGCTTGCATCACCCCCCGACATGCGAACGTCTTTTGTAACAGAAGCTCCAGCAGTCATCTCCATAATGCCAAATGGCTCGGAGTCGTTTGATGCTCCATTATCCACTGTCGTTGTGAAGCTGCCAATGCGGTAGCTGCCGGTGACCAGATCGGAAGGAGCGGTCCCAGCACCCAAAAGCGCCAGAATTGGACGGATGTCCTGATCTTTCAGCTCAATATCCGAGTATGTGGATTGCGAGAAAGTTGAAACGTCCCGCCCATCAATCATCCCAGAAGTGGTCGTCGTCGTGGCGAACTCATCAATGGTGTTCGTTGCGATGACACCATCCTGAACGCCGGTATAAACAATGTTCCTGAGCGCGTAGCTGCTGGTGAAACTGTCGAGCATTGAGCTATCTATGAGGAGTTCTGCAATGCTGCTGCGATCATAAGACATCCGCGTTGCAGCAACCAGAAGCTTTTGGAACTCCTCAGCTGTGATACCATCAGTGACCACAGGCAAATCCATCCAGTTTTCACTGTAGCCAGAGATAACATAGTCCTTGGCATCACCTGTGATGCGTACAACCTCACTCGAAGCCTGAGCATCATGGACGTTTTTGATGGTATCGCCTGGTTTAAAGAAGCCGATTTCGAGCTGCATACCATCTGTAGAGATGCTTTCGAAGCTGAAGGTATCACCGTTGCGCGAACCGCCTAAGTAAACAGCTTTTGGCGTGGTGATGATGTAATAGATGCCGAGCTCAGGTTTCTCTTCATCGAGAGAAAAGGAAAACATTCCCTCAATTCTTTGGTCCAGAATCTCGGTGTTTTCACCGTCATCTACCGCACTTGCATAGGAGGCAGTTGTTGCACCATTTGCAAGAAACCAGTCATTGTACTTGTCGACAAGATCAGAGGCCGGGCTGGAGAGTGCGGACGTTGCGTATAAGCTTAATACAGCGCTTGAAACGGCGAAAATTCCTTGCCGTCTGGAACTTTTGAAAGGCATAAAGTAGACCTTATATGATCGGTAGAAGGGTTCCCGGTCAGTCTACATTTGCTTCAAGGCCGATGCCAAGCAAAGAAATGACAGACACGGGTGAAAAAGCTGATACTCCAATTATTTGTGCAACGCTGATCGGCGATGCAGGCGTAGCGCTGAGCGTTATGTTCTGCGGGTTCTGCAAAAAAGCAATGACCGCCTGTGAGAATTCCAGCTGCTTTGCCTGATCCGGAATGCGAGCTATCTGTTCATCAGCGCGTATTGTCAGTTGCGTGACATACGCTGCGCGCGATTGCCCGTGCTGCTGTGCTTGCCGATCTAAAAGGTCGTCCAAGCCACCTTCGTTGATCACTGAAAGGTTGAAGTTGGAGACAGCTGCATTTTGCAACAGATCCAGCGCAATAATATGGTCTCTGCTTGCCATCTCAGAAAACTGTTGGATAACGGGAGCTGTTAAACCTTGCAGTTCAAGAGAGACTTGAACCCCAAAGAGATCCTGAAGAATAATTGCTGCACTAGGTATCGTGAGCTGGCCGGTGTCTCCGTTCCATTCACCTTGAAATTCGATGCCTGCTGTCACCTGTTCCAGCCCCAAATCTACAAGCACTTGTTGCTGCGGCAGTGCAAACATGGAGCGGTTCAGCTCGATATTTTCAACCACAACGCTTGCTATAATTGGGAAATCGTCGTCCACAACGTCAAAGTCAATGACAATCCGCTCGATAGGCATGGACTGGCCCGAAGAATGGTCCTGAAACAAAAGCCCTTCAATTTCTGCAGCGGAGTAGAGTGACGCCGGAAGCTCTGCCACCAGATTATCCTGATTATTGGAGCTCGGCAGATAAAGGTCTGTGATTGCGATTTTATCGGCAACGAAACTGAAAGCCGGTTCATCCACCTCAAAGTTGGAGGCTGTAAACGCACCAATAAAGATGCGGCCATCGTTCTCCAGGGAGGCTTGAGACAGAGCGAGTTCACCGATCTTGAAGCGTTTTCCCTGATCTCCAGTGGGGTAACCTTCAATACCGTCGATGGATACCAAATCACCATCAACCGTCACTAGTCCCACATGCGTCAAAGTCACGCCGCGGTCCTGCAAGTTCTCAAGCAAGGCCCTTGCAATAGGATTGCCAGTATCGATCTGCGCCGTGGCAATGTGTGCGAAGAAGCTGCTGAAGAAGAAAACAAGAAAGAAGGTGACTGCATAAGTGTGGGATCGTCGCTCAGTAATGGGCATAGCTCGGCTCCAGATTTCCCATAGGGAGGCATTGGGACCCAAAACTGGCATTGCGAGGGTTAGGGTGACGTATATTTCATTGCAAAAACTAAGCGTATCCCGTCGATAACGTGAAACGTCCGCGCAATTTGCCGTGATTTTGAAAAGCATCTGGGGATCGTTTGCCGTGTTTGAATGTTTTTTACAGTTTTAAGTAAGTCATAATCATAGAAATAGAGAGCCGTAATTTGCAATCTTAAGGTCGTTGTCGTGTCTCGCCATTATTTCGTATTTATCCGCGCAATTGTGGTTGCTCTGGGATTGGCGTTGCTGCCGTTGATTATCGGCAATCTGATCCTTGAGAATTTTGCGATGCATCAGGCCCGCAAGGAGATGGGAGCGATTGCAGACCGCTACATATCGCGCAGTGAAGCAGCGATCTCTAATGTAGTGGAAGTCCTGCGCAAGATGCAGGCGAATGGTCTGACATCCTGCACACGCCAAAATCAAAGTGAATTCGAAAAGGCACTTTCGGAAAACGTCATCATCAACGCCGTTGGTATCATAGATCAACGCGGCGTACCCATGTGCTATGTCCCGGCGCAGTTGCCGCGTGGAAGCAGCATTTTGCCGGCTTTGAAGCCCGAAGCACCACGTGTCGGTATAGGTATGTCAGGGTCAGAGTATCAGGGTATCCGCACCGCATTGGTCTCCTGGAAGCTGGAGAACGGCTGGCGGCTCGTGGCCAATATTTCGCCAGTTGTTCTGGCAATCGAACCGGGACCGGATTATCTTCGTCAGGCCTCGGAGATCGAAGTGCGCCTTGGTCGTGACCAGGTTTGGGTCAACCCTACCACCAGTAGCAGTAACCTATCCGATGTACCTGAAAGCAACATCGTTGAGGAGTTTGTCGCCTCAACTGTCTATCCGATTAATGTACTCATTCGAAGTGACCGCAATGCGATCATGGGTCTGGTTGGAGAACTTAAAATTGTTGCCGTGATCGCATGTTCGGGCGTTGCCATCTTCCTGATTGCTCTCGGTGTCTGGCTCTCCTGGAAACCAGAAAAAGACGCAGAGGACGACTTTGTCGCCTCCATCAGAAACAATGAGTTCATACCCTACTACCAGCCAGTTGTTGACATTGTAACCGGTGAGTTACAGGGCTGTGAGATGCTGATGAGGTGGCAGCTTCCCAACGGCAAAGTTGTCTCTCCGGGACAATTCATGACATATGCTGAGACCTCCGGCCATATCTTCGAAATGTCGCGCAGTATTATGCGTCAGTCCATCGAGGATCTCGGTGATCTCTATTCCAGACATCCGGAGCTCAAACTCTCTGTGAATCTTTTTGCAGGCCACTTCAATGACCGCTCCATTGTCGACGACTTACTCGATATCTACGAAGACTCCCCGATTGCGCTTAACCAGATCGTGATGGAGGTGACAGAACGTCAGCCCCTCGAAGATATCGATTTGGCCAGAAAAATCATTGCAGAACTTCAAGCCCACGGCATACGTGTTGCGCTTGATGATGTGGGCACAGGCCACGGCGGTCTGGCCTACCTACAGAAGCTGGGTATGGATATTGTCAAGATCGACAAGATGTTCATTGATCCACTCGGCAATGAAGAAAATGCCTTCCGTCTTGTCGACGCCATTGCTGAACTCGCTGATACCTTGAATATGGGCATCATCGCGGAAGGGGTGGAGAAGTACGAGCAAATCGTACTGCTGCGTGAGCTGGGGGTATCATCAGCACAAGGCTATATATTCTCCAAGCCTTTGCCTGCAAATAAGTACCTCGAGTTTGCCGAGAATATCTTCACCGACCAGCGCAACCCGGTGAGGGTGCTCGAAGAAGAACAGCAGACCTTGGATGCTGGGCTTGAGCACACGTTCTCCTAGGCCAGCACCGCTTAACTGAACTCAATGCAATCTTAATAACGCATGCTGATTGACGCTTCGTTATGGGCGTAAATCACGTTCCTGTGTACGACATTTTTTACAGCACTGAAAATAACATAAATATATTCCATAATCATGTAGAAGGTATGATTTCGATACACTTCTGCCACAAATTCAGAGCGAGCAGTGAAGTCTCCAACTGCTTAGAAATGAGGGATGGATGAAAGGATTCTACGGAATAAAGCAACTGGAAAAGAAATATTCACTACGACGGGGTTAATTAGCTGCATGTGCCTCAGCACAGCCTTCTGCTTAGGTTAGCCTTTGCCAACCTCATTACTTGGAGCAAGGCTAACGATGAACCAGATCATAAAGGGTGCAGAATTGGAGAGCGCAGTTCCTGCAAATGTCTTTGTAGAAACAGTAACGGAAGTGACCCATTTCACTGACCGCCTTTTCAGATTCAAAATCACACGTCCTGCAAGCTTCAGGTTCCGCTCTGGTGAGTTTGTGATGATCGGCTTGATGATAGACGGCAAACCACTGTTTAGAGCTTATTCCATTGCAAGCCCATCTTGGGATGAAGAGTTGGAGTTCTTCTCGATCAAGGTTCCAAATGGTCCATTAACCCAGCACCTCCAAAAAATTAACGTAGATGATCAGATACTTCTTAAGAAGAAGTCCACCGGCACGCTCGTCCTTGATGCGCTTTCTCCGGCGAAGCGTCTATACATGTTCTCATCTGGGACCGGTATCGCACCTTTTGCCAGCCTGATCCGTGACCCGGAAACCTACGAGAAGTTCGATGAGGTGATCCTCACGCACACCACGCGCGAGATCGCAGAGCTTCGGTACGGGGAAGAGCTGGTCGCAGGCATCTCCAGCGATCCACTGATTGGTGAAGTCGCTGCCGGTAAGCTCCATCTTTACAACTCCGTGACCCGTGAGCGCTTCGCGCGGGAAGGGCGGATTACCCACCTGATTGAGAGTGGAAAGCTCTTTGATGACCTTAGGGTCCCAACGATCAATGTTGGCGAAGACCGCGCCATGATCTGCGGCTCAATGCATATGATTAATGATACAAAATCGTTGCTGGAACAGCGCGGCTTTAACGAAGGCGCTAATAACAACCCGAGTGACTTTGTTGTTGAACGTTCATTCGTGGGGTAAATCACCCCAAAATATGTGATAGCTCATATCTAGTGTTTTGGAGATGAGGTCACGTGGGTACAAAAGTATCATCAGAATATCTGCGCCGGGCAGCGCTGTACTATCTGAATAAGTACAGCGCATCGGAAGACAGCCTCCGCCGTGTTCTGAAGCGAAAAATCGACCGACGCTCCAGAGAAGCAGATGAAGAGCCCGACCAATACTACGAGTTGATTGAACCTGTGGTCACTTTTTGTCGCGATCACAAGTTCGTCGATGATCTGAGGTTTGCTCAAAGCAAGATACGATCAGGCACAGCCAAGGGAAAATCCAAATCCCGCATCAAGTTGGAGCTGAGTTCAAAAGGCGTGTCGGGTGAAGACATCGAAGTGGCTTTTGAGGATGAAGCCCATGACGACCAGCGCGCTGCGGTCGCCTATGCCAAACGCAGGCGCCTTGGACCTTGGCGGACAAAACCGAAGGAAGAGAGGCGTGACAAAGAGCTGGGTAGTCTTTTGCGAGCCGGCTTCCCGTTCACGCTTGCTCAAAAGATAATTGATATGTCGCTGGATGAGGCGGAAGATGTTCTCTACGCACCAATTTCTGGGGCTATTCCATAAAAACCTTCGAAAAACCGCAGAAATCTCTTTTGAACGCAGCAATAACTTTTCTTTAGATTATGAGTGACTGTTAATGATCCCGCACTGAGCTTTTGGGAGTGAATATGCCGGGTTTTGGTCTTCGTGACACCTACAGAAGATATGGCTTGTTCATCCCTGCGATCGCGGGTGCTTGCTTGTTAACAATGCCGTTTTGGGCAATCGCGCAAGACGTTGCCCCGCATGAACAGCCTTCCGAGAATGTTGATGTGCTCGTAACGCCACAGGATGACGGCACTATCCATGTGGATGAAATGCGACAGGAAGCCTGTTCCGTAATCATTGACAACTTTGATGAATATCCCAGTGCACTCAACTGGGATCTGCACCGGATGAACAAACCGGAAAACTTCCAGATTGAAAATACGGTTACGCGTGATGGCAGGCAAGCTCTTGCGATTACTGTGTTTGGAAATGACGAGTTGGATGAAGAAGGTCACCTGAAGAATGAACTTTGGGAGGCACGCCAAAAGCGCTGCAACTTTGGTGATGAAGTCTGGTATTCCTTCAGCTTCAAAATTGACGGCACAGTATGGCCGGCCGGGTCGACGCGGTGGGTAATCGGTCAGTGGAAAGAGGATTCTGGCGGCAGTCCGTTTCTGGCGCAACGATTTGACAATGGCGTCTTTCATATAACCGTCCAGCACAACGACATACGCAAGATCGTTGCACAGACAAAAGGCAGCTATCAGCAGGATTTTCAAGGTTTCTCACGTGAGCTCCAACAACTTCTCAGCTTGGATCGACAAGCCTTTCGCAACCGAGAGGATTCCAGCCGCACTTCTGAAGAGTTTCTCGGAAGCGGCCTAACACTGGACGAGCTCAAGGTAGCTATTGATACTCAGGACACCTCCAAGTTTCCGTTCCTGACAGATCCGCAGACTTACGCCGAGGATCCTGGCATTCAGATCGAGTTGTCCGATGACCCGGTTTTGCCAAACCCAACCGAAGACTGGGTAGATATGCGTTACCGCGTGAAGGGAAGTCGTGAAGGCAACGGTCTCATTGAAATATGGGCAAATGGTAGATTTATCGCACGAGTGACTGGCTATATCGGCAATGACGAATTTGCCGGCAATACCCAATACTTTAAGTTTGGGCATTACCGAGATTATGACCGTGAGGATTTGCAGTCAACGGTGTATCTGGACCGGTTTCGCCGCGGTCCTAACCGATCAGATGTGGACTAGAATAATCCTTCAATCTGACCCTCTACATCAACCCCGATTGTTTCAGCTGCCGGATGACGCGGCAAGCCCGGCATCACCATGATGTCGCCAGTTAAGGCAACAATAAAACCAGCACCAGCAGAAAGGCGAACAGCGCGTATGTGTATGTTGTAGTCAGATGGTGCGCCGAGTAGTGATGGATTAGTTGAGAATGAGTAAGGCGTCTTGGCCATACACACGGAAAGATGCCCGTAGCCCTGTTCCTCATAGGATTTGAGCTGATCCTTCACCGCCTGGTCGCACGTGACTTTAGAAGCACCGTAGATCTTTTTGCAGATCCGGCGGATCTTCTTCCATAGTGCCAGATTGTCATTATAAAGTGGCTTGAAGTTCGATGGGGTTGTCTGAAGTATCTCCGAAACAGAGCTCGCCAGTTCCTCAGTGCCTTTCGAGCCATCTGCCCAGTGTGTACATGGCACAGCTTGAATACCAAGATCTTCCATCTCTTGTATGATCACCGCAATTTCCCGGTCTGTATCAGGACCATAGCGGTTGATCGCCACTATCACCGGCACCCCATAACGCTTGCAGTTTTTTACGTGCCTTTTCAGATTGCTCATGCCTTTTTGCAGGGCGCCGATGTTCTCCGCGCTCAATTCATTCTTGGGAACCCCACCATGCATCTTCAACGCTCGCACAGTCGCGACAACCACAACAGCGTCGGGCGTTAAACCAGCCTGACGGCATTTGATGTCGAAGAACTTTTGCGCTCCCAGATCAGCCCCAAAGCCAGCTTCTGTCACCACATAATCGGAAAGACGCAGTGCTGTCTTCGTTGCAATCACCGAGTTGCAGCCATGAGCAATATTGGCGAACGGGCCACCATGGATAAAGGCAGGGTTATTTTCCAGCGTCTGCACCAGATTTGGCCGGAACGCATCTTTCAAAAGCGCGGTCATTGCGCCGTCTGCCTTCAGGTCACGACAATAAACAGGGCTCTTGTCTTTGCGGTAGGCGATCAGCAAACGGCCAAGGCGATTCTGAAGGTCCTGCAGGTCCTCCGCAAGGCAGAGCACTGCCATCACCTCGGAAGCCACTGTAATGTCGTAGCCGGATTCGCTCGGAAACCCATTACGCACACCGCCAAGTCCGGTTGTAATGGACCGGAGCGACCGGTCATTGATGTCAACAACACGGCGCCAGACAATGCGGCGCTGATCAATATTTTCTTCGTTACCCCAATAAATATGGTTATCAATCATGGCGGAGAGCAGATTATGTGCCGAGGTGATCGCATGCAAATCGCCCGTGAAATGAAGGTTGATATCCTCCATGGGCACCACCTGCGCAAAGCCGCCCCCGGCAGCACCACCCTTCATACCAAAGCAAGGTCCAAGTGAGGGCTCCCGTAAGCAGATGGTGGTTTTCAGACCAATACGATTAAGCGCATCCCCAAGCCCCACAGTGGTCGTGGTTTTGCCTTCGCCAGCAGGGGTAGGGGAGACTGCTGTCACAAGAATGAGTTTCCCATAGGGATTGCTACCCAGTTCTGGCATCTCATCCAAGTTAACTTTGGCCTTAAACCTACCATATGGCTCAAGAGCGTTCTCTGGGATTTTCAGATTTTGAGCAACACGCGCAATCGGTTCCATATTTGCTGCGCGGGCAATTTCAATATCATTCATGGAAAACCTCCAGATTAAAACAACTAATAAAATGAGCCGGTAAGAACGCCGAAGCGCAATCAGGCAAGGACAATAATAAATTCTGCTCGTTGAGCTCTACCGAATGCGCGCAAAAACTTCAAGGTTGCGCTGGGTCCCCTGAAGAAAACTTAGTTAATGCCAGCCGTGGCTTGTTGCTGAAACGGGAAATATTATTTCGCAAATACCTGTTGGTCCGTTCCAAATATCACCAGGCTGAGCTTGCGCGGCACACTCAAGCACAGTAGATCTTTTCGGGTTTTATAGTCGTTCTACGCCAATGCCGTAGTCTCCATGCATAGGCCACCCCATGTATTTATTCGAAGTTGCCGCGCTCGGTGCAGCCGCCATCTGGGCCGTCGGCGGTCTCATTTCTGCAAAACCCGCAGCGCATCTGGGAGCTATCGGCTTCAACTGCGTGCGCATGTTGTTTGTTGTGTTTTTTCTGGGCATCTATGTCTTTTCAACAGGTACGTGGAATACGGTTGATTCAAACCATGCGTCACTCATTTTCCTGTCAGGTTTTGTCGGAATTTTCATGGGGGACACCCTGTTGTTCCTCACCCTCAACCGCATGGGCCCGCGGCGAACTGCCATTTTGTTTTCCATGAACGCCCCCATGTCCGCACTTCTCGGCTGGCTGTTCCTTTCAGAAGAGCTGTCGCTTCAGGCTGTACTGGGCATTGCGAGCGTTCTCACAGGCGTTATTCTCGCTATCGCATTTGGCAAGCGTAAAACTCAGCTCCACAAATGGGAGCAGATCAGGGGACCGGTTATTGTCGGTGTTCTGTTTGGAACATTGGCAGCACTCTCACAGTCGGTCGGTTCAATTATCATTCGTCCTGTTATGGAAAGCGGAGCGGATCCTGTTGCGATCTCCCTGATGCGCTGCTCCATTGCTGCCGTTGGGTTGCTTGTATTGTTTTTTCTGCCCGGACGCCCGTTCAAACTGGCAAACCCAATAACCAAAGAAATCGCAGCAATGGCCGCGTTCTCTGGGATGCTGGGTATGGGCGTGGGCATGACACTCCTCCTATACGCCCTCAGCGGCGGTGAGGTTGGCATCGTTTCAACGCTCTCAGCAACCACACCTGTTATTTTACTACCGGTTCTGTGGTGGCAGACCAAAGAGTTTCCGGCCATCGGAGCTTGGGTTGGTGCATTCCTCGTTATCGTTGGCTGCTCTCTCATTTTCACAAGCTAGGTGCAGCATCGCTAAAGCGACCACAAACAGGCGCGGTCTTTTTCGCCAGCTTAGGCTTGCAGGCCATCCGAAATGCTTTAATTCTGCGGATCTCAGGCGGCGAAAAAGCCCGCGCTCTGCTTGGCCGCGCCCTCATGCAGAAAACGTCGCTGATCGTAGCAGATGAACCAACCGAAGGGCTGGAGCCGGAACACCAGTTGGAACTTCAGGAGATCTTTCAGAATTTGCAGCAGCAGGGCACCTCAATGCTCGTCAGCCTGCATGATTGGACCTATGCGGCCCGTCTGTGCACTAAGTTGGCCTTGCTAAATGAGGGCAAGCTGGTTGCATACGGCACACCAGCAGATGTGCTGACACAAGAGCGCGTGGAAGAGGTGTATCGTGTAACAGCACACATTCTCGCAACGGAGCAGGGGCCCGTCATCACACCAACAACGCGCCTGTGAATTCAGATATCACTCAGGAGCAAGGCTTTTGCGGAATAGCCGATCCAGATAAGCAACCGCTTCCTTAAACCGGTCCTCGGATTTATCTGAGGGAAGCAAGGTCTGCACCTGACTGTCAAAGTCGGCATAATGCTGCGTGGTTGCCCAGATCGAGAACAGCATGTGGTAGGGATCGGTCTCCGCAATCTTGCCTCTATCGATCCAACCTTGGATCACATTCGTTTTCTCATCCACCAGCGACTTTAGAGGCCCTGCAATCAGCGACCTTATGCGCGGCGCACCCTGCAAAATTTCGTTGGCAAAAAGTCTGCTTTCTCGTGGGTAGTCCCGTGCCATCTCCAGCTTGCGACGCACATACGCACAAATCTCGTCAATCGGCTCACCATCAGGATTAAGCTGGTGAAGCGGATCAAGCCAGATGTAGAGCAGGCGCTCAATCAACTCCGCATGTATGGCATCCTTGCTGTCGTAATAGTAGAAAAGATTAGGCTTGGATAAACCGGCTTGCTGGGCAACCTGATCGATTGTGGAGCCACGAAAACCATAGGTCGAGAACACATCCAGCGCAGCGGCGAGGATCTTCTCGGTTTTTTCCAACTGTATTCGCGTTTTACCCTTTGCCTCAGAAGCTTTAGCCATACTCTTTCCCAATTACCTGACCACTGGGCAGTAAAAAACCGCCCGGCACATGAGTTGGTTAGCACCTACGAAATCACATTACCCAAATCAAGCTGAACACTGGTCGAAAGGGCCGGGCTCAACGAAAGCCCGGCTCATGTACGATCAGCTGACAGCTTCCGGTGTTTTTGCGTTGCCCGCATTGAAGACCGGGATGATCTTTTCGCCGTAATCCGCGATGATCTTCTCTTCATCACCACTGTCCAGATAGATGTTGAACTGAGTGATGCCTGCATCCTTCAGCTTGTTCAGCTTCTTGATGTGGTTTTCAGGTGGCCCAAGAACTGCAAAGCTCTCGACAATGTCATCGGTAATGAAGTCTAGGAACGGATTGTCGCTTTGACCGTGTTTCGAATAGTCATAACCGCGGCGGTTTTCGATGTAAGACGTCAGGGACGCAGGCACCTGATCGGTGTTGGAACCGTACTTCTCAACGATATCTGCCACATGGTTGCCTACCATGGCGGGGAACCACTTTGTTTTCTCGATGCCTTCTTCCAAAGTTCCGGTATGCGCAGGTGCAGCAGCCATGATGCCGAAGTTGCTCATGTCGCGGCCAGCCTCAACACCTGCTGCAATCGCTTGCTCACCTAGCCACTTACAAATGCCTGGCTCTGCAATCTGCAAAATAAGACCATCACCCACGCGTCCGGCTGAACTCAACGCTTTTGGACCATACGCGGCCACCCAGACGGGAAGCTCATAGCCATCTGCCCATGGAAACTTTACCGGTTCCGGACATTCTCCGTAGTGTGCTTCATCACCTCGAACAAGCGCCTTTACAACGTGGGTAAACTCTTCAAGGCGCTTCAACGGAGCGGGCTTCTTGCCCATCACGCGCACAGCGCTGTCTCCGCGGCCCAGACCAATGTCAAAACGGCCACCGGACTGTTTGGCAAGGGAGCCGAACAGGCTGGCCGCATGCGACCAGTCGCGCGTGTTTGGATTGGTCACACAGGGGCCAAAGCGCATGGTTTTTGTATGTTCCATGCACATTGCCATAGCCACAAAGCTCTCACGCCATAGGATATGGCTGTCGTAAAACCAGCAGCACTTAAAACCTGCATTCTCGGCCTGACGAACCAGTGCTCTTGCACGATCAGGTTCCACAAACCCTTTGAAGCAAATACCAAAGTCCATGTGTCTCTCCTCCACATTAGATAGTTCTTAGAGTCAGGCGCTCCTTGAAAAGTGACAGTTAGCTTTCCGTGAGTGCCTTGTTGCATTAATGTTCTAGTGATCCGGCGCCCAGATACGTATGCCCGCATGGGTGAACGGCACGGCTTTCGAAATGTTTTGTCGAATAAGAATTGGGGTGATCGCCTCAATGCAACGTGCAGCTTTTGCATTGCCGCTATTGTAGGTTTTCACATCCAGCTTGCTGACCAGTTCCATCACCACTTTGCGTGCAGCAAGGCTGTCGCCGCAAACGAGGATGTCGCAGTTAATCGCCCAGTCCAGATTGTTCAGCGTCGTTGCAGATACATTGTGCAATGCCCCGACAACAGGAATATCCGGCCCAAGCAGCGCCTGTGCAGCCTCGGTTGCAGAACCTTCCGGTGGCATTTCCACGGTCTTCGGGTCGCCCGGAGCAAGTGGAACCACAATGTCAATGAGGATTTTGCGAGCAAGATGCGGCTTCAGCGCTTTGAGGGTTGCATCGTGCGCGGAGTAGGGCACTGCAAGCATCACGCACTCATCTGAAGCTGCCACAGCATCTTCATTGCCCATGCCCTCGATCTTTGCTGCCTCCGCGGGAAGCTTTGTCATCAGTTCATCAGCAATACTCTTGCCGCGCGCGGCGTCGCGGGAGCCGAGAGCAACAGGTACACCTGCACGGGCAAACCTGAGTGCGAGACCCTGACCCTGTGGTCCGGTTCCTCCGATAATCGCGAGTGTCATCGGAACATGTCCTCCTTCTTCGATCTTATTAAATCCTGTGCAGAGCTTTCCTCGAAGGACCAGTTGAGCCCACGAAACAGAACCACAGGGGTCTGTCCGGCTTTGCTGATCACCAAACCGGAAGCAGCTGCTAATTCATCGGCAAAGGCCGGTTCCGTCACACTGAGCAAACGCCCATGAGCATCCAAGTTGCCTTGTTCCTTGATGGTGGCTGGCACACCGGCTAGGCCCACGGCCACATTGACCTGACCAAGACGCCAGGGCCGTCCGAATGTGTCTGTAATGGCAAAGCCGATCCGGGCGCTGAAGCGTTCAGAAAGCGCCTTTTGCATGCGAGCTGCACTGGCATCTGGGTCCTCGGGCAACAAAATCAGTGTTTCATCGGCACCACTATTCGATTCATCCACTGCAGCATTGGCGGAGATGAACCCCAGCTTATGCTCACAGATCATCGTCCCTTCCTGCTGCGTCGGACGTTTGAAATGTCGCACCACACGGCTGCTTTGTTGCAGAATTACTTCAACCTTGCGCGGGTCCTTGTTCAGCTCCTGCGCATAACGCTGTGCGTCTTTGGAAGGCGTGACATCGGCCAGACTGATAATCCGGCCTTCTGCCTTGGAGAAAATCTTATGCGCAGAGGTCAGAACATCACCGTCCTGCAAAGAAAGCCCTGCGGCCTCAATCGCGTCGCCAAGAATGGCTGCAAGATCATCTCCCGCCGTAATCTCCGGAATGTTCGGGATCGCGTATAATGAAAGTGTATGCATCAAACAGCTCTCCGGTCGGGACGTTTGCCAAGGAGCCGGTGTCGATGTGCAATCAGATCTTCCATGTAATCAATGTCTTTTGAAAATGAGGGGGAGGGCGCGATAACGCAGTCCAATCCAAGTGCTGTTGCCTGTTGCTGATGCTTCAAGAAAGAGCCATCACCATAGCTAAAGAGGATTGCATCGGGCGGTGTGACAACCAATAGATTGGTGCCAAGGTCGTATGCTGGACATAGCACTAGCGAGTGCGGTGCCCGTGCGAGCCCAAGAAGGCGCTCGAACTCCTCAAAATCAGGGGCAGCAATGTCCGCAGGTAAAACGCATAGCGTCTCATAGCCTCGGGCCTTTGCAAAGACCGCCGCTGTTGCGAGCGCAGCGTTGAGCCCGTTCTCGTGATCCTCCAAAATCAGTTGGAGGCGCTGGTCCTTCACGCGTCCAGCAATATCTTTTGAGCTGGTCACCACCGCAATATCAAAGCTGATCTGGCTGCGCATCTGCACGTCCAAAAGAAAACTGAGGGTTTGCTCAAACAGATTAGCCGCAATGATAGCTCGCTCATTTGCGTTAAGCTGCGGCCCAAGGCGGGACTTTGCCCGTGCAAAATCCTTCACCGGTACAACAACGAGCATTTTGTGAAGCGATCCCGTCATCTCTCCAGCTCCTGAACTGGGTCAACCCAGCTTCCCTGTCCGCCGGAAACCGCAAGCACCTCAGAGGCAAGCCGCACCTTGTCTTCCCGGGTTTTCATCAAGATCGCTTTCATGGAAGACATCAAGCCCAGCTGGTTGATCGGAGGCACATGTTGTTCATCTGCGCGATCAATGACAAAGCAATCCAGAAACTCCGCATACATCTGTGCAACGCCAAGAGCGGTCGCCTCATACCCAAGCGAGGTCAGCATCCGGTCCGCAGGGCCTTTCACAACACCGCCATTGATGATTGGCGATACCCCGACCTTTGAAGCCTTAGAGGACTTTACGGCCTCCAAAATGCCGGGGATTCTCAGAACTGGTAAAATGCTTACCAACGGATTGCTCGGTGCCACCACGATCACATCAGCCCCGGCAAGTGCGCTCAACGCCTCTTCCGTCGCACGCGCTTTCTCGATACGATCATAGCGCAGCTCGCGAACATCAGGCGCGCAGCGCTCCCTAACGAAGTATTCCTGAAAACTTAGCCAACCTGCATCGGTCTTCACACGTGTTTGAACCACGTCGTCGGTCGGCAAAATCATGCTGCAGGTCAGGCCAAGCCTTGTTGCAATGTCCTGTGCAATGTGTGTAGGACGGTCTCCTTTGCGGCGCCGGTGCGTGCGGTAAATGTGCAGGCCAAGATCCCGATCACCCAGAGACATCCATGTATCATCACCTAGTATGGAGAGCGTTTCCAAAGCACGGTGGCTTTCATCCTTCACGCCCCAGCCTTGCGGGCGATCAATCACATCTGCAAGTGTGTAGGTAAGGGTGTCGATGTCCGGGGAGACCCACAGTCCATGAAAGGCCTCATCATCTGCAATGTTGCCGATGATGGAGAGCTCGACATTCTCCAGATGGTAGAGCCCCTCCGCCATTTTGGCGCCGCCCACACCTCCGGCAATCAGTGTCACTTTAATGGGTGCGGTTTGTGTCATACACCACCTCCAACCATTTGAGCTGGCGCGTTTTCGCTCTCGTCAAGGAAGGTCAGGAAATCGGAGTTTACGCGCTCAACCAAGGGGGCCTGTTGTTCTGGTAGCCCCTTAGAGAAGTCATCAATCACGCCATAGATGGTGTTGCGTTGAACCGGCTGGCGTCCTGCTTCCTGAATAATCCGGCACATCTCATAGGCGGTGATTTCCTGTCCATGCGCCGCACCGGCCGAGCGGGATATGCTCTCGTTCATTAAGGTGCCACCCAAGTCATTAACACCGCATTGCAGCAGGTCCGAGGCAAACTCGGCCCCCAGCTTGGTCCAGGACACCTGAATGTTGTCGATCCAGCCATGCAGCATGATCCGCGAAACTGCATGCATCTTGCGCACTTCCAGATCGGTCGGTCCAGGGCGTACCGTCGTCGGATTCATCGCATAAAGCGGGCTTTCCGAATGCACAAAGCTCAGCGGCACCAGCTCGGTAAAACCACCGGTCTCCTTCTGGATGTCACGTAGCAGCGCAATATGAGCTGCCCAGTGCTCCGGCCCGTCAATGTGGCCGTACATGATTGTAGCAGTGGTCGGAATACCCACCTCATGAGCAGTCTTTATGACTTCTACCCACTTCTCGGTGCTCAGTTTGTTACGCGTCAGTTGCTGACGAATATCCGTGTCCAGAATCTCTGCCGCGGTGCCGGGCATGGAGCCCAGACCGCAGTCCTTCAGATCCTGCAAGAATTCTCTATAGGATTGCTTTGTCTTTGCTGCGCCATACCAGACTTCAAACGGCGAGAAAGCATGGATATGCATATCCGGAAGCGCTTTTTTGATCGCCAGTACGATTTCACGGTAATAGCTGCCTTCCATCCTCGGATGCAGCCCTCCCTGAATGCAGACCTCAGTGGCCCCGCGGTCCCATGCCTCTTGCGCGCGGGCCACAATCTGCTCGGGCACCAACCATTCTGCGTCCGGATCTTCGGTCCGCTTGGCAAATCCGCAAAACTTGCAACCCATGTAACAAACATTGGTGAAATTGATGTTCCGGTTGACCACAAAGCCAACAGTGTTGCCATTGGCGCGCTGACTAAGCGTATCAGCCACACGGGCAATCTCTGGGAATTCTGCGGCACTTGCTCGAAACAGTCGCTCACCTTCTGCTTGCGAAACCTCCAGACCTGCCAGAGCTTTATTCAGGATATCGCGAACAGAGGTGTCCTCAGCAGCCTGCGGGAAAGAGTGAAGGGTCATCGCGAACCTCCTGTTTGAAACGCGGCGGCGGAACCCATCTGTTCCCAAAGCCCCTGCGACTTGGAAAGCACAGCCGGATCAACAAACTCGCTCTTTTCACGCAGGTAGCTTGGATACACCGTCAGGCGTTCTTCCAGTTTCTGCCCTGCCAGCTGAGTGGACTTGGCAAGCTCATCAATCACCGGCCAGCGATGCTGCGGGTTGATGAAGTCGATGGTTACAGGGGAAATCCCGCCCCAATCATTGATGCCTGCACTCAAGTATTCCATATGCCGGTCGCTCAGGTTCGGCGGCGCTTGCAGGCTGATGTCAGGGGAAAGGATCAGCCGCGCAACAGCCAGCGTGCGCAACATGTCGTCCAGCGTTGGTTCAGGATGGTTCTCCATCCCGATACCCGGTTTGCGTTGAAAATTCTGAATGATCACTTCCTGAATATGGCCGTAACGTGCATGGCCTTCATTGATAGCCTCAAGCGCCTCAATCCGCTCTTCCCACGTCTCACCGATGCCGATTAAAAGTCCCGTGGTGAACGGAATTTTCTTCTGTCCGGCCCGCTCAAGCGTCCTTAAGCGCTGGACTGGCGCTTTGTCAGGACATCCGTAATGCGGCTGCCCTTCCTTCATCAAGCGGCGACTGGTTGTCTCGAGCATCATGCCCATGGAAGCGGCGTAGGGGCGAAGCTGATCAATTTCCTCATCACTCAAGGTCCCCGCATTCACATGGGGCAAAAGCTCGGTCTCCCGCAGCACCATCTTGCAGGCATCCGCCAAGTAGCTGACCATGGACCCATAACCAAGCTCTCCAAGCGCGGCTTTCGCCTGCTCATAACGCAGCTCCGGCTTCTCACCCAGACTGAAGAGCAGTTCCTTGCACCCGGTCTCTTCGCCTTGGCGCGCCGTCCGCATTACTTGCTCAGGTGACATGATGTTGGCTTCTGGGGAGCTGGGGTGTTTGACAAACGTGCAGTACGTGCAAGTGTCCCGGCACATGTTCGTCAGTGGTACAAAAACTTTACGGGAGTAGGTGACAGTCTCGCCCCAATACTGAAGCTTTACTGCGGCAGCGGATTGCATCAGATCCCGAAGGTCTGAGCCTTGCACTTCCCCCAGATGTCGTGCTTGGTCGGCAGTCAGCATATTTTTTACCTCTCGGTCAAAAAAATATCCGCAACTCAAAGTTAGTCAAGGGAGAAAAATATACTGAATAGAATAAATCAGGTGAGACGCAAATAATCTAACTTCAATGAAAGACACATACGAGCAATAAAAGCTATATCTTACAAGGTGATTGGTAAATGCACACTGCAATATTTATTTCAGTAAAGTTGACGTGCTTAAAAATTTAGCAGTCTCCGCAAAAATGTACAGATCGTCGGATTGATATTTCAAACTGCAAGAAGATCTATACATTTTGATTCTGACAAATTGAATTTATTCATCGAGAATTCTAGGAAACTGTGGAGCTTTCTCCTCTAATCGGAACCCTTTGCAGTGATTTTGCAGGGCTCTCAGGTGCTTTACCCGTTGGGATTTCAGAGGATTTTCTGAAGTTACCGACGAATATTATTCCTTTTTGTAGGTGGGTTGACAGATAATTGACTGTTTGGTCCAATTTACCCCAAGTTTTGGGAGGGGAGAATCTAATATTTGAGCTGACTTATTGTGTCGCCTGAGTGGAATGACTCTACAAGGTGTAACGATCTCTTCCAAATGGGAAAAATAACCCTGCGGGATATCTGCTAGATTGAATTTTGACATATTCCGCCTGCACCCTGTCAAGGTGTGATTGCAAACTGGCCGGCATGTCAAAACATGAAAAACAGCTTGAATCCTGTGAAAGTCCTCATCGGTTTTATCAGTTTTACGCTCCCTCGGGAGACCAGATAACTATGGCAAGCTCGCTGTAATTGTAAAGATTTGAGCGACGGCAAACCAAATAAAACGACGTTGAAAAAGCGTTATCGGAGAGACTTATGAGTAAACTTGGCTCAAATCATCGTATTAATGGTGACAGACTGTGGCGTAGCCTCATGGATATGGCTCGGATCGGACCCGGCGTTCGTGGCGGCAACAACAGGCAAACACTGAGAGATGAAGATGCCGAGGGCCGAAAGCTTTTCGCCAGTTGGTGTGAGGCCGAAGGCATGACAATGCACATCGATAGTATGGGCAACATGTTCGCTCGCCTTGAAGGGGAAGATCCAGGTCTGGATCCGATCATGATCGGCTCTCATCTTGATACTCAGCCAACTGGTGGCAAGTATGATGGTGTTCTTGGCGTACTCGCGGGTTTGGAAGTGATCCGTTCCATACGAGAGCGCGGCATCAAAACAAAACGCCCGATTGAAGTGGTCAACTGGACCAACGAAGAAGGTACCCGCTTTGCTCCCGCCATGCTCTCCTCCGGCGTATTTGCTGGCATGCACACGCAAGACTGGGCCTATGATCGCGAAGACGCAGAGGGCAAGAAGTTCGGCGATGAACTGAAGCGCATCGGCTATGTCGGTGATGAACCGGTGGGTCAACGCAAACTCCACGCGATGTTCGAGCTTCACATCGAGCAGGGGCCAATCCTTGAGATTGAGGGCAAGGACATTGGCGTCGTTACTCACGGGCAGGGCCTCTGGTGGTTACAGGTCACACTCACCGGCAAAGACAGCCACACCGGTTCCACTCCAATGCCAATGCGCAAAAACGCAGGCCTCGGTATGGCGCGCATTACTGAATTGGTGCACCAGATCGCCATGGAAAATCAGCCGGAAGCTGTCGGTGCGATTGGTCACTGCGACGTCTACCCAAACAGCCGAAATGTAATTCCGGGAAAGGCCGTCTTCACGATC
This sequence comes from uncultured Pseudovibrio sp., assembly GCA_947494035.1. Lineage (GTDB taxonomy): Bacteria > Pseudomonadota > Alphaproteobacteria > Rhizobiales > Stappiaceae > Pseudovibrio. Next base: position 4,074 of record CANLTN010000002.1, on the reverse strand, counting down.
GATTTCCGCTCCCCGCATCAGGATGTTCTTGATGGCATGAAAACCAAGCTGGAAGCTGAAGCCCCTAAGATTGCGGAGGAACTGGGGCTGGGTATCGAGATTGAAGCTGTTGGTCACTTCGACCCTGTCACCTTCAACGAAGGCTGTGTGACTGCCGTCCGCAACGCAGCAGATCGCCTGAGCTATTCCCACCGCGATATCATTTCTGGGGCTGGCCACGATGCCTGCTGGATTAACCGCGTTGCTCCAACAGCCATGATCATGTGCCCATGCGTGGATGGATTGAGCCACAACGAAGATGAAGAAATTTCAAGAGAGTGGGCAACCGCAGGCGCTGATGTGCTCTTCCACGCCGTGCTGGAATACGCCGAGATTGAGCAGGATACCACCGAGCCAGCCGAGTAACCCATCGACCTTATAGATCCAAAAGAGTTGAGGACAGCGATATGTCTACAGTTATTAAAGGCGGCACGATCGTTACTGCCGATAGAACTTACAAGTCCGACGTGCTCGTTGATGGTGGCAAAATCATCGAAATTGGCGAGAACCTTTCCGGCGATGAAACGCTGGACGCCAACGGCTGCTACGTCATGCCGGGCGGTATTGACCCGCATGTGCATCTGGAAATGCCGTTCATGGGTACGCATTCCGCAGACAACTTTGAAATTGGCACCAGAGCTGGCCTTGCAGGCGGAACCACCATGGTGGTGGACTTCTGCCTCCCTGAGCCTGGCCAGTCCATGATGGAAGCACTCGCCATCTGGCAGCAAAAATCAGGAGCTGCGTGTTCTGACTACTCCTACCACATGGCGGTCACATGGTGGGGTGAGCAGGTCTTCAATGAGATGCAGGAAGTGGTTGATCGCGGCATCAACACTTTCAAGCACTTCATGGCCTATAAAGGTGCGCTGATGGTGGATGATGACGAAATGTTCGCATCTTTCCAGCGCTGTGCCGCCCTTGGCGCAATGCCACTCGTCCATGCGGAAAACGGAGATGTGGTCGCCACCATGCAGCAAAAGCTGCTGGCAGAGGGTAACAACGGCCCCGAAGCGCACGCGTATTCCCGACCACCAGAGGTCGAAGGGGAGGCCGCCAACCGTGCCATTATGATTGCGGACATGGCGGGCGTTCCGCTCTACATCGTGCACACAAGTTGTGAGCAAGCTCACGAAGCCATTCGCCGTGCCCGCCAAAAAGGCATGCGCGTTTACGGCGAGCCGCTCATTCAGCACCTGACATTGGACGAGAGCGAATACTCCAACCCAAGCTGGGACCATGCAGCACAACGTGTCATGTCACCTCCATTCCGCAACAAGCAGCATCAGGACAGTCTGTGGGCTGGATTGCAGTCTGGGTCTTTGCAGGTGGTTGCAACAGACCATTGTGCCTTCACAATTGAGCAAAAACGCTTTGGTGTAGGCGATTTCACAAAGATTCCGAACGGTACTGGTGGCTTGGAAGACCGGATGCCAATGCTTTGGTCTAATGGTGTGCGTACAGGTCGTTTGACCATGAATGAGTTTGTAGCTGTCACTTCCACCAATATCGCTAAAATCCTGAATATGTATCCTAAAAAGGGTGCGATTTTGGAAGGTGCAGACGCAGACATCGTTGTCTGGGATCCAAACCGCTCAAAAACAATCACTGCTACAAATCAGCAGTCTTCTGTTGAATACAATGTGTTTGAAGGCAAGGAAGTGGTCGGTTTGCCACGCTTCACACTCACCCGCGGTAAAGTCGCGATTGAGGAAAGTACGGTCAAGACGGAACCGGGCCACGGTGAGTTCGTTTCCCGCGAGCCAAACGCTCCGGTCGGCGCAGCCCTGTCCAAGTGGAAGGAAATCACAGCGCCGCGCAAAGTGGAGCGTCGGCCTGAACTGATGCCGTCAGGCGTTTAAGCCTGCCTGTTGAAAATTGAGCGCACCTCCGAAACGAGGGGACAGGTTTTCGGAAGAAAGAGGCGCTTGATACAAGTAATGTTGAGCATATCGCGGCGTTGCAAAGCGCTGCGGAATGCCATCAGGCCCGCGTGGTCTGCGTGGGTTGACCATTAAACGCAGTAGTATCTTTAGAGGGAATCTGCTGCCTTTAATCTAAGGGGGAATTATGCAATGTCGGATTCAACTCTAGGCTCAGCCGCGAATGTAGTTCCGGACGAGTTTGGTATTGTCCATCAGGAACTTGTCGGAATTGATAGTGATCTTTATAACGAAGATCAGCTACCAACTGCACCTGAAGCCCGCACATGGAACTGGGTGTCCATTTCCGCGCTCTGGGTCGGTATGGTGGTTTGTATCCCAACCTACCTGCTCGCGTCCTATCTGATTGGCGCTGGTATGAGCTGGGATCAGGCGGTCACGACAATCCTGCTCGCCAACGCGATTGTTCTGATCCCGATGGTTCTGATTGGTCACGCAGGCACCAAGTACGGTATCCCGTTCCCGGTCCTGCTGCGCTCGTCCTTTGGTCCGGCTGGTGCAAAACTGCCAGCAGTTGCGCGCGGTATCGTGGCCTGCGGCTGGTTCGGCATTCAAACATGGGTTGGTGGCTCTGCGATCTACGTGATCCTGAATACGCTCATGAGTGGTGGCCTTGCTGGTGATCCGCTTCCGGTTCTCGGCATCAATGCAGGCCAGTTTGCCTGCTTCATGGCGTTTTGGGCGCTGCACCTTTATTTCATTAAGAATGGTACGGAATCCATCCGTTGGCTGGAAACTTACGCAGCTCCCTTCCTGATCGCAATGGGGCTGGCACTGCTCGCATGGGCCTATGTGAATGCAGGTGGGTTCGGCGCAATGCTCTCCACACCAAGCCAGTTTGCAGAAGGCCAGCCAAAAGAAGGTCAGTTCTGGTCCATCTTCTGGCCAAGCCTCACAGGTATGGTAGGCTTCTGGGCAACGCTTGCTCTGAACATTCCTGACTTTACCCGTTACGCAAAAAGCCAGAAAGATCAGTTCTTGGGGCAGGCGGTCGGGCTTCCAATCCCGATGGCACTGTTCGCCTTCATTGCCTCTGCTGTGACATCTGCAACCGTGGTGATCTTCGGCGAAGCCATCTGGAACCCCATTGATCTGGCAGAAAAGATGGGTGGCACCAGCATAATTGTCGCGCTGTTCGCGCTTATTATCGCTACCCTGACCACAAACCTTGCAGCAAACGTTGTTGCTCCTGCGCACGGGTTCTCAAATCTGGCTCCAAAGTCCATCAACCTGCGCAAGGGTGGGTACATCACAGCAGCCATTGGTGTCTTGATGTTCCCTTGGATTCTGGTTGACCACATTCAGGGTTGGTTGATTGCCTATTCAGCACTACTAGGCCCAATCGCGGGCGTAATGCTGGCAGATTATTACCTGCTGCGCAAAACCAAGCTCAACGTGGAAGATCTGTTCAAGCATAACGGCATCTATGCAGGCTCAAATGGCTGGAACTGGGCTGGTATACTGGCGTTGGTCATCGGTATCCTGCCAAACCTTCCTGGCTTCTTGGCAAGTGTTGGCCTAACTGGCGAAACTCAGGAAGTTTTCAGAACGATCTATGACTACGCGTGGTTCGTGGGATTGTTTGCGGCAGCCATTGCCTACCTTGTTCTGGCCAAAATCCTGAACAAGTAATCGGCGACTACACTGTCTATTACGAAAAGAGGGGCGGCGTATCATACGCCGCTTCCTTTTGTTTCAAAGGAAGAAAAAATGCCAAAAGCCTATTGGGTCGCTCACGTCACCGTTACAGATCCGGAGCCATACAAGCTCTATGCAGAAGGTGCTTCAGTTGCCTTCAAAAAGTATGGTGCCAACATTCTGGCCCGTGGCGGAAAGTTTGAAGACCTGGAAGGCACCAATTCTCCACGCAACGTGGTGATTGAGTTTGCCGACATGGAAACTGCAATGGCCTGCTACAACAGTGACGAGTATCAGGCTGCCAAGAAGCATCGAAAAGACGCGGGCATCGCGAACCTGATCATCGTGGAAGGCGCTTGATGTAGCTCAGTTGAGCACACTAAAGCGGATTGCGTTTGATTTGAATCGAGAGGTTCTCAGCTTGAGCACATTTGTCTGGTTCACTTTCTTTCAG
>CANLTN010000001.1:0-374317 GCA_947494035.1 uncultured Pseudovibrio sp. | reverse complement strand
ATCATTCGCCAATAACGTTCGAGAGACAGCAAAGAGAAATTGAGATGAAGTCTCTCCACTTTTCTTAGGCCAATCCACCCTGAACTCTGACTGGGTTAAGAAAGAAATTTCTGATGCAAAGACCGCTTTGTCAGAAGGGCAATTGAGCCTTTTCTTTCCGATCGTGATTGATACCCTAATTACTCATACTGACCCAAGAATTCCGGACTGGATTAAACACGAGTACAACATCAGGCCAATTACGAGACCCACAGCAGCAGTACGCAGAATCGAGCAGCGCCTGAGAGAAGTCTCATGGGAAAAGCACCCAAGAATGAAAGCGCGGCACGACATCTTCGTTGGTCGTAACGAGATAGTAAAAGAATTCGAGAACCGCTTCGATGATATTGACAAAGCTCTACCAAAGTTGGTGGTAGCTTCTGGGCTTAGAGAGATTGGACGAAAGAGCACAATTAAACATTGCTTGAAGAAAGCAAATATTATTAAGGGCAGCTACACACCAGTCACAATATCTCTAAGCCAAACTGATAGCATTGAGAGTCTCATATCAAAGCTCTTAGATTTGGGATTTTCAGAATTTCGCCAATACACCGATCTATCTACTCTCACACTGGAGGAGAAGATCGGGTTCTGCGCAAATCTTTTTTGCGATTTCTACGAATTAAAAGAAAAAATAATTCTAGAAGACAATAACTGCCTCACAATCGACGGCGAAATTAAAGATTGGTTCATTCAAGTAATTAAACGAGCAAACTATGAAGGGCCTGTAGTTAGCATCGCTACTCAATCACGCCTTAAGAAGCACGTCTATCGGAACAATGAAACTATCTGCTTTCTTGATATTCCAGAAATGGATGGAAAAGAGCGAATTGGCCTTCTTAAGCGGCTAGGCGACCACTTAGAACTTGGCTTGCGCAATGAGGATTTGAAAGAGTTTAGGAATATACTAACAGGCTATCCGAGCCAAGTAACAATGCAGTGGATCTAATTCAAGACAAGGGATTACAGTCTGCACTTAATGAACGTAATGAAATAGCCAATTACGCCTCAAACAAAGCAAGTATATGTCTTGAAAAGTATACTGAAGATCGTAAAGCTATGGAATTTCTTGCTTTCATCGCAAAATTTGAGTTCATTTCGACTGATTTTATTGAATACGTACAAGATAAATCTAAAGAAGACGTTTTTGCTTATCTACAGCAGTTTATTCTGGATGCTGTCTGCGAGCGAATTGATCCGATTGGGAACTATTATCGTGTCAACGAGATTTTGCGTGATTTTATACAGCGCGGCAATAATCCTATTCCTCAGAAATTCAGCTTGGTTCTTGATAGTTTCGTTGACGACTTCCTAGAAAACTATGACAGTGGAAACTATGACGTTTCTGAATATCAAATTGCGCTTGTAGAAGCGCTAAAATCCGGCAAAGAAACACCTGCGAAGCTCTTAATCCCCTCTCATTTTTTAAAAACAATCAAAGACCTATATGCAGGTCGCTCAAGACTTCGCGATGTTGTCAAGCTAGCAAAGCGTGTTTTACAGAAATCTGATTATTATGATGAGCACATAGTGCAGGACATTCGATATTTTCTTTGCCAAGCTCTAGCCCGTTTGAAGGATGAGGATTTCAAGAGAGAAGTCCAAAAAATTCGCGGCCCAGAACACAATTTTCTGTTTGGGTTTTACCATCGCATGAATGGCAACTACCAGAAAGCTTACGAATATTTTCTCAAGTCTCTCGAAGCTAGAAGAACGGAGCAAAGGTCAAGGCGGGAGCTAGTTTTAGTTCTCACACGAATGGAAGCCTTTGAGAAGGCCCTCACACTTGCAGCGGACAACTACACTAAATATCCAGAAAACCCGCATATCATTCAATCATATTTTCTTTGCATATATTATGCGAACTCGAATGATAACACTCAGCAGCAACTGGATGAACTATTAGAAGCTATTTCACGTATTTCAAGCGAAACCGCCTATGAAATGAAAGCATCTATGAATGCTCTCTACCATTATAAATTTGGCAAAAAACTTGATGCTTTTGAGTTAATCGACGATGCGATCGTCCAACACAACAAAGTGCCTTATCCAGTACTCACAAAACTCGATATGGCTATGTCTTCCAATAACAAAACAAAGATACAGGATGCTTTGCGGGCGCTGGAGGCTTTCTCTTCTACACAAGCTCGCTCAGGAATGAAGGTAGAAAAAGCCGAGCTATTGCTTCTAGCTCTGGAAGGCAAAGCTCATAGGGCCATAAGCTTAGTTGAAGTGAAACTCAAAAACCTTGCAACGCCAGCCCGCCAAAAGTTTACCAAAATCTTGGAAGAAGCAGGAAAATCCCCCACCCGAGCTGAGCATGCATAAATAGCAAAATCAGTTGCAAGAACGCAAAGCCTTTTAGTTAGACCAATTACGGCCAATTAGATTCACTGGCCTCAAACTTCCGAGCCAACCAGACGTATCTCTCTTTGGGCGTTTTCTGGTGTATCAGACTTAGCTGAAAGGGTTTGCCGATCCACTGCAATCTAATAACATCATGTGTGGATGATATGAATCAAAACAATGGCGGAGGCTATGAAAGGCATTATTAGCTCGCTTCATATGCAGCGACTCCAATAAGAAGTGCTTGGAGAAGGGAGAGGAGTAATAGCCATCTTCTCCCTTTTTAGATCCAGAAACTTGGCTCGATAGAATCTGCCTACTTTAAACCTCCATAGCTGAGTCTCCCCATCGCGTCAGCGAGCTTCACAAGCTTAAAACCACTACCGTACCGCCCAGCCATGCCGCCCTCAGTGTGACCTTGTAGGGCATCCATAATCTCTTTGCTGATATCATTGTCTCGGCAAGCATCCTCGAAGCAGTGGCGGAAGCTATGGAAGGCGTTTTTGTCTCTCTTTACGCCCGCAGCCTCTAAGAAGCGTTTGAAGTATTTAGAGAAGGGAGAGGAATAATAACCATCCTCACCCTTTTGCAGGTCGGGGAACAGACGTTGTTGCTTCTCGTCTTTGCGCTGCTGGTGCAGGTCCAGCAAGCCTGCCTTTATCAACTCGGCATGGATGGGTATCTGGCGCTTGGAGCTGGCTGTTTTTAGCTGCTTGTCTTCACCATGCTCGTTGATATCAAAGTACCAGATACCATTTTGCTCGCGTATGTCTGAGGTATAAATCTGGATGATCTCGCCAAGCCTTGCTCCTGTGTACAGGCCAATGAGAGGCACCCAGTAGATGCCTGCGGCTTTCGGGACGAGGTCGCCTTCCTGCTTCCAGAACCTCACTGACTTGCAGCCTGTGTAGAGAGGTGCTGAGAAGATGGCTTTCAATTCCTCCGACGTGAACGGATCACGCTGGTCTCGTGCGGACTGTTTGACCTTGATCTTCAGTCCCTTGAAGAGATTGGCGGGGGCTTCATCATAGTTCGCCTCTGCCCAGTTCCAGAACGCCAGCACAAAACCGATGATTTTGTTCACGTTCAGGTCTGCCATCGGCTGCATTTCCAACTCAGCGGCTTTCTTGGCCGCTCGTGCAATCTTCATACCCGCCAGCTCTTTCTGCTTCACCCAATTTGCAGGGAGTTTGAGAAGCATGGCCTTGAACGCCCTAGCATCCGCTTTGGTGTATTCTGCGAGCGGCTTATCTCCAACCACCTCCATGAAGTTCTTCATCCAAGTGCGGTGATCTTTTTCCGTCTTGGGTCTCCAGCTCGCCCGCGCTTTCTCATCTGCCCATTCTGCAGCCACCTCGGAAAGTAGTGGTTGAGATTGTGTAGGAGGTGCTACAGGAGCGATAGATTGAACTGTTGGAGTATCAACCACTTCACCCTGATTTCGCCCAGCAATCGCCTTATGGGCTTGTATCGTCACCCTCTGAAGCTCTCGAGCTAAAGGCTTCCTGCTTTGAGATTCCGACAGCAGAGGGAGGTTAACATCTGCCCAGCTCAGCACCTCATCAACTTCCCCCATGAAGAAACTATCTACCTTACCTCTGGCATAATCCTTTTTGAGGTCTCCAAGCCTTTGATCGCTGTATTCTTCAGACTGCTCGAAGCTCTGTTTCCTAATGCCTACTTCCTTAAGTATTTGGTTTGGGTCTTGCCCCTCCGCAATGATGACAGTTCGCTTGTCTTTATCTCCAAAGCCCTCAACTCGGCCTTCTTCACCTTCTTCCAGCAGGTAGGAATAGTAGATTTTGCCCACGCTCTTGATCTGCTCAAGCGATAATTCTGCATGCTTGGTTTGATTGGCACGTTTCAGTTCAGAGCGATGCTCATCAAAGCGGCTATCCACTTCAACAGCCGCAACCCTCACCAGTCGCAGTGCTTCTTTGTAATCCTTCGTGCCCAGCGAGAAAGTCTCTTCAATCTTAGGGTAGGTTTTCTTGATGTCTGCAGGGATAGCAGCACGATGATAATAGGTGGCGTTGCGGCGATATAAACGGGTATGACCAGACATCTTTTCCATGCCTCACTGTAACAGTTTAGTGGGACAACCGGAATAAAATACTATTACACTTCAATAGCTTATTGATTTTAAAAGGAAAATTAAAACATGGCGGAGAGTGAGGGATTCGAACCCTCGGAACGCTTGCGCGCTCAACGGTTTTCGAGACCGCCCCGTTCGACCACTCCGGCAACTCTCCCGCGTCTTCCTCGTGTTGAGGCTTGCGGACTTTATAAAGAAGCTTTCCTTTCGGCAAGTCCTGTAGGCTCTATGTCGCAGATAACTCACAGTTCACATGACCCTGAATACAAGAAACGCAGTGAGTTACCCCACTGCGTTGAAATTAATGCCTATTTCAGAGCGCTTAAGCTGTCTGCACTTCTGTAAGGAAGGTTTTGATCGACCGGTTAAACTGATCAGCTTCGCCAGAGATATTATCTGCCTGACTGTTGATCTCTTCCGCCGTTTTGGTGGAGTTTTCAATGGTGTTGGCAACATCAATCATTTGAGACTCGCCGATACGGGATTGGTCGGAAGCATCGGTTACGGAGCGTGCAATCTCAGAGACTGTGACAGACTGCTGTTCCACTGCCGCTGCCACAGCAGACGAACTGGTGGACAGCTTTTCCATCATGCTCGTGACATTTTCAATGGAGCCAACAGCGTCGGTAGACACCTGCTGGATCGCATGGATCTGCTGGGAGATTTCCTCTGTTGCAGTGGTTGTCTGGTTTGCCAGATGCTTCACTTCAGAGGCTACCACCGCAAACCCTTTGCCCATTTCACCTGCACGAGCAGCCTCGATTGTGGCATTCAATGCAAGGAGGTTGGTTTGATCTGCAATGTCCTTGATGAGATTGACGACCTGCCCAATACGAGAGGCTGAGTCTGCCAGCTCCTGAATTGTTTTGGATGTGTTGACGACAAGATTACCTACTTCATCGGCAATCTCTTTGGAGTTTACTGCCTCAGATGCCACTTCCCTGATGGAGAGAGACATTTCCTCACTGGCGGATGCAACCGTTGCCACAGAGGTCGAGGCATGGCTGACAGCTTCGCCTGCCTTTACAGCTTTGTCCGAGACGCTCTCCACTGTGACATTCAGTGCGAAGGATGCGTCATGCAATGACTGGATCGCGGAATTGAACCCATCGCCTGCTGCTGTTGCTGCCTTTTCAAACTCACGCACCAGAACAGCAACTTTTTGCTCACGCTCCTCACGGCGTTTGTTATCTTGGTCGCGCTCTTCGTTCAACTGGTTTCGCTCAATGGCATTGGCGCGGAACACTTCCAGGATTTTCGCCATTTTCGCGAACTCATCCCGACCGTTCGTGCCCTCAATGTCGATTGAAACGTCGCCCTCGGCCAAAATGCTCATCGCTTTGTGCAGGTTTGCGAGTGGGCGAGAGATGCGCCACGCGATATAGCCCGCAATCATCAGGCCGATAAGGCCCATGGCGGCAGCCTGCAACAAGAATCGCTGCATGCTGGCTGCAGAGGCTTCACTATGAAGGGCTTTCGCCTTGGCCTGTCCTGCTGCGCCTATCTCATTCAGCTGCTGGGCGGCTGGGATCATTTCGTCCAGTTGTTCTAGAGCGAAAACCATCTCTTCCTGAATATCCGCATTCAGGACTTCAATTTGTTCCAGCGTATCAGTGTAGGTTGCCCAAAGCTTTGTCACGGCTTCAGAGGTCTCTTTTGGCATTTTCGCAGATTGAATAACCATACCGAATTGCTCGATACGGCTTTTGAATGTGCTCTTTTCAGTTTCGTAGCCATCAACACCGATGGTCCACTCCATGGCCTGAAGGTCTTTGAGCAAACCAGCGACACGGTGAGTGTCCTTGCTGACGTTCACCTTCCGACGCGCTTTGTTGATTTCAATCTGCATGGAGGAACTTGCGCGCTGAAGAACCGAAATAAGACCTCCATCCGAACTGGTTCCGCGTTCAATGGTGGCCTCAACCACAGCACCAAAGGTCTCTGAGAAACCGTAGGCGTATCCTTCCAGACTATCGTAGAGTTCATCTTGAATGTCCGGAACCTGCAAGGCGCGAGTTTGCCCAACCAAGACAACGACGCGTTCCCGCTCTGTCGCCGCAATTTCTGCTGCCTCTGCATCTGGATGCAGTAGGAATTCGCCACCAATCGCGCGCATTCGATCCGTCGCCGAGCTGATTGCCAGCGCATTTTGCATTAATTGACTATGGATCTGCGTGTTCTCCTGAAACTCAGCATTATGGCTGTTCATTTGGGAGAGGGAAATCAGAGCCCCACTCAGCACGAGAATTGGCAACAACCCGAGGGCTGTAACTCTGGTCACGACGGAATAGATCCAGGCGAACTTTGGAATGCGCATTTTATGCCCCCCGCACGTATGCGGTTTAAATCAACTGATGACAATAATTGTGAGTTTGTCACATGCAGTCCAATTCGGCGCCTGCCGTCCCCCAGCACCTGTATGGCACATGCACAAATCACATGGGCATGATGTTGGCTTGCGAAGGTTTATCTATCCTTAAACCGATAGTAAAATGAGGCTTAAAACATATCAAACTAAGTGTTTTGACGTAGCAATTAGACCGCTGAATAAGCCTTGCGTAGCAGTAATAGCAAGAATCACTTCTGTAGATCTGCTGGCATTCAAAAGTGAACATCAGCATCATGGTCGAATCTCGCTACATACACTCACTCTTAACGCAGCAATTAGACCAGCATTTTTGTTAGAAGGACGAGGTTTAAAAGCATTGTCACACACATACGAGTAATCGCGGAGATCTGGAGTTATGGGTCTATGATAGGGATGAGTTTTCATCGGTAGCATGACGAAATACTACTACACCTTTTAAAATCATTCATCTCGAATACTATAGATATATTACTCTGATTACACACAGTGACCAAAGACGCGATATTGTTCATACCTGCAATTTAGGCTAGGTTACCTTACCGATGCGGCATCACAAACTTTTTACGGCCAAATAAAACTAAGAAACGGCCATGAAAGGACATGATATGCCTAAGTTGACACATCTATTGTGCGCCTTGTTCGCAGCAGGTGCATTCATTTTAACTCCCGTCTCGTCTCAGGCTCTTGTCAAGATTATGACGGAAGCAAATACCACTGATCACTACTGGCTCAACATGCGCATGGGACCCTCTACTAACTATAATGTGGTTAGGGTTCTACAGCCTGGTTCCACTGTAATGGTCAGATCCTGCCAAAGCGACTGGAGCTGGTGCCTCGTATCGCACCATGGTATCCAAGGCTACGTGAGTGCACGTTACATCAATAGAGATGGAATCGACGTAAACACAGGCAGTCACGGTGATCTAATACCTGTTAATGATGCCGTAGAGTATCATGAGGCGTACTACCTACGATAATGACTGATAGTTTCTGAGCCGTTCTACGCAAAATTGAACGGCTCAGAGTCGCTGTTAATGGAGACTTGATTTCAACCAGTATTTGCCTTGCTCTCTCCTTCCTAAGTTGCATCCAAACCCATTTGCTCTTCGATAGACTCAACAGCCGCAGAACTCACACTCCTTCCCGGTGCCTAACAACACGTTCAACAAAACGTACTTAGAGATCGCAAGAGTGACGACTGCCATGTTTCTCCTCTCCGCCCGGAATGAGTTGATGCCAACGTGCAGTTGACGAGACAATCTGGAGTTCAACAGCAAAAATGTGTTGACCTAAACCTGGCTGTAGAAAGTGATAAATAAAACTAAACCAGAGAATGTAGATTCTCCGCCTCTATCTTACTTACAAAGAAAATTTTTCAACGCACTATCTGTTTAATTCACGACTAGAAGTATGCGCCCAATCCTACACTACTGACTCTAGTCTAGCTATCGCGAAAAATGGAAAGTGCTATGATAAATCTGGTTCAGACATTTGGTACTTCTGTACTTCTTCTTAATATATTCTTGGCTCAAAGCGTTTTAGCAGAGGACGCAACCCCAAGATACAATACGAAAATCCCTAAAGGCCTTTTAACACCCGATAAGTACAGTACTCGAGCGGGTGACATTGAGTTTTTCGATGGCATACCCACAGCCCCCACTGCGGAAGCTTTATATAACCACCTTGATTATATTCGCGGCGTTCAAACGTTTCTGAATGGCATTCCCGCAGCATCCATGGAAGCTATTCGACGCAGTCAGGAAGTTGACGGAAAAACAAATTCCAATCAGGTTCGCATCTTCGATCAACTGATGGATAGCAATCCACTTTTTCTCACCGGGAACACCGATACCGTCTATCTGAGTGCAGTACTTAATCTGGAAGAAGATGGTCCAACCGTTATCGAAATTCCCCCAGGAACTGGTCCCGGCACAGTAAATGACGCATTCTTCCGCTTTGTGATTGATACAGGCGCCCCCGGTCCAGATGCAGGCAAAGGCGGAAAATATCTAATACTGCCGCCTGATTATGAAGGTGATCTTGATCCACCAGTTGGAGGAATGGAGGCCGAGGTCGACGGTGAAACCTATTTTGTTGCCAAATCACCCAGTTGGATAAACTGGTTTATCGCCCGTGGTTTTTTAATGGATGGCAAACCAGACTTTTCCAGCAAGCTATTCCGAGATGGCATAAAAATCTATCCTCTTGCCCAAAAGGATAATCCTCCTGAGATGGAGTTCTACGATGGATCGACTGTGGCTTATAACACCATCCATGCGACCGACTTTGAATTCTTTAAAGAACTCCACGCTGTCATTGACCGTGAACCGGTTGAGATGCTCGACCCGGAACTGCGTGGCCTTTTTGCTTCTGTTGGCATTCAAAAGGGAAAGCCATTTAAGCCAGACTTGCGAATGAAAAACATCCTTATCAAAGCAGCTGAAGTTGCGAATGCGACTGCGCGCACGTTGCTCTGGTATGAACGCAACACAGATGATTTCCTTTATGAAGGAAGCTATTGGAAGATCGGCTTCCCAGGCGGGAACTATGAGTTCCTAAGAGACGACGGTGTAGGCGGGCGCGATCTCGACGCAAGAACCGAGTTCTTTTACTTTGCAACAGTAAACACCCCTGCAATGACTAAGGAGCTGATCGGCAAAGGATCGCAGTATGCTTGGGGCGCTTTGGATGCTGAAGGCAACTATCTGGACGGAAGCAATACCTACAAGCTAAACCTCCCTAATGAGGCCCCTGCAGAAAAGTTTGTGTCAATTGTGCTTTATGATCCCCAGACACGCTCTCAACTGCAAACCAGTCAACCTTTCCCCAGTTACAACAGTGAAAAGCACAAGGATGTGTTCGTTGCAAACGAAGATGGTTCTGTGGATCTCTACTTTGGCCCAGAAGCTCCGGAAGGCAAAGAAAGTAATTGGCTGGAGACAGTTCCCGGCAAGGGATTTTTTGCGGTCCTGCGCCTTTACAGCCCCACTGAGGGTTGGTTTGAAAAAACCTGGAAACCTGGTGATATAGAGCGGCTGGAATAACCAGAGCAGCACCTCCCTCAAGCAGTCACAGCAGCCCGTCGCAGCGGGCCTGCTGCGACGGGCTCAGTGGCTTAGAGCTGATAGAGTTGTAGAAGACATAAGAGCCAACAGGCGAGCCGAGGCAGCGATAAGCTTCCTTTCAGCTCTCCTGAACTTTTCCTATTTTGCTAAGTTTTCTCTCGCATCAACCACCTAAGTATAGATAAGCGCCTCGCCTGCCTCGGCGGAGGCCTGTGATCTCACCGCCGAATTTCTGATATTATGGGGACATTCTGCGTTGACATTCCAGATTGGCTGCGTATATTCCAGCAGCTCAAAAAATTGCGGGATACCCGCTTTTCCGCGCTGTCCGAGGCAAGACATCGAAACCGCCTTCTGGTTTTTTCCAGAGTTTGCGGTCGACTTCCCCCAAATGGGACGTTCCTAGAGCATAAAGGAAACGGTCGACAAAGTTCGCAGGTTACTGCGACGCCAAAGGGTGCGCTAAGATAAGAAGGACATGCGCATGTTCGCAGTCATTAAAACAGGTGGCAAACAGTACACTGTTGCTGCTGACGATCTTCTGAAGATCGAAAAAGTTTCTGCCGAAGCTGGTGAAACCGTCGTATTTGACGAAGTTCTGATGGTTGGTTCCGATGCGGACACCACTATTGGTGCACCAACTGTTGAAGGCGCTTCTGTAACTGCAGAAGTTGTTGAGCAGGGTCGTGATCGTAAGATCATCATCTTCAAAAAGCGTCGTCGTCAGAACTCACGTCGCCGCAACGGTCACCGTCAGGCTTTCACAACCGTGAAAATCACTGACATCCTGACCGGTGGTGCTAAGCCAGCTAAAAAAGCTGCTGCTCCTAAGAAAGCTGCCGCTGCACCAGCTGCTGAAGGTTCCGACGATCTGAAAAAATTGCAGGGTCTTGGCCCAGCAATTGAGAAAAAGCTGAATGCATCAGGTATCACTACCTACGCACAGATTGCAGCTCTTTCCGCTGAAGACATCGCCCGCGTTGAAGAAGAGCAAGGCATCAAAGGCCGCTTCGAACGCGATAACTGGGTTGAACAGGCTAAGGAACTGGCAGCGAAGTAATTCGCGCAAGTTACTGTCCTAGAGATTAAACGAGGAGTACTTCGTTATGGCTCATAAAAAAGCTGGCGGTTCATCCCGCAACGGTCGCGACTCAGCTGGTCGTCGCCTTGGTATCAAAAAATTCGGCGGTGAAGCTGTAATTCCTGGCAACATTATCGCACGTCAGCGTGGCACTAAGTGGCATCCTGGCGCGGGCGTTGGCATGGGTAAAGATCACACCATTTTTGCGACTGTTGAAGGCAAAGTTACCTTCGCAGAAAAACGCAACGGCCGAACATTTATCAACGTGATGCCGGTGGCACTAGCCGCCGAGTAACGCTGACGTGATATTCCAAATCGTCGGCGTCTCATCAGACCCCGACGGATTTAGGAAATCCGGTCAAGATCAATAAGATCAGGATAAGGGGAAGATGGGATGCCATCCTCCCCTTTTTCTTTGCCCTGTGGGACGGGCAGCAAGACCGGAGTAAAGACCATGGTAGTTGAATACGAAGAAATCCCAGAAGAAAGCAGTTGCTTCGCGGCCGGGTCGCCGCAGGACACCGCGCGTCTCGTCATCGACCGAGCGCGCAAGGATGATTTGGCCGACATCCTGTTTTTGGCCAACAACCGTCGGATCGCTGAGAAGCTGACGAACATGCCGCATCCCTTTACGCGTGAAGACGCTAAAGCGCTGGTGAAACGGTGTGAGGTTCAGTTCCCAAATCAAGCGACATTCGCGATCCGCATGATGAATACTGGCCGCTTTATTGGCGCTATCGGTTTCAATCCGCTTACCGAGGACTTTGGTGCAGTGCATCTGGGTTACTGGGTGGGCGAGCCGTTCTGGAACCAGGGATATGCGACAGAAGCTGTTCAGTCTGTTATTGAATTCGCGTTTGCCAACGGCGTTAAGGAGCTCTCCGCTTCTTGCCGTGTGAGCAACCCTGCCTCGCACCGTGTTCTGACCAAGTGCGGCTTCAAGCAGGACGGAACAACAAAGCTGCATTCTCTCGGCGCAAAGGCCGTGGTGGATGCCACACGCTTTACACTAACCCGCGCCCAATGGATCGCAAATATGCGATGGGGTCATGCTGGTTAAGTGATGCCAGATGAGCAGGTTGCCGTGACAGCAACCTGCTTCCGGCAGCGTGATTGTTGTTTGGCTGTAACGGCTTACCCTCAACCACACGAAACCAGTAGTCTCCCCACGTGATCTTGTAGCCAAACCTGGCTTTCTCAGATCACGAGAGCGACGCTGCGTTTTGCTTTCACTTTTCCATTTCAAGTAACGATTAGAGAAATATGCATTTGATTTACAAGGCTTTTTACAATGCTCACTACAACTATAGATACCAAAAGGCTGCAACTGCGCCCATTCCAATCTGATGATCTTGCGCAGTTTTGGGAGATCGGGCATTCCGACTATGAAATTGCGCGCTGGCTTACAGGGTTGGCATGGCCTCCGGTCATGGGGGAAGCTGAAGCCTTTATTGAACAGGCTTGCAAAGCAGATCCGAAAACGGATTCATTTCCGTTTGCCATTGAACATGACGGCACACTGATTGGTGGCGTCGAAATACAAAAGCCCGGCGATCTCAAGGAGTTCCCCGAGCTACCGACCATTGGCTACTGGCTTAGCGAAGCTATGCAGGGCCATGGCTATATGATTGAAGCATGTGTTGCTGCGCTGCATTGGGGCTTTGCGCGCGACGCATGTGACACGTTTGCCGCTCGTGTGTTTGCGGCGAACTACCCCTCTCAGAAGCTATTGAAGAAACTAGGGTTTGAGCCTGCGGGCTTTTGCACCCGGTACTCCAAACCTTTGCAACAAGACGTTGAGAATATCATCATGCATCTGCCGCGGGATCGGTTTGAAGCATTGCATGGTGATGCGCATATTATGATGGGAGCCGCGCTATGACCACTTTTCCTCGCCTGAGAACGGCTAGTCTGACACTGCGGGAATGGAAAGAAACGGATGCACCTCGCATTCTGGAACTCCTGCAAAACCAGCAGGTTACGCGCATGTTGGCCAGTGCTCCGTATCCCTACACCCAGGCAGATGTGGAGGTTTTTCTTCAAAGGTTTATGCCCGGTGATCTTGGAAAGGCCGTGAACTGGGCCGTTGAGCTTCAGGGAGAAGTGGTTGCTGGTGTTGGCGCTGGTAATCTTTCCACGAAACCGGAGCTGGCTTTTTGGCTTAGCGAAGACCACTGGCGGAAAGGCATTATGTTTGAAGCAGTTAGCGAGGTCCTTCGCTACTTGCTGTTGGAGCGGGAGGTTCCGTCGATCTTTGCTGACGCCTTTAGTGACAATGCTGGCTCTTTGGGACTGATACGTAAGCTTGGCTTTGTGCATACCGGACAGAATGAGGGCCGCAGTCGGGCGCGTCCTGAGGGCACTTATCCGACAGAAGAGTTCCAGATATCCCCGCTTGATTTCATCGGTGCACAGCAGGCCAGAGAGCAGGAGTTAGCCCAATGATCTTTCCGGAATTACAAACCAACCGGTTGATTTTAAGAGCAATTCAGCCAGACGATTATGCTCGGCTGCGTTTCCTGTTCTCCGACTTTGATGTGGCGCGGATGACTGCCAGTTTTCCCCACCCGATCACTGATGACTGGGCAAGGGGATTCGTCACTCGCAATCATTCCAATGACCTGAATAAGGACGTGGTTTGGGCAATTGATAACGGGACCGGCTTCATCGGGTCCATTGGTGCGCACGAGATTGGTGAGACCGCTTCGCTTGGCTATGCGCTTGGAAAATACTACTGGGGCCGTGGTTATATGACCGAGGCAGTGCAAGCCGTTGTAAACTATCTGAAAATCGAGCGTTGCGTTGATAACGTAGAAGCTTGCGTTTTTTTGGAGAATCCTGCGTCATTTCGCGTTCTTTTGAAGAACGGGTTCACCCCAACCACTGTCTGCGTGCGCTCCTCTGTCTCCAGAGGAACGCACGAAGTCGAAGCTCAGGAATTCAAGTTGGATTTAGCGCAGTCCGTTGAGCAACCACAACTTGCCGTAGGGGGGATAAGATAGGATGGATTTTCCAGAGTTAAAAACAGAGCGTTTGCGATTGCGAATGATTGAGGACCCTGACCTTAGCCGTCTCGTTCAGCTGGCAAACTCTTATGAAGTGACGAGCAGGCTTTCTGGCATGCCGTACCCTTTCACCGAAGAGTACGGCAAGTTCTATATCAATCGCGGCCGAAACAATGATCCAGAGAAGGTGGTGTTGTGGGCCATTGATGATGGTACCGGACTGATTGGCTGTATTTGGGCGCGTTTTGAAGATGCTCAAGGCTGGACCGGATACTGGCTGGGTGAGGCTTACTGGCGGCGCGGCTATATGAGCGAAACGCTTCGAACAGTGCTGCGTTTCGGGTTTGAGCAGCGTTCTGTCACCAGCTTTGAGGCTGACGTTTTTAAGGACAATCCTGCTTCTGCCCGACTGCTCCATAAAATGGGCTTCAGCGAAGTTGGCGAAGAAACTATCCCCTCTGAAGGACGGGGCGGTATGATGGTTTCTTATGTCCGGCTAGCATTGCCCAAAGCCGAATTTGTGGACCTTGCTGAAGCAGAAGGTTGACCGCTATGACGACCCAAACAACCTTCCCTACCCTTCGCAGCGAGCGGCTTGTTTTGCGGGAAATGCGGGAGAGTGACTTGGAACCCCTAACTGCCTATCTGAGTGATTTCGACGTGACGAAGATGCTTTGCAGTGCACCACATCCGTTTTCTCCAGAGGATGGCCGACGGTATTTATTGCAAGCGATGGAAGGTGACCCCAATGAGCATGTTCATTGGGCGATCGAAACCGAGGGACAGTTCTCCGGATACATCAAGGCAAGCTATCTGACCAGTCAGCCGGGTATCGGTTATTGGCTGGGAAAGACACACTGGGGCAAAGGACTGATGAGTGAGGCAGTCCTTTTAGTCCTTACTTACCTGTTTCAGCACCGAGACTTGCGCGCGGTACAAACCGGCGCGTTTCAGTGCAACCCTGCTTCCTTACGCGTGCTGCAAAGATTTGGTTTTATCATCGAAACGCTGCGAACTAACACTTGTGCAGCGAGAGGCGGCGAGGAGTTGAACGAAGCCTTTCTTAAGGTTTCGGCTGACCGCTTCCAACAGGTACTCGAAGAGTGCCCTTTGATGAAAAAGAGAGTGTTGTTGCGATGAGCCAACAAAATAGCACTTACACCACCTTCCCTACCCTTCGCAGCGAGCGGCTTGTTTTGCGGGCAATGCGGGAGGACGATCTTGAAAGGCTTTGTGCCTATTTGGGGGACTTTGAGGTCTCCAAGTCACTGAGCACTCAACCGTTCCCGTTTTCAGAAGCGGATGGGCGGGCGTACATCATGACGGCTCGCGAGAACGATGCAGCCGAGAATATGACGTGGACGATGGAGTTTGATGGCCAGCTTTGCGGTACCTTCAAAGTCAAAGACCTACAAGGGACCACTAATATCGGGTACTGGCTTGGGCAAGAACATTGGGGCAAGGGCCTGATGAGCGAGGCTTTGAAGGCGGTTCTTTTTTACCTCTTTGAAGACCGGAAGATATCTGTAGTGCATGGTGGCGTGTTTAAAGAAAATGCGGCCTCCTTGAATGTGCTGACCAAGATTGGCTTCAAGATCACCGGCGAAGGTGAGCGCGTTTGTCGTGCGCGTGACAATATTCAATTGGAGGAGTTTCAGCTTCAGTTGACACGCAATGACTTTCTTCTGCTGAACAGCCGAGATAATTGATTGTGAGTATTCAAGATGTTTCCTGAACTGAAAACAGATAGCCTGACACTTCGCCAGTTCAAGCACACGGACCTAGAGCCGCTTTGCACCCACATCAACAATTTCGCGGTTGCGAAGATGCTTGCCGAGGTTCCCCACCCCTACACCAAAGAGGACGGAGTGTGGTGGATCGACTATTGCCTCACAACACCGCGCTCTGAAAAGGTTGCGTGGGTGATTGAAACGCCTGCTGGTTTCTCCGGTGCGATCACCCTGATGAAGCTTAGTAGCACCAAACCAATACTGGGGTACTGGCTTGCAGAGCACCTGTGGGGCAATGGCTACGTGAGTGAGGCTGCGGAGGCTGTTGTTAGCTATGGCTTCAAAACACTTGGCCTTCCGGTGATCTATTCCTCCGCTCTTGAGGAGAATACCGCCAGCCTGCGCATTCTTGGCAAGCTTGGCTTTCAAGAGCTTGAAAGAGGAGTTTCTGTGCCGCGCTCCCGCGAAGGTAAGAAGCTTGCAAATGTTTCTCTAAGCTTGACGCAGGAGCAATGGGCAACCCGATTTGCGGTGGCCTAACCGCTGGCCTTTCGCATAATCTATTATTTTTCGGAGTGTTTGCGACCTGATAGAAGACACTCCAAAACCTATGGAATTGGAGTAATGGTGTTTCCTGAACTCAACACAAATCGTCTGGTGCTCCGTGAATTAAGGCAGGGTGATCTGGAACCGATCTGTGAGTACATCAACAATTTTAAAGTCAGCAAAATGCTGACTGTGGTTCCCTACCCTTACACAAAAGCGGATGGTGAGTGGTGGTTGAACCACATTCGCGAAACGCCGCTGAGTGAAGAAACAAACTGGGCTATCGAATCCGAACACGGGTTTACAGGCGTCATTGGCATCCGCATCCCGGAAGATGGCCACCCACGTATTGGGTACTGGCTGGCCGAGCCGTTCTGGGGCAAAGGTTATATGAGTGAGGCGGCTGAAGCGGTGGTCGATTACTGCTTTGAGACACTGGGGGCCTCCAAGGTGACGTCCGGCGCATTTGAGGAAAATGACGGGTCGTTAAATGTACTGGCGAAAAACGGGTTCCAGACAGTGGGCTCCCGACCAGACAAAAGCCGCGCTCGCAAGGAGCAGGATGTTACGTTGATTGAAGTGGAGCTGACCCGCGACCTGTGGGAAGCGATGCGCGCGGTGGCTATTTAAGAATTTTGGACAAAAAAAGAGCGCATTGCTGCGCTCTTTTTCTCTGAAACAGCTCGAATTAGATAGTTTCGAGGTTTACAGCGCTCTGACGGCCATCACGACCAGCTTCCAGTTCGTAAGTTACTTCCTGGCCATCAGCCAGAGTAGACAGACCGGAGCGCTCTACTGCAGAGATGTGAACAAATACGTCTTTGCTTCCATCTTCAGGTGCAATAAAACCGAAACCTTTAGTGCTGTTAAACCATTTCACGGTGCCTTTAGCCATCGTGATATCTCCTAGTTAGTGTGCCGCTGCAACATGCAGATAGCGTGGGGTTGCGTCAAAGCGAAATCGAATGCTCTGACGCCTAAAAAGGAGACAGGGTGTCGATAGTCTTAACGTAAAGACGGAATTCCACAAAATCGCTCGTAAGTAAAGATGCCGCGTTCGTTTAGAGTGCGGAAGAACGCATTTTTTTTATTTCCCTGTGGTTTTCCTGAGTCAATTGCTAATTTATTCCGTCAGCTTTGCACAAAACCTGCCAAAATTACGGAAGGTGCTATTGCCTATACTGATTTTCAATTGTGCGGGAATTCAGGCGAAAGCCGAAGTTAAATAATCCTCACCACGTGAAAAAATTTCCAATAATGGGCTTGAAGCGCTTGCAATCGGGTGCGGGCCAAGATAGTGACCGCCTCCAAGCTTTTAAAGTTCCTTTCGGATTTTGAAATCTCCAAGATGCTGTTGCCTGCTTTCCCATCTACTTTTTGAAGAAAGATGCAGGTTTCTGTCACCTTCAATTCCCGCTCGCTCTGTGGTTTTCGGGAGATTGATGATGGGTCTTGCACTTCTGTTCTGGCTGGCGCGTCCGTTTGTGCGTTCCCGCGACTTTCAGCAGATGGCAGGATAGGGTTTTGAGCAAGGTTGCGGCAACAGCCTTTTGCTCCCTCGGCCATTAGTGATTATGGGGCGGTCCATGTGGCTGCTCAGGGCATCGTGAGTTTCAAAACCTATCAGGACAGAAAGCGTAGTTTGGATAGCACCCAGCGCGTTGCAGACATTAGAACTGACGGGCTTGACGCTATCTTCGTGTCCTTAAGAAAAGAGCGCTGGCAACATCGGGCAAGCGCTCCAAGAAGATAAGAAGAGTTTGTCATGTTCCCGGAGCTGCAATCCGAGCGCTTGATCCTACGTGATTTCTGCGAAACTGATTTTGATATTCATAACGAGTCTTTGAATGATTTCGATGTGAGCAAGATGCTGACCGTGGTGCCGCATCCTTACACCAAGGATGATGGTGCGTGGTGGTTTGACCATTGCCGCACGACACCACGTAGCGAAGAAATCAACTGGGTGATCGATAATGGTGACGGTCTGGTCGGCGTGATCGGCATTCGCAATGTTTCGACAACTCCGCATCTGGGTTACTGGTTGGCGAAATCTCACTGGGGTAAAGGCTATGCCAGTGAAGCGACCAATATGGTTTGCGATTTCGTGTTCAACCAGCTGAATGCGGTCGCGATGAACACCGGTCTGTTCACCATCAATCCGTCGTCTTTGAATGTGCTGAAGAAAAACGGTTTTGTGGTAACGGGCGAGACCATGGAGACAAACCGTGCGCGCGGTGACATCAAGATGGATTACACCACGGTGACACTGACACGGGACCGTTGGGCTTCCATGCAAGCGCTGGCGGCCTAACCTTTTACATTTCTACAGCGGTTTTCCTGTAGGTTGCTTTAGAGCCGCGCTTTGCGTCTCTAACTTTTTTAAAAGGCTTGCGGATTAATGTTCGTGAGCCTTTTGGCCGTGCTAAATCAATAAAATCAGCCAGAAATGCCGTTCCGCACTTGGCGGGAGCGTCATAGAGCTTTAAGACGTCCTCCAAAGAACGTCACAGGTGGACGAAAGAGAATAAAATGAAATTCCTCGATCAGGCAAAGATCTTTGTAAAGTCTGGTGATGGTGGCGCAGGTAGCGTCAGCTTCCGCCGTGAAAAATATGTTGCCGAAGGTGGTCCTGACGGCGGTGATGGTGGCCGTGGTGGTGATGTGTGGATTGAGTGTGTTGATGGCCTCAACACGCTGATCGACTATCGCTATGCGCAGCACTACAAGGCAAAAATCGGCATGCATGGCATGGGCCGCAACAGAACCGGCGCCAAGGGCGACGATGTTGTGCTGCGCGTGCCTGTTGGCACCCAGATTCTGGATGAAGACAACGAAGTCGTACTTGCAGACCTGACCGAGATTGGTCAGCGTTTGCTGCTGCTTAAAGGCGGCAACGGCGGTTTTGGTAACGCCCACTTCAAGTCAGCCACCAACCAGGCGCCGCGTCGTGCGAACCCGGGTCTTGAGGGTGAAGAGAAGTGGATCTGGCTGCGCTTGAAGCTGATTGCGGATGCGGGCCTTGTGGGACTGCCAAACGCTGGCAAGTCCACGTTCCTGTCTGCGGTTTCTGCAGCGCGCCCGAAGATTGCGGATTATCCGTTCACCACGCTGCATCCGAACCTTGGGGTTTGTGAGCTTGATGGACGTGGCTTCGTTCTTGCAGACATTCCGGGCCTCATTCGTGGTGCACACGAAGGGCATGGTCTGGGTGACCGTTTCCTTGGTCACGTGGAGCGTACCCGTGTGCTGCTGCATCTGGTGGATGGCTCCGGTATTGAAGATCCGGCAGAATCATACCGCACCATTCGCGGTGAGCTGGAAGCTTATGGTCACGGGCTGGACGAGAAGACCGAGATTGTTTGCCTTTCCAAAGCGGATGCGCTGACGGACGAGCTACGTGAAGAGCGCTACAAGGCACTTGAAGAAGCGTGTGGTCAGAAACCTTTGGTCATTTCTTCGACCAGCGGCGAAAACATTGATGCTGTTCAACGAATGATCATTCGTGCCATTGACAAGGATAAGCAGGAAGAGGCTAACTCCCTTGCTTCTAACGCAGCTGAGGAGTGGCGCCCATAATGAGCCGGAGTCTGAGCAACTATCAGCGTATCACTGTGAAGATCGGCTCTGCCCTTTTGGTAGAGAATGGCCGGCTGAAGCGTGAATGGCTGGAATCTTTGGCGGATGATCTACAGGCACTTTCCGAAGCTGGAAAAGAAGTGCTGGTGGTCTCCTCAGGTTCTATTGCTCTAGGCCGCTCAGTTCTTGGTTTGCCTGCTGGCCCGTTGAAGCTGGAGCAGGCGCAAGCCGCCGCTTCGGTGGGCCAGATTGCGCTTGCTCAGGCTTACTCTGAGATTCTCGGTGCGCGTGGTTTGACGGCGGGCCAGATTCTACTGACCCTTGGTGATACGGAAGAGCGCCGCCGTTACCTCAATGCGCGTGAGACGATCAGCACGCTGCTCAAGATGGGGGCGGTGCCGATCATCAACGAGAATGACAGTGTTGCCACCTCGGAAATCCGTTATGGCGACAATGACCGGCTTGGCGCACGCGTGGCGACCATGGCGAGTGCGGACCTGCTGGTGCTGCTTTCTGACGTGGACGGACTTTACACCGCCGCACCGCAAACAGACCCGAATGCGATCTTCCTGCCTGAGGTTCCTCAGGTGACGCAGGAGATTGAGGCGATGGCCGGTGCGCCGGGCACAGCGTTCTCCTCCGGCGGCATGAAGACCAAGATCGACGCGGCCAAGATTGCGCAAAGCGCTGGCACCACCATGATCATCTCCAGCGGCAAGACCATGAACCCACTGAATGCGATTGAAAATGGCGCACGGGCGACCTGGTTCCCTGCGCCGTCTTCTCCCTCTCGTGCTCGCAAAACATGGATTAGTGGACACCTCAAACCACATGGCACCATTCATCTGGATGCTGGCGCACTGAAAGCTGTGAAAGCTGGTAAGAGCCTGCTGCCTGCCGGTGTGACCAAGGTGGAAGGTACCTTCTCGCGCGGAGATGCGGTGCGGATTGTGGACGCCGACGGGCATGATGTGGGACGCGGCCTTGTTGCCTATGATTATGGTGAGGCCTCGCTCATTATCGGTCGTAATAGCAAGGAAATTGAAGCTATTGTGGGCTATCCGGGACGTGCGGAGATGATCCATACGGATGATCTTGTGCTCTCAACATCTGATTTGGATATTTCATAGATACTGATTAGGTTGATCCGTTCAACCAGTGATGACTCAAGGGTTTTGCAGATGCTGAATACTTCTGAAGTGGCAAATGCGGACAGTTCCAATGTTCGCGACTTGATGGCAACCATTGGCAGGAAAGCGCGCGCTGCGGCTCGTCGTCTTGCGATTGCCCCCACGAGCCAGAAGAACAAGGGTCTGGAAGCGATGGCGGCGGCGGTTCGCGCTGCAACCCCTGACATCCTCAAGGCAAATGCTGTCGATCTGGAAAGCATGGAGGCCAATGGTCAGCTTGCGTCCTTCATGGATCGCGGAACACTGAACGAAGAGCGTATTGAGGCCATTGCCTGCGCGCTGGAAGACATTTCCAAACTGGATGATCCTGTTGGTTCCTCAGTTGCTGAGTGGACACGCCCGAACGGACTGCAGATCTCGCGCATACGAACCCCGCTTGGTGTGATCGGTGTAATTTATGAGAGCCGTCCGAACGTGACCGCAGACGCAGGCGCTCTGTGCCTGAAGGCTGGCAATGCGGTTATCCTGCGCGGCGGCTCTGACACGATCAATTCCAATCTTGCCATTTATAAAGCTTTGCAGACCGGCCTTGCTGAAGCGGGACTGCCTGTTGATGCGATCCAGATCGTACCAACCAAGGACCGCGCTGCTGTTGGCGAGATGCTGAAGGGGCTTGATGGCAATCTGGATGTGATTATTCCCCGTGGTGGCAAGAGCCTTGTTGCCCGCGTTCAGGAAGAAGCCCGCGTGCCTGTTTTCGCGCATCTGGAAGGGCTGGTTCATATCTTCATCGACAAAAAGGCTGATCTGGATAAGGCGATTGATATTGTCGTCAATTCCAAGATGCGCCGGACCGGCATTTGCGGTGCGGCTGAAACCTTGCTGGTTGATGAAGCTGTGGCGGCGACACTTCTGCCTCCGATTATTGCTGCTCTTCAGGAAAAGCAGTGTCAGATTCGCGGTGATGAAGATGTCCTGATGCTGTGTCCGACCGCTGTTGAGGCTACCGACGAGGATTGGTCCACCGAATATCTGGACGCCATTATCTCTGTAAGGATTGTTGGCGGGCTGGACGAGGCTATCGAGCATATTGCCACGCATGGCTCCAACCACACCGATTGTATTGTCACCGAAGATCCGATTGCGGCTCGCAAATTCCTTGCAGAAGTGGACTCAGCCATTGTTCTTCACAATGCATCCACACAGTTTGCCGATGGCGGCGAGTTCGGAATGGGGGCTGAAATCGGCATCGCAACGGGCCGTATGCATGCCCGTGGTCCGGTTGGTGTGGAGCAGCTGACCAGCTTCAAATACGTGGTCCGCGGGAATGGCCAAACACGTCCATGACACAGACTAATCTGCAAGCCATAGATAGCCACAGCACATCTGGCGACGCGCATCTGGACTGGATGCGCCTGCCCTATGCTGCCCCCGGCAATCGTATTGGTTTGTTTGGCGGATCCTTTAACCCCCCGCATACTGGGCATCTTCTGGTGGCCGAGACGGCTTTGCGGCGTTTGAAACTGCATCAGATCTGGTGGCTGGTGACGCCCGGAAACCCGCTTAAATCTCTTAGCAACCTTGCACCTCTTGAGGAGCGGGTTGCCGCTACAAAGGCGTTGGCGCATCACCCTCAGATGAAAGTAACCGCCTTTGAAAAGGTGCTTGGCACCTCTTACACGGCGAGCACATTGCAGCAATTAAGAGTGCGCCGACCACACCTGAATTTTGTCTGGGTCATGGGCGCAGACAATCTCTCCAATTTTCACCATTGGCAAAACTGGCAGAGCATTATAGAAGGGGTGCCGGTGGCAATTGTTGACCGGCCCAAAGCGACCCTTTCGTCGCTTTCCGCTCAAGTTTGCCAACGGTATGCCTTTGCTCAACTAAAAGAAAAAAGTGCAGACCAACTGCCTAAGCGCAAAGCCCCGTGCTGGACCATTTTACGCGGTCCGCTGGATGAAACCTCTTCCACATCACTGAGGAAAAGAGGACACGGTCCAGGGTAACTTTACGCTTTTTGCGGAAACTAGTGTCTTGAAAATGCCATAGGGACCTGAGTATTCTTCTTGACGGAAGGCTTGAGTTTGTGCATTTCAGGCTTTTCAATCGGTAGAATACTGCTTTCTCTAACCATGGCGAGGGCTCTTAAGCTGACCATGACAACACAACATGAAGGGACGGACATCATCGCTCCTCTTCAATCGCACGATCCCACCAATGAGGCGGACGTGCTTGCACTGATCCTCAACAGCTTGGAAGATTCCAAGGCTGAGGACATCGTATCACTCGATCTTACCGGAAAGTCTGCTCTGGCTGATCACATGGTTGTGGCTTCTGGCCGCTCTCATCGCCATGTGGGTGCTGTTGCTGACCAACTGCTCCGGACCTTGAAAGATGCTGGCTACGGAAATGCCCGCGTTGAGGGTATGCCGCACTGTGACTGGGTGCTCGTCGATATCGGTGACGCAATCATTCACATTTTCCGCCCAGAAGTCCGCACTTTCTACAACATAGAAAAGATGTGGTCTGCGGATAGCTCTGCACCGACGCAGTTCATCGGATAATAACAGTGCTTCTTTGAGGCACTGATTATTGCAAGTATCCAGCACTTTGTCCCTCGCGGGAGCCAGAGTGTCTGGGCAATTGCCGCTGATGCAGGTGTCGTTTCATCTGCACGCGATCTTTTGCGGGCAAATACGATTTAGGGCATGTTGCGTTCTCTCCTATTTTCGCTTCACACTCTAAGTCATGCTTTCATGCGTATATTTTCCTGAAAATGGCAGGGCTTTTCGGGATAACGCTTGAATTTCGGGGACCCCAATGAAAGTTACGATTGCCTGCGTTGGCAAAATGAAAGCCGGCGCGGAGAAGGACATGTATGAGCGCTATCTGGACCGTGCCCGCAAAGCTGGCCGTTCCGTTGGCATCACCTCAGTATCCGTAATCGAATTTTCAGAGAGCCGGGCCTCCCGCACGCAAGATAGAAAAGATGAAGAGGCGCAGCTTTTGCTTAATGCGCTTCCTTCGGGTGCGATCCTGATTGCTCTGGATGAGCATGGCAAAGCGCTTTCCAGCGAAGTGTTTGCAAATAAGGTTGGCAACTGGGCCGATCAGGGCATTTCGGATGTGGTTCTGGCCATCGGAGGGGCTGACGGGCATGGACAGGCTCTGCTGCAACGCGCCGACCTGAAACTCGCTCTGGGCTCCATGACATGGCCCCACCAACTGGTCCGCATCATGTGCGGCGAACAAATCTACCGCGCCATTACGATTCTGACCGGACACCCCTATCATCGCGCGTAAGTACGTGGGGTGTTGGAATTACCTTCTCTTTCACGTCCATCAATCAGGTCTCTGACGTGGCATCGTCCATATGGACTTGCTCAAATAAACATCCCGTATATTGATGTTTTTGCCGGAAGTCGGTAAGCCTGCAGCGTGGTTGACACTTCCTTAACGTCGTCTCGAGCATTATCCTTAGTGTGATTTTGAGGCTGCGCGCCTGTTTTGTCAGGATTTGTCTGCGTCACCATTTTGTATGGAAGTCAGCGTTTTTTCCTCGCTGCGCTTTGGGAGTTCAGTTGTTGCGTTTTAGGGGAAGCCTGATCCTCCGAGTGATAACAAGCTTTGCCTTGTTTCTTACGGCTGCTGTTGTACTGCCGCTGCAAAGCACTGCGCAAAAGCTCACGAATATCTCCGTTAAAATTGAAGATGGTGACATTGACCCTGAAGATCCGGCGGCAACGGCTTTGCGCCAGAAGCAGGAGCGGGAGAGAGAACTCCGTGAGCTGAGCCAGAACATCTCCCTTTCCAAGGAAAAACGCGAGGAAATTCAGCGATCTATTCGAGCGCTGGAGCGGGATGGCGAGAGCTTGAGCGGAGAACTGATCCGCACCGGTGAGCGCATGAAGAAGCTGGAGAACCAGCTGGAAGCCACTGAAGCACGCTTGGGCAGGCACAGAAAAAACGAGCAATCTGTTCGTGCGTCACTGAATGAACGTAAAGATGTTTTAGCTGAGGTACTCAGCGCGTTACAGAGAATTGGTCACCGTCCTCCACCAGCCATGGTCGTGCGTCCCCAGGATGCCCTTGGTGCGGTACGCAGTGCGATTCTGCTGAATTCGATCATGCCGGAAGTGCGTATTGAGGCGCAGGCTCTGGCCAGTGATCTTGCTGAATTGTCCCGCCTTCGAGCAGAAATTGAAGCGGAACGCAACCGGGTTCGAAGTGGTGCAATACAGATGGCGGAAGAGCGCCATCGTGTTGAATTACTTTTAGAAAAGAAGAAGGCGGCACGGCAGGAGAGCCTTGCAGCGCTGGAAGCCGAGAAGGCTCGCGCCAGGGAACTTGCCGAAAAGGCAACCTCTTTGAAAGAGTTGCTTGCTAATCTTGAGAGAGAAGTGGAAAGCAGCCGACGTGCAGCGGAAGCAGCACGGCTTGCGGACATTGAACGGCAGAACCGGATTGCCTCCGGTGATCCGTTTGCTGATCCGAGCCGGTTAAAGCCGGCAGCTGCTTTTGGAGATACGCGCGGGCTTTTGCCTGAGCCAGTCTCCGGAACACTTCTGCAGGACTATGGGGTTGCAGACGGATTTGGTAACGTAACAACTGGCCAATCCATTGCGACACGCCCGAATGCCCAGGTCACCTCCCCCACTGATGGATGGGTGGTGTATGCAGGGGATTTCCGCTCTTACGGGCAGATGGTAATTGTTAATGCAGGCGGTGGATACCATGTGCTCTTATCCGGTCTGGATGATGTGATGGTGGAGTTAGGGCAGTTTATTCTTGCTGGAGAGCCAATTGCTAAAATGGGCGAAACGCGCCTCGCAAGCGCAAATAACCTTAATTTTAGTTTGGACCAGCCGGTTTTATATGTAGAATTCAGGAAAGACGGCACTGCAATCGACCCCAACCCATGGTGGTCACGCGCCGAAAACGAGAAGGTTCGCGGATGATACGGAAAGCATCGCTTTTGTTGGTTGGCGTGGTCATGGGGGCTACGGCAGTCGTAACATACTCTCAAGCTCCATTCAGATTTACCGAGCGCGCGTCAGCAGCCTCTGCTGATACGTACAATCAGCTCAATCTGTTCGGTGACGTGTTTGAGCGTGTGCGCTCGGATTACGTTGAAGAGCCAGCTGACTCCAAGCTGATTGAGACAGCGATCAACGGCATGCTCACAAGTCTTGATCCGCACTCCAGCTATCTACCACCCAAGAGCTTCCGCGATATGCAGGTGCAGACTCGCGGTGAGTTTGGTGGTCTTGGCATTGAAGTGACCATGGAAGACGGCCTTGTGAAGGTTGTTGCTCCGATTGATGACACTCCGGCATTCAAAGCAGGCGTTCAGGCTGGTGATCTGATTACCCATCTTGATGGGGAACAGGTGATGGGCCTTACCCTGAACGAGGCCGTTGAGAAGATGCGCGGTCTGGTAAACACAGACATCGTCATTACGGTGCGCCGGGAAGGTATCAACGAGCCAACCGACATCACCATCACCCGTGACGTGATCCGCATTCGCTCTGTTCGCTGGAATCAGGAAGACGATGTCGGTTACATCCGCATCACCCAGTTTAACGAACAGACCTATGACGGACTGGAAACGGCTGTTGAAGAGCTGACCAACGAGATCGGTAAGGACAAGCTGAAAGGCTTTGTTCTGGATCTGCGCAACAACCCAGGTGGTTTGCTGGATCAGGCGATTGCTGTTTCCGATGCGTTCTTGAACCGTGGCGAGATTGTATCCACCCGTGGCCGGAATGCTGAAGAAACCCAGCGCTACAATGCTCGCGTTGGCGACCTGACTGATGGTGCGCCAGTGATCGTTCTGGTGAATGGCGGTTCAGCATCTGCATCTGAGATTGTGGCCGGTGCGCTGCAGGATCACCGTCGTGCGACCATTCTGGGCACGCGGTCCTTCGGTAAGGGTTCTGTTCAGACCATCATTCCACTGGGTGCAAATGGCGCAATCCGCCTGACAACGGCACGCTACTACACGCCATCTGGCAACTCCATCCAGGCAAAGGGTATCCATCCGGATATCGTCTCCCTGCAGGAACTGCCAGAAGAGCTGAAAGGCCGTGCGGAAACCAAAGGCGAGGCTGGTCTGCGTGGTCACCTTGAGGCTGAAGAAGGCGATGAAGGCTCAGGTAGTCAGGCTTATGTGCCGCAGGACAAAGACGAAGATGTGCAGCTGAATCTGGCGGAAGCCCTGCTGCGCGGCGAGAAGACTGATACAGCCTTCCCACCAAGTGAAGACAGTGCTGTAAACGCCTCTAAATAAAACACAGCACCGAGCGGTTTTTCCGGACCGCTCGGTGCTAACTATCTATTTTCAAGCATGTTCCTCTCCGAAAATCGGTAGCCTCCTACCGGGGATATGCTATAAAGTGGTAATGAGCGCCGCGCTAAACCTTCGTTTGGCGCGGCGGCTCTTTGTGACGAAGGTGGGGGCACCAATGGTTAGGAGCGATTTGACAGCTCCGCTTGGAATGAACAAGCGTCGGAGCATCGGGCGATTACCGCTCGGCCTGATTGGTGTCGCTATCATGACCGTGATTTTCACCACCGGTTTCATCTGGATCAGCATTGTTGATGACCCCAATGGCGGCGAGCCCATGGCAACCATCAAGCTGTCCAGTGCGCTTGACGGTGTTGGCCCCAGTGATATCGAGATTGTTGACCTGCCTGATGGGTCTCAGCCAAAGGTTATCGCAGCCGAGCAACTCGGTGCCAGCGGCACGTGGCATGAGAACGATGCTGCTCAGGCTGGCAGTGAGAACCAAAGCAGTGGTGATGGCACCTCCCGCCCTCGCAGTACATTCTTGAAGGACCCGGCCAGCGGGCCGACCTCACTGGTAGAGCTTGCGCGCCGTGTTGACTATGAAGGACTGGATGGTGGCTTTTCCAGCGAGTCGCTTTCGACGGAGCCCATTGAGCAGCTTCTTGAACCCAACACGTTTGGGGCACTTCCAGCTATCTCGGCTGAAGGCGTCCGGCCACTTGATGCCTATGCCCGCCGCCCTAATCCTGCGACGCTGACACAGGCACGAATTGCCATCCTGATCAACGGGATTGGCTTGAACTCTGACATGACGATGAAGGCGATCGAAGACCTTCCCGCAGATATCTCGCTGGGTCTGTCGCCCTATGGTGATGACATCAACAGCTGGATGAAGTCTGCACGTTTGTCCGGACATGAAGTTCTGCTTCAGGCCCCCATGGAGCCATTTGACTATCCTGATAATGATGCGGGACCGCAGAGCCTGCTGATTAATCTGGACAAAAAGCAGAATGACGAGCGCCTTTCATGGATCCTCGGGCAAACCAGCAATTATGTCGGGCTCGTGAACTTCATGGGCGACCGCTTCACCTCCAACGAGACCCATATGCGCGAGCTCCTCAGCAAGGTTCGTGATCGCGGTTTGATGTATGTTGATGATGGTTCCTCTCCGCGTTCTAAAGCTGGAGAGATTGCCGGAACGCAGGCGGTGCCATTTGTGCAAGCTGATCTGGTTCTGGACCGGAGCCTGAATGCGCAGGCGATTGGCACGCAGTTGCTGGAGCTGGAAACAATTGCCCGTCAACGGGGCATTGCAGTTGCGACGGCAACGGCTTTCCCTGTAACACTGGATGTTCTGGAAACGTGGTCTCAGCAGTTGGAAGAACGTGGCCTCTCTCTCGTCCCAATTAGCTCGGCCATCACGTCCGCACGCTAAACCTTATTGGACTAAACATGACTGATTACAGCGCCCTCCCCTTTCGTCCTTGCGTCGGCATTATGCTTATCAATCGGGATGGTCTTGTCTGGGCTGGCAAGCGTTACGGTGACAAGCAGCCAATCCCTGAAGAATTTGCATGGCAGATGCCGCAGGGTGGTCTGGATAAGGGAGAAGACCCTTTAGAGGCGGCCAAGCGCGAGCTTTATGAAGAGACCTCGGTGAAATCCATCAGTTTAATGGCGGAGGCACCTGACTGGTTCTCCTATGATTTTCCTGAGGAGATTCAGCGTCAGGTTCGCAAAGCGAAGTACCGTGGGCAGACCCAGCGTTGGTTTGCCTTCCGCTTTGAGGGCGATGATAGCGAGATCAATATTCTGAACCCACCTGATGGACACGCTCAGGAATTCTCTGAGTGGCGCTGGGAGAAAGCTGGCAACCTTGCCGGTCTGGTGATCCCGTTCAAGCATCAGGTGTATCTTGATGTGGTCGAGGCGTTCTCCGAGTTTACGGCCTGATCCGGTATTCGCTCTGCTGCCTAATTGACGGGCTCGGCGGAAAACAGACCTGTTTCATCATACTGGATGCGATACGCGGTATAACCGGCAGTGAAGTCACAATAGCCAGTATTTGCCGTATGGTACGGGACAACCTCGCCAGCGTAATATGTACCCACTGCACATAGAGTATGGGTAGTAGTGCACATTGTAGCTGCAAGCTTGGCAGCGGCGTCACGAAGCTTTATGTAAAGAACCGTTTACGGGCTTCCTGTTCAATGGCGTGGCGGAGCTGCAGGTCTGCCAGCTTTGCCATCCCTTTTTTCCAGGCCAATGTGCCCTCAGCAGCCTGAACGACGAGGCGCTGTGTCTCTATTTCTTTCTTTAACTCAATTTCGCGGGGCACTGCGCCAGCGTCTGCCATAATCCTCATCCCTGCTGCGGTGTCGAGAGGACCCGGCGCGCGGGCTGGCAGCGGCTTTCCTTCGCCTTCAAGATTGTCCAGCTGCCCTTCCGCCTGTGCTCTCATGATCTGTCGCTCTGCGAGATTTTTAAAGCTCATGACCCGTGCTCATTTTCCTTTGAGATCCTCTGAAAAGCTGTAGGGTAGGAGTAAGAGCAAATGCATAATTTGTCAATTTTATTGACAATAAGTGCTATTAAAGTAAATAAATCAGATGACTAAGAAACCTACATCCAAAGCCGAACTGCTCTATGCAGGCATTCAGATGACGCGTCCGTTGCTTCGCACGATCAGCAACCGGGTTGAGGCTGATCTTGAAGGCACCGGCCTGACTGTTGGCCAGCGCGCTGTGCTGGAAGCTGTGCTCAACCTGGAGCAGGCAACAGCGCCGCAGCTAACTAATTTTCTGCAGCTGAAACGGCAGTTCGTGGCCAAGGTTCTTAAAGAGCTGCTTGACAAGCAACAAGTGGAGCAAGTGAGCAACCCACGGCATAAGCGGTCCGTGTTCTATCGTTTGACAGCCTCTGGCAAAGCACTGATTGAAAAGGTTCGCACTGCCGAGATGAAACGTCTGGAAGAGTTCGTAAAGGAGTTTTCCGAGGAAGAGGTGGAAACCTATTATCGCATGCAGTACGTGTTGAACGACGCCTTGGCCAAGCGGTCTTAGGACTTACGGATGTGAAGGTGCGCGGTTGATGGTTGTCTGTTGGGATTGGAATTGAAATATGAGCAGGTTCTGGAGCCCTATTGTTCAAAAACTGGAACCTTATACACCGGGCGAACAGCCCAACCGCCAACCCATTATCAAGCTAAACACCAACGAGAACCCGTGGGGGCCTTCTCCACGTGCGCTGGAGGCAATCGTTGCGGCCTCAAATGACACCTTGCGCCTTTATCCGGATCCGACTGCCTCTTACTTTCGAAAAGGAGTTGCAGCTTCCCTAAATCTGACAAGCGACCATATCTTTGCAGGCAATGGCAGCGATGAGGTACTGGCCCATGCGTTCCATGCCTTTTTCAGCGGCAAAGAGGCTGTTCTGTTTCCCGAGATTACCTACGCCTTCTATCCGACCTATTGTAAACTTTACTCTATAGAACATCGGCTTATTGCGCTTGAGGATAACTTTCACATCAATCCCGATGATTTTCGCGGGCCGTGTGGGGGTATCGTGATTGCGAATCCGAATGCGCCGACCGGATTGACGATGCCGCTGGACGACATTGAAGCGATCCTTAAAGCAAATCCGGATGTGGTGGTTTTGGTTGATGAGGCCTATGTTGACTTTGGCGGCAAAAGCGCGGTTCAACTGGTGCCGCACTATGACAATCTTCTGATCGTGCAAACCTTCTCCAAATCACGCAGCCTTGCGGGTGTGCGGGTCGGGTTTGCCGTTGGGCAACCGCACCTGATTGAAGGTCTGCACAGGGTCAAGGACAGCTTCAACTCCTACCCACTTGGACGCCTGTCCCTTGCTGCGGGGCTAGCCGCCTGGAAAGATACCGGATGGTTTGAGAAGACGCGCGATCTGATTATTGCTGATCGCGAAACACTCTCAGCGAAGCTGCGAGCGCTTGACTTTGCAGTGCTTCCCTCCTCCGCAAATTTCATTTTTGTCTCTCATGCGAGCATTCCGGCAGAGCAATTGCATGCGGAACTTCGTAAACGCGGTATTCTGGTGCGTCACTTCAAGGCCGGTCAGATCGACAACTGGCTGCGCATTTCCATCGGAACCACGCAGGAGTGTGAGGCATTGGTGCAAGCGCTGGAGACGATGATAGCAAGATAGGTTGCTACAAACCTGACGCAATCGGGTGAACCCCAGTCAGGTGTTGCGGTACTTCTGCTGGCAAGGCCTTCAAGTCCTGCGAAATGTGCTCAATCAAAGCATCGTTAGGAAGATGTGCCCTGCTCCCACTCAGCTTTCACCAGTTCGCTAGGCTCTTCAGCAAGGGCCGCTGATTTGTGTTTGTCGAAATCAGCAGTTGGAACCAGTTGCGCCAAAGCCCAGACAGCTGATGCGCGGACGGTCTCGTCTTCGTCTTGCAGGTGTTCCTGAACAATCGGGATCAGTTTTTCTTCGGCGCTGTTTCCTGCTGCGATAAGGCAGTTGCGGATGAAGCGGTTGCGGCCGATGCGTTTGACAGGGGAGCCCGAGAAGAACTTGCGGAAGGTTGGGTCATCCAGTTGCAGCAGGTCGGCAAGGCCCGGTTCCATGAGATCTTCGCGCGCCTGTAGTTTGGCTTCACTGGCGGATTGGGCAAACTTGTTCCATGGACACACAGACAGACAATCATCACAGCCATAGATGCGGTTGCCGATTGGCTTGCGGAACTCCAGCGGAATCGGGCCGTGGTGCTCGATGGTCAGGTAAGAGATGCAGCGGTTTGCATCGACCTGATAGGGCGCTGGGAAAGCCTCGGTCGGGCAGATCGTGAGGCAACGGGTGCAGTTGCCGCAGTGGTCCACTTCTGGTTCATCGAGTGGCAGATCCAGCGTTGAGAAGATTGAGCCGAGGAAGAACCATGAACCCAGCTCTCGAGACACAATGTTGGAGTGTTTGCCCTGCCAACCGAGCCCAGCAGAATGCGCGAGCGGCTTTTCCATAACCGGAGCGGTATCAACGAACACCTTTACATCACCACCGCCTTTGGAAACCAGCAGGCTGGCCAGCTCCTTCAGCTTGCCCTTCATGATGTCATGGTAATCGCGATTTCGGGCGTAGACGGAGATGTGGGCCTTGTCCGGCTTCTCGCGCATCTCCATCGGATCGATGTCCGGGCCGTAATTCATGGCCAGCATGATAATGGAGCGGGCTTCCGGCCAGAGTTCCAGCGGGCTGGAACGCCTGACTTCGGTTTCGGGCATCCACTCCATGGTCGCGTGGTAGCCCTGCTCGATGTAGTGGTGCAGGCGTTCCGGTGCCAGCGGAATTGCATCTGCTGTTGTTATTCGGATGTCATCGAAGCCGATGGCACGCGCGCGTTTTATGAGGTCAGCCTTAACGCGCGCAGCCTGTTTTTCTGTCAGCTGTGTGTCTGAATGAGGTTTTAGAAGTCGAGATCCGCGTAGGTCTTCGCTGCTGGCATCCCGAGCATCTTGTCCCCCAGAATTGGGCGGAAGCTCGGGCGAGACTTCATCCTCGCGTACCAGCTCTTTACGTTTTCGTCCTCGGACCATGGAACTTCACCAAGATAGTCTGCACAGGAGAGAAGACTTGCAGCTGCCAGATCAGCGAAGGTTAGCCGATCTCCAGCCAGCCACTTTCGTGTGGCCGCAAGGTACCCGATGTAGCGCATGTGGTTCACCATATTGATACGAGCGGCCCGAAGGACGCTCGAGTCTGGTTGGCCACCACCTTGGCTATCCGGCATCTCCTGTTTGAAAATGCGTTCTTGCACAATGTAGCCAATAACCTCAGCAAGGAATTTTTGCAAAAACCAAGCGACAAGGCGGCGTGTTTCTGCACGGGCTTCGGGGTGATCGGGCAGCAAACGGTTATTTGGAATGGCATATCCACGAGTTTCGTCCAGATATTCCATAATAACGGTGGCACCGCACACAGCAGGGCCATCATTTTCCTTCAAGACCGGAAGCGTTCCAGCGGGGTTCATCATTAGGAAATCATGACGACGTGCCCAAGGGTACTCCGTCTGACATTCAAACGGAATTCCATATTCTCCGAGCGCCAGACGTACAAAGCGCGATTCAGGAGAGAAAGGGTGATGATAGAGCTTGAGCATTGTTCTGATTTATGAGCAAACCTGTAACCAAAAGGTTGCTATATAAATGTAATTTGTCTCAAAAGAGTCTTGGGGCCGTAAACCATACGAAAACACGGGGACAACCTCACCATTAACAACTGGGGAAATTCGTGGAGACCAACGTTTAATGACAACAGAAAGTATTGTCGGTGCCCTTGTGCTCGGCATCGTTGAAGGATTGACGGAATTTATTCCAGTTTCCTCAACCGGGCATCTGCTGCTGATCGGGCATTTTATCGGGTTTAAAAGTGAAGGACGCGCCTTTGAGGTCATGATCCAGCTTGGGGCGATTGCCGCTATCCTGAGTGTTTACTTCACACGCCTCACACGGCTTGCGCGTGCGCTGCCCACAAGTGCAAAAGCACGGCATTTCACCATTGGCGTTTTGCTTGCGTTCCTGCCTGCTGCAGCTATTGGCGCGCTGTCCTATGACTTCATCAAGGCGGTGCTGTTCGAGACCCCTGTCCTCGTCTGCGTGACGCTGATCTTCGGCGGCATCATCATGCTGCTGGTGGATAAGATGCCATTACAAGCCCGTTACACCAACGTGGAAGATTATCCGATGTCTCTGTACATCAAGATCGGCTTTGCGCAATGCATGGCGATGATCCCGGGTGTATCGCGCAGTGGTGCTACGATTGTATCGGCCTTGCTGATGGGCACGGATAAACGGTCGGCGGCGGAGTTTTCCTTCTTCCTTGCCATGCCGACCATGGTTGGTGCGTTTGCGTTCGATTTCATGAAGAACAAGGACGCGCTGGGGCAGGATGAGTGGACCCTGATTATCATCGGGCTGGTCTCGTCCTTCATTGCCGGCGTGTTTGTGGTGCGCAGTTTGCTGGATTACGTCTCCAGACATGGCTTTGCTCTGTTTGGCTGGTGGCGCATTATCGTCGGTGGAATTGGGCTAGTGGGCCTCATCCTCACCCAGAGCTGATCTGGCTGATCAAACGGATACCTTTTGAAGCGTCGCAGAAATGCGGCGCTTTTTATTGCAAGCCAAATAAAAAACCCCGCCAGAAGCGGGGTTTCATTTCTACACAGCTGAAGAAGCTTATGACTTTATCGGCCTTTTCGCATCGTACTGGCCGTGGGGGCGGAACTTGTCGAGATAGGTCGGCAAAATCGCTTCCATGGAATGTGGCTCGATGCCAAGTCCCTCGAAGGTCCGCTTGTCTGACTGCGCTTCCTTGCTCACCACATTGTCGTGCTTCAGCATGTTGACCTGATCTACAGTCAGCATTGGCTTAGGCAGCATCTGCATAAACTTTGCCTGAATACGCGCGATCGGGAACGGCAGATTGACGAGCATGCGTTTGCGATGGGTGATCTTCATCATCAGCTGCAGACACTCTTTGAAGGTGGCAACACCGGGTCCGCCAAGTTCGTAGATTTTGCCAGCTTCCACCTTGTTCTCGGCAGCGTTTGCGATTGCGAGCGCGACATCTCCAACGTAAACGGGCTGGAATTTTGTGTTTCCGCCGCCAATCAGAGGCAGTGTTGGGAAAATCTGCGCCATACCACCGAAACGGTTGAAGAAGTCGTCTTCCGGGCCAAACACGATAGATGGGCGGAAAATGACAGCGTTTGGCATGGCATCCAGAACAGCTTTTTCGCCAGCGGCTTTTGTTTTTGCATAAACAGCCGAGCTGTTTGCGTCTGCACCGATTGCAGAGATGTGAACCAGAGTGTCGATGCCCTGCTCTTTACAAACTTCAGCGACTGTTGCCGGGCCTTTGGCCTGAACACTTTCAAACTTCTGGGCACCACTCTCATAAAGAATACCCACAAGGTTGATGACGGCGCACGCACCTTCCACAGCGCGTTCGATAGATTTTTTGTTTCGCACGCTTGCTGCGACAGGCATGATCTGCCCAACAGCTCCAAGCGGCTGCAAATGTTCTGCAAGTTCAGGATGGCGAACAGCAGCGCGTACACTATATCCGCGCTCCGCTAAGATCCTGATGACGTGACGACCAATAAATCCTGATCCGCCGAAAACGGTGATAAGTTTCCCGTTAAGCGCTTGCGCCATTTTCATCCACCTTTGACAAATTTTTGCGGGTCCGCATATTAGTGCGCATAACCCTCAAAAAAGCTATAATTCATGGGATGTTAATAGGCCCAAGTTTTAGGGTTGTGAAGGCTCTCTGTGGAGAAATTAAAACTCTTTGCAAATGTGTGATTGACAATCTCAGCCCAGATCACTAGAACCCAGCCTCACAGAGCGGCGCTGCCAAGCAGAAACCCTCTGAAAGAAAAAGATGATATGCCCAGATGGCGGAATTGGTAGACGCGCTAGCTTCAGGTGCTAGTGCCCGCAAGGGCGTGGAGGTTCGAGTCCTCTTCTGGGCACCATCTTTTCTTCACAAAGCTCTCCCAAAAAACTAAGAGTAACTTGACCGTTTGGTGTAGAAGAGACAAAACACGTCTCATCACCCAATCGCGCTTATTCTTCGAGAGCAACCATGACAATCAGATATCACCAGAACGATCTTCCAGACCTTTCCAACTACGCTTCAGCCGAAGCTGTTGCCGTAGACACCGAAACTTTGGGTCTGAATCCACACCGGGATCGGTTGTGCGTTGTACAGCTTTCTTCTGGCGATGGGTCTGCCGATGTGGTCCAGATTGAGCGCGGGCAGCTGGTAGCCCCCAATTTGCAAACCCTGTTTGAAGACCCGAGCAAGCCGAAAATTTTTCACTTTGCCCGCTTTGATGTTGCCATATTGAAGGAGTATCTTGATATTTCCGTTTCTCCGGTCTGGTGCACAAAGATTGCTTCAAAGCTTGTACGCACCTATACGGATCGACACGGATTGAAAGATCTTTGCCGAGAATTAATTGGTGTTGACCTTTCCAAGCAGCAGCAGAGCTCCGATTGGGCCGCTGAAAAGCTGACAGACGCACAGCTGGCCTACGCTGCATCAGATGTTCTGCATCTGCACAAGCTCAAAGCACGCCTTGAATTCATGTTAGAGCGTGAAGAACGCACCGAAATTGCACAAAGGTGCTTCGATTTTCTGCCGACACGTGCACAATTGGACCTTGCCGGATGGCCTGAGAACGATATTTTCGCACATTCTTAAGCGAAACTTTGAGTTTTCTACCAGTATTTGCGGTTTATTGTGCTTCTGCAATTGGATTTTGTTGAAGCGCACCCACTTAGGCAGCTAGTGTGTACTTACCGCTTCCTTTCAGGTGCTACCTGAAATCTGCGTATCCACGGAAGCGCCTTGTGCCTGTAGAATACTGGTCACTCCTTGCGAGAGAAGAGATCGGAAATGGCAACCGGATAGCGATTCGCTATGAGCATCGCTTCCAGAATGTTCCAGGATAACGAATGACTACAATGGAGAACATGCCAAGGGACTTTGCGGACCACCCGCAAGCACGACTGGATAAGGCGCGTAAGTCTGCCCGCCGCCATTCAATACTCGTGCGTCTCCTTCGATTCACACTTCCTGTCGTTGGCGTACTGATTGCCCTCGGTGTGGTTGGTATGATCGTTCTCCAGAATCTTCTTTCAGGCCTAAGCATTGGGGATATCAGCCTGACAACCGAAGGGCTGGTCATGTCCAACCCGCATCTGTCGGGCAATGACGGCGACCGCTCCTACAGCGTACAGGCGGACCGCGCCATTCAGCGCATTACGAATCCGCAGGTCATTGATTTAGAGAATATTGCAGCTCAAATCACCACAGCTCCGGGGGAAACTCTGAGTGTCACGTCCCGAAACGGCACGTTTGATACGGAGATGGAAACCCTGAAGCTGACAAACGGGATTACGGCTTCCCACAGCAAAGGCTACACAGCGAAATTTGAGTATCTCGATATCGATATGAAAACAGGTACAATGCTGACCAATGATGCGGTTGATGTCACTTCCGATGGTGGCTATATCGATGCTGGATCTATGGAATTTGATCAAAGAAACAATGTTTTGAATTTTCGCCAGGGCGTCAAAATGAAGCTCTTGCCCTGGGCACTGGAGAACGGTCAATGATTAACCGGATAAGGATACTCTCTCTTTCTTGTCTTTTGGCGCTCGGGCTGGCTGGTACTGCCCATGCGCAGACGTTCTCCGATTCTTTTGCCGGATTTGGTTCTGACACTGACGAGCCTATCGAGATTGAAGCGACGAACCTTCAGGTTCGCGATGAAGACAAAAGCGCGATCTTTTCCGGAAACGTTGTCGTCATCCAAGGCGACGCCAAGCTGGAAACCGAACGCCTGATCGTATTTTACGAAGGCTCCATGGCCAATGGCACTGCGGATGGAGAACCGGTCCAGCAGTCCATCTCCCGCCTTGAAGCAAAAGGTAACGTCCTGATTTCCTCCAAGGATCAGGTTGCAACCGGCGATGATGCAAGCTTTGACATGAACGAGCAACTTGTTGTGATGACCGGCGAGCGTGTAGTGTTGAGCCAGGGACCAAACGTGATTGTTGGCAATCGTCTTGTGATCAATCTGGAGACTGGCAGAGCGAATTTGGATTCCACTGCAGCTGGCAGTAATACTGGTCGTGTACGGATGCTTTTGCAACCAAACAGCCTTGAAAATGAGAACTAAACAAAATAGGCGACGCCATTGAGTGCACACCCAATTGATCCTCAGATCCCGACACATCAGCCAGAAGGCATCAAGCACGCTGCTCCCTCAGAAGCCGTGCTGGAAGTTGATAGTATCGGGAAGAGTTATGGACGGCGTCAGGTCGTCAAGCACGTCAGCCTGAATGTCAGGCGTGGTGAAGCTGTTGGGCTCTTAGGGCCAAACGGTGCAGGTAAGACCACCTGCTTTTATATGATCACCGGGCTTATTCGCCCTGACCATGGCGCAATTCGTCTCGATAATTTCGATATGACGCAGTTGCCCATGTACCGTCGTGCACGTCTGGGCGTTGGTTATCTTCCTCAGGAAGCTTCCATTTTCCGTGGTCTTTCCGTTGAAGACAACATCCGCGCGGTTCTGGAAGTTGTGGAACCGAACAAGAAACGCCGTGAGGAGGATCTGAATTCTCTTCTGGCGGAATTTGGGGTGACCCACCTTCGCAAATCACCAAGTCTCGCGCTCAGCGGTGGTGAACGCCGCCGCGTGGAGATTGCACGTGCGCTGGCAACGCGCCCGTCTTTCATGCTGCTTGATGAACCATTTGCAGGTATTGACCCTATTGCCGTGGGTGACATTCAGCAACTTGTGCGCCATCTAACCCAGCGGGGCATTGGCGTTCTGATTACGGACCACAACGTTCGCGAAACACTGGGGCTGATTGACCGCGCTTATATTATCGCGGCGGGTGAAGTTTTGACGGAAGGCAAGCCGCATCAGATTGTTGCTGATCCGGATGTACGGCGCTTGTATCTCGGGGAACAGTTCACTCTTTGATTTTCAACCAATGCCGAATTGCGTAGAAGGGTGTTGCAAGCTAGCTTGCAGCACTTGGAGGATGAAATAACTCTATGGCAATCGGTCCCAAACTAGAATTTCGGCAAAGCCAGCAACTTGTTATGACGCCGCAGCTGATGCAGGCGATCAAACTGCTGCAACTGTCGAATATGGACCTGATTGCACACGTCAACAGCGAGCTGGAAAGCAATCCTTTTCTGGAGCGCGATGAAAGCCCGGATGGGGCTGGACCTGCCGCTGATACCCCCACTACAGAGAACACTTCTGAAACCAACGACAGTGCTGCAGATGCTCAGGAAGGAGACTGGCTCAAAAATGAGCTGGAGATTACCCCTGAAGCAATTTCAAGCAATCTGGATTCAGAACTGTCCAACGTCTTTCCAGATGATAACGGCGAGAACCCATCGGTTGATCCCATTCAGAAGAAGGCTGATAACTGGCAAGCGCCTAGTCATACGACCTCTGGAGGCGGTTCTGACTACAATCTGGAAGCCTTTGTCGCCGCAAAGATTTCACTGAGCGAGCATTTGCAGGAGCAGCTTGGGTTTGTTGTTACCAACACTGCCGATACTCTGGTGGCACACCAACTGATCGACTGCCTTGATGAGAACGGCTACCTGCGCATCGACAACGCCGAGATGGCAAACAGGCTTGGTGTTTCGGAACAGGAGTTGGAACGGATTGTTCATGCCTTACAGGGGCTTGATCCGGTTGGTGTGTTTGCCCGGGATTTGCACGAGTGCCTTAAGCTGCAGCTGTTAGAGAAGGATCGTTATGATCCTGCCATGCAGGCGCTGGTCGAGAATATTGAGTTGTTGGCCTTGCGTGATCTGGCGAAACTCAAACGCCTGTGCAAAGTTGATGACGAAGATTTGAAGGACATGATCCTTGAGATCAAAGAGCTCAACCCAAAGCCCGGCGCAGCCTTCAACACCGAAATTACGCAGCCAGTCGTTCCTGATGCATTTGTTCACCCGGCCTCTGACGGAGGCTGGACAGTGGAACTTAACACGGACAGCCTACCGAAGGTTCTGGTTAACCAGAGTTACTACTCAGAGATCTCCCAGGGCTCCAGAAACGATAAGGATCTGGCCTACTTCACCGACAGCTTGCAGACTGCGAACTGGCTCATCAGGAGCCTTGACCAGCGGGCGCGGACAATTTTGAAAGTGTCCTCAGAGATTGTGCGGCAGCAGGACGGTTTTCTCACTTATGGTGTCCAGCATCTGCGGCCAATGAACCTGCGTGTGGTGGCAGATGCGATTGGTATGCATGAATCCACAGTCAGTCGTGTCACCTCCAACAAATACATTGCTACACCGCGCGGAATTTTTGAGCTGAAATACTTCTTTTCTGCCGCAATTGCGTCT
Source organism: uncultured Pseudovibrio sp. (assembly GCA_947494035.1). Classification (GTDB taxonomy): domain Bacteria; phylum Pseudomonadota; class Alphaproteobacteria; order Rhizobiales; family Stappiaceae; genus Pseudovibrio. Next base: position 334,111 of record CANLTN010000001.1, on the reverse strand, counting down.
TCTGAAGGTGGTGAATCGCACTCAGCGGAATCAGTCCGATATCGGATCAAGTTGCTAATTGATTCAGAAGATCCCAAGAAGATTCTCTCTGATGACGCCCTTGTGAAAATTCTCAAGAATGATGGTGTGGATATAGCGCGACGTACTGTAGCTAAGTATCGGGAAGCATTAAAGATTTCGAGCTCGGTTCAGCGCCGGAGAGAAAAGAACAATCTTACCTAAACTACTGATATTTCTTATTATTTTAAAGAGAACTAATAGGGTCCTGATCGGTTAATGTCCTCTATAGGATGTTTCACTCTTCTCAAAGAATTTTTCAGGAACTCGAAAACAGTAGCACTTTAAACTCAGCTGGTCCAAACTACATGTGTTAGAGGGTTCTTTTCTCTTTAGCTAAAGAACCTTACAGCGAATAAGTCGACACAACATAAGAGGTTCCCATGACAATTAGAATTTCGGGGAGGAACGTGGACATTGGTGATGCTACCAGAACTCACGTTGAAGACCGGATTTCCGATGCACTGGATAAATATTTCCCAGGCGCATACACGGGTCATGTGACAATCGCGCGCGAAGGCTCCGGCTTCCGTTCCGACTGCACAGTCCACCTCAGTACAGGTGTGGTGCTTCAGGTTTCGGGCGATAGCCAGGATCCGCGCCAGAGTTTCGACAAAGCCGCCGAACGCATTGAGAAAAGGCTAAGGCGCTATAACAGAAAGTTAAACGACCACCATACAAATGGTACCCCTGCTGAATGGCAGACATACGGTGCGACATCGTATGTTCTTGCAGATCCTGAGCAGGAAGATGAGGTACCAGCCGACTACAACCCACTTGTGGTTGCAGAAACCGAGGCGAAAGTGAAGACGCTGACTGTTGGAATGGCAGTTATGGAGCTAGATTTGAGTGAAGCTCCTGTTGTAGTGTTCCGCAACGCTGGTAATGGTGAGGTAAATGTCGTATTCCGTCGTGAAGACGGAAACGTTGGCTGGATTGATCCTAATCTTGCCAACGGGGCTGCCCCTAACTAATAACCACGGTCATAACGACCCTGCACAAAGCCGGTTTACACCGGCTTTGTATTTTGCATGAACACGGATCAAGGAATGGATCTGAACGAACTTCTTCGTCCCGAAGCTGTCATTGCCAATCTCAAGGCAAACAGTAAAAAACAAGCCCTGCAGGAACTTGCAGAACGGGCCTCTGAGATTTGCGGTGAAACTGAGCGCGATATCTTTGATACGCTGCTGCAACGCGAACGTCTCGGCTCTACCGGTGTCGGCAACGGCATTGCAATTCCGCATGGCAAGATCGTGAACCTGGATGGGTTGCACGGCCTGTTTGCGCGACTGGACAAACCGATCGAGTTCGACAGCTTGGATGACCAGCCTGTTGATCTGATCTTCGTCCTGCTTGCGCCTGAGGGCGCTGGTGCTGACCACCTGAAGGCTCTGGCTCGTGTTGCTCGCCTTTTGAGAGATGCTGATATTGCAAGCAAGTTGCGTGCAACAAAAGATGCAGATGCGATTTATTCTATTCTGACACAGCCTCAAACCTCTCCAAACGCAGCCTGAGAAGCGCACACAGATTTAAAAATAGAAAAGCCTGGATTGGACAGACACCAATCCAGGCTTTTTTCGTTGCCTCATTAGCAGGGTTTAACCAGCGCTTTGTGCAGACGCGCAAAACCACTGCTGATTTACCACTCCGGCAAGTCAGAGTATGACTTTAGTGGACGCTCAGAGCTTCCAGATCATTCTCGATTGCGTTTGCAATCGCAGCATTACGGGTGTCTGTCAGAACCAGCGGCGTGCCATCAGCGGCCAAAAGCGCCCATGCCGGTAGATCTGCATCCTGCAATTCTGCATCCGGGAACATTTTTTTCAGATCTTTTGGAGAAATCCGCCTGACATAGGCAACTTCACCAGCTCCAAGTTCTTCAAAATTCTCGTACGGGTCGTCGGCCAGCACAGAGGGGGCGTGTGTCATCGCCTTCTCCTTGGAAGTTACTAGAGCGTGTCGCGTCATTTTCATGCACACTTCAGGCCCTAAGTCTCTGTTCTATTTTGCGTATCCTTGGTCCCAAAACCGGTTCCCACTTTTCGGGGATACGCGTCAACATTCAGATCAGCGCGTAGCAAGGATAACACCTTTGCCTCAATCTCCCGCCGAAATCTCGATCCGGCGAACGATACGCTCTGGCTCAGGACGAGCAAGATCAATAGACAACAGACCATCTCGCAGGTCTGCCCCCAAAATTTCAATGCCCTCTGCCAGAACAAATGCGCGCTGGAACTGGCGGGCAGCTATTCCTCGGTGAAGATATTGGCGCGTTTTGTCTTCTTGTTGGCGCCCACGGATCACCAGTTGGCTTTCTTCGACAGAAACGTCCAATTGGTCACGTGTGAAGCCAGCAACCGCAAGTGTGATGCGGATAACCTCACCTTTTTCGTCGGTGGCAGCGAGGCGTTCTATATTGTAGGGCGGGTAGCCATCATTGGCTGCTTTGCTCACCCTATCCAATACGCGCTCGATATCATCGAAGCCCAACATAAATGGGCTCGAGAACGCAGATACTCGCGTCATAATCCAAGTCCTTCTTAAAGCGACCCAGCTCCAGACCCTCATTAGGCATCCGGTGTGAGGGCATTTCGCCCTCGGTCTTGCCTCTGGAATATGGCGGTTAGCGACGAAGGTTTCAAGTTAACTTAATGATACTCAATTATTTCTCTCGGATTCTGCCGGTTTTCTCAGGCTCCTACGCAAGCTGAGGTAGTGAAACAGCATGGAGTCCAACAGAGTTTCTCCAAACTTCCAGGCTTTAAAGCGCACCGTTCCCCCGACGGCTGCACGGCGCATGACAGAAATGACGGATTTACGTGCTCAACCAAAAATCCTAGGGTTTGCCTTCAGGGAAAGAGCCTCGCACAATTCATTGGGGGTGACGTGCATGGATCTTGCAAAAGTAAATAACTCACGAGCCACTTTATTGGTGAAGATTTATCCGTTTGCGTTGATTGCAATTAGCGCGCTCATCGACGTGCTTGTCTTTGGCATTCAACCGTTCGTCATCGCGCTTCCTTCACCAGAGATAATTAATGCTTTGATCATTGCGGCTGTGCTGCTTATGGTCAATCATAGTTGGCTGATGACCGTCACAGAACTCACGCGGGGCAAATTTGGTCTGGCGACAACTCCAGAAGAGTGGGAAGCCAAGGGCGGACGACCGCAGTCCATAGAACAGGACGCCCGTGATGCATTGGAGCGGCGCCACAATGCTCATCGTAACACGACTGAAAATGCAGTTTATTTTGTTCTGCTTGCCGCGGTCATAGCCATCGTCTCGCCTGCGGCGCTTATGGCGCAGGTTTGGATTGTTGGCTTTGCTGTTGCCCGTCTTGGCTATACCTACAGCTACCTGTCAGCTCAGACCGGGCTACGAGGCATGTTCATGAGCCTGACCTTGCTCAGCCTTTATGGGATGGCGAGCTATCTTGTGTTGGCGATGTTTGTTTGAGCACGGATGAGATCAGCTACACGTCTTTTGAAGATATCCACATACGTACTATGAGGGCACAAAGCCAATATCCTGTGCCCTCACTCAACGGATCTCTCAGATTGCAATTGCATACCTCTCCTAATTTGAGGGCAGCAGTACCGTATCGACCACATGGATCACGCCGTTATCCGCCGGAATATCGGCACTGATTACGGTTGCATTGTCGACCGTCACGCCGGAGGAGGTTTTGGAGACAGAAAGCGTATTATCACCAGACCCATTGATGGTCTTCACATGTATGGTGCGACCCGGTAAGTCTGTGGACTCAAGCTTCCTTGGTAGCACGTGATAACTGAGGACCGCGATCAACTGATCCTTGTTCTCGGGCTTGAGAAGCATTTCGACTGTCCCATCAGGAAGAGCAGCAAAGGCTTCATCCGTTGGGGCAAAGACGGTGAGGTTCTCGCCTTGTGCCAAGGCACCATCCAAACCAGCAGCCTGAGCAGCTGCAATCAGGGTGTTAAACTGCCCTGCCTCCTGAGCCACTTCTACAATAGTTCCTGCGTTCGCATTCAAAGAACCAGCAAGAACCAAACAACTTACAAGTTAAACCATAGTTAAACTCATAGCATTCTCCCTTTTCAATCGCCTGTATGATGGAGTTACATAGCTTAGATGCGCAACAACTTGCCACACATAAATAGTTATACTCATCAGCATTGAGGGTTGATCACCATATCCTGGATTTTATTTGGCCTGTTCAAAAGCGCGCAACGCTTCTTCTCGGGATTTCTTTAGATCGACGAGTGGTAGAGGATAGGTTTCGCCAAGCGTGATGCCTGCGTCTTCTAGGACATCCGCTGGTGCTTCCCAAGGTTTGAAGAGGTATTTATCGGGGAGCTGCCTGAGCTCCGGGAGAAAGCGGCGGGTGTAATCACCGTTTGTATCAAACTTCTCGCCCTGAATGGCTGGGTTGAAGATACGGAAATACGGGGCGGCGTCTGCGCCACAGCCTGCGATCCATTGCCAGCTGGCGGCGTTGTTGGCAAGATCAGCATCAACCAGACAATCCCAGAACCACGCCTCACCCAAGCGCCAGTCCAGCAACAGGTTCTTGACGAGAAACGAGCCGACAATCATGCGCAAGCGATTGTGCATGTAGCCGGTCAGCCAGAGTTCACGCATACCTGCATCCACTATAGGAATACCCGTTTGCCCGGATTGCCAAGCCAGCAGGCGTTGCTCATCTGAGGCCCATGGGAAGCTATCGAATTTGGAGTTTAGGTTGTCTTTGGGCAGGGTTGGGTTGTGATAAAGCAGGGAGTAGGAGAATTCGCGCCAGCCCAGTTCGCTGCGGAAGTGATCAATATCGCTTGTCGCCTCGTGCATGGCCAGCGCCCACCAGACTTGATTAGGCGAGACTTCACCAAAATGCAGATGGGGTGAGAGTCGTGAGGTGTGGGCCAGTGCCGGGAAGTTTCGACCATCCTTGTAATTGGTGAGGCCGTTATCCAGAAATTCATAGAGCCGGTTTTGTGCGGCTTGCTCGCCATGCTGCCAATGATCACTTAGGCGCGTCGACCAAGGGCGGCGGTCTAGCAAGCTCAGGTCATCAACGCACAGCCCGTCGTTGATGCTTAGCTGATGCAGTTGCATTGGCTCAGGAACGGGCAATGGCTTGCGCGGTTCTGGTGCTTGTAGGCAGCCTTTGCGATAGAAGGGCGTGAAGACTTTGTATGGCGTACCATCCGGCTTCTTAACTTGCCACGGCTCCCATAAGAGCGAGCCGTTGAAACTTTTGGCCGTTATGCCGTCAGCTTCTAAAGCGGACTTCAGAGAGGCATCGTGCTCGATACGCCATGGTTCGTAGCATCTGTTCCAGAAAACACCTGTCGCCCCGACCTCCTGAACGAGCTTCTTGATGATTGTTGAGGGATCGCCCCGCCTGATGACCAACTGCCCCTTCAAGCTTGCATTGAGAGCCTTCAAGGAATGGTGAAGCCAGTTCTTCGAGGCTCCGCCATACGCACGGGCTCCGGATTCAGCTTCATTCAGGATGAAGAGTGGAATAACCCTCCCCGCCTGACAGGCTGCAGTTAGTGCAGGATTATCACTCAGGCGCAGGTCCTGACGAAACCAATGGATCACGACGGGTACACTCATCGACGACTTTTCCTCAAAAGAACCAGTCCTGCCAAATGTAGAGCAATATCCTTGCCTATCAATGCATGAGAATTCCAGTTCCATCATTGCACAACCTGCTGTGGTTAGCAGGGGTAATCAATCGTCAGGCTCGGACTGTTTGGAATGGCATTTATGCAGGAGACTGTACTGTGTGTGGATAGCCAAAGCTAATACCAGCAGGGATAGTCTCGCGATTTTGGAAAGTATCGAGAAGGGAGCGTGATGTCGAAGAAAATGGGAGGTACTTAAGAGGAAGTGAATTTGGTGGAGCCTAGGAGGATCGAACTCCTGACCTCTTCGCTGCCAGCGAAGCGCTCTCCCAGCTGAGCTAAGGCCCCATACCATTTCAGCTTACGTTGTGTTTTGGGAAAACACATGCCGCTAAATCCAAAGAAAGAATGGTGGAGCCTAGGAGGATCGAACTCCTGACCTCTTCGCTGCCAGCGAAGCGCTCTCCCAGCTGAGCTAAGGCCCCACATTTCTTCTTTAAGCACTGAAACTTCAGGTAAGTTTTTAGTGCTGATGGAGGCGGAACATAGATGGACCGCCTCCATATTTCAAGCGAATACTCGCATATCAGCCCGCTGTTTCACAGGCTGTGGAAATTCTAGATTTCTTCGTCATCGCGATTTACGACGATGCCTGGTACGACAGCGTCTTCGTCTTCTTCATCATCAAGGAAGACGTCGCCATCATCAGTGTCAATATCAGCTTCGATACCGTCGTCGTCGATATCTGGAATATCTTCACTAACAACTTCAGCGTCAGCTTCTTCAAGAGATACGGTTTCGATCTCTTCTTTTGCTGGCACTACTTCAGCTTCTTCTTTCTGAACAGCTTTTACCGCCTTGGCGGTTTTTGCCTGTTTGCCCGGATCAAACATGTCGCCACACTTAGGGCAGATGATTGGGTCACGGTTCAGATCATAGTATTTAGCACCACAGGCCACGCACAGGCGCTTGGTTCCGAGTTCCGGTCTTGCCACGGTTCTCACCTTTATTTGCATCTCGTTGACGGCCCCCTTAGCCTCAGGTTGGCCATCATGTCAAAGATAAATCTTCTGAATCTACCCGAAGTCGTACATTCACTGCTGAAATTTCGCAATAGTGCAATGCGCCCTAGGGTGACTGTGTGTTTCTTCCGTGCTAGGAGGAACTAGTTTTTTAAGTCTCGCAACCCCGGAAATGAACATGTCCCACAATTCGTCACCGCAAATTGTGACCGCTCACAGCGGCTCACCGCTTAATGGCCATATTAAAGTTCCAGGTGACAAGTCTATCTCCCATCGCTCTTTGATGTTTGGCGCTCTTGCACTTGGCAAAACAACCATCACCGGTCTGCTCGAATCAGAAGATGTGATTGGCACAGCAAACGCAATGAACGCCGTTGGTGCCAAGTGTGTGCGGCAGGAAGACGGCAGCTGGACAGTTGATGGTGTTGGACTGGGCGGCCTGCTGGAGCCGGAAGCTCCAATCGACTTTGGAAATGCAGGCACTGGCGTACGTCTGGCAATGGGCATCTTTGCGAGCCATCCGATTGCTGTCACCATGACCGGCGACGCCTCATTGTCCGGGCGCCCGATGGGCCGGGTCCTCAATCCTCTGCGCGAAATGGGAGTTCAGGTTGTTGCCCGCAACGGTGATCGACTGCCAGCTTCTATCCGCGGCAGTGATACTCCAATTCCGATCACCTATCGTGTGCCTATGGCATCTGCTCAGGTAAAATCAGCTGTATTGCTTGCTGGTCTGAATACCGCTGGCACCACAACCGTGATTGAGCCAGTTGCGACACGCGATCACACAGAAAAGATGCTGGTTGGGTTTGGTGCAGACCTGACAGTGGAAGTGAACGAAAACGGCGAGCGTGTAATCACGTTGCAGGGTCAGCCGAAGCTACAAGCTCAGGACATCATTGTTCCGGGTGACCCGTCTTCAGCAGCCTTCCCGATTGTTGCTGCCCTCATCACTCCAGGTTCTGATATCACTGTTGAAGGCATTCTTTTGAACGAGCAACGTACTGGACTTATTACTAGTTTGCTTGAAATGGGCGCTGATATTACAATCTCTAATGAACGGGAAAGCGGCGGAGAGAAGATTGGCGACATCCGCGCCAGATATTCCAGACTGAAAGGTATTACGGTTCCTGCGGATCGTGCGCCTTCCATGATCGATGAATATCCAATTCTGTCTGTTGCTGCGGCCTTTGCTCAAGGTGACACTGTCATGCTTGGTCTTGAGGAACTGCGCGTTAAGGAGTCTGACCGTCTGGCGGCTGTTGCGCGTGGTCTGGAAGCAAACGGCATTCCGTGTGTCGAAAAGCAGGACAGTCTGACTGTTACTGGTGGAGCTAACAATATTGGCGGTGGTACTGTTACCACACACCTGGATCACAGAATTGCAATGAGCTTCCTTATTTTGGGTCTCGCTGCACACAAGCCGGTTCAAGTTGATGATGCAGCACCAATCGCAACAAGCTTTCCGACCTTCCTCTCCATGTTTGGAGATTTGGGCGGCAAGTTTGAAAATAAAAATGAGGAAGCTGCATGATTATTGCGCTGGATGGACCAGCGGCATCTGGCAAGGGAACGCTTGCACGACAGATCGCTGAACATTTTGGACTTCGCCATCTGGATACCGGTTTGACGTACCGTGCTGTCGCCGCTGCGCTGCTTGCGCGCGGCCTGCCGCTTGGCGATGAAGAGGTTGCCATTTCTGTTGCGCAGAACCTTGATTTGAGCAATCTGGACCGCAACCTGCTCTCCTCTCACGAGATTGGAGAGGTTGCCTCTCGTATTGCCGTTCTATCCGGTCTTCGTGAAGAGCTAGTGCGCCTTCAACGTGCGTTTGCAGAGAAAGAGCCGGGCGCCGTTCTGGATGGCCGTGATATCGGTACTGTTGTGTGCCCGGATGCGACGGCAAAACTGTTTGTGACAGCCTCTCCGGCGGCCCGTGCAAAGCGCCGGACGGACGAGCTGAACAGTAAGGGGATTCCTGCCAATTTCGATGAAATTTTAGTCGATCTGGAGCGTCGGGATGAACGGGATAGCACCCGTAAAGACTCTCCCCTTAAGCCCGCGAAAAATGCCCACTTGCTTGATACGACAGAAATGGATATACACTCCGCATTTCGTGCGGCTGTGGATATCATCGAGCGCGCCCAGAATTCGGCTGTTTCATAACAGCCTTTTCGGAGCCCGCGTTTGTCGTTTCCAGCGACTGTTACGATACCAAATTTGGACAAGTGTGACCGCTTTCGCCGGCCCACTTACTTGTAAGTGGTTGTTTTTCAACGCGAGTTGAGAACCGGAAGCTCTTGTCCTTTAGTGTTCACACAAACCCGCCGGCGAGCGCCATTCTTATGGCACCAGGAGATTTCATGGAAAATCAAAACTTTGCTGCTGAAGATTTTGCAGCTCTGTTGGAAGAATCTTTTGCGACTTCCGACCTTTACGAAGGCACCGTTGTAAAAGGCACCGTTGTTGCTATCGAAAAAGACCTTGCTGTTATTGACGTAGGTCTGAAGGTTGAAGGTCGCGTTCCTTTGAAGGAATTCGGCGCTAAAGGCCGCGACGGTGACATGTCCGTTGGTGACGAAGTAGAAGTTTACCTTGAGCGTGTTGAAAACGCGATGGGTGAAGCTGTTCTGTCCCGCGACAAAGCACGCCGCGAAGAAAGCTGGGTTCGCCTGGAAGTTGCTTTCGAAGCTGGTGAAAAAGTTACTGGTCAGATCTTCAATCAGGTTAAAGGTGGCTTCACCGTTGATCTGGATGGCGCAGTAGCATTCCTGCCACGCTCTCAGGTAGACATCCGTCCAGTACGTGACGTGACACCTCTGATGCACACTCCACAGCCTTTCCAGATCCTGAAGATGGACAAGCGCCGTGGTAACATCGTTGTTTCCCGTCGTACCGTTCTGGAAGAAACACGCGCAGAACAGCGTTCTGAACTGGTTCTGAGCCTTGAAGAAGGTCAGACAGTTGAGGGTGTTGTTAAGAACATCACCGACTACGGTGCATTCGTTGACCTTGGCGGCATTGATGGCCTCCTGCACGTTACCGACATTGCATGGCGTCGTATCAACCACCCAAGCGAAGTTCTGACAATCGGTCAGACCGTGAAGGTGCAGATCGTTCGTGTGAACCAGGAAACACACCGCATCAGCCTCGGCATGAAGCAGCTGGAAACCGATCCATGGGATGGCATCGAAGCCAAATACCCACTGGATTCCAAGTTCACCGGCCGTGTAACCAACATCACCGACTACGGTGCATTCGTAGAACTGGAGCCAGGCATCGAAGGTCTGATCCACGTCTCCGAAATGTCTTGGACCAAGAAGAACGTACACCCAGGCAAGATCGTTTCTACTTCTCAGGAAGTTGAAGTGGTTATCCTTGAAGTGGACGCTTCCAAACGCCGTATCTCCCTGGGCCTCAAGCAGACTCTGCAGAACCCATGGGATGCATTCGCACAGCAGTACCCAATTAACGCCACCGTAGAAGGTGAAGTTAAGAACAAGACTGAATTCGGTCTGTTCATCGGTCTTGAAGGCGATGTTGACGGCATGGTTCACCTGTCCGATCTGGACTGGAACCGTCCGGGCGAGCAGGTCATCGAAGAGTACAAAAAGGGCGACGTTGTTAAAGCTGTTGTTCTTGACGTTGACGTTGAGAAAGAGCGTATCTCTCTCGGCATCAAACAGCTCGACGCTGATCCATTCGAATCCGCTGGTGACGTTCGCAAGGGCGCAATCGTTAAGTGTGAAGTGACTGAAATCAAAGACGGTGGTCTCGACGTTAAACTCGTAGACGGCGACCTCTCTGCATTCATCCGTCGCGCTGACCTGTCCCGTGAGCGTAGTGAGCAGGATCCTTCCCGCTTCAACGTTGGTGACGTGATCGAAGCTCGTATCACTCAGTTCGACAAGAAGACCCGCCGCGTTGGTGTATCCATCAAGGCACTGGAAATCGCTGAAGAAAAAGAAGCGGTTGCACAGTACGGTTCTTCCGATGCTTCCTCTTCTCTCGGCGACATCCTCGCTGCAGCTATGAAGAAGCAGTCCGACGACTAATAGAATCTAGCAATAGGTTCCATGAGAAAGCCCGGTCATTGACCGGGCTTTTTTCGTGTCGATGAACGGTAACGGATTGCTCAAAAGCATAAGTTGGCAAAGAGACCTAGATTGACATGGAGGCTCGCTCTAGCCGCTAGTCCTTTTGACTGTGGCCATCAGATTTGCTCTTAGGCTCTTGGGTAGGGCCAGTACGGTGCGTTTGGCGAGAGGCCGCAGGTGTTTGAGCCAGACTCGCGCGTAGAGGTGTCCTTTAATCGACAGCGGGTTCACCGCATCAAGGACACTGGCAACGTCTGAGGTCCAGGTCATCTTGTAGCGTGAAGCAGGTTTGAGGAAGTCGATCTTTTCAATCCCCAGAGCAAAACAGGCCTCAATGACGTCCATCTGGTGCAGTTTGCCGGGGCTGGATTGCTCATAGTCAGGATTCCAATCAGCCATATAAGCGAAATAGCAGTCCTTGAAGAGAAAGCCCCATTCGGTGGAGATTGGTACATCGCCGTGTTTCAGCTCAAAGGCGACGAGTTCACACCCGCTCCCCGCTTCCTTGCACAAAGCGAAGAGGAACTGCTGGAAGCCCTCTCCTTCCAAAGCGCGGGAAGAATAGCCCATGGCCTCAACCCAGTTTTCACGACCTTTCAGGCTCTGCAGAAGTAGGCTCTCAAGCTCCGGGTCTTGCTGACGGATAATGCGATGGGACAGACCTGCTGACTTGTGCAAGCGGTTTCGCTGATTACGGATGGTTTTGCGCGTGCGTGATGAGATGGACTTCAGATAGTCCTCAAAGCTGGCCCACTGGGTCAGGTCGAGATATGGGGCACCATCCGCGTCGCCCACTGCCGAAAACTGTTCATTGGCATAGTCATAGAGGGCACTGGCTTCTCTGATCTGGCGCAAGTGGATAATGTCCGCTCCTGTTTCATGCAGGTGCGGCTTTAGAAGCTCCAGAATGGCGGAAGGGTTATAGTCCGGACTGAGCAGCATCTCGGAGTATTGCTGGAAGGGCTCTGCTAAACCCGTCAGCACTCTCAAGACCCCTAGGTTTTCAATACGCAAAGGCATGGCGGCGATCAGCTTCTGCTGGTCGAACACTGCGAAAATCCGGATGCCTTGATCTGCTTCTAAATTTTCCAGCATGGCCATGGTCCATGCGAAGCTTTGGAAAACTGCATTGCTCTTGGAGGACTGCTCCAGCTGTTTCCATTGATCTTTATGTTCAGTAAGGTCTGAGCGTGTTCGCAGCACGCATACTGAGAGGTTTAGAGGGGCTTTTGTTGTCAGGCGCTGCCGGATAGAGGCGTGTTTGTTCGGTTTGACCTCATCTGCCTGCAACAGACTTTCCTCTCATCAATGCATAAAACAACTGTAATCAAATGACTAAAAATCAAAGCTCGCCAACTGACGATAAGTTTGCCCATTGTTACTTTCAACCATTTAAAAGAAAAGTATTTTCTGCAGGTTTACAGTTTCAAGTATGTCGTATCTCCTAATGGAGTGGGTGGAGCATAGGTTTTGGGCTGGCATAGTCTGTATCAAGATGATGACAAATTGTCATTTGCTTTCGTGATGACCAGAATATGGAATGCATTTGAGTAGTTTCAGGAGGATTTCATGAATGATTTGAAGGTTGCGCTGATTGTTGCCGGTGGCAGTGGCATGGGAGCAGCTGCCGCGCGGAAGCTTGCTGAGGACGGGTACAAGGTTGCTATCCTCTCCTCCTCTGGCAAAGGCGAAACGCTTGCTGAAGAGTTGGGCGGTGTTGGTATTACCGGTTCCAACCTTGAAACTGCGGATCTTCAGCGCCTCGTTGATGTGGCAATGGAGAAGTGGGGCCGCATCGATACGGTTATCAGCAGTGCCGGCCACGGGCCAAAGGGGCCAATTCTGGAGCTGACCGATGATGATTGGGTCCGAGGAATGGACTACTATCTTTTGAACGTGGTGCGTATTACCCGCATTGTGACGCCGATCATGGAAGCGCAAGGAAAAGGCAGCTTCGTCAACATTTCCACCTATGCGGTATTTGAGCCTGAGGCGCTTTTCCCCACTTCCGGCGTGTTCCGCGCTGGCCTCGCTGCTTTTACCAAGTTGTTTTCGGACAAATATGCCTCTTCCAACATCCGCATGAACAACGTACTTCCCGGTTTCATTGATAGTTTGCCAGAGAAAGAGGAACGTCGGGGTCGCATTCCAATGGGCCGCTACGGGACCTCTGAGGAAGTAGCAGATCTGATTGCCTTCCTTGCCGGAGATACTTCCAGCTATATGACGGGCCAAAACATCCGCATTGATGGTGGGATTACGCGCTCAATTTAGGCTGGGCAGATTGACGAAGGGACCCTTCGTAATTTGTGCAAGGCGAACCGGGCATGATTAATTCTGCAGGTCTTAAAACGGACAGGTCGTAAAGGGGCAGATTGCCCCTTTTTTAACGGCAGCAGCCCGATCTCGCGCGAGACACAAAGTAAAACACACACATTTTGGCGTTTACATACTTTCAATTTTAATTAATATGAATATTAATTCACTTTAATCATAATAAACATAACAAATAATCAATAGTAAATTGCCAAACTTTTTGTAAATCAACTTTCAATAGACCAATTACTACCTATGATCGAGTGATTTTTCTACATTTTCTATTTCTGATTTCTATTTATCTTCAAGTAACGTCTGTATATTACATTACATGGCGAGCGAGAGAGTTTCCCATTCTCTCAAACTCAGCTGTACAAATTGTTTTGGAGACCGTCGAGGCCAATAATAAAAATAAAGGTCCGGCAGCTTCAAGACTATGGAATGCCCTAGCGGTCCGCCCGAAACCGCAGGGCTATCTGGAAACCCTTTTACGCCGTCCTTGCAGCAATCGGCTTTGGGTTTCCAACAGCGCGCGAAGAACTATGCCCCTAGTTCTCGCGTCAAGAATTAAGATCACTGGGTTGTCGGTTTTCAGAGCAATCGACCAAACAGTGGCCCAATAAAGACGAAAAGTCCACCTGGCCCCATGGCCGAATAGATCCCGTTCCGTTCTCAGCTCCCCCCCACCTCCTGATGAACGGAACGGTTTTTTTATCCAAAAATATAAGCAGGTTGCAAGCTGACGTTTATTTCGGGTATGACCATTCGAAACGTGGCACTTTCCAAGCAATCATAGTTTCCTACAGGCAGCCCCAAAACGAATGAAGAACTCTGCAAGTCAATGTCAAAACATGGCTCAAATCCGTGCGGAAATCGACCGTCTGGACGCCGAGCTGATCTCGTTATTCGCAGAGCGCTGGACTTACATCACACGCGCCGCCGAGATCAAAAAGCCAATTGGACTGGCTGCCCGTATCGAAAGCCGGGTTGAGGAAGTGGCGAGCAACGTCAAAGCTCATGCCGACGAGCACGGCCTGAACCCGCAGACTTATGAAATGATGTGGCGACATCTGATGGAAAGCGCAATTGCGCACGAAGAAGTCCTTATGGAAGCAGAGGAAAACGTGAAATAACACGGTAACTCCATTTTCTCTGGCATCTTAGTGGACTAGCATTGCAAGCAGATTTTCCGAAAATTAGGTGTCTGCCCCCCAAATTAACCAATTGGCAGTGACAAAGCTTGATTTTTGATCGTGTTTTTACCGCCTACAGAGAAAGAACACTTGGCTTATTCAAAAGCTTAGGTATTGTTTCGCTATAGTCGCTTAAATGAGTGTGACCGGGAAGACCCCATGAGTCTAGACAGTGACGTACTAATTGATCGCAGACGCCTGAGACGAAAAATTTCGTTTTGGCGTGTCATTAGTTTTTTGGCACTTGCAGCTTTGTTGTTGTGGGGCGGCAGCAAAGTTACTGGCTTTGGTGACCTTGGCCGCTCTGAGCGACATATCGCCCGCATCGAAATCAGCGGACCAATCACTTATGACCGCCGGCAACTGAAGATGCTGGAGGAAATCGCAGAGGATGACGCGGTACAAGGTGTTATCGTTTCGATTAACTCCCCAGGCGGTACGACCTCCGGCGGTGAAGCACTCTACAATGCATTGCGCAAAATCGCTGAGGAAAAGCCAGTCACCGCGTCTATCACGACGCTCGGTGCCTCGGCTGCTTACCTATCTGCGATCGCCAGTGACCATCTGGTTGCGCAATACACCTCGCTGACAGGCTCTATCGGCGTTCTCTTCCAGTTTGGGAATGCACAAGGGCTGCTCGAAAAGATTGGCGTTGAGATGGATGCGATCAAAAGCGCTCCATTGAAAGCCGAGCCAAACTTTTATGAGCCAGCCACGCCACAGGTGAGAGAAACCCTGCAGGAAGTGATTGACGATACCTACATGTGGTTCGTTGGGCTTGTTGCAGAACGCAGACGCCTGTCGACCGAGCGCGCACTTGAGCTTGCAAATGGTCAGGTTTACACCGGAAATCAGGCAATCGACCTTGATCTCATTGACGAGATTGGGGGCGAGGAGGCCGCGCATCAGTGGCTTATTTCCGAGAAAGGGCTTTCCAGTGATCTGGAAATCATCGACTGGGAGCCAGAATCAAACGAACGGTCTCTTCCGTTCCCTGTAAATTTATTAGGCTTTTTGGGTAGTGATAACCAAAATTTCATAGGCTCACTCCTCAAAACAGCAAAAAGTGTCGTAGATTCAAGCCTACCGCTTGACGGTCTCGTGTCTGTTTGGCAGGCTCCAGATGCGGCACCAGTCTCAGCACTAGGGGGGGCAAGGCATGATTAAGTCGGAATTAGTACAGACCATTGCGGAACGTAATCCGCATCTCTATCAACGTGATGTAGAGAATATCGTAAACGCCATTCTTGATGAAGTTACCGAAGCGCTGATGCGCGGTGACCGCGTCGAGCTGCGTGGCTTTGGTGCGTTCTCAGTGAAGAACCGCCCGGCACGCGTTGGACGCAACCCAAGAACTGGCCAGAAAGTTGAAGTTGGCGAAAAGTTCGTTCCGTTTTTCAAAACCGGCAAAGAGATGCGTGAGCGGCTGAACGACGGTACGGATCACGGCGAAGACTGATCCTGGAGTAAAAAATTGGCTCGTTTCCTTCGGAACTTGCTGCTTATCCCTATAGCAGCTCTACTTGTTGTGCTTGCGGTTGCGAACCGGCATTCCACGCTGATTTCGCTTAATCCCTTTAACCCAGGGGACCCGATGTTGACCTTCAACATTCCGGTTTTCTGGTTGCTGTTCGGTGCTGTTGGACTGGGCGTGTTGCTCGGCGGTGTAGCAACCTGGATGCGACAAGGACGATTCCGACAAGAGGCTCGTGTTCAACGACGGGAAGCGAACCAGCTCAAGCATGAAGCAGATACGCTGCGGAAAGTGGCTCAGGGTGATGTGGTGCCAAGTCTCCCCTCACCCAACCACAAAAAGGCAGCCTAACCGCTTTACTAGTCTGCCCTAACGTTTATTTGGGGGATCGCGAATGCGGATCATCACTGCTCAGGACATTGAGGGGGTGATAAGCTTTCGCGATCTGCTGGAGACGTTGCGACGTGCCTTTCGCGTTGGTGCGGTGGCCCCTTCTCCGCATACACACCAGATTGCACGTCCAACCGGGCATCATGACGGTTCCCTTAGCATTTCATCTGCATGGAACGACTTCGA
The DNA here is from genome assembly GCA_947494035.1 of uncultured Pseudovibrio sp. Taxonomy (GTDB): domain Bacteria; phylum Pseudomonadota; class Alphaproteobacteria; order Rhizobiales; family Stappiaceae; genus Pseudovibrio. The sequence continues at coordinate 317,760 of CANLTN010000001.1, read as the reverse complement.
CGCTCAAGGCACGAGCGAGCGCGGGTTTATTGGCACGCGCGTCGAGACTTCCCTGCCCACCTCGGACGAGTACGAGCCTCCCATAGTCAGCGGCGTGTATCTTTTGCAGTCAGGCAAAACCGGTTCGCCTCTTGCACTGCTGGATGGCAAAGCGCTTGTCACCTGGCGCACGGCGGCAACATCTGCGCTGGCGTCCTCCTACCTTTCCCGCGAAGATTCCTCCCGTTTGCTAATGGTTGGCGCCGGAAGCCTTGCACCTTACCTGATTGAGGCTCATGCTTCTGTACGGCCCATCAAACAGGTGCTGGTCTGGAACCGGAGTCCGGCTGCAGCAGAGGAACTTGTAGAGCGAATGCAGGGCCATCCCTTTGACATCTCCACGACGACGGATCTGGGCGGCGCTGTCAGAGGGGCGGATATTGTGTGCTGCGCAACCAGCGCAAACACGCCGCTCATCAAGGGGGAATGGCTCCAGCAAGGTACGCATCTGGATCTTGTGGGCTCAATGCATGCAGACCAACGTGAGTGCGATGATGCGGTTCTCTCACAAGCGCGGCTGTTTCTCGACAGCTATGACAATACCCCAACCACTGCGGGCGATCTCAAAAAACCACTGACCGAGGGTGTTTTGAGCGTGCAGGACATCGCATCCGATCTTGCTGAGCTGTGTCAGGGGGACCGTGCGGGCCGTCGCTTTTACGAGCAGATTACGCTTTTCAAATCAACGGGCACCGCGTTAGGTGACCTTGCTGTTGCCGGACATATCTTTCTGCGCGTTTAGAACAGTTTGCGCAGAGCAGAACGATTTTGCCCTACTTATCTGCATCTTTCGTTTCTGGTGGCACATAACTGGGCAGGTACCAGTCTCTTGCAATAGCTCCGCCGCGCAGGATCAGTGCCATAGCAAAGCCAAGCCCTGCTGCGAGGTTGCTCTCGCCCGTTGTCATAAGCGTTGCAGTGTACGTGATGGCACCAGCAAAAGCTGCTGCCAGATAGATCTCTCTTTGCAGGAGCGCTGATGGCTGACCGGCGATGACATCACGCAGGATTCCGCCAAATGTCGCCGACGCGACACCCATGAGCACAGCAACGGCTACATTATCTCCCAGTGAGAGTGCCTTTGCAGCGCCCATCACCGAGTAGGCTCCAATGCCAATCGCGTCCAGCCATCGTAAAGGCCTGCCCCATGCCTCAACCTTATGTGCAAAGAACCACATGGCAATGGAGACAACGAAACACACATAGAGGTAGGTCTCGTTCACGGTCCAGAACACAGGCACATTGAGAAGCAGGTCTCGCAGAGTTCCGCCGCCAATGCCAGTTAACAGGCAAAAGAACAGGAAGGCGATAAAATCCTGACGCAACCGTGCTGCGACCAGCCCACCGGTTACGGCAAAAACAGCCACTCCCAAAAAGTCCAGATACTGCCAGATCTCAGAAGGCATCTACGTCACATCCACAAGTTCGTTGAAATCAAGTTTGGTGGTTTTAGCCAGCAAATTTAAAAAAGCAACAGGAGAACTACACTACTGCAATTGTGAGGCTCAAATAGTCGTGAACCCTGTGACGCATTGGGGACAGGTTGCACGGCGGAGAGCGCAGTGTTGTGGGCTTTAGGCTGTCTAACTTGCGGTGCTAAACAAAAAACGGAGGCCGGTGAAGGGCCTCCGTTTTGAATTTGTATGCGAAGCCATCACTCCCATGATGGCTTTTGTATTTAGGCTTCTTTGTCGACTGTTGAGCCTGGCTCGACGTTTTTGTCGGCCACTGGTGCGATTTTTGGGCCGCCTTTGGAGACGCCGACCATGGCAGGGCGCAGGACGCGCTCGCCGATGACGTAGCCAGCCTGAACAACCTGAACAACGGTGTTGTTTGGCACTTCCGTGTTCGGCACTTCAAACATTGCCTGATGGAAATGCGGGTTGAACTTTTCGCCTTCCGGAGAAAGGCGCTTCACACCGTGCTTTTCCAGGTGGTTGAGCATTTCGCGCTCCACCAGCTCAACGCCTTCAACCAGCGCCTTCAGGTTGTCGTCGCTCTCGCGCGCATCATCCGGCAGCGCCTCAATCGCACGGCCAAGGTTGTCGTTTACAACCAGCATGTCGCGCGCGAAGCTTGCAACTGCGTAAACCTTTGCGTCTTTGACTTCTTTTTCTGTCCGACGACGCAGATTTTCCATTTCCGCCATGGTGCGCAGTGCACGGTCTTTCAGGGCAGCGTTTTCTTCTCTCAGTGCCTCGATCGGATCTACTTCCGCTGCAGCCTCTGCCTGCATAGTTTCATTTGCAGTTTCCTCAACCACAGCTTCCGGATTTACCTGCTCTTCTGCCTGCGGAGTTTTGTCTTGATCGCTCATCGTTATCCCGTCTCTTAAAACCTGCTCTTATTCCTGAAGAACAAAGCAATGCAGGGCCACCAAAGGTGCCCGTACAAAAATCTATTCGGTCCTTATTTAGTCACTGTTTGCCAAAAACAAAAGACCTCCGGCCACTTCCATGACCGGAGATCCTCAGAATGCCTGAATTTACTCAGCATTTCGTTGCAGATACCCTCAAAATTAAGAGTACTGCTTGATCCAATCGGCAATTTTGCCCTTTGGCTGTGCGCCAACGAGTGTTGCAGCCGGCTGACCGTCCTTAAACAGGATCATGGTTGGGATAGAACGCACGCCGTAGTTCATTGCGCTCTGCTGGTTGCTGTCGATGTCCAGCTTGGCAACCTTAACCTGACCAGCCATTTCCTCAGAGATTTCTTCCAGAGATGGCGCAATCATCTTACAAGGACCACACCAAGTCGCCCAGAAGTCAACGAGAACAGGGGTAGAGCTCTGGAGTACTTCAGCTTCGAAGGTACCGTCTTCAACATTCATAGTGGCCATTTGTGCCTCTTTTCATAATTCAGCTTGAGTTGCCCCCGACTGAGCAAACTCTGTTGCACTGAAAGTAAGAACGCAAGTGCCGAGCGTCAAGCGAACGAAATCTCAACATTCGGCTAGAATTTAAAAGATTTCATCAGTTCCACTGGTATTTCTATCAAATGCGGTCCTGCTGTATAGAGGAGCAGTGCCCTAATTCTGCGATCCGGATAAAGCTCAGAAAGCAGTTTTCTGTAAACGGCCAGCTGCGCAATATATGTTTCAGAGACATTTTGGACGCTTTTTGGAACAAATGCATTTGTCTTGAAATCGAGAATGATCACTTCTTCGTCATTGACCAGCAGGCGGTCGATGAGGCCGAAGATTTCAACCGGTTTGCCATCTTCTCCAGTGAGCCTACCCTGAATTGGAACTTCGGCCCTGCCCTCAGCACTGAACAGCTGCGCGAACTCGGGATTGCCCAGCGTATTGAACACATCATCCAGCAGGCGCTCTTTGTTCTCCTCAAAACGTTCTGGCAGGGAACTTGTCAGGAACCGTTCGGCGGACACCGCGCGTTGATCTTCCGGCAGATCGGGCAGAAACTCCAGCAATCTATGGACGATGCGGCCACGGACGAGTGGCCAGTCTTCCGGCTGGCGGGCGGCTTCCAGTGCGTCTTTCGGGTCTTGTTGCTCAATGTTATCTTTTGCTTCCATCTCCTCGAAGGCGGCAGATGGCTTCAAGCGGCGGATTCGTTCCGGTGCACTGAGTTTTCTTGAAACCCAGTCTGGCATGATGGCCTTTTGCTGGATCTCAGTCTTTTTGGATTGCGGCAGGATCGGCTCAGGCTTCTCAACGCCGCCCATGGTCCAGACCCATGCAGTAACTTCGCCGTTGGCGTCTGTCTGCTCGCGGGCTTCCTCGATCAGTCCGTTACGGGTGAGTGTGTACCAGCATTCATCGTGGGGGCCACGCCTCGGCGACCAGCCGCAGACGACGAGCCGGTCCTTGGCGCGGGTCAGAGCCACATAAAGCAGACGACGGTATTCTTCCTTCTGCTCTTCTGCCAGTAGATCCAGCGCTTCTTCGTGCCATTCGGTGCGTTGTGCTTTGTTGGGCAGCCAGACCAGAGCGGGTGCAGCTTCCGTATCCCCTGCCCGCTGCTTCTCCACCATGACCGGTGCGTGTTGGCTGGAGACCGGAGCATTACAGCCATCGGCCAGAATAACGTAGGGCGCTTCCAAGCCTTTGGAGCCGTGCACCGTCATGATGCGGACCATGCCTTTGGCCGCGTTGAGTTCGCGCTTGATCTCGGTTGGCGCTTCGGCAAGCCATGCAAGGAAGCCTTCCATGCCCGGTGTTCCGCTCTTCTCATAGTTGAGCGTCAGTGAAAGGAACTCATCCAACACGTCATCCACCTCAGTGCCGAGGCGCTCACGGAACTTTTGGCGATAGCCGTCGGTGCCCATAATTTTGGCGTAGAACTCGAAGGGCGGAACGAAGTCGGCACGGTCGCGCCAGACTTCCAGCTGCTTGCGCACGCCCTGCCACTTTTCGCTGTTTTCCGACTTTCTCAACAGCTCATGCCACAGGGTGCCCGGTCTTGGGACGCCCGGCGTTTCGTGGGCGATCTCGAACAGGTCATCATCCACCAGGCCAAAGAGCGGGCTTTTGAGGACGCAGGCCAGAGACAGGTCATCTTCCGGCAGCAGAATGAAACGGCCCAGCGCGACGAGGTCTTTGACGGCGATGTGGTCTGTCAGGACGAGGCGGTCAGAGCCAGCGGCGGGCACATCGAGGCGCTTAAGTTCGCGGTTTAGCGCCTCAACAAACGCGCCGCGCTTGCGCACCAGCACCAAAATATCGCCCGGACCTGCAATCTTACGCTGGTCCCAATCCTTGATCTGCTCGGCAATGCGCGTGGCAAGGCGCAGCATGGGGTTGCCAGTACCGATTGCATCGATGGGCTGTGTCCAGTCGTCTGGCTCCAGCGTTTCTACGGCTTCTTCCAGTGGCCAGATTTCCACGCGGCCCGGATCGTTATGGCGGATGGCTTCGTGGACGGGCGCTACGTTTTCCTGCGACAGGCCTTTATAGGCTTCGGGCAGGTCGAACACCTTATCAACCGCGCCAAGAACGTCAGGTGTGGAGCGGAAGGACAGGTTGAGTTCGATGCCTTCGAAGTTCCGTTGCGCTTCTTTTGCCCGGCGGGCGAAGAACTTGCGCATCTCGGCAAAGTAAGCCGGGACAGCGCCCTGGAAGGAATAGATAGACTGCTTTTCGTCACCCACTGCGAAGATCGTGCGCGTCTTTTCTCGGGCACCGTCGCCAGCAAAGAACTCCTCAGCCAGCGCGCGAATCACTTCCCACTGGCGTGGGCTGGTGTCCTGCGCTTCATCAACGAGGATGTGGTCCAATCCCTGATCCAGTTTGTATTGCACCCATTGTGCAGCCTCGGCACGGGACAGGAGTTGCGCAGATTTGACCACCAAATCCTCAAAGTCGAGATAGCCGCGACGGAGTTTTTCCGTCTCGTAGTAGCGCAAAACAGCGTCAGACAGCGTCAGGATCGCTTTGGTGCCGGAAACCGTTATGACGGCATTCTGGTGTTGCAAAGCCCCTAGCACACGCGTTTGCTCGGCCAACAAGCGTTCGACAACTTCCGGGAAAGCGGTTTGCACCTTCTTTGTTGCGAGGGATTTTCGCGGGGCAAGCGTTCCGGTGAGGAAGATCTTCAGCCACGCAATACGCCATGCCTCGTCGCTTTTAAGTGTAATTGCCTGATCCAGAGCGGCGGCGCGGTCCTGATCTGTCTTGGTGCCGACGCGCAAGGCTTCCGCAAACGCTTTTGTTTCGTCGTCACTCAAAGAACAATTGCGTCGCAACGAACTTGCGAAGTCAGATATATCATCACCCGGCATGACGGCAAAATCTGCGTATAGCGCAGAAATAGCGTTCTCCAGATCGCCATAGGGGGCAACCCAGCGGTAGAATGCATCGCGGCGGTTGATCAGTTCGGAGAGCGCCTTCTCAACGCTGGAATCGGGCAGCAACTCGATGAGTTGAGACAGAGCGGTGCCAATTTTGGAATCCGGCTCGATTTCGGCACTGTGCAGGATGCTGGCGCGGGCTTCGTTGAGCAGCTCTTCGGCAAGACGATCATCCAGAACGGAGAAATGCCCGGCAACGTTGGCTTCCAGCGGAAACTGGTGCAGCAGCGCTTCACAGAAGGCGTGGATGGTCTGGATTTTCAGGCCACCGGGTGTTTCCAGTGCCTTTGCGAAGAGGCGGCGGGCGTTTGCCAGCTGGTTTGGAGAGGTTGGGCGGCCTTCGATGTCCTCAATCTCGGCTGAAAGTTCCGCGTCACTCAGCTGTGTCCACTTTGCCAGTGCGTCGAATACACGGGTTGCCATCTCTGCTGCTGCTGCCTTGGTGAAGGTGAGGCAGAGGATGCGGGATGGGTCAGTGCCGGACAGGAGCAAGCGGACCACGCGGCGGGCAAGCACGAAGGTTTTACCGGAGCCTGCATTTGCGCTCACCCATGCGGAGTTTTGCGGGTGTGCTGCGCGTTGCTGGCTGTCGAGGGTTTTTACCGGGATATCCATCAGGCATCCTCCCCTTCTTCTCCAAGGGACCATTCCTGCACGCGGGCGAGATGGTCATAGGATGCGGCCCATTCCCTCTCCTTCAGCACACGCGCTCTGGAGAGGTAGCCTTTTTTCGGGTTTTCATAGGCGGCGACGAGTTGTTCCAAGCGCTGCCACGCTTCCTCTGCCAGTTCATCCGCCGTGCTTTCCTTTGGCACACGGCTTTCCAGCTTCACGGCATCGCTTCCACCCTTGAGCTGGATGTAGAGCATGTCGGAGATTGGCATGTCGTGAGGCAGATCCTCAAAGCCCTTGCGGCGGATCATGGCGACTTCCAGTGGCAGCTGTGGTGAGAGCAGCGCTTCCACCTGTTTGGCGGATGGTGGCTGTCCGGTTTTGTAGTCCACGACGCGCAGGGTGTTGTCCTTCATCTGGTCGATGCGGTCAGCACGGCCTGTGAGCGTGAAGTTGCGTTCCGGGCGCTGCATTTCCACTTTGCCGTATTCCTCAAGGAAGCGGTCATAGATTTTAGGTGCGATTTCGCCCTCGTAAGCGACAAATTCTTCTGCGATGCGCTCAAAGCGCGGCCACCATAGTGCACGGATGGCCGGGAAGGCATCCAGCGGGCGGAACAGGCGTCCACCTTCGGTTATCAGCGCCCTGACTGCTTTTTCATCAAATGGACCATCCCAATCCTCAAGGAAATTCGCCAGCGCATCATGGATGATGTTGCCTTTGTCAGCTGCCCCCGGCTCACCGCCAATCGGGTCGACCTCTTCGAGCTTCAGAACGTTCTTGGCATAGATCAGGTATGGATCGCGGATCAGGTTTTCGATGGCTGTTACTGAGAGCTGTACAGGACGCGCTTCAACCGGTGGCTTTGGTTCCGGACGCTTTGCCGGCCGGACAGGCGTTTCTGAGCGGTCCAGAACGAGGGCCAGCTCTGTATAGCGCTTGCCTTTGGCGCGCATCTGCTCTTCTACGCTCTGGCCTGCAAGCGTCACGATACGCTGGAGCCACCTTGAGGCCACGGTTGGGGAGCCATCCACACGCTCAGAACGGGAGAGCACCACTTCCGGTGCTCCAAGGTTCCAGAGGAAGTCGTGGGCGGAGGTGCCGATCTTGCGTTCTGGTGGATCAAGGCCGATCTGGCCTTTCATGGGGCGGTTGAGCCATGGATCATTGCGCGTGCGCTGCGGCCATATGCCTTCGTTGAGGCCGCCAAGGACGACAAGGTCATAACGCTGCAAACGCGCTTCCATGGGGCCAAGCAGATGAATGCGTGGGTCAGCTGGTGTACGGGAGCGCACTGCGCCGCCGGTGATGAGAGCGCCGAAGACACCGGGCCACTCATTGGCAGGCACGCAGAGGCCCGCGGCATCGGCTTCCAGCAGGGCTGTCAGGGTTTCAGCGAGGGCCTTACCATTTTCACCACGGAACAATTCCTCGGTCGAGCCGTTTTCATCTGCTCCGAGCAGCAGGACGGCATCCACGTGGGTTTTGATAAGCTCTTCGACCGGAATTTCATCTGGTCTTTGCAGCAGGGCCTCCAACGGACCAAGTGCTTGTTCCAGACGGTCCAGCAGGGTGTTGATGGCTTCCCAGTCGTCCTCCATCAGCTTGCGCCAGCGGGAAACGGGTCTGTCGGCTTTCTCCATGGCCTGATCATGGGCGGCGGCAACTGCTTCGCGCAGGCCAGTCAGGCCCGGTCTTGGATGTGGGCCACGCAGAACGCCACGCTCCAGTGCGCGGGCGGCGGAACGTACTTCCTTTGCCTTCATGCCAAGGAACGCGAGCGGATGCTTGAGGAGCGCCAGCAGATTGACGGGGTCGAGGCCTTGCAGGGCGAGCTTTGCCGTGAGGATGGCAAGCACCATGGGCGGTGTCTGTTCCAACGGGCGGCCTGCGGTGTCATCAACGACGATGCCCCAGCGGGTTAGCTCCGACCCGACGCGGCGTGCCAGCGTTCGGTCTGGCGAGATCAGCGCGGTGGTCTTACCGGCCTCCACCGCTTCGCGCAGCAGCAGGGCAATGGAGAGGGCTTCTTCGGCCTCATTCCGCGCTGTGATCAGCTGGGTGCCTGCGAAAGCGGTTTCGCGGTGTTCTGCCAGTTCGGAGGTGAAGAAGTTCTGCCACTCTTCCGTGGTCTCTGCGGGGCGAAGTGCTTCGTTGACGATTTCACAGCGCAGGCGCAGGGCCTCGCTCTCCGGTGCCCCTAGCTGGGTAACGTCTTCGCGCTTCATATCCAACGCAAGCAGCAGCTGGCGGAGGCTGTATTGCGGATGGCCGGGAACGCGTTGTGGTTTTGAAGGGCTACCCAGCGCCTGCCAGCTGTCTTCATCCATACCCATATCGAGAGCGGGAAGAACAAGGGCTCCGTTTTCCAGGCTCAGCACGGCTTTCATCAGCTCTGCTGTTGCGGGGAAAGAGCCGGTCGCGCCAGCCACAATGACCGGACCGCGTGGCGGTGATGTGCGCAGGCGGGCGGCTTCTGCCCGGATGAGAGCTGAGCGGCGTTCTTTCGGGTCCATCATGCCGATGGCTTTGAGGTGCTCGGGCCAGAGGTCGGTGACGATTTTCAGGAACTCAAGCGTAATCTTCCAGTATTCGGCGTGGTCTTCAGGAACGAGGCTCCCCAGTTCGGCCCAGCTGGCTTCTTCCGTCTGCACCTCGTCCATGAGTGTGAGCAGGTTGCCAGCCAGCCACGCGGCATCCGCGGAGGAGGCTGGAACGCGCGCAGGGTCATCTTCTTTAAGCTGAAGGATTTGGCGGCGGAGCTGGCCTTTCCATGCCCAGACAAGGCGGGTCATCGCCAACTTACGTTCCATAGTGGACATAGCGGGGGCCAACGCCTCTCCATCGCCATGGCCTTTCAGGATATGCTCCTCCTCGTCCACGTCGCCCAGTGGCAGGATTTTCGGCAGCAAGGCAGCTTTGGAGCCCAGCGCTTGGCGGAGGACATCCGGCAGGGTTCTGGCCGCACGGCGGGTTGGCACGTAAATGGTGACATCCGCCAGCGCCAGCGGGTCGTCATCCGCCTGAAAACCGGGGATCAGCTGGCCGCAGAGCAAAGCTTCCACGGTTGCCTGCAGAAATGGCGTCGATGGAGAAACACTGAAAATATTTGGGGTGGCCACCAGCGGAGCCTCCTGAAAAGAACCGAATGCTCCTTTTTAGTTCAGTTTTCAAAGGATCACACAGTAAAAAGCGCGGTGCGTTTTTTATTTCCCCGCGTGATTGGAGATTGACCTTCACCGCTGAACAACGCGGGCCGGTTTACTCATGCTCGTAAAACAATTGCGCGGTTGATGTGGATGCCCGCATTTGCGGCGCAGTAGGTCGGGAATGGGACGCGCTCGGAGGTGTTGATGTCTCGCCTGATCCACTCTTGCTCTTCCAGCTTATACAGAGACGCAGACAGGGCGCGGTCTGTGATGGTCGCCAAGTCTGATCTGATGCCCGAGAAGCGTTGAGGCGTTGCGGTTAGGGCGAGGATGGGGACTGTCCAGCTTTTGCGCAGCAGGGAAAATTCTTTGTCATTCGGGACGGCAGTCACGATCCTGCTGGCAATTTCAGCGGCTTCGATGCCGGTTGGGGTCAAGCGGAACTCTGGGCGCAGGGGATGACCATGGCCTGGGTTTTTCTCAAGAAGTTTGAGGGATATGAGATGCTCCAGACTTGCCGCAAACGACGTGCGGCTTGCACCTGATGCTGCCAGAAGCTGAGCCTGCCTGCCGGGAACGCCCGAATGCAGGAGAGCCAGAATGTTCAAAGACCAAGCCCGAGAAGTGAGCTTGACAAGTGCTGTAATGTCCATAAAGTATAGTTACTTCATTTTTTTATTTGGGGGAAGTTTTATGTCACTAGTTTCTTTGGAAAATACAATCACCATCGCTCTTTCAGTTCGCGACCGGCACGCCAGCGTGGAGTGGTACAGCTCAATGCTTGGTTTCGAGCTGCTCCACCATATCGACGAGGCTGGCTGGAGTGAGATGCAGACGAAGACAGCTGGGGTTACGCTGGGTTTGGGCGAGCAAGCAGAGCCTAAGCCGGGCAACTCCGTACCGGTCTTTGGCGTCTCCGATATCAATAGTGCGCGTGAAGCTCTGGAAACCGCTGGCGTTAAGTTTGACGGACCAACGGAAACCATTGAAGGCATGGTCAGCCTCGCAACGCTCTACGACCCAGACGGCAACGCTTTGATGTTGGCCCAGAACCTGATGGTGCCTGCGTAATCGTGAAGTACTGCCTGATTGGCAGTAAACTGAGTTGCGAACCGGGAGGGCACCGGAGGGGCAGAAAAACTTATTCCCCCAGGCCGAAGTGCACCTACTCTTTTCATATGCCTACGTAACGGGCTGCTGGCGGAGCGACCGTCAGTTTGTCGTAGGTTGGGTGGGGCTTCTGGAAGACGTAACGCACCTTTCAGTGGTCCGGTGAACCGAACTTCAAACGTGACCGCATGGTTTGAGGGGAAGGGCCCAGGACTATAGGGTATCACGCGGTGACGGGTGCAAATGTACCGGCAGGATAACCTGCTTTTGCAAAGGTATCTGTCAAAGACGGGGGAACTTTCTGGTCAGGGAAACCTGACTGGATAAGCCTCTTTCTTTCCGGGAAACCGGCTATCGTGCCTTATAGGCAAAAGAGGCGATGTTGTTCATTAAAAGAAAGCCCGGGCAAGGCGTGTAGCCAATGCTGAAGACTCATTACTAATAAATAGCGCAGGTGTTGCCTGCCGCCTTGCTCATCCCGACCTTCGGGAACTCTTGTTCAACACTGCATGGGATGCCATGTGGTGCTGTTGGTGTTTTCGTCTTGGGAGGAATTGAGCTTTGGTGGCCCGCTTGTTTGCGGGCCAGTCCTGTATTGAGTTCAGCTTGCGCTGTTGGCGATGGCGCGTTCGGCGTCGTGGAGGCCTTGGGGGGTTCCAACGTGGAGCCACAAGCCATCACCTTCCACGCCAAAGAGGCGTCCGTTCTCGATCGCTTTGTCGAACAGCAGGTTGAGGGAGAACGGGCCGTCCGGCGTATCCTTGAACAGGCGTGGGTGGATCATGGCTGTGCCGGAGTAGATGAAAGGTGCCACAGACCGCTCGTCGCGGCGCTCCAGCCTTCCGTCATTGTCCATCAGGAAGTCGCCTTTGCCGTCGTAGCCAACTGCGTTGACGGTTGGGGCGAGCAACATCAGCATGTCCATGTTGTCGTCATCCCAGCTCTCGACCAACAGGTCCAGATTTGGCTTGACGCCTTCCAGCCAGAAGCTGTCGGAATTCTTGAGAATGAACGGGTCTTCGCCGAGCATAGGCAGCGCTTTTTTGATACCGCCGCCAGTGTCCAGCAGCTGTGCGCGTTCGTCGGAGATTTTTACATTCAGGCCTTCAAACTTGCGGGCGTGGCTTTCTACAAGGTCGGCAAGGTAGTGCACGTTGACCACGCATGTTTCGAGGCCTGCCTCCTTCAAACGGGATGCTGCGCGCGCAAGCATCGACTTGCCATCCACCTCGATGAGAGGCTTGGGAGTCGTGGCTGTGAGGGGCCGCATACGTTTGCCCATCCCTGCAGACAAAACCATTGCCGCTTTTGGATGGAAGGAGATTTGTTTAGGCATCGAATGATCTCTGTTGTTTTGTTCTCTTGTAATCAGGAGTCCTTTTACCCCGCCTTATTTGACAGGAGTATTACATTGAACATGGGTTTGAGTTTCACCTCCCCTAACTGGGCAAAACATTGCCGCACGTAATTGCGGATGCGGGGAAGCATCTTCATATATTTGGGTTTTCCGAGCTGTTTATCAAGGCGAACAAATGCCCCAAGAATCTTGGCATTGCGTTGCAACGCCAGTACAGCAACAAACTTCCGAAATGCCATTTCATCAAAGACGGGTTGATACTTTCTTGCCAGATCGCAGTAGCGCTGCAGCAAATGCTCTTGCAGGTCCTCCGGCATATCAACCCGTGCGTCATAGATGAGCGAGGCAACGTCATAGGCCGCTGGTCCCATCATGGCATCTTGGTAGTCAATCAAACCCAGCTTATTGAGCCCGGACTCTTCTGGCAACCACATGATATTCGGGCTGTGGTAATCCCTAAGAAGCAGCGTTGGTTCGCTCTGGAGAACGGGCTCCAGAAGCTCTCTCCACGCTTCAACATAGTCCTGATGCTGCTGCTCGGTTACCGGTTTACCAGTGGCGTGCGGCAGGTACCACTGAAGGTAGAGCTCGGCTTCCGTGATCAGGACCTCAAAATCACAGGGCTTCAGCTGGTGTGTTTTTCCATCAGCTTGCAGTTCTGTCTGCCATTCGCAACGATGGAGCCGGGCGATTTCGTCAATGGCCAGCTCATAGCGCTCTTTCACAGCCTCACCGTTTTCGGTGATAATCTGGTCGCCAAAATCTTCCAGCAGCGCCAGACCGTGATCCGGATCAGCGGCGAGGCGTTTGGGGACGCGAAATCCATGCTCAGCCAAGGCATTACCGATGGCAAAGAAGGCCGTCACATCCTTGGCACGGTGGACGGTTTCTGCATAAGTCTTGCCGGAGGGCAACAGCGGCTCTGGTCCAGCTGGCGGACTATCCATAAAGACGACTGTCTCACCGTTTTTGTGAAGGCGAAAATAGGTGCGCATGGAGGCATCGCCCTGTACATGCTCACGCTCGGCATCCATCCAGCCTGTCTTTTGCAGCAGTGCACGGCGTGCAGCGAGACGTTGAAGGCGGTTTTGCCAGCTTTCGGAGTTGGCGGTGAGGATGATTTCACGAGTGTCCGGCTCGGTGCCTTCTGTCAGCTTCAGGTCCAGTGCTTCGGGCCAGTAGGATGGATCTCCCATCTCTGGCCATTCGATCAGCGCAACGCCGGTCTCCAGATACTCGTCGAGCCCAAGCTCCTCCAGCTCTTCGGGCTCCTCGATACGGTAGAGGTCAAGATGGGCCACGGGCAGTCTGGGCAGGTCATAGGTTTGAACCAGTGTGAAGGTTGGGCTTGGCACTTCCAGATGCGGGTTGGCCGCCAGATGGCGCAGCAGAGCCCTGCTCAAGGTGGATTTGCCTGTGCCCAGATCTCCGGAAAGAGCCAGAACGTCGCCTTCCGTCAGCAGCTCAGCCAAGTCCGCAGCAAAAAGCTCTGTTGCTCTCTGATCTTCGAGAAATACCTTCATACAGTTCGCCTAAAGAGCTGCTGCGTTTATTCACGGTCACGCAAACTGCTCTAACCTTTTATTTCCACCAGTATCCTCAGTACTAAAAAGGGAGTTCCTTTTTGAAGATACATACTAAACCCAACAGGGCGTACGACGCGCCCGGAATACTTCAAGCTTAAGCACTTGCCAAAACCAGCCGGGGAACTCAAGCCCCAGCGGCCTTTATCTTTCTGAAAACTATAGGGAGGAGTTATTCTGCCGCTTCGAGTGAATGAATACGTGGTTCAAGCGGGAATGTGCAATCTACCGTGGTGCCCTGCCCCTCAATGGAGGAGATTTCAACTCTGCCGCCATGAAGCTCGACAAAGCTCTTTACAATCGAAAGGCCAAGGCCGACGCCCTTTCGGTTCCCCCCTGCTCCACGGCCTACAAAGCGGGAGAAGACCTGATCCAGCATTTCCTGAGGGATGCCGGCGCCATGATCCTTAATGCGGAAGCGGATTTGGTTTTCGTCGCGCTGGCAGCTGATATCTACCAAGCCGCCCTTATCAGAGTAGCTAATGGCGTTGGACAGCAGGTTGAAGAGAACCTGACGCAGACGGCGCTCATCGGCTTTCAACGAGCCGATATTATCCGGCATGTGCGTGCGCAGGGTGATGTCGGACTCGACCAAACGATCTTTCAGGCCTTCCACGGCTTCAGATACGGTCTGCGCAACATCAACCTCGGAGATCTCCAGTTCCATGATCCCAGCGTCCACAGTCGCCAAATCAAGGATATCGTTGATGATGTGCAGCAGCGCAGAGGAGGAGGACAGGATGTAGTCGGTGTATTCAGCCTGTTTCGGAGACAGATCGCCGAACTTGGCATCACCCAACAGCTGTGCAAAGCCGATGATGGTGGTTAGCGGTGAGCGCAGCTCGTAGGAGACATGCTGGATGAAGGCGTTCTTGAGTTGGTCGGCTTCCTGAAGCGCATCATTGGTTGCCTGAAGGGCGCGCTCTACGTTGACTGTGTCTGTCACGTTCACGAAGGTCAGCAGTGTTCCGCCATCGGGAAGCGGTACGGTGACGTAATCGATGACAGAGCCATCAACACGCTCCATACGCCCTGTGATGCTGGTACGATTGTCGGAAAGGCCAGTCACACCGCGTGCAAGTTCCTGCCAGCGCTCCGATTTGCCCAACAGCTCTTTGCAGCTGTCGAGCAGCTCATTGATGTGAGGATCGCTCTCAAGCAACTCTTGCGAGAGGCCCCAGATCTCAGCAAACGCCGGATTGGACAGGCGCATACGTCCATTGGAGCCGAACACTGCAACGGCTTCGGTCAGGTGATCCAGCGTTTCGCGCTGCACGCGGGTGAGCGCGTTGAAGCGGCTTTCCAGATCCAGCTGCTCGGTGACGTTCTCGTAGAAGTACGTCACGCCGCCTTGCGGATGCGGGCTGGCGATGACGCGTAGGGTCCGGCCATCTGGCAAATGCCACCAGAAGGCCTGTGCATCCAAGGCCTGATAGCATTCCAGATGTTTGGCCTTCCAACCACGGTAGTCGGCCTGTTCCGGCAGTTTGCGAGCTGCGCGAAGGGCATCGAGCAGCTCGCCTTCTTCCGGCTTGGTCTCCAGAAAGCTCTGATCGATATCCCAAAGGGACCGATAGGCTGCATTGTAGAACTGGAGATGGTGATCAGCGCCAAACACGGCCACAGGTGTCTGAAGCTGATCGAGTGTACGGGTATGGGACTCAAGTGTGCGGCGGAGCTGTCCCTGTACACGTTCAAGCTCGGAAATGTCCTGAGCAAGGCCTGCGTTGCCGTGCTCAGAATTCACGTCTGTAAGCTCAAAGACGCGCCGCTCGCCTGCTGCCACAACCGGCATTGGCGAATGGTAGACCCCATCGGTCTGGCGCATCATGTTGAGCTTGTTGCGTCCTTTGGCTTCAAGCAGCTCGATCTGCTCATCAACCACAGTGCGGGTGCTTTCGGCCTCGACAGCATCCACATAAGCGGAGTTGACCCAGACAAGCTGGCCGTGATTGTCGCGCTGCCACGCAGGCCCCGGCAGAGCGTCTAACAGGCTATGAAGCGAGGAGATCTGCTCACGCAGCTCCTTGTTTTGCTCAGCAAGGCGCGCACTGAGCTGGCGGTCTCCGGTCAAATCACGCAGGCGCAGGACTGCCAGCCCGCCTGCTGTGTGACCGGATGCTTCCAGATAGATACCCTCTGTGGTTGTCAAGGTTAGCCGGAAGACTTCACCGTGGCCGCGCAAATGCCCAAGGAAGGCGCGCAGGGCCTCGGCGGATTTCATGTCCAGCCATGTCTCGAACTCAACCAGCTGCGAAAGGCCACCCGGGAGTTCCAAGTTTTGTGGCAGATGTCCGGCAACACCGGGCTGTTTGGCGTCGCCATCCCAGACCAAAAGGAGACTATCTTCTGTTTCCAGCAGGCTTTCGAGACGGTCAATCCGCGCCATGGCGTCGGCGCGGTCCTGTCTCAATTGCAAAATGGACAAGGCATCATTACGGCGGATGCGCACCAGCACAACGGAAGCTGCGACCGCATACAAGGCAATGCCGGCGGTTGCTGCGACCCAGACAACCTTGAAGGCGTCAACCGAACTGCCCGAAAGAGCAGGTAGAATATCCATAGCCTGAGAGAAACCAGCGGCACCCAGAAGTGCAAACACAGCGACGCCGAGCAGGTTCAGGAAGAGCCTAAACCTTCTACGCCACTGCACGCTCACGCGTGCGTGTTTATGCCAGAATGCTGGCATGTTGTGCCCCTTTCTTCGCCGCCTCGGTTTCGTGCCACACGCCGCATTGGTGTCACGAACCGCGAATAAGTCGCTCAACTGCCTAACTTAACGACTGATTCGAGTATCAACATAACCTGATTGAAAATTCGGAAGAAGAGGATCTTTACAAAAAGTAAACAAAATCTGTGGGCGAAATAATCATCCACTACAATTTATAGTAAGTCTGACAGGCGCACCCACAATATATTGTAAGTGCCCTTGCTGGACCTAGTAGAATTCATAGAGTTGTTAACGCTAAGTGCCTTAGCGTTAACATGAATTGCGAAGGCGCTGCTTCAGTACTTGTAGTGCTCGGACTTGAACGGACCGGACTTTTCGAGGCCAAGATAGTCAGCCTGTTCGTCTGTCAGCTCAGATAGGGTTGCACCCAGCTTCTGAAGATGCAGGCGGGCAACCTTCTCATCCAGATGCTTCGGCAGCACGTAGACTTCGTTTTTGTAGCTGTCGCCTTTGGTGTGCAGCTCAATCTGTGCCAGAACCTGGTTGGTGAAGCTGGCGGACATCACGAAGGATGGGTGGCCCGTTGCGTTGCCTAGATTGACCAGACGACCTTCGGAAAGGAGGATCAGACGTTTGCCATCGGGATACTCGATCAGATCGACCTGAGGCTTCACATTGCGCCACTTGTAATTCCGCAGTGCAGAAACCTGAATCTCGTTGTCGAAGTGGCCGATGTTGCAGACGATGGCCATGTCTTTCATGGCACGCATGTGATCCGCGGTGATGACGTCTTTGTTGCCTGTGGTGGTTACAAAGATATCGCCTTCGCCAATGGCCTGCTCCATGGTTTTGACTTCATAGCCATCCATTGCTGCCTGAAGCGCACAGATCGGGTCGATCTCTGTCACGACCACACGGGCACCGGCCCCAGCCAGAGACTGTGCCGAGCCTTTGCCAACATCACCGTAGCCAGCAACGACAGCTACTTTACCGGCCATCATCACATCGGTACCACGGCGGATACCGTCTACCAGTGATTCACGGCAGCCATAGCGGTTGTCGAACTTGGACTTGGTGACTGAGTCGTTCACGTTGATAGCAGGGAATGGCAGATCGCCCTTCTTCTGCATCTCGTAGAGACGCATCACACCGGTGGTTGTCTCTTCGGAGACGCCTTTAATGTTGGCCTTTACCTTGGAATAGAAGCCTGGGTCTTTCGCAAGGCGGCGCTTGATCGCTGCGAATAGAGCGGTTTCTTCTTCGTTGGAAGGTTTATCGAGGACAGACGGGTCTTTCTCCGCTTTTGCGCCGAGGAGGATCATCAGGGTCGCGTCACCACCATCATCGAGAATGAGGTTTGCGGTTTGACCGTCACCCCAGTCGAAGATTTTGTCGGCGTAGGACCAGTACTCGTCGAGCGTTTCGCCTTTTTCGGCGAACACCGGAATGCCAGCTGCTGCGATTGCCGCTGCGGCCTGATCCTGCGTGGAGAAGATGTTACAGGAGGCCCAACGAACTTCCGCACCCAGCTCAACAAGGGTTTCGATGAGGACAGCTGTCTGGATTGTCATGTGCAGGGAGCCAGCGATGCGGGCACCTTTCAAAGGCTTGCTAGCACCAAACTCCTCGCGGCACGCCATCAGACCCGGCATCTCGGTTTCGGCGATTTCAATCTCGGTACGACCCCACTCTGCGAGTGAGATATCTTTGACGTAGTAATCTTTTGACGCAGTCATTAAATCATCCTGAATGCCCGGGCTCATGGTCCCCTCCCGCGTGAATGATGAGCGCTCATGAACGAGCGTTCACTAGGAGCTGTTATACAGCACTGAAGAAGTAGAAAGCAATAAAGACATAAGGATTTCTTTATATCCAAATAGAACGTAAGCAGAGCGCACTTGGCTGGAGCGCTTTAGGCGTTCTGTGCAAGATAAGGCTCTAGAATTTCTAGGATATTTTCAGGGAACACGGTCAGTGAGGTGGCTTCGAGTTCTTCTCGGGTCCACCAGTGATGCTCTCGCATTACCTGCTTCTCCATCTCTGTGTGATTGGAATAGTCGATTTTCGAGTGCGAAACCGTGACGAGGAAATAGTGCTCCTCAGCCTCCACAAACTCACCAGAAGGTATCTGGAAGGTTGCGCGTCTGAAATAGATCTTTTCACTGATGGATTCGGTGCTTCCGGTTTCTTCCAGAAGTTCACGACGGGCGGCCTCTTCGCAGCTCTCGCCCGGCTCAATACCACCGCCAGCGGTGGCCCAGTAGTTCTGGCCCTTCAACGGGCCTTTGTCGAACTTGAAATTAAAGAGGAGAATTCGGTTTTGAGGGTCAATCACCAACAGGCGTGCTGCAGGACGCTTTTTCATCGGACCCTCAAAACAACTGGTATCTAGTCTCGTTCGCCAAATCCGTCTTCAACCAGATGAGTGATCGCTGAGATCGCTTCTTCTTTCTGATTTCCGGTCACGACCACATGAATGGAACATCCCGGACTGGCCGCAAGCATCATCAGGCCCATTATGGAAGTCCCGCCTACGGTTTGCCCGTCTTTAGAGACTCTGACATCGGCGTCAAAAGTCTCAACAAGCTTGACGAGCTTTGCCGAGGCGCGGGCATGCAAACCACGGGTGTTCACGATGGTCAGGTCGCGAGCTAGCACTGTGCATTCATCCATTATTTATTAGCCTTGCCCAGACAGGACCTGTGAAGCGACCGAGATGTACTTCTGTCCTGCACTGCGGGCTTCTTCAACCGCATCTGCAAGCGATTTTTCATTCCGAACGCTTGCAAGTTTAATGAGCATCGGCAGGTTTACACCGGCTACGACCTCGATGCTACCACCATCCATCACAGAGATGGCAAGATTTGAAGGCGTGCCGCCGAACATGTCGGTAAGGAGGACAACGCCCGAGCCGTCATTGACCGCTTCAACAGATCGCAGGATATCCTGACGACGTTGTTCCATATCATCATCTGGGCCGATGCAGATGGTGGCTACCCGATCCTGAGGACCTACAACATGCTCAAGAGCCGATTTGAACTCTTCTGCCAACCGACCATGGGTGACAAGAACTAGACCAATCATATATTTCCCGCGAACTAACAGAGTGCTTACTCTATGGTTATTCCAATACTACTTTGTTGAAGGACACGCTGCAGTGCAAGAAAAATCATCATGTTCATGCACTGAGGGCTAATAGTTGTGCACTGGATTAGTAAAAATGAGTGCAGTGGCGAGCCTGATTGCCGCCAAATGGTCTTCTTTTGGCACTTGTTGCCGAATTAATTTGACTGAGCAAAGTTCACAGGTCTGCGCCTGCTCTTCCGGCAACCGGTCGATTTCCTCTCGCGCCTCCAGATCCAGAACTATATGGATAACCGCCGTATCAAGGTATGGAACATCGATGATGCCGTAGCCTCTCAACTCGGCCTTTCCCTTAATCGGATTTGGGCAAGAGCCCACCAAGCGGCCATTTTTCTCGGAAACGTAGACACGATCATCGGCGACAAGCGCTGCAAAATTGCCATTATGCTGCGCGCGCTCCATTAACTCCAGCGCCAACGCAGATTTGCCAGCTTCAGAAGGTCCACGGATCAGAATTCCTTTCGTGCCGACCACCAGACAGGTCGCGTGTATCGCTTGTCCTTCTGCTGCCTGTACACTTTGTCTCTGATCCAGTGTGGTCATGAGGTTGTTTTCGCCCTCAGTTTGATCACGAAGCGAGCGCCAAGTACTTTCGGCTCCTGCCCTTCTTCGTCGGTGGAGATTCTGTTTACCACCGAGATTTCACCTCGGTGTGCCTCAACAATCTGGCGGCATATTGATAGGCCCAGACCGGAGTTGTTTCCGAAGCCTTCGTTTTCCGGCCTATCGGTGTAGAAGCGCTCGAAGACGCGTTCACGGAGTTCCTCTTTAATGCCGGGGCCGCAATCCTCAACCCAGATGACGATCTGATCGCCTGTCCGTTTGGCTGTGATTGTAACATGAGTACCTTCCGGTGCAAACGAACGGGCGTTGTCAATGAGGTTATTGATAACCTGACCCAGACGCTGATCATTGCCCTGCATGTGGAAGTTATCGCCCGGTTTGACGGGATCGAACACCAAATCAACGTGTGCCACATCATCACGGGCGCGTTCGTTGGCGATGGAAACGACAGCATCCAGCAGAGTTGCCATATCAACTTCATGAGATTCAGCACGGGACATCTCCGCATCAATTCGCGATGCCTCGGAGATATCGGTGATGAGCCGGTCAAGGCGTCTAACATCGTGCTGGATGACCTCCAGCAGACGTTCACGGGACTGTTCGTTTCGGGCCAGCGGCAGCGTTTCTACTGCGCTGCGCAGCGACGTCAGCGGATTCTTCAGCTCATGGGCAACATCGGCGGCAAAGCTTTCAATCGCATCCATGCGACCGTACAACGCCTTGGTCATGTTCCTCAGCGCGCGAGCCAAGTGACCGATTTCATCGTAGCGATCTTCGAACTCAGGGATTTCCTCTCTGGTGTTGATCGCTGACTGGACCTTTTGGGCAGCTTCGGACAGGCGGCGAACCGGACCGGCGATGGTTCCTGCCAGCAGGACAGAGAGGATCATCACCACAACAGCGGCAACGATAAAGATTTTCAGGATCGCGTTACGCTCAGCGGCAACGATGTCGTCGATGTCTCCGCCTTGCGTTGAGAGTAGAAGCGCACCCAAAACACCGCGGAAACGCTGGATTGGTACGGCAACGGCGACAACCATCTCACCTTTAGCACCAACGCGCACCACAGATGCTGGCGAGCCTGCCAGAGCAGCCTCAACCTCTGGGTATTCGCGACCTTCGGTGCGGCCAACTTCTTTATAGGGCGGGTATTCACCACGGCGGATCCAGAGCTTCAGCTCCTCCCACATTTTCTGGAAGAAGCGGTCGTTATTCTCATTCGGTGGTGGCAGGTCGAAGCGGAAAATCTGATTTTGGGCATGGAGCTGGCGGGAATCCAGCATCAGCATGCCTTCAGGATCATAAATTCGGGCGCGTGTCTTGGTGGGCGATATCAAGCGCCGCAGAATGGGGCCGACAATCTCAGGGTTGATTGGAAAATCGAGGTCACCCAACGTCGAGCGGGCGCTGGTGGACTCTCCGGCTTCCAGACGCAGCAGCTGCTCCGGATCGACCATGAGTGAATCACCGTCGCTCGTGGTGGACGCCGCAATGGCACCAGCGATGATCTCGCCCTGAACCAGCAAGGACTGCACGCGGGCATCAATCAGACCTGCCTGAAACTGGTTCAAATACAGAATAGAGATCACCATCGCCAGAAGGCCGACGAGGTTGAGTACCAGAATACGGCGGGTCAACGAAGAAAAGACATAGATGCCTGCAAGCGAGATCCACCGCGTGAAGACACGTTGGCGCACCTGCCTGCGCCCCAACCATCGGAACGCACCTGTATGTTGCGATTCAAGGCCATCAGAAGCTTTGTCAGCTTTGACGTCTCTCCGCTTTTGTTCTTCTTTATTTTTCGACATTCGCTCTTATCGAACTCTCAGGAACAGCTGTTCCTGAGCTTTTCCAACCACAAAGACCCGACCCTCGGGCTGCGCAAGATTTAGTTCTCGCGGAAGCGATAACCTACACCGTAGAGTGTTTCGATCATGTCAAAATCATCATCAACCACTTTGAATTTCTTACGAAGGCGTTTGATGTGACTGTCGATGGTGCGGTCGTCAACATAGACCTGATCGTCGTAGGCAGCATCCATGAGCGCATTACGACTTTTCACAACACCCGGACGCTGAGCCAGAGCAAACAGGATCAGAAATTCAGTGACCGTCAGGGTGACTGGCTTTCCAAGCCATGTGCAGGTGTGGCGTTCCTTATCCATCACAAGATTGCCACGCTCAAGCAGCTTGGAGGCTTCGGCAGCAGAGCTTGCGGCATCGCGCGGTGCTGCACGGCGCAGCACGGCTTTTACCCGCTCAACCAGAAGGCGCTGGGAGAATGGCTTCCGGATGAAGTCATCAGCGCCCATTTTGAGACCGAACAGTTCATCGATCTCATCGTCTTTAGAGGTCAGGAAGATCACAGGCAGATCCGACATCTGGCGGAAACGGCGCAACAGCTCCATTCCATCCATGCGCGGCATCTTGATATCAAATATCGCAAGGTCCGGTGCATCCGCCTGTAACCCTTCAAGGGCCACGGTTCCATCCGTGTAGGTTTGCACCCGGTATCCCTCTGCTTCCAAAGCTATCGAGACGGATGTCAAAATGTTACGGTCATCATCGACCAGAGCAATAGTTGGCATATCTGAGACCTTTATTCCTCTCTTGCTCGTTTTGCTACATAGTTCAGATTTAAGATTAACTTGCGCGATCCCTAGTTCTGAAATGAGGCAAAACCCTGTTGTCGCAAGGTATTTGGGAAATTTCCTTATTTAGCACTACTTTTGACAAAGTTCCGCCTGCCAAGTGCCATGTCATCTTCATTAAGTGTAGCGTTAAACGGTTAAAAGTGAAAACCTAGTTTCCATCGAGTTTATTTTTATAAGCAAAATAAATGTATGCCAGTAAATGGTCTTATTTCAATCGGTTTAATAGTAAAATGTGGGCTTTCTGGTCTTGCTTTTCTAAGCCTGACTAGCCCATCCAAGGGGCGTTATCGCAAAATTCACTGGCAAAGTGCCACTGATTAGCGCTAGGTAAATTGTGAGCCGATTAAGGACTACGGAACATGAAAGAGTTCGGACTACGGAATTCCGCGTTTGGGTGTGACACCTTCGGATTGAAGGGACTCAACAGTGTGTATTGGAACCTGACCGAAGCTGAACTTTATGAGCATGCTATCAGGAAGGGTGAAGCGCAGATCGCTGCTGGCGGTGCGCTTTGTGCAGAAACAGGTGCTCATACAGGCCGGTCCCCAAAAGATAAATTTGTTGTTCGTGACGCCAAGACCGAAAATACGATCTGGTGGGACAACAGTGGCGCGATGAGCCCAGAGCACTTCAACGTTCTTTTGCAGGACATGCTGGCACATGCTGAAGGCATGGACCTGTATGTACAGGACCTTCATGGAGGGGCCGACCCAGCGCGTCAGCTGAACGTTCGCGTTTATAACGAGCTGGCATGGCATAGCCACTTTATCCGCAACATGCTTCTTCGCCCTTCCCGCGAAGATCTGAAGAGCTTTGAAGCAGAGATGACCATCATCGATCTGCCAAGCTTCAACGCTGATCCAGAGCGTCATGGTTGCCGGAGTGAAACGGTTATCGCCTGTGATCTGACCAACAAGATCGTTCTGATCGCTGGCACTGCGTATGCCGGTGAAATGAAGAAGTCCGTCTTCTCCATGCTGAACTACATGTTGCCAGAAGACGGTGTGATGCCAATGCATTGCTCTGCCAATGTTGGCGACAACGACGATGCTGCTGTTTTCTTCGGCCTTTCCGGCACGGGCAAGACCACGCTTTCCGCTGATCCGTCCCGTACGCTGATTGGTGATGACGAGCATGGTTGGGGTCCGGACGGTATCTTCAACTTTGAGGGCGGCTGCTACGCGAAGACCATTCGTCTTTCCGCAGAAGCCGAGCCTGAGATTTTTGCGACAACACAGCGTTTTGGTACCATTCTTGAGAATGTGGTGCTGGATGAGGCACGTGTTCCTGATTTTCACGATGGCTCCAAGACAGAGAACACCCGTTGTTCCTATCCTATTCACTTCATTCCAAATGCAAGTGAAACCGGCTGCGCACCGCATCCTAAAAACATCATCATGCTGACAGCTGATGCGTTTGGTGTTCTGCCTCCAATCGCCAAGCTCAGCGATGCACAGGCGATGTACCACTTCCTGTCCGGTTACACTGCGAAGGTTGCTGGTACAGAACGTGGTGTAACAGAACCACAGGCTACCTTCTCCACCTGCTTTGGCGCGCCGTTCATGCCACGCCATCCATCGGAGTACGGCGGTCTGCTGAAGGGCCTGATCCATGAGCATGGTGTGGATTGCTGGCTTGTAAACACCGGTTGGACCGGTGGTGCCTACGGTGTTGGTCACCGTATGCCGATCAAAGAAACCCGTGCTCTGCTTCGCGCTGCATTGGACGGGTCTTTGAACAACGCCGAGTTCCGCAAGGATGAGAACTTCGGGTTCATGGTTCCTGTTGCGGTGCCAGGTGTTGACACCAGCATTCTTGATCCACGGAGCACCTGGAGCAATCCGGCTGAATATGACGCGCAGGCTTCAAAGCTTGTGAATATGTTCGCTGCGAACTTCCAGATCTTCCTGGATCATGTTGATGATCCGGTCCTCAACGCAGGCCCTGTCACCAATCTTGCTGCTGAATAGCAGCACTCAGTCACCTGAAAAGAGCGCTGGAGCGAAAGTTCCGGCGCTTTTTTGTTTTGCTGAACACTGTTCTATTGTTGCGCGCCCTTGAAGAAGCAGGCTAGGCTCCTCATTCTACTAGGACTACCTATAAAGACCCTGTTTACTTGTGAGTCTGCCATGTCTGTATCCACTGTGCCCCAAGAACTCTCCCAGAACCTTGACGTGCTTGGTGTCGCCGAGCGATGGCAAGCGGAAGGTCGTAAGCTGGTGCTGGCGACCGTTATCGAGACATGGGGCTCTGCACCACGGCCCGTGGGCAGTTATCTGATTATTGACGAAAACGGTGAGTTTGAAGGCTCGGTCTCCGGCGGTTGCGTGGAAGGGGCTGTTGTTGCCGAAGCCATGGACGTGCTGGAAGATGGCAAGGCGCGGAAAATCGAGTTTGGCGTTGCCGATGAGACAGCGTGGCGGGTTGGTCTTTCCTGCGGCGGAAGAATTGGCGTTTACCTGCAGCCTCTGACTGGCGAGACGGATCGAAATCACATCAAGCTTCTGAATGCTTCAAAAGCCGGACGGCAGCCTGCGGCGCTACTGAGCAATCTTGGTACCGGAGCGTCCTCTGTCATGTTGTACGCCTCAGATGCTCAGGATGCGGCACTTGCGGCGGCCTTTGAAAATGGTGTGCGCAGCGGCAAGTCCGGCGTGGTTCAGTCGCAAGACGGTGAAGAATATTTCCTGAGCATGCAGGTGCCAGCAACGCGCATTGTGGTTGTTGGTGCCGTTCACATTTCACAGGCACTGGTTCCGATTGCGCAGACAGCCGGGTTCGACATCACAATCGTTGATCCACGCACAGCATTTGCCTCGCCAGAGCGGTTCCCTGATGTGCCGTTGCTTGCGGAATGGCCCGAGGATGTGATGGATCAGCTCAAGTTTGATCCCTTTACTGCTGTAGCGGTCGTCACGCATGATCCGAAAATTGATGATCTGCCGCTGATCGAAGCCCTGAAAGCCGGGTGTTTTTATGTTGGTGCACTTGGCAGCCGCAAGACCCATGCAAAACGGCGTGAGCGTTTGTTGGCAGCAGGTCTTACGGAAGAGGACTTTGCGCGCATCAAGGCCCCTATCGGGATTGATATAGGTGCGGCAAACCCTGCGGAGATCGCGGTTGCCGTGCTGGCCCAGATCATCGTTGCACTGCGCGGCACCAAGGCGGAACAGAAGAAGGCGGTCTAAGGTGAAGTTTGGAAACAAAGCAACTGAACAGAGCGTTGGGTGTTACCTCGCCCATTCCATCAGACAAAACGGCCTGTCCCTCACAAAAGGGCATCAACTGAGTGAAGGTGATGTGAGCCAGCTGCTTGAGGTTGGGTTCACAGAGGTCACTGTTGCGCAGGTTGACGAGACTGATCTGCACGAAGATGAAGCTGCTGCCTTGCTTGCCGAACGCGCCTGCGGAGCAGCGGTGTCGGCCTCCCCGCCGTTTACAGGTCGCGCCAATCTCTTCGCTACGAAGAGCGGTGTGTTGCAAGTGGACGCAGAAAAGGTGACACAAGCCAATCTGATTGATCCGGCTATTACGTTTGCGTGCTTGCCGCCGTTCACGGAAGTTCGTGAAGGGCGCATGCTTGCGACCGCGAAGATCATTCCGTTGGCCGTTGATCAGAAGCTGGCCCAGAGTGCGGCTGAGAAGATATCCGAGGCGATTTCGATTGCGGCTTATTCCTCCAAATCGGTTGCTGTTGTTTCGACGACGCTTCCCCATTTGAAAGAGGCGACGGTTACGAAGACCCTGCGGGTTTTGCGGGAACGGCTGGAGATTGCCGACAGCACGGTCTCAGTGGAGGTTCGTGTGCCTCACGAGGAAGACGCACTCACGGACGCGCTCAAGGGGGATCAGGTTCGGAAAGCTGACCTGATTGTTGTGTTCGGCGCTTCTGCGGTGGTTGATCAGGGTGATGTTATTCCGGCTGCCATAGCTGCGGCTGGAGGAGACGTCATCCATTTCGGGATGCCGGTTGATCCGGGGAACCTGCTGGTGCTGGGGGAGCTGGATGGGACTCCAGTGATCGGAGCGCCGGGGTGCGCGCGCAGTCCACAAGAGAACGGATTTGACTGGGTTTTGCAGCGCTTGCTTGCAGGGATCAAAGTTAGCGGCACAGACATCATGTCCATGGGCGTTGGAGGCTTGTTGAAGGAGATTCACAGTCGGCCGCAGCCACGTAGTCATCCTCACACGAAAGAGGCCGGCAAGACCGTTTGCAGCGGTGTACTGCTGGCAGCGGGGAATTCCTCGCGCATGGGGGACCATAATAAGCTGCTGGCGCTGATCGACGGAAAGCCCGTTGTCCGGCACGTTGCAGAACATGCGCTTACCAGTGAGCTGAGCGAGCTTATCGTAGTGACGGGGGCCATGGCCTCCAAGGTGGAAGAGGCGCTTGCCGGATTGCCTGTCCGGTTTCATCACAACGCGAATTACGCTGAAGGTATTTCATCCTCGGTCAAACAGGGCATTGAGGCTGTCAGCGAGCAGTCGAACGCGGCGCTTGTGCTTCTTGGGGATATGCCGTTTGTCTCGTCGCAGGACATCAACGCGCTAATTCAGAATCACAGCATCGCACAGGATCAGCTGATCGGTGTCTCCACCACGCAGGGCAAGCGGGGCAATCCGGTTCTTTGGGATCGGGCCTTTTTCGAGGATCTGCTTGGTTTAAGAGGCGATATTGGCGGTAAGCCGGTTATTCAGCAAAACCCTTCTGTGGTTTACACAGTGGAGGTTGGCGAATCTGCACGGCGTGATTTGGATGATCCCGAAGCACTCCGAAACGCAGGAGGCGTGCTCGGACAGCACTCCCAAAAGCCATAATTTGCCACGATTGATGAATCAATCTGACGTTAAATCTGAGTAATTCCGCAGAATTCACCAGGTGGTTAATATTGGCGCATACACATGAGGTTTGCTATCTGCTTGTTTTGCTTGCCTAAATAAAAATCAGAATAATATTTCACCTATATTTTCTTGTGTAAGCATTTTTACCCAGCTAAAATTATCTGGCTATTTGGAAAAGGGAGAGATAGTCTTTTCCCGTCCGGCGAATTTGCCTGCTTTCAATGCAGCAGGATAAAATTCCGGTGATCCCATAATCAAAAATGGTTCCAGCGATCCAACGGCGAGCATGGCTCTCACGCTCCTCCCGCGTGCATGCGGCTTTAATCTTTGGTTCCAAAGAACAAGGGTAGATACATGAAAGCACCAGTGATGCCAAAAGCAGGGCAGTGCAAGTGGACTGAAGGCGACAGCGGAAGTTACACTTTCCCATGCAAAAACCGTGCTGAAAATGGCTCTTACTGCGAGTATCATCGCACGATTGTTTACGAAACACCTGAGCAACGCAAAGCGCGTGCTGAGGAAATGCGCGCAGCTAATGCCGCAGCCAATAAGAAACGGATTGCAGCCTAACCAAGTGGGCTGTTTTCCACTCCCTGTGCTTATTTACTCATTCTGGTAAATCACAGAGCCTTCTGCTGTGCAGTTTTATAAAGCCCCGGCCTTGCCGCGGCTTTTGTTTTTGGTAGGAGCTGTAGGCCGGTTACGGTGCGGGCAAACCACCCTCCCCCGACCTCTTGGAGCGTCTTCAGGGCGTCTCCCGTTCCTGCTGCATAAACAGTCTCCGCCGAGACAAGGCACTCCCTTCGGGTTCAAGATACGGACTACAAATACAAAAAAGCCCCGGCATTGCCGAGGCTTTTGTTGTTCTTTTGCTTCCCGCGTATCTTGATCCGAAAACCGGAAACCACTTTTCGGAGATGCGCTATAGCATGGAAGTGCAATCAGGACGCTTTGATAGCTTCCTGCAGCTCTGTGAGCTGGGAAAGTACCAGTCGTGCTGCCTGACGTGCATCTTCACTCTTTGCATCGGCTACATCTTCACTCGCATCTTGAATCTGCTGTGCGATATAACCTGCATCGATATCGGCCATCGGGATCGCCTGTTCCGCCAGAACAGTCATGCCAGACGTGGAAACGTCAGCAAAACCACCCCGCACGAAGTATTCGTGCTTGGAACCATCTTCGCTGAGCGCTTTTACAACACCCGGACGCATGGTTGACAAGAACGGCGAGTGACCAGCGCCAACACCAAACTCACCTTCTGAACCAGGTACGGTTACATCAGTAACCCTGGCTGAGAGCAGAAGGCGCTCTGGAGATACCAGCTCAAACTGAAATGCTTCAGCCATTTAGCTCATCCTCTATCCGTTTCTGTGAGTGACGCGGTTTACGCGTCACCCATAGAAGTCACCGGTTCAAAAGAACCGAGATTAAGCAGCGTCCTCAGCCAGTTTCGCAGCTTTCTCGATTGCCTCATCCATAGAGCCAACCATGTAGAATGCAGCTTCTGGCAGGTGATCGTATTCACCATTAACAAGGCCTTTGAAGCCTTTAATGGTGTCTTCGAGCGCAACCAGTTTACCTGGGGAACCAGTGAAGACCTCAGCAACAAAGAACGGCTGGGACATGAAGCGCTCGATCTTACGTGCGCGAGCAACAGCCAGCTTATCTTCTTCAGAAAGTTCGTCCATACCAAGGATGGCGATGATGTCCTGAAGAGCTTTGTAGCGCTGAAGTGTTTCCTGAACAGCTGTCGCAACTTCGTAGTGCTCGTCACCGATAATGCGCGGGTCAAGCATACGAGAGGAAGAGTCCAGCGGATCCACTGCAGGGTAGATGCCTTTTTCAGCGATCGAACGGTTAAGAACCGTTGTCGCGTCCAAGTGAGCAAATGTGGAAGCAGGTGCAGGGTCAGTCAAATCATCCGCAGGCACGTAAACGGCCTGTACGGAGGTGATAGAACCCTTGGAAGTGGTCGTAATACGCTCCTGCATGGAACCCATGTCGGTTGCCAGAGTAGGCTGGTAGCCCACAGCAGAAGGAATACGGCCGAGAAGTGCGGACACTTCTGCACCAGCCTGCGTAAAGCGGAAGATGTTGTCCACGAAGAACAGAACGTCCTGGCCTTTATCACGGAAATCTTCCGCAATGGTCAGACCGGTCAGAGCAACACGTGCACGTGCTCCTGGAGGTTCGTTCATCTGACCGTAAACAAGAGCAGCTTTAGAACCTTCGCCGCCTTTTTCCTTGTTCACGCCGGATTCGATCATTTCCCAGTAAAGGTCGTTACCTTCACGAGTACGCTCACCAACACCAGCGAATACAGAGTAACCACCGTGTGCTTTAGCAACGTTGTTGATCAGTTCCATGATGAGAACGGTTTTACCAACGCCCGCACCACCGAACAGGCCGATCTTACCACCCTTTGCGTAAGGAGCGATAAGGTCAACAACCTTAATACCGGTTGGAAGGATCTCAGCTTCTGTAGACTGCTCTACAAAAGAAGGAGCTTCCTGGTGGATACCACGCTTGGTATCATGTTCAATTGGACCAGCTTCATCAACAGGCTCACCAATCACGTTCATGATGCGGCCCAAAGTGCCGTCACCAACAGGAACTGAGATAGGTTCGCCAGTGTCGCGTACTTCCTGACCACGAACGAGACCTTCGGACGCGTCCATGCAGATTGTACGTACTGTGTTTTCGCCCAGATGCTGAGCAACTTCGAGAACCAGACGGTTACCGCCGTTGTCAGTTTCCAGAGCATTCAGAATTGCAGGGAGTTCACCTTGGAAGTGAACGTCGACAACAGCGCCGATTACCTGCGTGATCCGTCCGACTTTCGTGTCAGCCATCACTTAAATCCTCGTTCAACTCGGTCAGAGCGCTTCCGCGCCCGCAATAATTTCAATCAGTTCCGTCGTGATCTGTGCCTGACGCTGACGGTTGTACGTCGTTGTCAGTTTGTCGATCATCTCGCCGGCGTTGCGCGTTGCGTTGTCCATTGCGGCCATACGCGCGCCCTGCTCGGAGGCACCGTTTTCAAGGATTGCGCTAAAGATCTGAATACCGATGTTGCGTGGCAAGAGAGTCTCAAGGATCTCCTGTTCACCCGGCTCGTATTCGTAAAGTGCATCCCCAGAGGAACCGTCTGCAGCTTCTTCCGCAGCCTCAAATTGAGCTGGAATAAGCTGTTTTGCGGTCGGAACCTGACTGATTACCGATTGGAATTGCGCGTAGAACAGTGTGCAGACATCGAATTTTTCCTCATGGAACATTTCCATGACGAGGTCAGCGATGTGCTTGACGTCACCGTACCCGATCGATTTCAGACCGCGCAGTTCGATATTCTCTACAATGTGCTGGTTGTAGCCACGCTTCAGGGCATCATAGCCCTTCTTACCAACGGTGACGATCTTGACCGTCTTACCTTCGGCGAGAAGTTGATCAGCGTGTTCACGTGCCAGACGTGCGATTGACGAGTTGAAACCACCGCAGAGACCACGCTCTGCAGTGCAGACGAGGAGCAGATGTGTCTGATCCCGTCCGTTACCCGTCATCAGCTTCGGCGCATCATCTCGACCTTCGAACCCAGCTGCAAGATTGCTAAGTACATTCCCCATGCGATCCGCATAGGGACGACTAGCTTCTGCAGCATCCTGGGCACGACGCAGTTTCGCCGCGGCCACCATTTTCATGGCCTTGGTGATTTTCTGCGTCGCTTTGACCGAAGCGATGCGGTTTTTTAGGTCCTTGAGGCTCGCCATGGGCGCTCTCGTTCCTTATCCCGTTGCTTCGAATTAACCGAGGGTCTTGACGTAAGCGTCCAGTGCAGCTTTCAGCTTGTCAGTCAAATCGGCGTCGAGTGCTTTCTTCTCCCAGATAGCGGAGAGAAGGTCAGCATGTTCTGCACGCATGAAGCGCAGCAGGCCTGCTTCGAAGTCGCGAACTTCGCCCACTGGACGGTCGTCCAGGTAGCCGTTCACACCAGCGAAGATCACCGCAACCTGTTCTTCCGTTTTAAGCGGGGAGAACTGAGGCTGTTTCAGCAATTCGGTCAGGCGTGCACCACGGTTCAGAAGCTTCTGAGTGGTTGTATCCAGATCAGAACCAAACTGCGCGAACGCAGCCATTTCACGGTACTGAGCCAGCTCACCCTTAATCGGGCCAGCAACCTGCTTCATCGCTTTAACCTGAGCAGAAGAGCCCACGCGGGAAACCGAGAGACCGACGTTCACAGCAGGACGGATGCCCTGGAAGAACAGATCAGTTTCAAGGAAGATCTGACCGTCGGTGATGGAGATCACGTTGGTCGGAATGTACGCGGACACGTCGTTTGCCTGAGTTTCGATCACTGGCAGCGCGGTCAGAGAGCCGAGGCCGTGTTCTTCGTTCAGCTTTGCAGAACGCTCGAGCAGACGGGAGTGCAGGTAGAACACGTCACCTGGGTATGCTTCACGTCCTGGTGGACGACGCAGCAGCAGGGACATCTGACGGTAAGCAACAGCCTGTTTGGACAGGTCATCGTAACCGATTACAGCGTGCATGGAGTTGTCACGGAAGTACTCACCCATTGTGGTACCTGCGAACGGCGCCAGATACTGCAAAGGAGCAGCATCGGAAGCGGTTGCAGCAACAACAATGGAGTATTCCAGTGCACCAGCGTCTTCCAGAGCTTTCACGAACTGAGCAACTGTTGAGCGCTTCTGGCCAACTGCAACATAGATGCAGTACAGCTTTTCGTGCTCGTTGTCAGAAGCGTGCAGAGGCTTCTGGTTGAGGAAGGTGTCGAGGAGAATGGCGGTTTTACCGGTCTGACGGTCACCGATCACCAATTCGCGCTGACCACGTCCAATCGGGATCAAAGCATCAATTGCTTTAAGGCCCGTAGACATTGGCTCGTGAACGGACTTACGAGGCAGAATGCCTGGAGCCTTCACGTCAACACGACGACGTTCAGTAGCTTCGATCGGACCTTTGCCGTCGATTGGGTTACCGAGTGGATCGACAACGCGACCCAACAGACCCTTACCTACTGGAACTTCCACAATAGCGCCGGTACGTTTTACCGTGTCGCCTTCTTTAATGTCACGGTCGCTACCGAAGATAACAACACCGACATTGTCTGTTTCTAGGTTCAATGCCATTCCCTGGATACCACCTGGGAATTCAACCATTTCACCTGCCTGGACGTTGTCCAGGCCGTAAACGCGGGCAATGCCGTCGCCTACAGACAGAACTTGACCAACCTCAGTCACTTCAGCTTCTTGGCCGAAGTTCTTGATCTGGTCCTTGAGGATAGCGGAAATTTCCGCGGCCCGAATATCCATCAGCCGACCTCTTTCATCGCGAACTTAAGAGAGTTAAGCTTGGTACGCAGTGACGTATCAATCATCCGGCTGCCGATCTTCACGATCAGACCACCTAGAATGGATGAGTCTACCTTCACTACAATTTTGACGTTCTTGCCCGTAGAAGCGTTGAGTGCTTCTTGAAGAGCAGCGACATGCTCAGCAGTCAGTTCCGTTGCAGAGGTTACTTGAGCAGTAACTTCTCCACGTTTTGCAGCGAGCTGCGCACGGAATCCCTGGATCATGCCTGGAACGGCGAAGAGGCGCCTGTTTTTGGCAACCAACTTCACGAAATTTGCGGTCAGGCCGGAAATTCCGGCCTTTTCCAAAATAGCAGAGACCGCCTTTACTTGGACGTCTGCACTAAAAACGGGGCTCTTGATAAGACGATCAAGATCAGCACTCTCGTTTAAGAGTGTTTCAAACTGGTCGAGACCCTTCTCCACTTCTGCCGTCGCACCCTGCTCTTCAGCAAGGTCCAACAGCGCAGAAGCATAACGCAAGGCCACGCCCGAAATGAGAGATACGTTGTCAGTCACTGGATCCGTGCTCTCCCGCGCATACAAGATTCTGGCGGCTGGCTCGCCGGAAATCCAAATCCTTGATAAGTCGCGTCTAATTCAATTTGAATGGCACAATCTGAGATAACTGTGCCGATAAAGCCGCGCTTCGCATAGCACACGCTTGAACACCTTGCAACATGGCGTAGGTATTGTAACGCATACATTCCGCTACCAATTTTTCTACCTGACGCTACATGAAACTTTGGGGGTCAACATCAACTTGTACTCTGATACCGCCAGTAGCCTTTGGCATGGCCGACAACCAGTTTCTCAGAAAGCCTTGTAAATCAACAGTTCGGGGGGCAATTGCCAGCAAACGGAAGCGATATCTACCCCTCACAAGGGCCATCGCAGCCTCTGCCGGACCCAGTATGCGAACGCCTTCCGAACTAGGACTATTTACTGCCAAAACTTTCGAAAATTTTTCGGTGAGAGATCTGTCGGGGCCCGAAATAATCAGTGCAGCGAGCCGTCCGAATGGCGGTAATCCGGCGTTTTCACGAGACTCGATTTCCGCAGCGTAGAATTCCTCGGCATTTCCCGAGAGCAGCGCTCGGATGACGGGCTGCTCCGGGTTATAGGTTTGCAGCAGGCCTTTACCTTTTCCGTGGATGCGGCCAGCACGGCCTGTGACCTGGGCCAGAAGCTGGAAAGTGCGCTCTGCTGCCCTTGGATCGCCATTTGCGAGGCCCAAATCAGCATCAACCACCCCAACAAGGGTCATTAAGGGGAAGTTGTGCCCTTTTGCGACCAGCTGCGTGCCGATAACAATGTCGACTTGCCCCTCTTCAACCAGCTTCATTTCGCGGTTTATGCGCTCAGTTCCGCCGGGCATATCAGAGGAGAGCACAAGCACGCGGGCTTCGGGGAATAACGCGGAGACATCTTCGGCAATCCGCTCCACGCCCGGCCCGCAGGGGACAAGGGAATCGGCGTTGTTACACTCTGGACATTTGTCAGGAACCGGCTGTGAATAGCCGCAGTGGTGACATACCAGTTTGCCCTTAAACCGGTGCTCGACAAGCCATGCTGAGCAGTTTTCACAATGGAACCGATGGCCGCAGGTTCTGCACAGGGTCAGTGGGGCATAGCCCCTACGGTTCAGGAACAGCAAAACCTGGTTCCCATTGGTCAGTGTTTGCTGAATTTCATTGATCAATGCGGGGGCCAGCCACTTGCCACGTTCAGGGCCGTCACAGCGCATATCGATGCCCCGGATGGTCGGCATTTCAGCCCCGGATGCACGCACCGGGAGGACGATTTTGGTGTATCGGCCCAGCTTGGCGTTTACCTGACTTTCCACAGATGGTGTTGCACTGGCAAGGACCACGGGGAAGCCGGAGATATGCCCCCGAACAACGGCCATATCCCTAGCATTATAAGGAACGCGGTCATCTTGTTTGTAGGCTGTGTCGTGCTCTTCATCCACGACCAACAAACCGAGCCTGTGAAAAGGAAGGAAAAGTGCGGAACGTGCACCAACAACCACCTTTACTTCGCCATTTGCGACACCGCGCCATGTTCTTGCGCGTCGTTTTGGGGGCACTTGCGAGTGCCATTCGGCTGGTCTGACGCCAAATCGCTGCTCAAACCGCTCCAAAAACTGGTTGGTGAGCGCGATCTCAGGGATCAAAACAAGCGCCTGCTTATCATTCTTAAGCGCTTCGGCGACTGCTTCGAAATAAACTTCGGTCTTTCCCGAGCCTGTCACCCCATCAATAAGGAAGGCCTTGAAGCCTTTTCCGATGGCCTCGCACAACTGATTCGCTGCGCCTTGCTGAAGGTCAGTCAGCTTTCTGCCGGGGAGTGTGGGGTCTGGATCGGGCAATGGCGGGGTGGACGAGAGCATGGCCTCTTCGAGCACGCCCTGCTTCTTAAGGCCGTCGATCACCGAGGAACTGACACCAGCTGCTCCTGCCAAACCGGGGCGCGTCCAAGCCATGCCGTTTTCGACCAGCTCCATGACTTTCGCGCGGGCGGGCGTCATCCGGTCCGGTTGCATGCCATCTATATAGCGAACGCCAGACAAGAGAGCTTCCGGCTCCAACGCTTCTTCCGAGCGCAGCACCATGCGCAAGACCATGCCCGGCGCGCCCAGCGTCCACGCGGCAACCCAGTCGATGTATTTCCTAAGATCTTCAGCAATTGGAGGCGTGTCATATACGTGCAGGATGCTCTTCAGCCTCTTGGGGTTAACCTTGCTGTCTGGTTCTCCATCCCAAACAGCACCGATCACCTCACGCGGGCCAAGTGGCACGCGCACGATGGAACCGGGGCGGACATCCATGTCAGCTGGCACCTTATAAGAATAGGCTCCTGCGACAGCAACGGGGACCAGCACAGGCACAATTACCTCTGGTTCGCACAATTGCTGGCTGCCAAAAAACTCGTCCTGCTGACTCACGAAACTCGTTTCCTTGTTGGGCATTTGCTGGTTTTGCCGCGTCTTCTTATCCTAAAACTCAAAGAGGCTTTTCGGGAATACGCTTTAACGGGTTTTACTCTTGTTGTTTCCATGCACTCTGCGCTAAACACATACCCAAATTCACCCCAAGGCCTCCAGTATATAAAGAGAGGCTGCTTTGAAATCAGGAGCCTTTCTGGCATGAAATTCTTCGTTGATACAGCTGACACCAACGACATTAAAGAGCTGGCTGCAACCGGTCTTCTCGACGGTGTTACCACCAACCCATCTCTTATCATGAAATCCGGTCGTCCTATGAAAGAAGTCATCGCAGAGATCTGCGAGCTTGTGGATGGTCCGGTTTCTGCTGAAGTTGTCGCGACTGACGCTGAAGGCATGCTGAAAGAAGCTGAAGAGCTGATCGCGATTGCAGACAACATCTGCATCAAGCTGCCTTTGACACTGGAAGGCCTGAAGGCTTGCCGCGTACTGGCTAACAAAGGCGTTCAGACCAACGTGACCCTTTGCTTCTCTGCAAACCAGGCTCTTCTGGCTGCAAAAGCTGGCGCAACCTTCATCTCTCCATTCATCGGCCGTCTGGACGACATCAACATTGAAGGTCTCGACCTGATTGCTGAAATCCGTCAGATCTATGACAACTACGGCTTCAACACCGAGATTCTTGCAGCTTCTATCCGTAGTGCAAACCACGTGAAAGACTGTGCTCTTATCGGCGCTGATGTTGCAACCATCCCACCTTCCACTCTGAAGGGCCTCGTGAAGCACCCACTGACCGACAAAGGTCTGGAAGCATTCATGAAGGACTGGGCAGCAACCGGCCAGAGCATCGTTTAAGCTCATTTCACATCTTGTGAAGACACCAAGCGCAGGCCTATCGGTCTGCGCTTTTTATATGGACAAATGAATTAGGTATCTTCATCGGAGCGACGTAACCAAAATCAATCAACTCGGCAATGCCATGCAAGGCCCTTAGTGATCTGCTTGGCGGGCCGACAGCCAGTGATCGAATGACCAGCGTCCGCTGCCGGCGAAAAAGAGAAATACAAGGCTCAGCAACATCGTCAGATCCGCTCGGGCCTCGTGCTGTGCACTCCAAAAACCGTATCGATCCATTTCGGGTACGTGAAAAATCCACCAATCATGCCCTAGCAGGATTGGTAGCTTGGTGGACAGCAGTGCAACGCACATAGTGATAATCAGCGGGATAACCGCCAAGCGTGTGAAGACCCCGAAAATGATCATCAAACCACACAAGATTTCAAATACTCCCACAAAGGGGCCGAAAAACTCCGGAAAGGGAATGCCGATTCTGGCAAAACGTCCGGCCCCGAGAATGTCAGCGAACAGCAGCTTCTGGAGCCCTTCCGGGAAGAAGACCGTCAGGCCAACTGCCAAGCGAATAAATATGGTGGCGCTGGCGCAAGCCGTGGCCTCGTATTTGTCAGAGAAAATAGGCTTCACGTTGTGTCCTTACCTGATTATACGCGCAGCTCAGAAACTGGCTGGGGTTATTCAAAAAAAGAACGGACTCTGCTGGATGACAAACCATACAAGTTGACTTGGCCCTGTCAAACCCCGATCAAGCCCAGGTAAGGCGGTTGTGTCGCAAACTTATTCAGTCTTGCGCGATTTTGGGGGCTTGGTAGAATGATACTTTATTACTCTCCTACACCAACTTGACAGTTCTGCTTTTCCCTGCCCCGGCCATTTCTGCATGGTTGCAACAAGTTTGGCTGAAAGCGATGGTTCGAGCCGTTCTCCAGAAACAACTACATAGAATTTTAACCAAGGTCATTTGCAATGGCCTTACCTCTGTTGCCTAGGATCATGGAAAAAAGGCAACCACATGACGAAGACAAGAAGCAAGCCAAGCGCCGGTCTCATAGGGATTTTCCTAGTACTGGGACTGGTAACCGCTTTCATGGCCATTTTTGCTGCTATGTTGATGACAGAGGTTGGGCAATTGCTGGATTGGCCACGCCAGTGGTTGATCACCTACTATGACCACCGCTGGTGGTACATTGCTATCAATCTTATATTGCTTGCGGTCATGTGGGTCTTGAATGCACGCTACGCGCTTATGCATAGGTACCTCATGGGGCTCGCAACTGTCGGCGTTTTCCTTTGCATCTTTGCAGCCAATTTTCTTTTGCCGACGATGTTTCCCTCTTCGCAGACCACTGCCGAATACGTGAGCGTTGAAGATGCTGATAAGTTTATGAAGCCGGACGACATCATTTACGCAGTCGAAATCAACGGTGATGTTCGAGGGTTCCCAAGGCATCATCTTGAGATTCCGCATATCGCCGGCGATAACATTGGCGGTGAAGATGTTACGATGACGTTCTGCGCCCTCTCGAACTTGCCGGTTGTCATCGACCAGTCGAGCGACGGCGAAAAAATGGACCTTGCTATCCTTATTCAGGTGCACAACAACCTTCTGATGAAAGACAGTAATTCGGGAGAGTTGATCCAGCAGATTACCGGCGAGAAGGAATTTTCCGGAGGCAAAGTCACCGAATATCCGAATGATATGATGAGCTGGGAAACCTTTCGGACGCTTTATCCCGAGGCGACTGTTTTCGAATATCAGTTTAACCGTCCCGTGGACACGTTCCTGCAGAGCTTGTTTGAAGGCCCCCTGGAACAACACTTTGATGAGGCGGAGCCACCGCTCTTTCCTACATTGGACATGACGGACACGCGCCTGCCGTACAAAGAACAGGTGTGGGGGTTGAACCTTCACGACAAGCCGCTTGCGATCACCAAAGAGTTCGCAGAGCAGAATCCTCTTTTTGCGTTCGAACACGAAGGGCAACCACTGCTCTTATTCTACGACAAAGATCTGGACGTGGTGACGCTGTTTGACCGCCGGATTGATGGTGAGACCGTAGAGATAACCGAAGTTGATTTTTTCGGGAACACTCCATCAGGGAAACTTTCCAAGGTCCCAATGCAAAATGGCGTGTTCTGGATGGTTTGGTCCCATTGGTTCCCTGAGACTGGGATCCTTGGTTAGGCTTGTCGACTTAGGAAACGTGTGAGCCGCCCGATGATAGTCGGTATCCTCCATATGGGTATTGCCAAAACAGAGAGCCTGCGCACCGCGCAGGCTCTCTGTTTTGTGCAAGTGGCTTTGTTTTAGCTGACTGCGATGCCAAGGAAGATGATCAACATCGCAACAGCCACCATCTGAATCATGCTGATCTTCATAAGCATGGCATTGAGGTCTACGCCCAGCACCAGATTCAAGAATTGGCAGAGCGCTTGCGGTCCTAGGATCTGGGTAAGCGGTCAGAGCAGGCTTTAGGCGCTTTGGTGTGACCGAGTAGTAAAGCCTAATTCTGAATAATACTGTTTCCCAGCCAACAGAACCTAATTTACGTACTTCCAGATTTTTTGAGCGACATCCAACTCCGATAAGTCGGTATTATTGATACGGAGGTAGTTCGGCTTTTCGATCTCCCCAATGTGTGAATTAAGGCGATATTTCTGTTCGTTTTCTAGCAACATTTTCTCGGACAACGCGATGTCACGTTTCGTAGGCTTGTGCTTCAATCTATTCGCGGTCCGATTTCTATTGAGCCTCTCATCGAGATCGGCCTCCAGCTCAATCCAATAAACCTCATGGCCTCTTTGTTCAAACTTGCTCGAAATGCTTTCAACATACTCGCGCTCTCCTGCTTCTCCGAACGCCCAAACGTATGTAAAAATGTATCCAGCCTCGCTGCTCTCGGAAAACGCCTCGAAGAATTCTTCTCGCAGTCTGTGAACCAATTTTCGGCCTTCGGGCGTGCCATAGCTGAAGAATGGTACAACCATTTCGATAGTTACGTGGTTGTGAAAGAGCTTGTAGCCCGAGAGCTTTTCCAGCTCCTGCCCTATTGTCATTTTACCTACTGCAGGGGGCCCAATCAAAATAATCAACTTCATTTTGAAATCCTATACAGCCGTTCAAGATCACAATTTAACCTCGACTGAATTGAACCCCATCTGTTCTGCCATTAGCTAGCTTTATCTCAAGCGACACCCGAACAACTCACAGTATTGGCCGATTGGGGTTTGGACCAGCAGTTTGCTGCAATCCATTCCGTCACCAGTTTTAAGTACTTTTTGCGCAATTCTTGCTGCTCTTTTGGGAGGCTGGCGACAAGGTCTGCTTTCAGATCAATGATGTTTTCCGTATTGGGATATTCTCGCTCGGCAACAGAAGCAAGCTTGGTATGGGTAGAGCCGTTCCAACCATGGTTCACCCTGAAACCGAACCTTGTAAGAGCGTCGTGCCACGTCGCATCCAGGTTCATCCAAGCTTCTTGTTCAAACACCTGCACGTATTACCAAAATCTTTGGGTAAGTCGCGCCATTGAACACCGGTTCTGGAAATCCAGAATATCCCGTCAAGGACACGGCGATGATCTTTAGGTTTTCGACCACTTCGTCCCCGTATTGCATTTACAAACTGCTCAAAAAAGGCCCATTCATCGTCGCTCATCAATTGCCGTGCCAAGATAGCCTTCCTCAAAAACTACCTTGAATCACAATTCACTGCGTTTGTGAATTCTGTTTGTAAACAGCTTCTAATAATTCGAGGAACGGTTATCGTAGGGAGGCCCAAAATGCCCGAGACCAGGTATGTTCGCCCAAGTGCATGGTCCGGGGTTGCCTTCAGGCAAACAATTGACGGGTCCAAATTGTACGACTAAATTCCTACCGCCTATGGTTCCTGAACCAGTACCTCCAATGTCAGCGCGTGTTCCCGTCAAAGTGAGCGAGGCAGCTGATCCATCGCTACATGTGAGTACTACCGGGTTTGGAGCTCCCTTGCCTTGGCAAACTCGGCCACGGTTGCTCCGCAAAGTCATGTCCACGCCAACAATTTGTCCAGAGAAGGTTTCTGATCCATCTTCAAGTTGTCCGGTAACGTCAATTACTCCATCAGGTAAATTGGAATAGTTCACACAACTAGCCACAATACTGCAAACGAAGCCGAGTTTGATTCCGGTAAAAAGATTCATAGGAAGCGATCCTTTTATTTTTTATTGGCTCTTATAGGATTACGAACTGCTATCCAAGTAAAAGTTAGTCAGCGGCTGGATTGGCCGTTCTCCTTTCAGACTAACGTAATGTACAAACTCAAGTGTCTGTTCTCATTTTTTGGGATCCTGATGTAAAAATCTCCCAAGCTCAAGTAATCCGCATACTTAGTGACCCATGTGGTTAAAATCCGGGACCCGTTCATGGGTTGCTATTGTTTTGAATTCTTCAGGTCGGCCTTCGGGCGTGCCATAGCTGAAGAATGGTACAACCATTTCGATAGTTACGTGGTTGTGAAAGAGCTTGTAGCCCGAGAGCTTTTCCAGCTCCTGACCTTTTGTCATTTTACCTACTGCAGGAGGCCCAATCTGTTCTGCCATTAGCTAGCTTTATCTCAAGCGACACTATAACAACTCACAGTATTGGCCGATTGGGGGTTGGACCAGCAGTTTGCTGCAATCCATTCCGTCACCAGTTTGAAGTACTTTTTGCGCAATTCTTGCTGCTCTTTTGGGAGGCTGGCGACAAGGTCTGCTTTCAGATCAATGATGTTTTCCGTATTGGGATATTCTCGCTCGGCAACCGAAGCAAGCTTGGTATGGGTAGAGCCGTCCCAATCATGGTTCACCCTGAAACCGAACCTTGTAAGAGCGTCGTGCCACGTCGCATCCAAGTTCAGCCATGCGTCCTGTTTCAACACCCGCACGTAGTGATGAAAATCCGGAACCCGTTCGTGGGTTGCGATTGTTTTGAGTTCGTCAGGAAAGCTTTCGTGGATTGGCGTGCTTTCGTTGAAGTACGTGAACATGGTGATGATCTCCGCCTCATATCCGGCTGTGCGGAGCAAGTCTCTCAACAAGATATGTTTCCCCGAGCACGATCCTACATTACTCGTATAGACAATCCTTGGGTCACGGTTCCCTGTCGACCCGTATGGAATGTTGCGCACGTGGTGATAGAGTTGCGGAAGCGTTGCCAAGCTGTTCTCTGAAATCACCGTCTGCAAAAATTCTTTGTATTGCGTCACTTAAGTTCCACTACTCGCTGTTCAAAATAAGAGAGAGCTAGTATTTCCCGAAAGTGGCCATAAGCAAAGCCTGCTCATCTGCATTTTTCGCTTAGTGGTGTTTTCCTCCCCTCTTTCCTCTTGGCAAGGTTCGCACCCATTCATTCGGGCAGAGTGGCGGCGCACAAACCTGTATCCACCGCGTCAAACAGTGTTGGCAGGAGAAATTTAACTCTCCTTGATCAGCTTCTGATGGTGACCTTGAAAGACCTCTTCATGCGCAAATTAATTGTAGTTTCCACTGCCCTTCTGACCTGTTTTTGGGCCGTAGCGGCCTTTTCGGCCCCACCAACCAGTTTTTCTCAGGCCAAGCGCCTGTTGGAGAAGCACATTTATCCGTCCGAAGAGTATCGCGAGAGCTTCTATTGTGGCTGCTCCTATAATGGAGAGAAGCAGGTTG
Organism: uncultured Pseudovibrio sp.; assembly: GCA_947494035.1. Classification (GTDB taxonomy): domain Bacteria; phylum Pseudomonadota; class Alphaproteobacteria; order Rhizobiales; family Stappiaceae; genus Pseudovibrio. The sequence continues at coordinate 275,389 of CANLTN010000001.1, read as the reverse complement.
ATGCGGAGAGTTGCGGATACGAACCACGCAAGAATGCCAAACGGGGCCAGCGGATTGAGTGGGAACACGTTGTGCCAGCTTCACGGTTTGGCAAAACGCGGGCCTGCTGGACGGAAGGTGATGCGGCTTGCACCACAAAGTCGGGCAAATCGTATAAGGGCCGTCGGTGTTGTTCCAAGGTTGATCCGGAATTCAAACTTATGGAAGCTGATCTTCATAATCTGGTGCCCGCCGTTGGTGAGCTGAACGGCGACCGCTCCAACTATCGCATGGCCGTGATTTCTGGTGAGGACCGGACTTATGGTGCTTGTGACTTTGAAATTGACAGCAGCCGGAAGGTTGTTGAACCCATGGCGGAAACCCGTGGGGACATTGCGCGGACCTATCTATACATGCAGTCCACCTATGGGATGCCGCTAACTGAAGCTGAGGTGGAGATGTTCACCCACTGGATGGTGGATGATCCTGTCTCTGAAGAAGAGCAGCTGCGAGATGCACGCATCCTGCAAGTTCAGGGGAACACCAACCCGCATGTCTCGGTAGGCTTCTAAGTTAGCGCCACTGTTCCTTCCTACCGTCATAATTGCGGACCGACATACCTGCTGCACTCAGGTAGACTGCGATGACGGTGGGAGGGTCCTATGGCAGTTGAAACTGAGAATCTGAAATTCCTCGTTGGTCCGAAAACAGTCCTTGATCATTTGCCAGATAATCCGCTGGATGATCTTGAGGGCGAGATCATCGGGTTTATTGATGCTGCCGAGCGTTCGCTCGACATAGCAATTCAAGAAATAGACAATCAACGCATAGCCAACGCAATTATCAACGCAAGACGGCGCGGGGTGCGGGTGCGAGTGGTATCCGAGGCGGATTACTTGAGTGTTGATGAGCCTGCGGATGATCCGCATACAAGCGACCCCAACGTTGAAAATGAGGTCAACCGGCAGCTCCATGCGGCCATGCTGCGCTCCAAAGTGTGGGTGCGCACTGACTTTAACCCACGGATATTCCACCAGAAATTCATCATTCGCGATGGAAATGCGGTTTTGACCGGCTCTACGAACTTTACTGAAACCGGCACGCATCGCAATCTGAACCACATTCTCATTATCAAGAATGAAGAGGTTGCGGAGATCTTTGAGCGGGAATTCAGGGAGATTAAACGCGGTCGTTTTGGGCGATATAGCGTGGATGAAAACGAAGCGGAGAACACCCCCAAAGAGGTGGTTGTTGACGACATCCGCGTGAAAGTCTGCTTTGCTCCGGACCATGCGCCGGAGATGGAAGTTACCAAACAGATGACAAAAGCTAAGGAACGGGTGGATTTTGCGATCTTCACGTTCTCCAAAAGTTCCGGCATTGATGATGCGATGTTGCTGCTGATGGACGCCGGGCGTCGGGTTCGCGGAGCGCTGGATGCGCGGCAAGGCGGGCAGGACTGGGCGGCGACGCGGCCCCTTGCTGAAGCGGGGGCTGACTTGCATTTTGTGCGTGGATCAAGCCGAATTGGCAAGCTGCACCATAAGCTTATGGTGATCGATGATAGTGTCATGATTGTTGGGAGTTTCAACTATACGGGGCCTGCGAACCGGTTTAACGACGAGAATATCGTTGTGCTGGGGGATTCGCTGGTGCCGACGGACAACCAGAAGCGGTTTGCTCTGGCGGCGCGGCAGGAGATTGACAGGATCATCAACGATCATGGAGAGCCGATTGTTATCACCTAAATCTGTTCATGTATTTTGCTAAAGGCTGAATGTTTAGCTTTTGGTAACCATTCAGCTAGATTTGCCCCCTACACTCTTTGAATGGCGAATTCCTTAGATAGCGGCGCAGACTTACTCATCATCTGTAAACCAGATGTTGCCGCAGCAATTGAAGACTGGATTGATCACCTTGGGTCCGAACGGCGCCTTGCTGAACGGACGCTGGAAGCCTATGAACGCGATACGACTCAGTTCCTTCGTTTCCTGACCAGTTATGAAGGTGAGGCGGTTGCTCTGCGGCACCTAGAGTCCTTGAAACCAAAGGACTTTCGCGCATTTCTGGCGACCCGCCGGAGGGACGGCGCACAGACCAGAACGCTTGCGCGGGGACTTGCCGGTATCCGCTCTTTCCTGTCGTTTCTTGAAGAGCGCGGCGAAGTGAATGCAGCGGGGGCGGCGGCCGTTCGTACGCCGAGACTTCCCCGCACCCTGCCCAAGCCTATCCCCATTGAAGAAGCCAAGGCCATTGTCAGCACAGATCTGGCTTTTGAAGACACACCTTGGGTCGAAGCCCGAAATGCAGCAGTGTTTACATTACTTTACGGCTGCGGACTGCGTATATCCGAGGCATTGTCGCTGACGCCAGCAATAGCGCCGAAGACGGGAGATAAGTCCCTGAAAATTCGAGGGAAAGGCAATAAGGAACGTCTTGTTCCTGTGCTTCCTGTGGTGGTTGAAGCCATTGAATCCTACAAAGAACAATGCCCGTTTCACCTCTCCGCAAACTCCCCTCTCTTCCGAGGCGTTCGCGGTGGACCGTTGAACCCGCGGATGATCCAGCTGGCGATGCAGAAAATCCGCAGTGCTCTCGGGCTGCCGGATACAGCCACACCACACGCTTTGCGACACTCTTTCGCAACGCATCTGCTGTCAGAAGGTGGAGATTTGCGCAGTATTCAGGAGCTTTTGGGCCATGCGAGCCTCTCCACAACCCAGATCTATACTGAGGTGAATAGTGCTCAGCTGCTGGATGCCTACGACAAGGCCCACCGGCGGCGTTGAGCACCCTCACCTCTTGGAGATCGGCTTGATCTCACTCTGGAGATCCCCTAGATTTGAAGTTGTGAGACGGGGTGCCCAACACGTGTGTTGTGGCTGAGATTATACTCGATGAACCTGATCTGGATAATTCCAGCGAAGGGAGCACTCACACTGTGTTGGGGGATAGCTTTTCTGGCGGTTTGCCAAGGTCCTGACACCTGCTCTCTTTCGCACAACAAGACCGAGGATAAACATGGGTCGTGCCGAAAGCGCTTGCGCAACTCTTGCTGCCATTCGTGAGAATAGTCCGCTCGTCCATAACATGACGAATATCGTGGTAGCGAACACCACAGCCAATGCTCTGCTGGCGATTGGCGCCTCCCCTGCCATGGTGGACGGCCCCGAGGAAGCCCCTGAACTTGCAAGTGTTGCAGGTGCATTGGTCGTCAACGTTGGCACAGTTACGCCTGTTCAGGCAGAGGCGATGAAGTTGGCAACTGCGGCAGCTCACAAAGCGGGGCGCCCGTGGGTGCTAGACCCTGTGGCGGTTGGTGCGCTGACCTTCCGCACGAAACTTGCTGGTGAATTACTGGAGAATAAGCCGAGCGTAATTCGTGGCAATGCCTCTGAAATTTTGGCGTTAGCTGGCCAAGGTGGAGGCGGCAAAGGCGTTGATACTACTGATAGTTCCGAGGCTGCGCTGGCAGGTGCCATAGAGCTTGCAAAGCAGACTGGTGCTGTGGTTGTGGTTTCTGGTCCGGTTGATTTCATCACCGACGGTGAACGCACAGCTGAAGTTTCCAACGGTGATGCCATGATGCCTTACGTAACCGGGCTTGGGTGTACGGCAACGGCGTTGATCGGCGCAACGCTGGCTGCGTGTGATGACCCATTTAATGCAGCTATCCACGCGATGGTTTATCTGGGTGTGGTTGGTGAGATTGCGGCGAAAACCACCGCAGGACCAGCAAGTTTGCAGGTGGATATTATCAATGGGCTGTATCATCTGAAAGACGACATTATTAAAGCGACTGCTCTGGTTGAGATGCATGAAGCCGTTGCTTGATCTTTCCGTCTATCTGGTGCTGGGGCCGCAGGATTGCCCCGGCCAGAACCCCGTTGACATCGCAGTGGCAGCCGCTCAGAACGGCGCAACTCTCGTTCAACTTCGTGACAAAACCGGCAGCACGCGCACGCAAGTTCAGCTGGCCGAACAGCTCATGCAAGCGCTTAGGCCGCTCAATGTGCCGCTGATCATCAATGATCGCGTGGATGTGGCACTGGCCGTTGATGCGGATGGTGTTCATGTTGGTCAGGACGATATGTGTGCCTCGAAAACTCGCCAGCTTATTGGCCCTGAAAAACTACTTGGGCTTTCGGTGAGCACTCAGCATGAGCTGGATGCTGCGGATATTGCTGCCTGTGATTACCTTGGTATCGGGGCGTGTTTTCCGACAAACAGCAAGGACGATGCGGCTGAAATGGGTATGCAGGGTTTTGCAGGTCTGACAGCCCAGTCTAAGTTGCCAGTGGTTGGAATTGGTGGAATTTCGCTTGCCAATGCGGATCAGGTGATCAAAGCTGGGGCAGATGGGGTTGCCGTAATTTCAGCAATCTGCGGGGCATCCAGCCCATCTGCGGCGACACGCAAGCTTCGGGAAATCGTAAAAAGCGCAAAAGACCCAAGACGATAGGATCAACACGCATTTACTCCTCGCAGAGCCCATCTACATTGATATATGAGAGAGCCAGACCGGGGGAGCTCTTAGTCATGAAGCTTAGACAAGCAACATTCATCTGCATGTTCGTTTACATGTTTGCCTTTCTTATTTCCGCAGCTCAGGCTCAATCTTACTGCGAGGTCCGGAAAGCAGAAATGATGGAGTTGGGCATTTGGGAAAACCCGCAGGCCCAACTGAAAGACCTGTCCAGACTTGAAATTGAGGGCGATTGCGTAGAGGGACGCTTGTTTGTGCGCGCGCGAGCTTTCACCAGCTGCTCTCCGCGCGATTGCAAATGGGGATGGGCTGACGGGCAGCAGGGCTTTTCTGGAGCTTTGACGTTCAGGTTCAACGGCTTCTTCAAAGCCAAGCAAGTGGAAGTTCGCCCGATGGGAGAGCGCATTCAGGCTTATGTTCGCACCGAGAACCATGACCCGACGATTTCCGACATAACCCACAGTTATCTTCTGGTTCGTGAATAGAAAAAAGCCGCCTCAGTTTCCTGAAGCGGCTTATTCTGCATCCGAAGATTTTCAGATTACATGTGAATTGGCTTGGCGAATGTCGCCATGGCAGCTTCTTTAACCGCTTCGGACATGGTTGGGTGCGCGTGACAGGTGCGACCCAGGTCCTCAGAGGAACCGCCAAATTCCATCAGAACGCATGCTTCGTGGATCATCTCGCCAGCGCCAAAGCCGACGATGTGAACACCGAGAACGCGGTCTGTTTCGGCATCAGCAAGAACCTTCACAAATCCTTCAGTGTGCAGCATTGCTTTTGCACGACCGTTTGCGGAGAACGGGAACTTGCCTGACTTGTACTTAATGCCAGCAGCTTTCAGCTCTTCCTCGGTCTTACCAACGCTGGCAACCTCTGGGGAGGTATAAACAACGCCCGGGATGACGTCATAGTTTACGTGGCCAGCCTGACCGGCAAGCATTTCAGCAAGGGCAACACCTTCATCTTCCGCTTTGTGTGCAAGCATCGGGCCTGCAATCACATCACCGATAGCAAAGATGCCGTCAACGTTGGTTTTGTAGTGGTTGTCTGTCTTCACGCGGCCACGGTCGTCCAATTCAACGCCAGCTTCTGCTAGGCCGAGACCTTCAGTATAAGGACGGCGACCGATCGCAACGAGAACCACGTCTGCATCAAGCGTTTCGGCTGCTACTTCGCCTGCGGCAGGCTCAACGGTGACTTCCAGCGCACGGCCTTTTTTCTGAACGGCAGTGACCTTGGAGGACAGCTTGAACTTGAGACCCTGCTTCTTCAACATGCGCAGGAACTGCTTGGACACGTCTGCATCCATTGGGCCGAGGATCTTGTCCATAAACTCAACAACGGTCACTTCAGAACCGAGGCGTGCGTAAACGGAGCCCAGCTCAAGGCCGATCACGCCAGCACCAACAACGGTCAGGCGGTTCGGCACTTTGTCCAGTGAAAGTGCGCCGGTTGAGGACACGATGGTCTTTTCGTCGATCTCGATACCTGGCAGCGGCATCACGTCAGAACCTGTTGCGATAACAATGTTCTTGGTTTCAACGATGGAGGTAGAGCCGTCTTCGGCTTTCACTTCTACCTGGCCTTTTGCCAGCACGCGGCCAACGCCGGTGTGAACGTCGATCTTGTTCTTTTTGAACAGATAATCGATGCCGGTCACATTGCCGTCGATTGTTTTGTCTTTGTGCGCCAGCATTGCCTTCCAGTCCACTTTAGGCTTGGAGGTTTTAATGCCGAGGGTTTCAAAGTTGTGGTTGGCTTCCTCGAACATTTCGGAAGCATGCAACAGAGCTTTGGAGGGAATACAACCGATGTTCAGGCAGGTCCCACCATGGGTTTTGCGCTTCTCAACTACTGCGACTTTCATGCCGAGCTGAGCTGCTTTGATTGCACAAACATAGCCACCAGGGCCGGTTCCGATGACGACGAGATCGTAGGACATTTGCTAATCCCTGTAAGTAGTCGGGAGAAGGCTGCGACAGAGAACAGGTGCGCCAATCTCCAGCAAAAACAAATGTGCCCGGCCAGTGCCGGGCACGTTTTCTATTAGAGGTCCAGAACCAGACGCTGTGGATCTTCGAGGCTCTCTTTGACGCGAACCAGGAATGTCACTGCCTCTTTACCGTCAACGATACGGTGATCGTAGGACAGAGCCAGATACATCATCGGGCGGATTTCCACCTGACCGTTGATTGCAACCGGACGCTCCTGAATTTTGTGCATGCCGAGGATACCGGACTGCGGTGCGTTCAGGATTGGAGAGGACATGAGGGAACCGTAAACACCACCGTTGGAGATGGTGAAGGTGCCGCCCTGCATGTCTGCCATGGAAAGCTTGCCGTCACGGCCCTTACGACCGAGGCTGCCGATTTCCTTTTCGATATCAGCAATGGACATCTGGTCTGCATCGCGAACCACAGGAACAACGAGGCCCTTCGGAGTGCCAACAGCAACGCCGATGTGGGCGTAGTTTTTGTAGATGATGTCTGTGCCATCGATCTCAGCGTTTACAGCCGGGATTTCTTTCAGAGCGTGGGTCACCGCTTTGGTGAAGAAACCCATGAAGCCGAGCTTTACGCCGTGCTTCTTCTCGAAGATATCCTTGTACTGCTTGCGCAGGTCCATGATCGGCTTCATGTCCACTTCGTTGTAAGTGGTCAGCATAGCCGCAGAGTTCTGTGCATCTTTCAGGCGGCGCGCGATGGTCTGGCGCAGCTTGGTCATGCGAACACGTTCTTCACGAACTTCATCGGTTGGAGCTGATGGAGCACGAACAGCAACAGGAGCCGGAGCAGATGCAGGAGCTGCAGTTGCGCCAGCAGCAACAGCTGCGAGAACATCACCTTTAAGGATCTGACCGCGCTTGCCGGAACCAGCGACCTGATCGGCAGAGAGGCCTTTTTCAGCCATCATCTTTGCAGCAGATGGTGCAGCTGGCATGCCAGAACCGGATACTGCCGGAGCAGGTGCAGCAGCAGCTGGGGCAGGAGCGGCAGCGGCAACAGCTGCGCCGTCGCCTTTAGCGATTTTGCAGAGCAGGTTGCCCGGCTCAACAGTTGCGCCAGTTGCCTGAGCGATCTCAACCACGGTGCCGGCAACAGGGCTTGGTACTTCCTGAGCAGCTTTGTCTGTTTCCAGCTCAACGAGAATATCGTCGGCTTTAACAACATCGCCAACTTTCACGGACCATTCGCCAACTTCAGCTTCGGTCACGCTTTCGCCAGCGTGTGGTACCAGAACTTCAACCGTTTCAGCAGCGGCAGCAGGAGCTGCTTTTGCGGCAGGAGCAGCTTCGGCAGCAGGAGCGGACGCAGCAGGAGCGGACGCAGCACCTGCTGCGCCTTCCAAAATTGAGCCAAGAAGGGCGCCAACTTCAACGGTATCGCCTTCTTTTACGTCAATGCTGTCGAGTTTACCGGAAACAGGAGCAGGCACTTCAACAGTTACCTTGTCTGTTTCCAGCTCAACCAGTGGCTCATCTGCATTCACCGCATCGCCCGGTTTTTTGAACCATTGAGCGATTGTTGCCTCGGTTACGGATTCACCCAGAGTGGGCACTCGAATTTCCGTCGCCATTGTTTCTATCTCTTTTCGTTTCAGGGCCCCTAAAAGGCCTGTCGGACTTACCTGATTACGATGTACTTACTCGGCGAATGCATCGTCGAGGAAAGCTTGTAGCTGAGCCAAGTGCTTTGACATCAAGCCGGTTGCTGTTGCTGCAGCTGGCGGACGACCAACGTAACGTGGGCGATGCACTTTTGCATTCACATGCTCCAGAACCCATTCAATGTACTGTTGAATGAAGAACCAGGAGCCCATGTTCTTTGGCTCTTCCTGACACCAGACTACATCTGCATTCGGGAAGCGCGCCATCTCTACACACAGTGACTTGGTCGGGAATGGGTAGAGTTGCTCAACGCGAAGAATGTAAACATCATTGATCTTACGCTTCTCGCGCTCTTCGAGCAGATCGTAGTAGACCTTACCTGTACACAGAACCACGCGACGGATTTTGTCATCCTTCTTCAGCTCAACAGTCGAACCCGGGTTCGTTTGAGCATCATCATGAAGAAGACGGTGGAAGCTTGAATCTGCACCGAAGTCTTCCAGTGTGGAAACTGCCCGCTTATGGCGCAGCAGAGACTTAGGTGTCATCAGAACGAGTGGCTTACGAATATCACGCTTCAACTGACGGCGCAGAATGTGGAAGTAGTTTGCCGGCGTCGTACAGTTCGCCACCTGCATGTTGTCTTCCGCAGCCATCTGCAAGAAACGCTCAAGGCGCGCTGAGGAGTGCTCAGGGCCCTGGCCTTCATAGCCGTGAGGTAGCAGGCAGACCAGACCGGACATACGCAGCCATTTGCGTTCGCCGGAGGAAATGAACTGGTCGAACAGCACCTGCGCACCGTTTGCGAAGTCACCGAACTGAGCTTCCCACATGGTCAGCGCGTTTGGCTCGGTCAGGGAGTAGCCGTATTCAAAGCCCAACACTGCTTCTTCAGAAAGCATGGAGTTGATAACTTCGTAGCGGCCCTGCTTTTCACCGACATGGTTCAGCGGAATGTAGCGGTTCTCGTCTTCCTGATCGTACAGAACAGAATGACGTTGCGAGAAGGTACCGCGCTCACAGTCCTGACCGGACAAGCGAACGGAATGGCCTTCCTGCAGAAGGGAGCCGAATGCCAACGCTTCGCCCATCGCCCAATCGATACCTTGGCCGGTCTCGATCATTTTAGCGCGGTTGGCCATGAAGCGGCGGATGGTGCGGTGTGCGTTGAAGTCGTCAGGAACGGAGGACAACCGCTCACCAAGATCCTTCAGCTCGTCATCAGGAATACCGGTTGAACCACGACGTGGCTCATCGGCGTCCTTCGCTACCTTCATCTTGGCCCAACGACCGTCCAGCCAGTCAGCCTTGTTTGGCTTATAGACAGCGCCAGTTTCGAATTCGCGGTCAAGATGGGCGCGCCAGTCAGCTTTTGCCTTATCCACTTCTTCTGCGGACATCAGGCCTTCTTTGACCAGCTTGTCTGCGTAGATCTGAAGCGTTGTCGCGTGCTTGCGGATCTTGCGGTACATGATTGGCTGCGTGAACGCAGGCTCGTCGCCTTCGTTGTGGCCGAAGCGACGGTAACAGATCATGTCGATCACAACTGGACGACCGAACTGCTGGCGGTATTCAATTGCAATCTTCGCAGCGTAGGTCACGGCTTCCGGATCGTCGCCATTTACGTGGAAGATTGGCGCTTCAATCATCTTCGCCACGTCAGACGGATATGGAGAAGAGCGTGAGAAGCGCGGATTGGTGGTAAAGCCAATCTGGTTGTTGATGATGAAGTGGATCGAACCACCTGTCCGGTGACCGCGTAGTGCGGACATGCCGAAACATTCTGCAACAACACCCTGACCTGCAAATGCAGCATCGCCGTGCAGAAGCAGCGGAAGAACGTTGTCACGTTCGATTTCCGTTGTTTCTTTCCACTCTGACAGCTGGTCCTGCTTTGCACGCACCTTACCCAGTACAACCGGGTTTACGATCTCAAGGTGAGATGGGTTAGCCGTCAGCGACAGGTGAACGTTGTTGTCGTCGAAGGAGCGGTCAGAAGATGCACCGAGGTGGTACTTCACGTCACCGGAGCCTTCCACGTCGTCTGGCGCGTATGAGCCGCCTTTGAATTCGTGGAAGATTGCGCGGTGTGGTTTGCCCATCACCTGAGACAGAACGTTCAGGCGGCCACGGTGTGCCATGCCCAGAACGATCTCTTGCACGCCAAGAGCACCACCACGTTTGATGATCTGCTCAAGCGCAGGGATCAGTGCTTCACCACCGTCCAGACCAAAACGCTTGGTACCAGTGTACTTTACATCAAGGAATTTCTCGAAGCCTTCTGCCTCAACCAGCTTGTTGAGGATCGCCTTCTTACCTTCCGGAGTAAATGCAACATGCTTGTCCGGACCTTCAATGCGCTCCTGAAGCCATGCTTTTGAAGCAGGATCAGAGATGTGCATGAACTCGACACCAAGGGTGGAGCAATAGGTCCGTTTCAGAATGTCCAGCATCTCGCGGATGGTGGCAAATTCCATGCCTAGAACGTTGTCCAGGAAGATTCTGCGATCCCAGTCCCCTTCAGAGAAGCCATAGGTCGCGGGATGCAACTCTTCATGGTCACCAGGAACAGCGAGGCGGAGGGGGTCAAGATCGGCATGCAAGTGACCGCGCATACGGTAAGCGCGGATCATCATGATAGCGCGGACACTATCACGGGTTGCCTGCAGAACCTGATCTTCGGTTAGCTCGACACCACTTTTTTTGGCTGCAGACTTGATCTTCTTGCTGACTTCTTTCTCAGCAGGCCAGTCGCCATCAAGGGCAGAAACCAGTTCACCGTTTGCCGGAACCGGCCAGTCAGAACGTTTCCAGGTCGCTCCACGAGCTTCCTTGATTACATCCTCTGGATTGTCCTGAAGCGAAGAAAAGAATTCTTTCCACTCGGGGTCGAGTGAATTCGGGTTTTCCTGATATTGAGCATAGAGTTCCTCAATATAAGGAGCGTTGGCGCCGTATAGGAACGACGTCAGCGCGAATACATTGTTCGCGTCCTGCCGAGCCATCGTTTTTAAGCGAACTTTTGGTCCGCCCTACTTTCTTTGGGCGGGTGCTTTACACCGCATACCCTTGGGTCCCGCGACTGACAGCAAGTCTGGGGACTTACTGCCTGTTCAAGACTGCCGGTGAAAACGATTCACCGACAGTCGATCTAGTATGCCCCCAAATAGTGTAGGAGGCGTAAGCATTATGCGCCTTGTTTCAATTCTTCCAGAAGAGCAACAAGTGTCTTGCCGAGCTTAGCAGGGGATGGAGATACACGGATACCCGCGTCTTCCATTGCTGCAATCTTGTCTTCAGCTCCGCCTTTACCACCGGAGATCACAGCACCTGCGTGACCCATGGTGCGGCCCGGAGGCGCTGTACGGCCTGCAATGAAGCCAACCATTGGCTTTTTGCGACCCTTTGCAGCCTGCTCTTTGAGCCACTCAGCAGCTTCTTCTTCTGCAGAACCACCGATCTCACCGATCATGATGATGGATTCAGTTTCTGGATCATCCAGGAACAGGTCCAGCATGTCGATGAACTCGGTACCCTTCACAGGGTCACCACCAATACCAACAGCAGTGGTCTGGCCGAGGCCTTCCTGAGAGGTCTGGAACACAGCTTCATAGGTCAGCGTACCAGAGCGGGACACGATACCAACATTACCCTTTTTGAAGATGGAACCCGGCATGATGCCGATTTTACATTCTTCAGGGGTCAGAACGCCTGGGCAGTTCGGGCCAAGCAGACGGCTGTTGGAATTATCGAGGCGCGCTTTCACCTTCACCATGTCTGCAACCGGGATGCCCTCGGTGATACAAACGATGAGCGGGATTTCTGCGTCAATCGCTTCGATGATTGCAGCTGCTGCACCTGCTGGTGGAACATAAACTACAGAAGCGTTTGCACCGGTTTCCGCTTTTGCTTCTTTTACAGAAGCGAAGATTGGAAGTTCCGCTGCACCTTCGATGCCGCTGGACCAGGTTTCGCCGCCCTTTTTAGGGTGCACGCCAGCAACCATCTTGGTGCCGTAGTACGCGAGTGCCTGTTCAGTGTGGAATGTACCGGTTTTACCGGTCAGACCCTGAACGATGACTTTGGTGTTTTTATCTACGAGGATGGACATTATGCGACCTCCTTCACAGCAGCTACGATTTTCTGAGCTGCGTCGTCGAGATCGTCAGCAGGAATTACGTTCATGCCGCTCTCGTTGATGATCTGTTTGCCAAGCTCAACGTTGGTGCCTTCTAGACGCACAACGAGTGGAACCTGCAGGCCAACTTCTTTAACAGCAGCCAGCACGCCTTCTGCGATAACGTCACAGCGCATGATGCCGCCGAAGATGTTAACCAGAATGCCCTGTACGTTTGGATCGGACGTGATGATCTTGAACGCAGAGGTTACTTTCTCTTTGGTAGCGCCGCCGCCAACATCGAGGAAGTTTGCAGGCTCAGCACCGTAGAGCTTAATGATGTCCATGGTCGCCATTGCCAGACCAGCACCGTTCACCATGCAGCCGATGTTACCGTCGAGAGCAACGTAAGCGAGGTCGTGCTTGGAAGCTTCGATCTCTTTTTCGTCTTCTTCGGTCTTATCGCGCAGAGCAACAATGTCTTCGTGGCGGAACAGTGCGTTGCCGTCGAAGGATACTTTTGCATCCAGAACGCGCAGACGACCGTTTTCCATGACGATCAGCGGGTTGATTTCGAGAAGCGCCATATCCTTTTCTACAAATGCTTTGTAGAGGATCGGGAACAGCTTCATACCGTCTTCGCGTGCTTCACCTTCAAGCTTGAGCGTGTCGCAAAGTGCGGAGGCTTTGGCTTCGGTCACACCTTCCAATGGGTTAATTGGCAGGGTGAGGATTAGCTCTGGAGTTGCGTGGGCAACTTCTTCAATGTCCATACCGCCTTCAGTGGATGCTACGAAAGCTACCTGACCGCAGGTGCGGTCTACCAGAAGGGAGAGGTATAATTCGCGGTCGATGTCTGCGCCGTCTTCAATGTAGAGACGGTTTACAACTTTACCTGCATCACCGGTCTGAGCGGTGACGAGGGTGTTGCCGAGCATATCTTTTGCGTTGGCTTCAACTTCGTCCTTGGTGAAGGACAGGCGAACGCCGCCCTTTGCATCAGGGCCAAGTTCCTTGAACTTACCTTTACCACGGCCACCAGCGTGGATCTGAGACTTCACAACCCAAAGCGGGCCAGGAAGTTTATCTGCCGCAGCCTTTGCTTCGTCTGCGGAGAAAATTGCAACACCTTCAGCAACCGGTGCGCCGTATTCTTTCAGGACTGCTTTAGCCTGATACTCATGAATGTTCATCTGCACTTCCCAATATAAGGGCCCTGCCGGAGCAGGAAGCTAGGCTGGCAATGCTTCGTACTGCCAGCCTTTTCAGATCAAAGCTTGCCTGACTTATGCCAGAGCAGGCTGGATTTTCTTACAAGCGTCAACGAGACCGTTTACAGACGAAACGGACTTGTTGAACATGGCTTTTTCATCGCTATTGAGATCAATCTCAATGATGCGCTCAATGCCGTTTGCACCGATAACGGTTGGCACGCCAACGTACATGTCTTTCAGACCGTACTGACCGTCCAGATGCGCAGCACATGGAAGAACGCGCTTCTTGTCTTTCAGGTAGCTTTCAGCCATCTGGATTGCAGAAGCAGCTGGTGCGTAGAACGCAGAACCGGTTTTCAGCAGACCAACGATCTCGGCACCACCATCACGGGTACGCTGTACGATTTCTTCCAGACGGTCTGCAGTGAGCCAGCCCATCTTAACCAGATCGGTCAGCGGTACGCCTGCAACGGTGGAGTAACGTGTCAGCGGAACCATGGTGTCGCCGTGACCGCCAAGAACGAATGCGGTTACGTCTTCTACGGATACGTTGAATTCTTCAGCGAGGAAGTAGCGGAAACGAGCGCTATCGAGAACGCCAGCCATGCCAACAACTTTGTTTGCAGGCAGACCAGAGAACTTCTGCAGAGCCCAAACCATCGCGTCGAGCGGGTTGGTGATGCAGATTACGAATGCGTCTGGAGCGTACTTCTTAATACCAGCACCAACCTGCTCCATAACCTTCAGGTTAATTTCAAGCAGATCATCACGGCTCATGCCAGGCTTACGAGGAACACCTGCAGTCACGATGACGACATCAGAACCTGCGATGCCTTCATATGTGTTGGTGCCAGACAGACCTGCATCGAAGCCATCAACCGGAGAAGATTCTGCCAAGTCCAGAGCTTTGCCCTGAGGCATACCTTCTGCGATATCGAACAGAACGATATCACCCAGTTCTTTCAGACCAGCAAGGTGTGCAAGTGTGCCACCAATCTGACCAGATCCAATCAAAGCAATCTTGTTGCGCGCCATGAGGAGCTCCCCTTTACGTAACATAGAACCATGATATATGGTGCCTATTTGTCGCAGTGGGTAGCGGTTTTGACGCATGTGCGCAAGCCAAATGAAGCACACATGCGCGTTATTTTCCCTAAAATGCCATTTTTTTAGCTGTTTGGATAAGCTCTCAATACGTCATTTGTGAAAAAATTTAATTTTTTTCAGTTTTGAGCATTCGACTCGGCCATCAAGTAATCTTCCGAGCGCATTTCGATCAACCGCGATGCGGTCCGATCAAACTCAAATGCCTCCGTTCCGGATGACGCGATGTACAGTTCCTGCGGCTCTGCAGCAGCCTGAATCACCAACCGCACGTGATTGTCGTAGAGCGTATCGATCAGATTGATAAACCGCTTTGCTTCATTGCGGCGTCGGTAGTCCAGCGTTGGTACACCCTCGAGGAAAACTGTGTTGAAAGCATGTGCAATACGTAGGTAATCGGAGGAGCCCAGAGGCGTGCAGCACAATTCCTGAAATGTGAACCACGCAATCGCACTACAGGTGCGGCTTACAGGGATTTTCCGGCCTTTATTTTCCAATTCAACGAGGTGGCACTGAAGGCCATAGGTCATGCTGGACCAGAGCTTCTCCATCTGCTGAAGGCTTTCAGCATCTACTGGCACAAGATACGTATCTGAACCCGAGAGCTTCTCTAGCCGATAATCAGTGGGTGCATCCAGGTGCAGGACATTCATTCGCTGACTTAAGGAACGGATGAATGGAAGAATATGATTTCTATTCAGTCCGTTCTTATAGAGCTCATCCGGCACCACATTTGAAGTGCACACGAGGATAACACCAGCCTCAAATAGCTTACCAAAAAGACGCCCAAGCAGCATGGCATCTGCAATGTCGGTGACGGTGAATTCGTCAAAGCAGAGAAGTCGCGTTTTACTGGCAATCTCTTCGGCAATCGGGATGATCGGATCGCGGTCCTTGATCGCCCCTGCACTGATCTGCTTTCTGACCATGAAGATCCGATCATGGATCTCCTCCATAAATTCATGGAAATGAGAGCGGTGTTTCTTTGGCTCGGGACTCAGATCATAGAACAGATCCATGAGCATGGTTTTTCCGCGACCTACGGAGCCCCAGACATACAGGCCCTTGATGTCCTCGGGCTCGTCTTTGTTCTTGTGAAACAGACGCCCCAGCAGCCCCTTCTTCTCTTCCGGCTTTCGCTTTGCCATTTGCTCAGTCAAAGCATCCAGAGATTTTGCCACCTGAATCTGCGCGGGATCTGCCTCCAGATCGCCACGCGCGACCATTGCTTCGTAGTTGGCAAGAACGGTTGTTAGGTTAGACGTATTCTCAAGCACGGGGCGCACATTCCTTAAACTGAATTTTGGCGGGCAACTCACCAGATCTGATAGGCATATTTGCCCATGGCATAAAGGAGAGAACTACCCAGACGCAAGTACAATAGGGCTTATTCGTAAAGCCTATGCGTCATATCAGGTCAAAATCTACGCGCTCTTGATCGAACGCAAAAACCGCTGCACTCAGTTAGAGCGCAACGCCATGAAACCTATAGGATCATCCAATGATGATTAGCGAGCGACGTTGATTGGCGCGCCGTTCGTTGTCTGGCCGGAGAAGTTGGTTCCGCTACCAGAAAGGGTCGCTACGTTTCCGCCGCCTGCGTCTTTCAACTCGACCTGATTGCCATTCAGATTCCAAGCGGAGATCTGAGAGAGAGTTGCGTCGCTACAGCCACGGGTGTTCGCGCGGTAGCCGCCACTCCATTGGGTCAGCGTCATGAAGAGCTTACAGTTGTCGCCGCCAGAAGAAACACTCCAGCCACCAAGCAAGTCAGTACGCCCAAGAGAACCGCCTGTTGCGTTCACGTCTGGAGCAGGAGGAGCGGAAACAACCCGCGAGTTAGCGTTTGCATCCTGACCATCAACCAGAATCTGACCCTCAGAGCCTGGCTGACCAGGTATAGGAGAAAGAGTCTGACCCGCGATTGGTGAGATCGGGGAAGCAGGCAACGGAGAGACGTAGCTACGGGTATACGTCGTCCGTTGGCACGCTATTGTGAAGAGTGCAACTACAGAAACAAATGCAATCGTCGTACTACGATTCATAGTGGTGTCATCCCAGCCTTGTGAATAAGGCGTATTAACCATAAAGACCTTAAGAAACTGCCCCCAAAAGAAGGCAGGTGGAAGGTTTACCACTCAAAAAAAATTAAGTTTCCCACGAAAACTCATGTTTCCATGGGTAAATATGCTAAAATTTAGCAATCCCTGACAAAGCATTGGCGCGGAAAACTTTAGCAAGCGGCACGCCAATTCAGAGAATCACTTGAAAAAATCTTCGAGGAGAGCGCCTGATCTATAGATTCTCTGATCTTATGAAAGGCATCCGTCGCTTCTTTTATGTTCTGAGGCCTGGTTTCATCTAGCCAGATGTCCCAGTTCATCTTCATCGGACTGCCGGGCCATACTGGTTGCTTGTCGAGAAGCACGCTTTTCTGAAGGCTTACTATGTAATCCGGTTGAGGTGCTTGTGGGAGAGCAAAAATCGACCAGGATTTGGGATGAAGCCCCCCCTCTTCCATTCCATGGGCAAAAAGAACCTTTTTTGTGAGAGAAACCATCTCATCACGCGGCATAGGCCCGCCGGAGAAGGCCCGCAGCCCGCCCAATGCGGTTTGATTGAAATAGGCTTCTGCCGCCAAACTCAAAAATGAATTATCTACGCAAACAAACAGTACATTCGCCTTAATCATAGGCACGCCTCCATTGGAGCGCAGGACAAGGTCCAATCATTTGGTGTCACGCGGTTCTTGCACTTCATAGTGCTCTTTTTCTTCGGTTCGATGACACTCAAACGGTGCGCTGCAAATAATTGCGGTGGTTTGGGAATGGGCAACGCCCAAATGCAGAATAAACTGCACTGGCGAAGTCAGATCTAAGTGAACTCAATTCACTTTCCCGCTGATCGCCTGTATAAAGACCCGGATTTTTCTGATTTTATTTGGAGCATACACAATGTCGTTTCCTCTCTGGACAATACTGATTGCCGGCCTGATGCCATGGCTATCCGTCCTTCCTGCCAAATTTTCTCGTGACTTCAACAATTCAAACCCAAGAGATCCAAAGTATTGGAAAGAGGGATTTCGCTTGCGCGCGCGCTCCGCTGAGGTGAATGGCCTCGAAGCTTTTCCTCTTTACGCTGTGTCTGTTCTCATCGCTCTTGCTTATGGCGGTGATCCTGACTGGATCGAAAGACTGTGCGGCCTGTTCATCGCAATGCGCTTGCTGTTCATCGCTTGCTACTGGCTTGATCGCGCCTCTCTGCGGTCCACTGTCTGGTTCATCGGGTTGATTTGTACGGTTGCGCTGTTCACGTCACCGGCGTGGTCATAACAGTATGCGCTGGAGGCTATAATCCCCGCGATTTCAAGGTATTGTGAGAAAGGTTAAGACCTTTCTCACGCAAACTGGCGCAGTTCCGCGATTTCTGCGGCTCTGATGGCGACAGAAGTAAACAAAAGCTCTTGTGAGCCCCTTAGTTTTTGGGGTGTACCGCCCACTTGAGGAAGAACCTGTCCGCTTGTGCGGCGGTCTCTTTAGTAAATGACCTGCGGCGACGAGCGAGTAGCGCAGGGCCAGCTTCCAGCTCCGAGAGGATCAAATCGTTGATGGCACCTGCCGGGCGCACAACGTCCTTGATCATTCCAGCTTCGCTTCGCTCTACCAACTCTTCAATCTCACCGCGCAGAACCGGACGAATGAACGTTGCCTCAGCAATCTCTGTCAGGCTGGAGGGTGGAATGCCCTGATAGCGGTTCTGGTTATACCAGCGCAGCACCAGCGACGACCGGATGAGATCATAGAGGCGCTCAGGCACAATCTCGCTGAGCGCTGCTCCGTCAAATCGGTGTTTCTGACGCTCAAGCCGATTGTAATGATAGAGGGCAAAGCGGATTGGGTCGCAATGCTCAAGGGCGAAGGAAATCAAAGATTTCGGAAATTCTTCATAGCCTGCATACGGGTCTTTCAACTGAACCCAGTCGAGTGGCTCAGGGTTGCCTTTTAGCAAAGCAATGAGGGTCTTCTTCAAATCCCAGCCTGACACGTTTGCGGGGACGGTGACATCAACCTCTACCGTTTCATCTGCTGGAAAAAGGGAGAGGTAGTACTCGATTGACCGGATGTAGATGAACCGGCAGTTGGCGTAGTAGGCCTCAGTCTTCTTGTTTAGGTATAGGTGCGAAAGATCGCCCGCGTGCAGAACACGCAGGTTGCTCTGTTTTTCCAAATCACGAAAGCTTTTTTCAAGCTCCAGAAAAACAGAGGAATTATCCGAACCAACTTGTGAAGGTGCACCGACCAAAATTGTCTAACCTGAAATCTAAGAGGCTTCTCCTCGTTGCACTTACCCTTGAACGCAATTCAGGGCAAGTGCACTCGAGCAGTTTGCTCTCCAAGCCTTAGGAAAACAGGGAGGTCCTGTGAAGATGCGCGGTGCCTTACTTCGCTTCCTCGGAAAGAGCATC
Source organism: uncultured Pseudovibrio sp. (assembly GCA_947494035.1). Lineage (GTDB taxonomy): Bacteria > Pseudomonadota > Alphaproteobacteria > Rhizobiales > Stappiaceae > Pseudovibrio. The sequence goes on along the minus strand of CANLTN010000001.1, from coordinate 256,414 downwards.
AAATGCGCTCAGCGCTTCTGCTGCATACATTAGGGAAGGGCCACCACCCATATAAACAGCAACACCAAGCGCTTCATTTACTTCTTCGCGTGTCGCTCCATACTTAATGCAGGCTTTTGCGTGATAGCCCAGGCAGGCATCGCAGCGCGCAGCGACGCCGATTGAGAGTGCAATTAGTTCTTTAGTTTTTGCGTCCAGAGCACCAGCTCCAATCGCATTTTTTGCGACCTCGCCGAAACCCTTCATGACGCCAGAAATGCCTGGGCGAAGTTCAGCGAGGCGACCGTCGGTTTGTTTCAGGAATTCTTGCCAGTTTTCTACAGCCATGCTTCAGCTCCTTTTATATTAGTTATCTCTAATAGTAACATTGCACCAAAGTCCAACAATGACAAAAGTCAAAAGCAACGCGCTTAGCGCATTAAGATTATTGGTGTTTCTACCTAATTGGCCTGTGTATGTGACGGGAGGCCCATTGCATTTTTTACTCAGTTATGATTACTGAATAAACTTGTATTTTTTCAGTAATAGGAACTAAAATGTTTATCGCAGAAATCCTAACGGCAAAGGGCCGTGCGGCTGACCTACTCAGCGCCGCCCGAGATGCTTTCCTGTCCCAAGGTTACAAGAAGACCTCGGTCAGCGAGATTGCGGATGCCTCAGGGATTTCCATGGCACACATCTATAACTTTTACCCAAGCAAGCTAGACCTTGTTTGCGCCGTTGTTGCGGCAGAAGTTGCGAAACTGGTAGCACGCCTTGAAACGGCGACTGATACCAACGCCAGCGCCTCCGCTCGGCTCAGCAAGTTTCTTTTGATGGAATTTGAGGAAACCTATCGACTTCTGGAACACAACCGCGGTCTTGCGGATTGCCTGCGGGTGCTGGAGCAGAAGCGTCCGGAAGACTTTGAAGAGCTGTTCCGGCTGGTGCGCCAACCGATGCACACGATCCTGCATTCTGGCAATTTGGCAGAAGAGTTTGATTTGCGGGAAGTGAGTCAGGTGGCGCGACACATTCATGCAGCCACGATGAAGTTTCGCTTTCCTCAACTCTACAGCCATGAGCCCTATGACATTCAGCGCAAAGAATGCGTTGGCGTTATCAAGCTCGTTCTCAGAGGTGTTGAGCACCGGTAGAGGCTTGTTGATTCTTAGTAAGCGCTCCTGAGAAACATTGACTGTTTCATAAGATTTGCAGATTTTACCCCCTTGCAATTGAGAAATTTGCGCCCGCCGCCCTGTCATTTCCGACTAACACCCAGTTTATTTTTCTGTTTTAAAATCAAGTATTTATAAAGACAACAGTTCTAGGCTTAGTTGTATCAAGTTATCTATCACGTCTGAATTTTTGGCCGTGTCATCCTCTAGCGTATTTTGGGGGCACCAATGAGTCGCTTAAGAGTATTTGCGTTTGCGGTATTGGGATTGCTCAGCTTCAGCGGCCATTCCTTTGCCGTTGAAAGCCCTCCTGGGGTCGGGGTAGACGAACCTTTTGATCCTTACAGCGAGGAATTCGTTGAAACGACGGAGATTGTACCTGTCTACATCTGGGATGGCGCTTATGTGGGCATCCATGGAGGCTGGGCACGTCTGCATGATACCAACCGCTTCAACAACAGTGGCTCGCAGTATAACGGCGGGACTGTCGGCCTGTATGGCGGTTACAACTACACCTACGAGAATCTCCTGATCGGGGTTGAAGGCGAAGGTGCCTACTGGGCCTTTGGCGAGCGCTCACGCGGAAATATCGCATTGCGGTCAGACTATTTCGTTTCTGCGAAGGCCCGTGTCGGCCTGACCTATGGCAGGTTTTTGGCCTATGTGAATGGTGGTGCAGCTGTCTCCACGTTCCGGGTCTCTAATTCAATCTTTGGTCCCGGCACCGACAGCAATACCATGCTTGGTTGGGTTGGTGGCGCAGGCGTTGAGGTTTTTCTGACCCAAAACCTTCTTGTGCGTCTGGACTACGAGCAAATTGTTTTTCCGGGCCGCAGGTTCACGGTCGGCAACACGCGCTTCAAAGAGAACATTGACAGCGATGCGCTCCGTATTGGTCTGACCTATAAGTTTTAAGCGCTAAAAGTACTAGTTATTTGAACTCAAATTGAAAAAAGCCGCCTCGTTTCAGCGAGGCGGCTTTTTTGTTCAGGTAGCTCTATTAGCTTTGCGCGGTGATTAAACGCGGCGCTCTACCATCATCTTCTTGATCTCAGCAATTGCCTTAGCAGGGTTCAGACCCTTTGGACATGCCTGAGAGCAGTTCATGATGGTGTGGCAGCGGTACAGACGGAACGGATCTTCCAGATTGTCCAGACGCTCACCAGTCGCCTCATCGCGGCTATCGATCAACCAGCGGTAGGCCTGCAGAAGGACCGCAGGGCCGAGGTAGCGGTCGCCATTCCACCAGTAGCTTGGGCAAGAGGTGGAGCAGCAAGCACACAGAATGCACTCGTAAAGACCATCCAGCTTTTGGCGATCTTCGTAGGACTGCAGCCATTCTTTTTCAGGCTCAGGTGTGGAGGTCTTCAGCCATGGCTCGATAGAGCGGTGCTGCGCGTAAAAGCGTGTCAGATCCGGTACAAGGTCCTTCACAACAGGCATGTGCGGCAGAGGGTAGATTTTGACGATCTCGTGAGAGCATTCGTCAGCACCCTTTGTACATGCCAGTGTGTTGGTTCCGTCGATGTTCATCGCACAGGAACCACAAATACCCTCACGGCAAGAACGACGGAAGGTCAGTGTTGGGTCGACCTTGTCCTTGATGTAGATGAGCGCGTCCAGAACCATTGGGCCACAATCGTCAGCATCGACATAGTAGGTGTCGATGCGTGGATTGCGTCCATCATCCGGGGACCAGCGGTAGATGCGGTACTCACGGGTGTTGGTGGCGCCTTCTGGTTTCGGCCAGACCTTGCCCTCTCCCATCCGGGAGTTTTTTGGCAGTTTGAATTCAGCCATAACGTTTACTCCTGGTTTCGGCGCCTTAGTAGACGCGGGCTTTCGGTGCGATCTTCTTCATGTCGATGCCACCTTGCTCGTAGGTGGTCAGCGGCTCGAGAACGACCGGACGGTAGCTCAAGGTCACCTTGCCATCCTCAGAGAGGTGGGAGATGGTGTGCTTACGCCAGTTTTCGTCATCACGACCACCCAGAGGACCATCTTTATAGTCTTCACGAGCATGCGCACCACGGCTCTCTTTACGAGCTTCAGCACCGTAAACAGTGGTGATTGCGTTGGCCATGAGGTTTTCAAGCTCAAGCGTCTCGACCAGATCAGAGTTCCAGATCATGGAGCTGTCAGAAACGTGCAGATCGCTCATTTCATCCCAGATCGCGGAGATGCGCTTACATCCCTGTTCAAGGCTTTCCTGGGTACGGAACACGGCAGCGTCTTCCTGCATGGTTTTCTGCATCTTCAGGCGCAGCTCAGCTGTTGGGGTGGAACCCTTAGCAAAGCGCAGCTTGTCGAAACGGGCCATGATTTTCTGAGAGGAGGCTTCGTTCGGCTCTGGAATTGGAGCTTCACGGTCAACAACCTCACCAGCACGGATTGCTGCTGCACGGCCAAACACAACAAGGTCGATCAAGGAGTTGGAGCCGAGACGGTTTGCACCGTGAACGGACGCACAACCTGCCTCACCAACAGCCATCAGACCCGGAGCAATTGCGTTTGGATCTTCTTTGGTCGGGTTCAGCACTTCGCCCCAATAGTTGGTTGGAATGCCGCCCATATTGTAGTGAACCGTTGGCAGAACCGGGATCGGCTCCTTGGTTACATCAACACCTGCGAAGATGCGTGCACTTTCGGAGATGCCCGGAAGACGTTCGGCCAGCAGGTCAGGATCAAGGTGATCCAGATGCAGGAAGATGTGATCTTTATTTTTGCCAACACCGCGACCTTCGCGGATTTCCATCGTCATACAACGGGAAACAACATCGCGGGAGGCAAGGTCTTTGGCGGAAGGTGCGTAACGCTCCATGAAGCGCTCGCCTTCGGAGTTCACAAGGTAACCACCTTCACCACGCGCACCTTCGGTGATCAGACAGCCTGAGCCGTAGATGCCGGTTGGGTGGAACTGAACGAACTCCATGTCCTGCAGAGGCAGACCAGCACGAGCGACCATGCCACCGCCATCACCTGTACAGGTGTGAGCAGACGTTGCAGAGAAGAACGAGCGTCCGTAACCGCCAGTCGCAAGAACAACCATCTTCGCGGAGAAGCGGTGGATTGTGCCGTCGTCGAGGTTCCAGGCAATTACGCCTTCACATACACCTTCTTCCGACATGATTAGATCAAGTGCGAAGTACTCGATGAAGAAGTCAGCGTTGTGGCGCAGGGACTGGCCGTAGAGCGTGTGCAGGATGGCGTGGCCGGTACGGTCAGCAGCAGCACAAGTGCGCTGTACTGGAGGACCTTCACCGTAGTTCTGCATGTGACCGCCGAATGGGCGCTGATAGATCTTGCCTTCTTCTGTACGGGAGAATGGCACACCGTAGTGCTCAAGCTCGTAGACAGCTTTTGGTGCTTCGCGTGCGAGGTATTCCATCGCATCCGTATCACCGAGCCAGTCAGAGCCTTTTACAGTGTCATACATATGCCACTGCCAGCAGTCTGGCGTCATGTTCTTCAAGCTGGCTGCGATACCACCCTGTGCTGCCACAGTGTGGGAGCGGGTTGGGAACACCTTGGAAATACAAGCTGTTTTAAGACCCTGCTCTGCCATGCCGAGTGTTGCACGGAGACCCGCGCCGCCAGCACCAACAACCACAACGTCAAACTTGTGGTCTACAAACTCATAGGCCTTGCCGCTCTGGCTTGGCGCTGTTGATACACCGGTTTGTTCAACCATTGAGATCAGCCTCCGAAGCTGATTTTAAGCACTGCAACCACTGAGCTGAGTGCGATAATAGAAGCGAAGAAGATGTTACCCATGAGCAGAAGGAGTTTGAGACCTTCGGAGTGAATGTAATCTTCAATGATAACTTGCATGCCCAGTTTCATGTGCAGGCAACCAACAAGGATCACCAGTAGCAGCAAGATAGAAATGAACGGATTTTGAAGTGCTTCTGTGAAACTCGCATAGTCGGCACCTTGCAGTGCGATAACGAGAATAACAAAGAAGGAAATCAGGAATACGTTGGCTACAGCGGTTACGCGCTGACGCCAGAAGTGTGTCGTACCATCTTTGGCCGAACCCAGGCCGCGTACTTTCGCGAGGGGGGTGCGCATATCGGACATCGGTTTCTCCTTTAAGCGACGATGAAGCCAATGATCCAGAGGATCACTGTGAGGCTTACGGAGCCAACGATTGTTGCGCGAGCCATCCAGTTCGCAGTAGGCAAGTCGAAGCCGTGACCCATGTCCCAGATGAAGTGGCGAAGACCGCCGATCATGTGGTGCACAAGAGCCCAGGTAAATCCGAAGAGGACAAGACGGCCCAGGAAGGAACCGAATACATCCATTGCGAATTGATAGGATTCAGGCCCTGCTGCAGCAGAGACTAGCCAGAACGCCATCAAAATCGTTCCAAAGTAAAGCGCAGCACCGGTGATGCGATGCAAAATAGACATCACCATCGTCACGATCGGCTTATAGATCTGAAGATGGGGCGACAATGGCCTGTTGGCCTTGAGGTCAGCGTTCGCCATAAATCTCTCTCCCGTCCCTAGTTATAGTTACGCTTACGTAAACGTAACAAAACAAGGCGTTGTATGAGCTTCTAATACCGTCAGTTTCGAGGTGCGTCAAAGCATCCTATGCGACTAAATGCTTTTTCTACTAGGTTTGCCATAAAAATTGGCCGAAATGATTAGAATTTGCGGTGCAAACTTTGTTGGTTTTCACCTGATTAAGTAACAGGACTCCATCAGTTTGCTATCTTGAGTTTTAGGGTCGTATTTTATTTCACTGAAATTATGCAGTATTTTTCAGAAAATCACTTAAAGTAACATTACGTTTACGTAATCTACTCTCGATGGGGATGCCCTGACGCTACCTCCAGATTTCAATTTAGCGCAGCACATTCTGAACTCCAGTTTAAGCACGTCAAATCCATCCCCGCTCTCGGAGCGCCCCCCTTCAGATTTCACAGACCCGCGCCTTAAGCGTCTTTGTTTCAATCGATGATCATCATCGAGGCAAAAAGAAACAAGAAGGAGCGAATATCATGAGATGGGAGCAATACAACGGCAATCTGGTTGCACACACCTTCGAAACAAGGAGAGTGTTCAATGACGTTATAGGGACATATGACGATGATCCCAACTTAACCTCAGAGGTTTCCTACTCCTCTCAGTTACCCGACCTTGGCAACGGTCCGATAGACTTACCCGATGATATGTGGGCTCAGGAAGGATATATGACGACCAATCCAACGCGCCAGGGGCTCGGATACATGATGAGTTTCGCAGCATCTGCATTCGCACTGCGAGACAGTATCAAATGGATTTTCGTTAGTTCTGGCAGTCAGCGTGGCGGTGGTGCCGCCTTAGCCGAAAAACTGGGCGGTGAATATCACCGAGACTTGGAATTCAAAACGAGAACCGGACATGTCGAAAAGCTTGGTGGCTATATCATTCCCGTAAAGACAATGAATATGCTTTCCGCCGAAGGGTGGGCCAACTATGGATGGAAACTTACAGATACACGTGATTAGAACTTCACTTGGCATTTCATCCGAGGTTAAGCTCACAAAGCAGGCGGAGCAGGCACTGACTGCCCCGCCTTTGCTCACAGCCTAACGTCTACGCGGGCTCGTAGGGATGCCGGCCCATGATGACAGTCATAGGCTCCTAATCTCTCATTGTAGGCGGCTACATAGTACAGTGGAATAATGCTGCTGCCTTGCTACAGTCCCAGCTTTCAGCCCAAGCCCCCCCGAAATCTCATAAAACAGCGTTATCTAGAGCGCCTTTTCCATGTACTTGACCGTCTTTCCATTGCCTTCCAGTTCTGCTTCTCCGACGATTTGGAAGCCTAAGGAAGCGTGGAATGCGTCTGATGCGGGATTCGGGGGAACCGAGTTGACCTCACAAACGATGCGTTCATACCCCTTTGCTTTGGCGAAGTTAAACAGGTCTTCGTAGAGCTTACGCGCGATGCCCTGCCCACGTGCTGCTTTGGAGATTACGATGCGGTCCACATAGAGGAAGTTTTCGTAGTTGGCACAGAACCATTTGAAATTTATCGAGGAATACTCTCCGTCCTGATCATAGGCAATCAGGAGACCCGCCTCTTTATCGGCAACCCTGACATAGGCTGCCTTATCAACCAACCTTGCAAAACCGTCTCGTATCAGAGAGGAAAGTTCAAGTGCATGTTCTTCATTCAGAATATACGTCCAGTTCAAGTCATCAGCAATAAAGCTTCGAATAGTCAATGCAGCTATTTCCAGTTATTTCGTTAGATTGTAGTTTTATTAGAGTCTAGACGGTCAGATTGCGTCGTGTGCGGAGTGTCTTGAAGACATGCACCATGAAAATTGTCGCGAAGAGCGGGGTGATCAGGTTCACAATTGGAATTGCGAGAACAAATGCGACGATCAAGCCTGCAGCAAACACAGTTCCACCCTGCGATTTCCGAAAGGCTTTTGCCTCCTGCACTGGCATGAAACGCATTGCAACAAACTCGAAATATTCACGGCCAAGCAGGTAACCGTTTACCAGCAAGAATGCAATCTGCCCGACGCCAGGAATGAAGAACAGCATCAAAGCGAAGATATTGGCGACTATGATGACACCGACAAAACGGAGAGCCGTAACAATTGCCTCTCGAAGCGGTAGCGCTTTGCCTCGCCTTTCATTTGGGTAGGAGTGCTCTTCTACCAGATCTGAGATCTGGTCCTGATAGAATGCGACTACCATGGCTGAGACTGGTGCAAGGATATACCCAAGACCAATCAGCGCGCCGATACCAGTCACGATGCCTACCGTGATATCCTGCCAATTCTCCGGCAGATCAATAAAATAGCCGACCAAGCCCTGAATGGCGATCCAGACTACGAGAAGAAGAAGCAGTGTCAGCCCGAGGGCTTTGAAAAATATGCTTCTGAAATGCGGTTCAAAAACCTGAGAAAATGATTTTATTGCTGCCGATAACATCTCTTGCGCCGAATTCATGAAAATAGATGGCACTCAAAGCGTGAGGCGTCCACTCTCGTGCACACTTCTTGCTCCAAGTCGTTGCTTATGCGTATTTTGATCCGAAAACCACGGAGCACTTTTCGGAGATACGGCTTAGATAAGCATTTCCCCGCGCAGCAACAAGAGCTGATATCTTCAGTTTCCAAGGCTACCGGGCGAGTTCCAGCTCGTCGAACAGTTGCCAGTTAAGCCCATTCACATCGGCAGAACACGCTTCAAGGTCGGCTGGGTCAAAGCGGAACCAGCACCCGCCACCCACATGTGGCGGCTGATCAAAAGCGCGGTCGATTGCAGTATTCGCCAGATGGCATTTGAGGAGCGCTCCTACGGCTCCGTGACCAGCAAAAAGGACGGGTTCACCGTTCGGTATTGTTGCAAGTGCCTGCTTGAGGGCGGCTACGACACGGCTTTGAGCATCCAATGCCCGCTCCCAGTCCCGAACGCTTACTGCTGGCCGGCTGAAGAACTCATCAGCAACGCGCTCAAACTCCTCCGGTTCAATGAAGCCAGTGGCACCCCGTTCATTTTCATGAAGGTCAGGTGCCGTGATCAGTTCCATTCCCAAGTGGCTTGCGATGATCTGGCCTGTTTCAATCGCCTTCTTCTCACGGCTGGAAATGACGTGATCAATCTCCAGAAGCCACGGCTGGCGCAGGCCTTGTTCCAGACGCAGGCGACCTTTATCCGACAAATCCCACTGCGAGACCGGGGCTGCCGGATCAATATCAACGTTCGGGTGAGTCAAATATATACAGTAAGTCATGGCACCTCCCCGGTGCCATTCGGCACCTGTTAAATAACCACTGGCTCAATTAGACCGTGGGTCATTTTTCCTCTACAAATTTCTTAATCAAATAATGCGCGATCGAGATATCAGGGGGACAAAATAACCCTGACTCTGCCTCGCCTCGGAGCATCATCAGTGTCTCCTCTTTCGAAAACCACTGACAATCCTCCATTTCTTCATAGTCGACATTCAAGTCCGTCGTCAGAGCTTCACCGTGAAACCCGATCATAATATTTGACGGGAACGGCCATGGCTGGCTGGCGACATATTCCACCTTACCAACTTTAATGCCTGCTTCTTCGAAAACTTCGCGGCGGACGGCATCTTCGAAGGTTTCGCCCGGCTCCACAAATCCGGCCAGCGTAGTATAGACGTTTTCCATCAGATGGTACGGGCGGCCCAACAGGAACTTATCCCCATGGGTGATGATCATTATAACCGCTGGGTCCGTTCTTGGGAAATGCTGGGCTGAGCACGATGGACAGTCTCGGCGATATCCAGCCTCGACAACTTCAGTAGGCGCACCGCACTTTGAGCACATCTGATGGGTTACATGCCACCTGCCTACGGAGGCCGCTTGTGCCATCATTCCAAGCACTCTTTGGCTTGCAGCTGACTTCATAGCTATTCCACGAAGTCCGTAGGCTGCGTATGGCCCGAGTTTTTCCAGTGCTTCATCAAGGGTTTCTGGGTCTGACGTGTAGCGGACGCCAAAATATGGGCGGTCCCCATCGCCCTCATCGATCCCTAGGAAAATGGTCAGCGCATCAGCAATATTGAGCCGCTCGAGCATCAGTTTTGAATGAAGAAATGGCTCGTTCACCTGTTCCTGATTGCAGACAAAACTGTCGTTTGCCTGAATAAGAAAACGTGCGTCGGAACTGGCCTTAAGTGAGTTAACCCACTCAACATCCTTACGTTTTGCACCACAGCGATTAAGTGCATCGGCAGAATAACAGAGCGCTGCGGAGGCGTCGTAAACCTCAGTAATTTCGGCCAGCATGTTGAATTCCTTAAATTATAAAATTCCGTGAAGTGAACCCGAGATAGCACCGAATTGCAATCTTGCGACAGTATTTTCTGAATTTTGAATTGGCAGAACTCTCTGTAGATTCACAGTCTCGTCCACAGTAGCAGGCGGTAAACACCAATGAACGCTTGCAAAATAGCTGCAAAACGCTCATATACACGATCGGGAGGTTGGTGGTGGACGAGCCACTCGCCAACCGGGTCAGATCCGGAAGGAAGCAGCCCTAACGAGTCCATGGCACGGGTCATCGTGCCAGCCTCCCACCTAATTTTCCCCGCGCCCATACTCGACAAGCGGCCGGTCTTCGTCTTGAATGGCCGGGAGTAAGTTTTACCTTGCCTTTGAATTGGCCGAGGAATTGGGCGATATGGACGGAATAGACCTTCAGCAAGAGCACCAAACGACAACAGGCGCGGGAGATAAAACTTCCAGCAGCAGCGATGGTGCTTATCGTGTTCTCGCCCGTAAATACCGACCAAGTACGTTCGATGATCTATATGGTCAGGAACCGATGGTTCAGACTCTGCAGAATGCATTTGAGACTGGCCGTATCGCACAAGCCTGGATGCTGACCGGGGTTCGCGGCGTTGGTAAAACGACTACAGCCCGTATTCTGGCGCGCGGCCTGAACTACGACATTCCGGGCGAAATTGATAAACCTACCATACACTTAGATAAAATCGGCACGCATTGTCAGGCGATCATGGAAGGTCGTCATGTCGACGTCATTGAGATGGATGCTGCGTCTCATACTGGTATTGACGACATTCGCGAGATTACAGAAGCGGCGCGGTATCGGCCTGCGAGTGCGCGGTATAAAGTATACATCATTGACGAAGTGCACATGCTCTCCAAGTCGGCTTTCAACGGTTTGTTGAAGACGCTGGAAGAGCCTCCGGAGCATGTGAAATTCATTTTTGCGACCACAGAAATCCGCAAGGTTCCTGTGACTGTCCTCTCCCGCTGTCAACGGTTTGACTTACGCCGAATCGAGAGTTCTACGCTCGTTTCCCTGCTGCGCAGCATCTCTGGCAAAGAGGGGATAGAAATCACCGATGAGGCTCTGGCGCTGATTGCGCGGGCGGGTGAAGGTTCTGCACGAGACAGTTTATCCCTTTTAGATCAAGCCATTGCGCATGGAGCGGGCCGTATTGAAGCGGATGAAGTGCGCCAGATGCTTGGCCTTGCCGACCGCAGCAGGGTGATAGATTTGTTTGAGCATGTGATGCGCGGCGACATTGCCAGCGCCTTAGATGAGCTCAAAGCACAGTATGATGTGGGTGCCGATCCGGCAGTTGTCCTCTCTGACCTTGCAGACTTTACCCATTTGGTGACTCGCCTGAAAGCGGTGCCGAAGGCGGGTGAAGAGAATTCTGTAACCGAGAGTGAGCGGCAGCGTGGGCGAGAGTTTGCAGACAAGCTTTCCATGCGCATTCTTTCCCGAACATGGCAGATATTGCTGAAGGGAATTAATGAAGTGCAGAACGCGCCCAAGCCATTGGCTGCAGCGGACATGGTTCTGGTGCGGTTGTGCTACGCCTCTGATCTGCCTGATCCGGAAGAGGCTTTGAAGCTGCTGAAGTCCGGCAAGTTCTCCCCTGCCGGTGGCGGGGCACCTGCTGGCAGCGCGCCACAAGGTGGCGGCGGCTCAAGCGCCAGCGCCGGCTCTTCCGGTGGAGGCTCCGCGCCTCAGCTACGCGCCGTTGCTGGTGGCCAGCCGATGACACAAGCCATTGGATCTGCACCGCAAACAGCGCCACAAATGCGACAGGCCGAGGACGTTAAAGAAAAGATCGCGATCCGTTCATGGGCTGAGGTTTCCCAGCTTGCCGCCCGCATGAAGGATATTCCGGTCAAGGTTTCGGTTGAGCGAGCGCTGCGACTTGTCAACTTCCAGCCGGGCCGCATTGAGGTGCAGCCAACCGACATTGCGACACCTGATGCAGCTGGTGAACTGGGCCGAAAGCTGACAGAATGGACGGGCCGTCGCTGGATTGTTGCGGTTAGCCGCGAGCAAGGCCGACCGACTTTGCATGAAGAAAAAGAAGCTAACCAGAGACAGTTGGTTTCTGATGCGCATTCTGATCCGGAAGTGGTGAAACTTATTTCTGCCTTTCCCGGAGCGAAGGTTGTTGATGTCCGTATTTTGAAGCAGGAGGAAGATCTCCCCCTTGAAGAGGCGTCCCCGACTGTCGACATAGAAGACATGGACTCGATAGATTTCACCCAAGATTTCTAAGGTTTCTGTGATATGAAACCTGACGAGAAGAATAGAAGAAGCGCTGATGTGCGCTCAATAGACGTTTAAGGAGCGAGTCGATGGACTTTCTTAAAATGATGAAGCAAGCCAAGCAGATGCAGGAAAAAATGGGCGAGCTTCAGGAGACTGTGAGTGAGCTTTCTGTTGAGGGAACCTCAGGTGCAGGCATGGTCACCGTTACTCTGAATGGTAAAGGTGAGATGACCGGCTTGAAGATCGATCCGTCTCTCATCAAGGCTGATGAAGTTGAGATTCTGGAAGATCTTATCCTCGCTGCGCATAATGATGCGAAGGCAAAAGGCGAAGCGCTGGTACAGGAACGCACGCAGGACCTGATGTCCGGCATGGGTTTGCCAGCTGGCATGAAACTCCCGTTCGGCTCCTAAGTTCTTCAGGCTTTACCTGTTGCCAAAACACCGCGACCCTGCGCAGATTTGGCAGCTGGCCTGAATTGGGTTTATTCCCTCTTGCCCGCCCCTCTAGGCGGGCATAGTTTCTCTGGCACTATCTCGCAAACCTGCTTTGCGAGTGCCTTTTCTTTCTCGCAGAGAGCATAGATTTTCGATGAGTACACGCAGGGTTGCTGGTCCCGAAATTGAACGCCTGATTCAGTTGCTTTCCAAGCTGCCGGGCCTTGGTCCGCGCTCTGCCAGACGCGCTGCCTTGCATCTGGTTCAGAAGAAAGATCAACTGCTTATCCCACTGGCGGAAGCCATGGGTGTGGCGGTTGATCAGGTTGGCATCTGCTCTGAATGTGGCACTGTGGACACTTGCGATCCTTGTACAATCTGTTCCGATCCGCGCCGCGACGGCTCCACCATCGTGGTGGTTGAAGACGTCTCTGATCTTTGGGCGCTGGAGCGGGCATCTGCTGTGAGCGCGCATTATCATGTTCTCGGTGGCACCCTGTCTCCGCTGGACGGTATTGGCCCGGATGACCTGAGCATCTCCAAGCTGGTTGAGCGCGTTGAAAACGGCAATGTTCAAGAAGTTATCCTCGCGGTTAACGCGACCGTTGAAGGACAAACAACTGCGCATTTCATTACGGACCAACTTGCGCGGTTTGAAAATGTGAAAGTGACCCGTTTGGCGCATGGCGTACCGGTTGGCGGGGAATTAGACTACCTTGACGAAGGCACATTGGCACAAGCTTTACGAGCAAGAACAAAGTTTTAGCTGGTTTCTTGCTTGGCTCTTATGGGGGGATAATTAGGGCGGCGAGCGTTTGCGTTGTTATGTGCGTTGGTTTGAAAGTATTGCGTATTTTTTGCGCTGAACAGGAATATTGATATGGACACGTCTGTCGCGACGCCCACCCGATTTTTCATCCGCAACACCCAGCTAAATGATGCGAACGAACTGCTCGCTCTGCTCAACCGGCTCATCGAGATCGGTGGGACAACCTCCATGCAAAAGCCGATGAACAAAGGGGAGTTTATCAGCATGTTCATTGAAGGTGATTTGAAGGAGACCAGCGTCTGCGCGATTGACCGCGAGAGTGGAGAGCCGCTTGGCTTCCAGATCGCCGGTCATTACAAAGATGTTCCCGCTGGCTGGGTTGAGGTTGGCACCTTTGTAAAGCCTGGGCTGCATAAAAGCGGAATCGGCAGTGCGCTTTTCAAGGCTACTTTGGCAGGGCTGGAAGGCAAAGGGTTCAAGGCCATGAACGCCCTCATCCGCGCTGACAACACAGGTGGTCTTGCCTACTACAACTCTCGTGGGTTTAAAGAATATAAGAGAGAGAAGGCTGTACCGCTTGACGACGGGATGCTCGTAGACCGGATTTCTATGCGCTACGATTTGGATTGAGTGAGCTGAGTGCTACAACACGGAGCCCATATTAGGCTCTGCCCCTTCCATACAACTTGCAGCTTGGCGCTCTGGATCCCGGATCTGCGCTGCGCTTGTCCAGGATGACACAGTGGGGTGCTGGTTAGGTGTGGTTTCATGTGATGAAGCCAGCAGCTTCTGGACGTCGTCCCGCACTTGATGCGGGATCCAGTCAGGAAGAGGATCCATGCGTTCGCGTATGGCCAGCCACGGGCATTTTTTTGTTTGAAAGTATTGTGCATTTTTCGCATTGAGTAGGAAACTTGATATGGACACGTCTTCTGCACCCTCTACCCGATTTACTATTCGCAAAACTCAGCGCAGTGATGTGAACGGGCTGCTTGCTTTGCTCAACCGGATCATCGCTATCGGCGGGACAACCGCAATTGAGGAGCCCTTGAGCGCGGAAGAGTTTATCGAGTGGTTTCTTGAAGCTGATATTCTGGAGAGCAGTGTCTGTGCGATTGACAGAGATACCGATGAGCCGGTTGGCTTCCAAATCGCAAGCCATTTCGGAGATATTCCTGCTGACTGGGTTGATATCGGTACCTTCGTGAAGTCCGGCTTGCATAAAAGCGGGATCGGCAGCGCCCTTTTCAAAGCAACTTTGGCTGGGCTCGATGGCAAAGGCCTTGTCGCCATCAACGCCACCATCCGCGCCGACAACACCGGTGGCCTCGCCTACTACAGCTCTCGTGGTTTCAAGGATTACAAGGTGCTGGAAGCTGTGCCACTTGCTGACGGGACTGCGGTCGACCGGATTTGTAAGCGGTTTGATTTGGGATGAGCGTGGGCAACAAGCTTCGCTCGTGCCACCCTATTTACCAATCCCTAGCGGTATCGTGAACGATAGTTTTCAACCTGCCATTTTGGAACATCCCGAACATAGCAATAAGGATCTTCCCCTCCCGGACGACTATGTGCACTCCTTTTACCGCATCGACTGCCGTTGCGAGCGCGAGAGTAAGGACATGGGCAATTGCCTGAGTAGTTACTTATTGATTCCTCAATCAAGAGCTTTTTTATCTCGCTGTCCGACATGCCGTCTACTGCCTGAGCATTAGAAGATGCTGAAAACAAGCAAACGCATAACACGAACGCAACCATAGTAAGTAAATTTGACGACTTCATCTGTACAAATCCCTACACACCAAGCAAGATAAAGTAACGTTGCCACAATCAAATAAACACAAGATATATATTTCTTAATTAATTACTTTACGGGCATCAACTGAATGTAAATTAATTGAAGATCAGAACAACAAATGGAGCAGAGAATTCTTCAAGCGCAGATCGCTGGTCCTCCACGTGACTCCATTGGGTAATCGGGCTGTCGCGTATCACGCAATTGCTGTGATATGGGCTTGAGACTGCCGTTATCGGGTCACAGATTTCCCGCGTTAGAGTTGTATATGAGATTTCTGGCTGCATGGCGGACACAGAAGCTCTAAAGGACATTTCCCTTTTTCTGGTTGGCTCAAGCTGCTTTAAATTATTGATTTGTTGCGTATTTCCAAATGATGACCGGAGGTCCGTTTGCGGAGTATGCAGTTGGTGCGGAGTGCGCAGATGATATCTCGTTTGTATAGCGATTTTGCCGAGGAATATGACGAGGCTATTCAGGAGAATGTCTACTATGCACTTCTGGAGCGGCCAACTCTGCTTGGCATGCTGCCTCCGCTGGAAGGACTAAAGGTGCTGGATCTGGGATGCGGGCCGGGTGTGTATGCGCAGTTTTTGCATGACCATGGTGCGGATGTGACTTGCATTGACGAGTCCTCGCAGATGCTGAAACTGGTGAAAGAGAAGCTCGGCAATGACGCGAAATGCTACAGCGCTGATCTGTCTGAGGGACTGCCGGATCAGCTGGACGGTGATTTTGATCTAGTGATCTGTCCGCTGGTAATCCATTATATCGAAGATCCGAGTAAGCTTCTTCAGGATATCGGGCGGGTACTGAAACCGGGCGGGTTCTTCGTGTTTTCAACGGTGCATCCATTGCTTGATGCACAATTCTCGCCCAGTAGCAGCTATCTGCGCCAAGAGTATGTGACGATGGAAACGAACATTATTGGCGATCCGGTTGAAGTGGGCTTCTATCGCCGCCCGCTCTCCATGCTGTTCGGATGGCTTGCAGCGGCTGGCATTTGCGTGCTGGATCTGCGCGAAGGGACGCCTGTTCCCGAGATGAAGAAACAATCTCCGCTCCATTATGAGAGATTTCAGAAGAACCCGAGTTTTATCTTCCTTAAATGCCAGAGGCACCAAATACGTTAGGCTGCCCTTTGCTGGACTTCACAGACATAAGTCACAAGATTTCTGCGGGATTTTTCCCGCAGAGCCCCTTTAACTGCGCTGTTCCATGAAAAATGATCTGTCACTTCAACAGGGTCTTGCCTAAGCGATACTCACTCAGGCGTGCGTTATCCTTGAGTCAGTTTTCCTGTGTCCATAAAGCCTGAATAAATGCTCCGGAAGCGGTCATAACGGGCCCTGTTGACGCCCTTGTCGCTGTAACCGACGCGGGATTGGGAGCGGTAGTGGACAACACCTGCCTGCTCATCAATCCAAAGCTCCACATCGTCGTTATAGCCCATTTGCGCACTTGTGAAGACAGCATGCAGGTACGGACCTTCGGCCTTCCAGACTTTGTTCTGCCCCATCTCCTGCAGTGTGTCCGAGAGGGCGGCCTGCGTTGCTTCAAGTGTGGCGAGCATTGGCAGTGGCTCAACGTGGCGGGCTGCTTCCTCCGTTTGTGAGGAGACTGCATTCGGGGAACTGGGGAGCGGGGCGAACTGACCATCCTGCATACCCACATATTCCGGCACTTTGGAGTTTTGCCACATCAGCTTTGCTGTGACGCCAACCACAAGTGCGACCAGAAGAATTGCAATCACAACCATTTTCGAAAGACCTTTAAATATCATCGTTTCAGGATATCCCACTTGCATCAAGCATAACTCATTCAGACACTACGCGCGAATAGGCAAACACCTTCTTTTCGGAGGGCCTCCCGGCGCAGGGCATCTCCCCTTCTGCCTTAAGAGGAGAGATTGTCGGTTGGCTAATATTTTTCAATCGCAACTGCTTTGCAAGTGCTCCTTAGGTACTCATTCAGCCAGATGCATTCTTCATCACGGCAGTTCGGTGGCTCTTCCTTGTTGGGAAGGCTAGGTTTGGTCCGTTACGCCAATAATTTTTCTAATTTCCGGTCGGTTCCAAGTGGTCAGAATCAGCAGTAATCCCAAAAGCGCGGAAGCTGCAGCAACAAAGAACGGCAACTGGATGTCGATGCTCATCAACCCGCCGCCAATAAGAGCCATCACTCCGGCAGTCAGGCAGAGTATGGATGTGGTGATGCCCATCACCCAGCCTTGATCAGCCTCACCAACGCTGCCCGAGAAGAAGCCAAGAAGCGTCGGATATGTCACGCCGAAACAGAAGAAGTAGAGAAACAGCGGTATCATGCTCAAGACGGCTGAGGGGAGCAGAGCGAAGGTAAACACGCTGATTGCCATTATGGTCAGCATCGAGCAAACAAGACGCCTGCGGCCAAATATCTTTTGGGCTGGTTTGACAAGCAAACCACTGGAAATTGCGAGAGCAAGGCCGACGACAAGCATGGCAACGCTGCCCCCTACTTCTCCATAGCCGAACGCACTTGTCAGGTAATTGACCACGAAAACGAAGAAGGTTTGATTTGCGATCATAAAGCAGATGAAGACGGGCAGTAATTGCATGACCAAAGGGTGGTCTTTCACGCGCACCATACCGCTATAAAGGTCACTGGCACGGAAGCTGAAAGGCTCGCGTTCGCTGCGCACATCCTTATAGAAGATAGCGACCAGAGCTATAGCTATGAGAACCAGAAGCACCGTTGCATAGAACGGCAAGGTGAGGCTTGCGTAAGAGCCGATGAACTGTGAACCTGACAGGACTGCACCAATAATTGGCCCGCCGACAAGACCAAAACTAACACCCAGAATGATGTAGCCCATGTTGCGGTCGCGGTCTGTGTCGTTTTCACTGGCATCAACCATAGCAGCCTGAGCAACGGCTTGATTGCCAGCGGAAAACCCAGTGATCATGCGGCCCAGTACCAACAACCAGAAACTACCGATATACAGCGAAACAATCGTGATGATGTAGCCGAGTAGCGCTCCTCCCAGACAAATCTGAAGCGCATTTTTTCGGCCAATGCTGTCTGAAACCTTTGAAAGATAAATAACCCCAACAAACCAGGCGAGGAAGAACAACCCGATTACAAGGCCATAATAGATGTGGCGTATGGCTTCTGAGGTCTCCATTGCCAGAAAATTTGTGGCGGGGTCCATAATCAATTCATTGAGTATCGGAAAAACCAATCCCTGGCTGATAAGGTCAACAAAAACCACAAACAACAGCGCAACCTTGGCCATAAAAGACATGGAGTAGCTCCCAATATTCTTGGCAAAGCCAAGCTTAGCTGGGGGATTGTGGCTTATTTTTGTGCATCTTTTGTTACCTGCCCTACCCGACCATGGGCTTCAGGACTTTCAAAGTACATACAATGTGCGGGAGTGGCGCATTGTAGGCCAGACTGCAGAATGAACGCATAATTAAGGCTTTCGCCCCTTAAAACAGCTAGATCAGTGCCTTAAAACTTGACGGTTTCGACATTTCACTCTTAATTGCCCTTTTAATAGCAAAATTGCTGCTTAAATCTCTCAGATCGGGAGAAAAGCAACAAAAGGAAACCTTTGCAGATGAATTCAGAACGCTCTACGCAAACCACTGAGCGCCAGGAACCTAAGCCTCTTTTGAAGCTGGCCCTAGAGCTCGGTCCATTGGGCGTTTTCTTCATCGCCAATTCCAGAGGCGAGCAGCTTGCCGAGATGTTTCCTTCGCTTGGGGCACTTGGTCAGCCGATATTTATTGCGACGGCTGCCTTTATGGTGGCGATCTCTATCTCTCTCACAGTTTCCTACGTGATGACCCGTCATCTGCCTGTGATGCCGCTGGTGTCCGGTGTTGTGGTGCTCGTGTTCGGTGCTTTGACGCTGTATTTGCAGGATGAACTGTTCATCAAACTCAAGCCAACCATCGTGAATTCCCTGTTCGGGGCTATTTTACTGGGTGGACTGTTCTTCGGCAAGTCTTTGCTGGGGTATGTGTTTGACAGTGCCTTCAAACTGGATGCGGAAGGCTGGCGTAAACTGACACTGCGTTGGGGCGTGTTCTTCTTTGTACTGGCAGTGATCAATGAAATTGTCTGGCGCAACTTCTCGACGGATTTCTGGGTAGACTTCAAGGTTTTCGGTTTCATGCCGATCACCATGGTCTTCACCATGATGCAGCTGCCGCTGATCCAAAAGCACAGCCTTGAGAACGAAGAGAAGAGCTAGTCCTCTTCACAAACCTGAATGCAGATAAAACGAAAGCGCGGTTTGAGCCGCGCTTTTTGTGTTTTACAGAGATGTTTTCTGAGTTAGCGCGGTGCGCGCTTTGCCAGAATGCGCTGGAGCGTTCTGCGGTGCATGTTCAGGCGACGGGCTGTCTCTGACACGTTGCGATCACACAGTTCGTAGACGCGCTGGATATGCTCCCAACGGACGCGGTCAGCGGACATCGGGTTTTCTGGTGGCGGAGCCTTATCGTTTGGACGACGGGTCAGCGCTGCCAGAATATCATCGGCATCAGCGGGCTTTGCGAGATAATCAATCGCGCCAAGCTTTACGGCGGTTACAGCTGTTGCGATGTTGCCATAGCCGGTCAGGATGATTGCGCGCGCGTCCGGCTTCTTCATGCGGATGGCTTCAACCACGTCCAGACCGCTGCCATCTTCAAGGCGCATGTCTACGACAGCGTAATCAGGTGCCTGTGCTGCAACTTTACTGAGCGCTTCTCTTACGCCATCTGCGGTTTCCGTCTGGAAACCCCGTTTCTGCATCGCACGTTCCAAGCGCTGCTGGAATGCACGATCATCATCAACGATTAGAAGGCGGCCAAGAGGTGCAACTTCTGGTTCTGTCATTTTGCAGGTCCGATTAATCTACGGTATTCACAGGTCACTTTAGTATATTTTTCGCTTAAGGGAAGTTCCCAACCGCCTTTATAGCCAGATTTCGCTAAAGTATTTTTACTAGGATACCTAGAGATTTACTCTCAAGTTTCTGGTGTTTGCGCGCCCTGATCCATAGTTTCACGTGGCCAGCGAATATGAACCAGTGCGCCGTGATCTGGATCTTTTCGATTATGAAAATTCAGCTTTCCGCCAGAACGTTCCAACAATGTTTTGGCGATAAAGAAGCCTAGACCCAGTCCACCGCCTGACTGGCGATCCTTTTCGTCCTCGAATTCTTCCGCTCCATCCTCAGAGATTGCAGGTGCAGAGCGCTTGGAAACATAGGGTTCGCCCATTCTTGCGAGCATGTCTGGCGCGAAGCCCGGACCATCATCCAGAATGAAGATTTCGACGGATTCATCGTCCCATTTGGCTTCAAAAAGGACGGTTGTTTCTGCAAAATCAACTGCGTTTTCAATGAGGTTACCAAGCCCGTAGCTGATAGCTGCATCGCGGACACCAACAGGCTCCGGCCCTGTGCCTTCTGCATTGATCTTGATGTCGATGCCCAGACCCCTATGAGGGTCCGAGACGTCTGACAGGAGGAGAGAGATCGGCATACGCTGGAACACCTGATCGGCATCACTGGAGAGGCTGGTCAGCTTCTTGAGGATCTCACGACAGCGTGCGGCCTGAGAATAAACCAGCTCAGCATCTTCACGCAGTGGATCACCCTTCTCAAACTCCGTGGAGAGCTCTTTGGCAGTCAGATAAATGGTGCCCAGCGGTGTGCCCAGCTCGTGTGCGGCAGCCGTTGCAAGGCCATCCAGTGCAGACAGGTGCTTCTGGTGGGCGAGAACCATGTCACTGGCCGCCAGCGCGTTGGAGAGCTGACGGGCCTCCTCTGCAACACGCAGAGAATATGTTGCCATGAAGAACATGGAGCACATGAGCGAGAACCAGACACCGACGAGGTAAAGCGGAGGCAGGTCAATCTGAGTCCCGTCATACCACGGCAGCGGCATATGGAACGCCGTGAGGAGTGTGACAACAGCTCCAGCCAGTGCGCCGAGGATGATGGTGTTGCGGGCGGAGAGCGCAGTTGCAGAGACAACAACTGGTGCAAGAATAAGGAAACAGAACGGGTTGCCCAGACCACCTGTGAGGTAGAACAAGCCGCCCAACTGGATGATATCGTAGGCCAACTGGGTCGCCGCAGCATTTTTGGAAATGCGCGTGCTTGATGGCCAGCGGATTTTCAGGATGACATTGAGCCATGCTGATGCAGCAACCAGAACGTAGCCGTAGCCAATGGGCACCGGGAAACTGAGCAGATAGTGCACCACAAGTAGAGAGACAGTTTGCCCAACGACTGCCAACCAGCGCAGACGTACAAGCGTATCCAGCTTGATCTGCGGGTCCAACAGCCGCGACTGTCCGTCCGGTGTACTTATCATTTATTCTCGCTCCAATAGGTCATAAAGGCCCTTCATAAATCACAGGTGATCCACTTGCCAATGGGTTATTAGGCAGAACTGCCCTGTTTTGAGGCCGAAATGTTAGCATAGCCTTGTATCCGCCTTTGCGGCATGTTAGCCACCATTTAGTTGCGCAGGTACGGCAAACAAACGCTTATGAGTGTCAGTGTGTTGTACCAGTGATTGTTATTGCGACACGGGAAAAACGATATGAGTGAAGCTAATACTGCCGGTGAACAGGGTGAAGCAGCTGCTCCAGGCATGAACATCCTGGCTCAGTACATTAAAGATCTGTCTTTCGAAAACCCTAATGCTCCAAAGTCTCTTCAGCCGGGCGAGCAGCCTAAGCTGGACATCAATGTAAACGTTGGTGCGACCCCAATTGACGAGAACCAGTTCGAAGTCATTATCACTCTGAACGCAAAAGCGAACACTGCCGAGCAGGTTCTGTTTGCTGTTGAACTCGTTTACGGTGGCGTTTTCCAGATCTCTGGTGTTCCTCAGGAGCATATGCATCCGTTCATTCTTATCGAATGCCCACGCATGCTGTTCCCGTTTGCACGTAACATTCTTGCAGATACCACACGCAATGGCGGTTTCCCTCCACTGCTGCTGGACCCAATCGATTTTGCGGCTCTGTACCGTCAGAACCTTGCTCAGGCTGCTCAGTCTCAGCAGGCTGCACCTGCAGACAACGGCGAAGCAAAGCTCAACTAAAGCTTTCCGCCGACGCTTTTTTAGAGCCACGCTGGGTTCCAGTGTGGCTTTTATTTTGCCTGCAATTCGATTGTTCGATCTAGGAAGATATTTATGTTCGCAGCCTAGGATGCCTCCCAGCAAACGGATAGAGGCCTTTTAGAGACATATGATGCGGCATCCAAGAATTCGGAAAATTGTTGGTCATCTGGGCATCGTTGCTCTTCTGATGATACCTGTCGGCGCCCTTGCGCAGGAACCGGATATTGCCGGTCCTGAGGAGTGGCACGCCTACAGCTATTCTGCCGAGCAGATCACCGGAAACATCATATTAACTCCCGGTACCATCGAGATGGGTGACGCCGGTGTTATCTCTATTACAGGTGTTGAAGGGTACACGCCAAACCTCTTTTCGTTCTCCGGCGCTTCATCTCTTGGCCTGCCTGAAGGCAAGCACTTTTGTGAGGATGGCGTTGATTCCGGCTTTATGATTATCGACCGCTCGCAGCAGGACTTTCTCGTGATTGACGTGTTTGGCGGTGATGAGCCACCTGTCGCTGGCAGAAGCGTGGATCAACAGCCCGGGTTCTGCGGATCATTCACCTACAACAAGTCGTAGGAGCCTCGTGCATGACAGGTATCAGATTATACTCCGGCCTCAGCTTAGTGTTCGCGGGAATTTTGCTTATCTCGACGCCATCTGTATGGGCCCAATCTGCAGACGCAGCCAATGCGGATAACACGGGTGACAGGTGGGAGGCTTTCAGCACCACTGCGCAGAGCATCACTGGCGATATCATCTTGGAACCAAACTCGATCACCATGGGTAGCGGAAGTGTATTGCAGATCGAACCCGTTCCGGGTGACGTTCCCAAGCTCTATCGCTTCACCGGAGCCGAGCATCTCAGGCTCATCCGTGACAACTCGCTTTGTGGGCCAGATACCACAGATGGTTATCTTGTTCTGGCGTCACCCGGTGACAACATGCTTGAGATTGACGTTTTTGACGGCGATCCGCCTCCGGGCAGCGTGGAAAACATGCAAAGCCTGCCAAACTTCTGCGCTTCTTATATCTACGACAGGCCTTAATTGATGCCCAACTGATTGAGCTGCGCGCTCTTTCCAGTGTTTACCATCGGCTCATTCTGGTGTTCACTAGCTCCACTGCCCTTGCGACATGTTGCAGGGGCTTTAGCAATGGAGCGGTCTCAAGCTCTGCATTATGAGCCTTTTGTTAAACTTAGGCCCTCATTTCAACTGGTCTTCAATTGCTCTCGGGAAAAAGCTGGCTTGGCTTCTCTCTTCTGTTGAGACTGCGGGTTTTCTACGATGTCTGAAAATGCTTACGCACTGGAAGTTTGCTATAACCTGCGTGGTGGAAACCGGGCGTTACTGCTGGATGCCTTTGCCAGTGTGCGCAAGGAGGATTTTCTGTTCCCTCCCCCTTGGCAGGTTGCCATCACGACCCCTGGGTATGGCCGCAGAGCTGTGCTGCACGACCCCGCTGAGCTTTATCAGGACATGCTCGTTGAGCTGGTGGCAGAAGACCGTATCAATACGGGGGAACCTTCGCTCTGGGCGCAGATCTTCAACTGGTCAGACCTCAGGCCGGGCATGACGGTCTTTGAATCCGGCTCTGGCCTTGGTTATTTCACCGCGATCATTGCCCATATTGTTGGCCCGCTCGGCGCTGTCTACTTTGAGGAGCCCCACGAGAAGCTGCGGGACCAGTGCCGCGAGAACCTAAAGGGCATCGCAAATGTGCATGCGGAGTATCCCGGCACATCGCTGGACCGGACCTATCTTTGCTATGGCACCACCACTATTCCAGCAGAGCTTTACCGCAACACCAGTATGCGCGGCGAGATCGTGTTTCCCTTCACCAATGACTGGGGCCATGGTTATCTTCTTAGCTTGCAGCGGAAGAAAAACTCCTGTGAGCTTAAAGTTGGCTCACCATGCTCGTTTGTTATTAGTCGGGACTACAAGGCCAATGCTTTTGTCGGTGAACTGGGCGAGCTTAATGACATGACGATCGACCTTAGATTCGTTGAGCAGGCGCTGGATAACACCGAGCTCGATGTGGCAAAAATGATCTATCTTGCGCGTGAGGCAAGCTAATATTCCTCACCATTATGTCGCAGCGGAATCCTGCTTGCCAAACACCCAGAAGGCCGATAAGCTCATTGATGTTACGCATGAGCGTAGCTCCCGAAACGTAACCAAAGGAGGTGTTTGATGATTGTAATAAAGGTGCCTCAGGCAGGTTCGTTTAAATAGGCAATACGCCTTGCCTGCCTGACCCACTTTGGGGTCCATAAGCGTTAGCTATGGCGACTCCTTTGTGCTGTTCTATTTCAGGCAGATAAATGTCCAATAAATTGATTGAGCTGGGTTGGTCAGCTCACTTTATGATGCAGCTTTCTGATGACGAGCTGCAAACCCTTTCCGTTGCCCGTATTACTCAGGTTCACCGAAACCAGATGAGTGCTGTCGGTCTTGAGGGCGATTTCTCCTTGAGCGTTTCTGGCCACAGTTCCACCGGCGATTATGCGGTGGGCGACTGGGTTGTTTATGACGCTCATTTTCACGTTACACGTATTCTTGACCGGCTCACGCTCATCGAGCGGCGGGCAGCGGGGGAAGGCGTCCGCACGCAGTTGATTGCGGCTAATGTGGACGTGCTGTTCATTACCACCTCCTGCAACAAAGACTTCAACATTGCGCGCCTTGAGCGGTATCTGGCTGTTGCACAACAAGCAGGCGTTCAGCCCGTTGTGTTGCTGACCAAGGCCGATCTGGTGGAAGACACGCGCGATTTCGAGGTGCAGGTTCAGAAAGTTGATCCGCTGTTGCCTGTGATTGCGCTGGACACCCGTGACCGGATGCAGCTGCTTCCGCTGTTCGATTGGTGGAAGGTCAGTCAAACCGCTGCACTGGTTGGCTCATCCGGAGTTGGAAAGTCCACGATCCTCAATAGCTTGAGCGGGTCGTCGGCTAAAACGGCTGGTATCCGCGAGGATGACGCGAAAGGGCGTCATACCACGACGGCGCGGTGCCTTTACCCTATTGGCGAGGGGCGCTGGCTTATGGACACGCCAGGTATGCGTGCCTTGCGGCTCTATGATGTCTCGGAGGGCGTTTCGGCGGTGTTTCAGGATCTGGTTGACCTTTCTGAAGACTGCCGGTTCTCCGATTGCAGCCACGAAACAGAACCGGGCTGCGCTATTCAATCCGCGATTGAGGCGGGTGATCTGGATGCAGGACGCCTGAAGCGTTGGAGAAAACTGCAACGGGAAGAGCTGTACAACAGCGAAACAGTTGCGCAGTCACGGGCCCGCACAAAGGACTTTGCAAAAATGGTCAAACGCACGCAAAGCGAAAACCGCATTATGAAGGGCGAGACCTAAAGCAAGCTTGCTGCGCCCCTACTGCTTCGTTGGGGGCGCAGCAAGGCCTGTTATTGCCAACAGTTCACAAGTGAGCACTCCCGCCAAAAAAATGCTCTTGACCTCAACTTAAGGTGAGGTTGCAGAAAGGGGGTATTGGCAGATTCGGGGAGTGACATGCAGGTATTTATTTTGGGTGGAACAGGGTCCATCGGCACAGAATTGGTGAGGCAATTACGGAGCAGATCGCATGAGGTTGTTGCGCTTAGCAGGTCCACAAGGTCTGATGAAAAGCTGCGAGAGCTAGGTGCGGTTCCGTTTCGCGGGGATTTGAGGGAGCCAGAAGCGTGGGTTGCTCATGCCCTTCAACATGAGGCCGTTATACAAGTCGCTGCAACATTCAGTGATGATATGGGTGAGGTGGATGCGCGCGTTACCACAGCTCTTATCGAAGCCACTTCCAAACTCACCCAGAAGTGCCGTTTGCTCTACACTGGGGGCTGCTGGCTCTATGGTGAGACAGGGGATGAAGTTGCGACGGAAGAACGCGTGTTCGATCCTTTACCAGCGTTCAAGTGGATGGCGGAAAATGGTGAAAGGCTGCTCAATTGCTCAGGTTTTTCGACAGCCATTATCCACCCTGCACTGGTTTATCACGAGGAAGGTGATGCGTTTAAGCACTTTTTGACAGCTGCACGAGATCTACGCCCGATTGAGATCTGGGGCTCACCGGAAACCCGATGGGCGATCATAGAACGATCAGACCTTGCGCGTGCTTATTGCGAGCTTTTGGACCGGCCTGATCTGGCCGGCCACTTTAACGCTGCTTCTCAGGCATGTGTGCGTGTTGGTGACATCGCGAACTGGTTTGCAAACCTCTACGGCAATACCAATCCCATGATCATCAGGAATGTGGATGAGCTGATCCGGGAATATGGTTTCTGGGCAAAAGGGCCGACGCTCGATCAACAGATGTCTGCCGACAAGCTTATGAGTTTGACAGGTTGGCGCCCTCAGATCACCGACTATCGAAATTCAGTGTTAGCTGCGGGAAGCCAGAGACAGGACATCAACGCTTAAACCAGCATCTTTGAGAGGATGTTGATGTTCTGGTCTTCCTGATTTGCTTGGAGTGCCTCGATCCCTGCCCTAATGCCTTTGACGAGGGTGTCTACGGACATGCTGGGGGCACCGAGGTTTTGGAGCATGGCGGCGACTTCTGGGAGGTGCGGCAGGTGTAGCCAGCCCGCTCGGATTTGGAGATTGTTTGTCGCGATGTAGTGCAGGACGCCGTACATCAGGTGATTGCAGCAGAACGTCGCTGCAGAATCCGAGATGTCGGTGGGCACGCCTGCGTCGCGCATGGCTTGTGTCATGGCTCGTATTGGCACAGTCGCGTAGTAGCCAACAGGTCCATCGGGTACAGTCAGTTCGCCCTGCAGGGTGACGCCAGCATTATCGGTGACGTTGTATCGGGCGCAGTCGTTGAGGTTTTGGGCAATGCGCTCCAACGTGATCATGGAGCGACCGCCATATTCGCCTAGCATGAGGATGGAGCTGGGCTTAATGTCCTCAATGGCGGCGACTGCTTCTTCAATACAACGAAAATAGGCCCCGGAGAGGATGCGGGAGGTAATCCTTGCACCCGCGATCTCTTCACCATCCAACGCCATTGCCAGCTTTTCTGCCGGATTGGTGGGCGTGTTGGCATAGGCACCAAAGCCTTTGATGAGAATTGTATCCATTGGAGGTACTCCCTCTCCTACCATTTGCGCGAATGGTATCGGGAGCTGTTTAACATGGAGCAAATGAGCCTCTGGCAGGCAGAGGCTCAGTGCGCAGAGAGCTTACAGAGCACTTTCAATTTCGGCCACGACAGCTTCGGCGGCGGCGCGGGGGTTTTCGGCGCGGTAGATTGGGCGGCCTATGACGAGGTAGTCGGAGCCTGCTTTGATGGCGTCGTATGGGGTCATCACGCGGCGCTGGTCGCCTGCGTCAGCGCCTTTTGGGCGGACACCCGGTGTCACGATGCAGAGTTTGTCGCCGACTTTGGCGCGCATGGCGGCTGATTCCAGCGGGGAGCAGACAATGCCGCCGACGCCAGCGGCTACGGCATCAAGGGCGCGTTGTTCAACCAAGGCTGCGGTTGGCCCAACATAGCCTGCGTCTTTGAGGTCTTGCTCGTCCATGGAGGTGAGTACGGTGACGCCCAGAAGGCAGAGGTCTTTGTCGCCGACTTCTTCCAATGCCCGAACGGCTGCACGCATGTTTTTTGGGTAGGCGTGCAGGGTCATGAACTTCATGCCCATTTTGGCAACGTTTTTCACCGCGCTGGTGATGGTGTTGTCGATGTCGAGCAGCTTCACGTCCAGAAAGATGGAGTGACCTTCCTTTGCCAGCTCTTCAGCGAACTGAAGGCCGCCTGCGAACTGGAGCTGCATACCGATTTTGTAGGTGCCAACAAGTCCTTG
Organism: uncultured Pseudovibrio sp.; assembly: GCA_947494035.1. Classification (GTDB taxonomy): domain Bacteria; phylum Pseudomonadota; class Alphaproteobacteria; order Rhizobiales; family Stappiaceae; genus Pseudovibrio. The sequence goes on along the minus strand of CANLTN010000001.1, from coordinate 228,290 downwards.
TGTTTGCTTGACGAGCTGGCGTGCCTCGTCAACGGTTGGAACGTCCAGAGGGAGGATCAGGCGATCGACTGCATTGGCTGGGCGGTAAGACATGCGAGGCTCCAAATATCGGTTAGATAAACGGCTCAGTTCCTATCAGTTTGCATCGAGAAATACCAGAGGCTGTAGCTGATCCTCGCTTTTTCATCTTTGGGTATTTTCAGCGATCCGTTAGCCTGCTAAAACGGCGCGTCTTTAAACACTTGTGCAGGGGTTTTGCATGAGTATAAGGGCTATAAACATATCAAGGGACATCCCATGCGTCAGGCCACCATTGCCCGCGGCACGAAAGAAACCACGATCTCTGTTTCCATCAATCTGGATGGCACAGGCAAGTACGACATCAAAACCGGTGTCGGTTTCTTTGATCATATGTTGGAACAGCTTTCCCGACATTCGCTCGTGGACATCACGGTCCGCGCCGACGGTGACACCCATATTGACGACCACCACACCACCGAGGATGTGGGCATTGCTCTGGGGCAGGCGTTTAAAGAAGCGCTTGGCGACATGAGCGGCATCACCCGCTATGCGGATACGCATCTGGCGATGGATGAAGCCCTGACCCGTGTGGCGCTGGATGTTTCCGGTCGTCCTTTCCTTGTTTGGCAAGTGGACTTCCCACGGGACAAGGTTGGCACGTTTGATGTTGAACTGTTTGAAGAGTTTTTCCGTGCGTTTGCGATGAATGCAGGCTTTACTCTGCACATCGCGAACCTCTATGGCACCAATTGCCATCATATTGCGGAAACATGCTTTAAAGCGGTTGCGCGTACAGTACGCACAGCTATCGAACCAGATCCACGCCAGAGTGGACGCGTGCCGACCACGAAAGGTCAGCTTGGCGGCTAACCTTACCGGCCCGCAGCTCTGCTCATTCAGGGAGAATGCAATTGGCTGTCTACTATGTCATGACCGGACCAGGGGTCTCGCTTGACCACCTGAAGGATAAAGACACCCACAACATCAAGTTTGTGAAGGACGGTTTTTCGTGGTGGGCGCTGCTTTTCCCTCTGCTTTGGATGCTTTACAACCGCATGTGGCTGGCCTTCCTCGGGTATCTGGTTGCGGTCATTGTACTGGTGTTTCTAGCAAACGTGTTTGGCTCTACCACCGGCGGTCTTCTCACTGTTTTGGCCACTTTGTTTTTTGCAATGGAAGCCGGGTTCCTGAAAAGCTGGAGCCTGCGCCGCAAGAATTGGCTGACTGTCGGGTTCGTCAATGCCTCCAATCTGGATGAGGCAGAGATTCGTTTCTTCGACCGCGTTTCCAGACGAAAAAGTGAAGCGCGGCCTCCACAGGGGCCTGTCGCCCCGCAAACCAGCGGCACAAACGTCGTTGGACTGACACTCAAACGATAACAGGAGTTCCTTCATGAGTGTGGCAATTATTGATTATGGTTCTGGCAACTTGCGCTCCGCAGCAAAGGCGTTTGAGCATGCAGCCCGTAACCATCATCATACTCATGAGGTGACGGTGACGTCGGACCCTTCGGTGGTTGCCAAGGCTGACCGCATTGTACTGCCGGGCGTTGGCGCCTTTGCGGATTGCCGTCGTGGTCTGCTGGCCGTTGATGGCATGGAAGAGGCGCTTGCTGAAGCTGTGCTGGGCAAGGGGAAGCCTTTCATGGGCATTTGCGTTGGTATGCAGCTGCTGGCAACCCGTGGGCTTGAGTTTGAGAAGGCAGAAGGACTGGACTGGATCAGCGGTGATGTGACCGCGATGAAGCCAGCTGATCCTGAGTTGAAAATTCCGCACATGGGCTGGAACACCATCAACGTGACCGGTGATGAGCATCCGGTTCTTAAGGGCATCAAAACCGGCAGTGATGGGCTGCACGCTTACTTTGTGCATTCCTATCACTTTGCGACCGCAAACGCTGAGCATCGTTTGGCAAGCTTTGACTATGCGGGCGAATTTACTGCGATGGTGGGACGAGACAACATCGTCGGCACGCAGTTTCACCCTGAAAAGAGCCAGAAGCTGGGCCTTTCCCTGATCTCCAATTTCCTGAGCTGGGCGCCGTAACGGCTGCCCGCTTTCAGTGACACAGACAAGTCCAAGGACAGAATTATGATTATTTTTCCAGCGATCGATCTTAAAGATGGTCAGTGCGTTCGTTTAAAACTGGGCGACATGGATCAGGCAACCGTGTTTAACGATGATCCGGGTGCGCAGGCAAAAGCGTTTCAGGATCAGGGCTTTGAGTGGCTGCACGTGGTTGACCTTGATGGCGCATTTGCAGGTGAGAGCAAGAACGGCGCAGCTGTTGATGCGATCCTTGCGAACACCACCAACCCGGTTGAGCTGGGCGGCGGCATCCGCACTATGGAGCACATCGACAACTGGCTGGCGAAGGGCGTTGCGCGCGTCATTCTTGGCACCGTCGCGCTGCGCGATCCTGAGTTGGTGAAAGCCGCTTGCAAAAAGTATCCTGACCGCATTGCTGTTGGCATCGATGCAAAAGGCGGCAAGGTTGCGGTTGAAGGCTGGGCGGAAACGTCTGAGCTGACCGTGATTGAGCTGGCCAAGCAGTTTGAAGATGCTGGCGTTGCTGCGATCATCTACACCGACATTGACCGCGATGGCGTTCTGAAGGGCCTGAACATTGAAAGCACGCTGGAACTGGCGAATGCAGTCAATATTCCGGTTATTGCTTCCGGTGGTCTGGCAGACATCAAGGACATTGAGCGCCTGATCGAGCCTGACTGCGATATTCTTGAGGGGGCGATCTCCGGCCGTGCGCTGTATGACGGTCGTCTTGACCCGGCAGAAGCGCTGGCGTTGATCCAAAAAAGCCGGGAGGGCCTCGCATGACCCTGAAGGCACGTATTATTCCATGCCTTGATGTTAAGGATGGCCGGGTCGTGAAAGGCGTCAACTTTGTTGACCTGATCGACGCTGGCGACCCTGTTGAGGCAGCAAAGGCCTATGATGCGGCTGGGGCTGATGAACTGACGTTCCTCGACATCACCGCCTCCAGCGATAACCGCGCCACGATCTATGATGTTGTGAAACGCACCGCAGAAGCCTGCTTTATGCCGGTAACTGTTGGCGGTGGTGTGCGCACCGTGGAAGACATCCGCAAGCTGTTGCAGGCGGGCGCAGATAAGGTTTCCATCAACACTGCTGCGGTGAAGAACCCTGAGTTTATTCGCGAGGCTGCGCAGAAGTTCGGCAGCCAGTGTATTGTTGTCAGCATCGACGCCAAGCGCGTTTCTGCCGAGGGCGAGACGGAGCGGTTCGAGATCTTTACCCACGGTGGCCGGACGCCAACCGGCATTGATGCGGTGGAGTTTGCCAAGAAGGCGGTTGATCTGGGTGCCGGTGAGCTGCTGGTGACCTCCATGGACCGTGATGGCACGCAAGAGGGCTACAATTTGCCGCTTACCCGTGCGATTGCAGATGCGGTACATGTACCGGTGATTGCATCCGGTGGGGTTGGAACTCTGGATCATCTGGTTGAGGGTGTTCGTGATGGACACGCGACTGCTGTGCTTGCTGCTTCAATCTTCCATTTTGGGACCTACAGCATTGAAGAAGCCAAGCAACACATGGCAGATGCCGGGATTCCTATGCGTCTGGATAAATAAATTACGCTAGGGTATTCTGAGTAATACCTAACGCGGCCTCAACAAGGCTAGTCAAATGACCAATTTTACCCTGTCGGATCTAGAGGCTATCATTGCAGCACGTGCAAACAGTTCCGACGAAATGTCTTACACACGCAAGCTCATTTCAAAAGGCGTCTCCAAGTGCGCACAAAAGCTTGGAGAGGAAGCCGTTGAAACTGCAATTGCGGCCGTAGAAGGTGATAAGGACGGTGTTGCTTGCGAAGCAGCCGACCTGCTTTATCATCTGCTTGTTGTTATGAAGGTTTCAGATGTGTCGCTGGACGAAGTCCTAGCGAAGCTTGCGGCACGCACCGGACAAACCGGACTTGAAGAGAAGGCGTCCCGTACGGACGACTAGCTTCTTCCTGAAACGCGAAGTGGGAGGCACGAGGGGCCTTGAGCGCTAACGCTATGCAAAAAGAATTTGCTCCAGTCCAAGAGCTGGACCTGTCTCCCTACTCTGTGTTTACAGAGACTGAGTGGGCGTCTTTACGCGCAGACACGCCAATGACATTGAGTATGCACGAAATTGAAGAGCTGCAATCACTCAATGACTACGTGTCTCAAGAGCAGGTGAAGAACATATATCTGCCTCTTTCGCGTCTGCTTGCCTATTATGTGGAAGCTTCCCAGAGCCTTCAGTTCGCGACGAAGCGATTTTTGGGTATGCGGCTGACACGTACTCCGTTCATCATTGGCATCGCGGGTTCAGTGTCGGTAGGCAAGTCCACCACAGCGCGTCTGTTGCAGGCCCTGCTCTCGCGCTGGCCTGCCAGCCCGAAGGTGGACCTGATCACCACCGACGGTTTTTTGTATCCCAACGCTGTTCTGGAATCGGAAGGCTTGATGCGCCGGAAGGGATTTCCGGAGAGTTATGACCGCTCTGCGCTGCTCAAATTCCTTACTGATATCAAGGGCGGAGAGCATGAAGTGCGTGCTCCGATCTACTCTCACTTCTTTTATGATGTGATGCCGGGACAGCACGTCACAGTTGAACAACCCGATATTCTGATCGTTGAAGGGCTGAACGTTTTGCAGACCTCGCACCAGCCAAAAGCGGCGAAGGCAGTGCCCTTTGTTTCCGACTTTTTTGACTTCTCCATCTACATCGATGCGGAGGAGCAAGTGCTGCAGCGGTGGTACCTGGAACGCTTCATGCGCTTGCGCGAAACTGCGTTTCGTGACCCTGGATCATACTTCCATAAATTTTCCACAATCTCGGATGATAAGGCGCAGGAAATCGCGAAGGACCTCTGGCAGAACATCAATCTGGAGAACCTTCGACAGAATATCTTGCCTACGCGACCCCGCGCTGACCTGATCCTTGCAAAGGGTGCAGACCACAGCATCGAGACGGTCGCACTGCGCAAGATCTAACCGAGCAAACGCGCTCTTACATAGCTGACTCCAAGACTGGCCCCCAGAGGTAGGAGCCAGCGTGCTTAGCAAGTGTGAGAGTGCTGTGTATCTGCCGGCTCTCCAATGGAGAGCTTATTGAACCACCTTGCCTGCCGGTGAGCTAGAGCCCTCCGAGCAGGACCTTGCGTCAGTAATGCAACAGCGACGCACCATCATCAAACAGGCATAAACCACGACGCGTGCAAGCGCCTCGCTGATTTCGTATTGCCAAAATCTGGAATTCCCATAGCCAACGCTTTCGGGAACCGGTGCCGCTGTGCCCAAATATGCTTTCGGAGGAAGTATGCAACAACTTGCAAAAGTATTCGCGTATGCAACACTAAGTCTTCTGGTTCTTTTAACAGCAGTCAGGGCAGAAATGAGCACATCACCTGATGAGCATTCTGTGACTAAGATTCCGTTTTCTCCCGATTCCGGCGCTATTACTCTTCCACAAAACAAAATGACAACATCTGGCAATTACAGCGTGTCGCTGCCCATTGCTGCAAAAGGATGGAAGGCTGCAAAGGATGGCTCTGCGGGTGACACTCTGGAGCAAGTCCTGCCAACTGGTACGCAATTGAGCGTGCTGGACTGGGTAAGTGACGCAGACAGGGGCGAGTTGGTTCGTCTGGGTGTTGAACATCCCGAAGGGGGATCTAACCTTGCCCCTGATATTTATATTTCCATCGCAGATTTCTCCAGTTACGCACTGGATGAAGTCGAGACCCTCAGCCCTCTTGAAGCCCACGAGATTGCCGATGCCGAGGACGACAGCTATCTGGGCTATATTGCTGTTCTTCTGGCAGCAGCATCCGGAGGTTCAAGCTCCTCCCGTCGCTCTCGCGGGATGACCTATTGCTACCGCAATGTGAAGAACCATCTGCTTTCCGAGGGCCTCGTGGACACTTACCTGCCTGGCGGGTCGGCCTATATGGCGATCCAAGAGCTCCCCAAAAACGGTTTCAAACGCCTGCGTGTGCGTCATCCGGACCGCGCTCCAATCGGTTCCGTCTGCGTTTATGACCGCGACTCGCGCAATCGCCACGGTCATATCGAAGTTAAGAAAAGCAATGACTGTTACTGGTACGGCTATGGCTGTAAGGCGCAGTCGATGTACGAAAGCCGTGAGTTTTACGATTGCTTCGCGAAAGGCAACACCAGACCGAATTTCTTCGCGTTTCTCTCTTCGGGAAACAACAAGAGCGAAAAAAGCAAGAACTCTTCCCAGCGCCGTTAACACCGACTGATTGTCAGAGATCAGGGCTGCCCTTTGCCATGTGCATCATGACACTGGTTTTGATTGGAAAAGTGTCGGCCTGTTGGACATAAATGACGTGCCAAGAACCGATCCCTCACGGCTCAAAAGAACAAAACCCCGATGCAGAGTGCTGCATCGGGGTTTCTCTTTTGTTTATCTGCTTTTCAGCGGGGCTTATTAGTGTGCCAGTTCCGCCAACATGCCAGCAGCAACGGAGAACTTGGAGACCGACAGATCCTTTTCCAGAATCTCGTTGGTGGCCTTTTGTGTTCTCTCAGCTCTTCCGCCATTACGTTCCAGCCAGCCGTCAAAGCCGTTTTCACTGTCCAGCGCCTGAGCTGTCAGATCACGCAGGGCTTTTGCGAGTACGGAGCGGGAGCGGTCAAGTGCGAGACCGTCGTAGTAGTCACGAATGTCATACTCGCGAGCCAGCTCTTCAATGGCACCGAACTTGAAGTGTTCAGCAACACGGAAGTAGGAAACCGCAACTTCGTCCACATCGCGTTTGGTTTTCTCGGAGACCAGAACGATATCCGGGATCACCATTTCACCAATGAGGCGTGCAATGCGGGCCGCGATCATGATCGGCACACCAGCGTCGACAAGGCGGTTGGTTTCGGTCTTGAGAACCTCTACCTGATGCTCTGACAGGAATGTTTCCAGACGCGGAGACAGATGCTCCACAGTGCCACGGAAGCGGTTGATTGCGGCTTCCAGACCATCTTCAAAGGAAACGTTGCGCAGGAACCACATGACCTGATTGAGCACAAGATCCTGAATTCGCTCATAAATATCGAGCTGCAATTCGCCGGAGATTGTGTTGTCGAGACCGTCGATATCCTGGTTCAGCTGTGTCAGGCCAAATGCATCACGAACCGCTGCGAAGGCGTGCGCCACATCAGCGACAGACGCGCCGGTCTGATCGACGATGCGGGTCAGGAATGCAGGGCCACCACGGTTGATGATGGAGTTCGCCAGCATGGTTGCGATGATTTCGCGGCGCAGACGGTGCCCCTCGATTTCCTGCTCGTAGGTTTCGGCCATCTGCTCAGGGAAGTAGCGGTACAGCTCTTTCCCGAGATACGCGTCATCCGGAACGGAGCTCTTGAGCAGTTCGTCATGAAGCGTCAGCTTGGCGTAGGCCAGCAAGACGCCCAGTTCTGGACGGCACAGATGCTGGCCAGCATTTTCCAGCTCTTCGATCGTGGCGTCGTCCGGCAGATTTTCCACTGCACGGTCCAGCAAACCCTCAGATTCAAGCTGCTGCATCATGCGGACCTGATAGCCCAGATCTTCCAGTCCGCGACGATCACAGAGCGAGATTGCCAGTGTTTGCAGGTAGTTGTTGCGCAACACCAGTTCAGCAACTTCATCTGTCATATCCGCCAGGAAGACGTTGCGCTCCGGAATGGTCAGGCTGCCCTTTTTCACTGCTGCGCCCAGCGCGATCTTGATGTTCACTTCCATATCAGAGGAGTTCACACCGGCTGAGTTGTCAATCGCATCGGAGTTACAACGGCCACCCGCACGAGAGAACTCGATACGCGCTTTCTGGGTGATGCCCAGGTTCGCGCCTTCACCAAGGACCTTGGCACCGACTTCCTCTGCGGTGATACGGATGGCGTCGTTGGCGCGGTCGCCCACGTCGTTGTCGTTCTCATCGGACGCACGAATGTAAGTGCCGATGCCACCGAACCAGAGCAGGTCTGCCTTCATCTTCAGGATTGCAGTCATGACCTCCTGAGGAGATGCCTTGGGCTGGTTCAGGCCGAGCAGCCTTTGAACCTGAATGGACAGCGGAATCGACTTGGACGAGCGGGAGAAAATGCCACCGCCCTCAGAGATCAGGTCCTTGTTGTAGTCCTGCCAGGAGGAACGACCCAGATCGAACATGCGTTTGCGCTCGTCCCACGTGGTCGCAGGGTCCGGATTCGGGTCGAGGAAGATATCGCGGTGATCGAACGCGGCGACCAGTTTGGTTGCCTTGGAGAGCAGCATACCGTTGCCGAACACGTCACCGGACATATCGCCTACACCGCAAGCGGTGAATGGTTCTTTCTGGATATCGCGGTCCATCTCACGGAAGTGACGCTTCACAGCTTCCCATGCGCCGCGTGCGGTGATGCCCATCTTCTTATGGTCATACCCAGCAGACCCACCGGATGCGAACGCATCGCCCAGCCAGAAGCCTTTTGCTTCAGAGATCGCGTTTGCGGTGTCAGAGAAGGTTGCGGTGCCTTTGTCAGCTGCCACAACGAGGTATGGGTCGTCCTGATCATGACGAACAACCAGCTCTGGTGGCTCGACAAGGTCGGCATCCAGATTATCTGTCAGGTCGAGCATGGAAGAGATGAAGATCTTGTAGGCTTCTGTGCCTTCTGCGAGCCATTCATCACGGGTACCGGCTGTCGGAAGCTGCTTTGGTAGGAAGCCGCCTTTTGAGCCGACAGGAACAATCACAGCGTTCTTGACCTGCTGCGCCTTTACAAGGCCAAGCACTTCTGTGCGGTAGTCCTGTGCGCGATCAGACCAGCGCAGGCCACCACGAGCAGCCGGACCGAAGCGCATGTGCACGCCTTCTACGCGTGGGCTGTACACGAAGATTTCGCGGTACGGCACAGGCTTTGGAAGGCCTTCCACTTTATGCGGGTCAAGCTTGAAGGCGAAGGTTGCTTTTGGCTGGCCAGCGTCATCCAACTGGAAGAAGTTGCTGCGCAACGTGGCGAGGATCAGGTTCTGGAAACGGCGGAGAATCCGGTCGTCATCCAAGCTCGTCACATCCTCAAGGCTTGCGGAAATCTCATCAATCAGACGGTTCTCTTTACCCGACCGTTCGAAGGTGCCAAGTGTCGGATCGAAGCGGGTATGGAACAAGTGAACGAGCTGCTGAGCGATCTGTGGATAGCGGTTAAGAGTTCCCCACATATAATCTTCAGAATAGAGGATTCCGGCCTGACGCAAGTAGCGCGAGAGCGCCCGGATCATCGCGATGTCGCGCCATGCCAATCCTGCACTCAGTGCCAGAGCGTTGTAGCCGTCGTTTTCAGCCTGCATATTCCAGACTGCAAGGAACAACGCACCAAGCCGCTCAATGTCTGCTTCCGTGAAGTTACGGAAGCGATCTTCGTCCAGATGCAGAGTGGTATCGTGCAGGTAGCTCAGCTCGCGATCGGCTGGCGTGATGCGGTAGGAGCGCTCGTTGATCACACGGAAACCGAGGTGTTCCAGCATGGGTACACGCGCGGAGAGCGAAATTGGTTTGTTCAGGTGGTACGCACGCAGAGAGATCTGGCCTTTGCCTTCACGCTCGCGTTTGTAGAAACTGATGACCAGCGGGCGCTTCTCGTTGAGCTGCTCAATCCGGCGGATATCCTTGGTCGCGAGGACCGCCGGTGTTGCTGAGGTATATTCACCATCAAACGCAGCGCCGTAGCGCTTCAGCAGCGCGCCAGCAATGGCATTGCCATAAACGGAGCGTAACGCTTCACTCAGGCCGTCATTCCATGTGCGCACGATTTCCAGAATAGCGGCTTCCAGCTCTGCCTGAGACGGCTGAGGGGTGTCGCCTTCATAGCGGCCAACGATAAAGTGGACGCGGACCAGCGGGCCTTCAGGGAACGTTGCGTACCATGCGGACAAGCGCCCTTCATAGACGTTTGCCAGATACGTGCCGACACGCTCGCGAATGCTTGTGGTGAAGTGATCGCGCGGAATGTAGGTGAGGATCGATACGAAGCGGTTAAACTTGTCGGTTCTGGACAGAACACGGACACGCGGACGCTCGTTAAGCTGCAGGATCGCGTTGGAGAATTCGGTGAGCGTCTTTACGTCAATCTGGAACAGGTCATCACGAGGATAGCCCTCCAGAATGTTACGGAGCGCACGACCACTGTGGCTTTCCGGGTCAAAACCGGATTTTTCCATGACCTTTGCGGTCTTATGGCGGAGGTAAGGAATGGAGCTGGTTGAGCGGGTGTAAGCTGTTGCTGTGAAGAGGCCGACAACGCGCAGTTCGCCGCGTAATTTGCCATCGTCATCATACAGTTTCACGCCAATGTAATCCATGTGTACCTGACGGTGCACGCGGCTGCGGATGTTGGCCTTGCCGATGATCAATGGGTCTGGCTTCAGCAGGAACTCTCTGATTTCCGGCGTCATCAGAACAAATTCAGCGCCCTTGCGCAGCACGCGCACCTTCGGATCGGTCAGAATACCCAGACCGGAGCCTTCAATCAGGGAAAACTCACCGTCTTTACTGGACCCATCAAAGATGAATTCGCGAATACCCAGAAGGGTGAAGTTATCTGCGGCCATCCACTCAAGGAAAGCAATCGCTTCGTCAAATGTCTTGTTGTCTGCCTTTTCACGGATCTGGTGGTATTCTTCAACCGCTTGTTCGATTCTGTCGCGCATCGGGCGCCAGTCGTCCACGGCCTGACGAACATCATTGAGAACCAGATCAAGGTTCTCTTCCAGTTTATTGATCTCTTCATCGGAATTAAGACGTGTGAGATGGATATGGATGAGGCTCTCACGACGAACAGATGCTCCGCCTGTACCAACTGTTCCATGGAATTTTAGAAGATTGCCTTCCGCGTCACGCTCGACGACGAAGAGCGGGTGCAGGACGAGGCGAACTTCGTAGCCGGCGACCTGAATTGCGCCCATCACCGAGGATACAAGAAACGCCATGTTATCGTTGACGATTTCAACGATGGTGACGTCTTCAAGCTGCTTGCCGTCAGCATTTGGCTGCGGATTGAAAACGCGAATCCGGTGGGTTCCCAGCGGGTGCGTTGCAAAGTCGGCCCACGCTTCCTGCGAAACAACAGCAAGCTCTGATGGGGTGTAGTTTACGAGATCTTCTGTATCGGCGTACGAGAAGAGGCTTTCGGCAAACCTTGCTTCGTCTTCGTTATCGTCAATCAGCAGTGCACAGGTATCGGCAATTAGCCCAGCTTTTGCCTCGGCTGTCGTTCTAGACATTCAGGCGTTCCTCATCCAACATTATAGTCGGCACAGGCTGTGCGAACATGCCACATGGACGCCGCCTATGCCTTTGAAACCTATTAAGGTGCATTTGTTTAGTTTTTCAATGCGAATCCCGTGAAGAACACCGCAAAAACACCGATTTCAGGAGAATTTGAAGCGGTGTGAACAGGTTCTGATGGTCCTCGTTATACTCAAAAAGGCGTAGTCGGCAACCTGATGTTGCTTGAGCCCCCCTCAACTGCCAATTGAGGACAGAGGCCTAAAAAACTCCCCCTATTCTGTGACAATAGGGGAAGGACGTTGTACAACCCCTGAACCTATTTCCAACTACCAGCTCCAAGGAGTCAAAAATGTCGGTGCGCGTGTTCATTGATGGAGAAGCCGGAACGACGGGTCTACAGATCCGCGAGCGTCTGGCTGGGCGCCATGACATTGAGATCCTCAGCATCGCCCCAGAGCGCCGCAAGGAGCTGGCGGCGCGTGCCGAGCTTTTGAACTCTGCTGACGTTGCAATCCTGTGCCTTCCTGATGAAGCTGCAAAGGAAAGCGTGTCACTCATCGAGAACGACAGTACGCGCGTGATTGATGCGTCTTCCGCATTTCGTGTTAATCCAGAGTGGGCCTATGGCTTTCCCGAGATGACCCGTGATCAGGCAGAGATCATCTCCAATGCACGGTTTGTTTCCAACCCGGGGTGTTACCCGCAGGGTGTAATCGCAACGGTTCGTCCGCTGCTGGAAGCTGGCCTTATTCCGTCCACCCACGCGCTCACGGTGAATGCAATCTCCGGTTACAGCGGGGGTGGCCGTCAGATGATCGAGAAGTACGAGAGTGGCGACAAAGCTTCTTCCTATTGGCCGTATGGATTGCAGTTTGGACATAAACATCTGCCAGAAATGCAGTTGTATGCCGACCTTGCCCATGCCCCGCTGTTCCAGCCTGCGGTTGGCAACTACGCGCAGGGCATGATGACATTTGTGCCGTTGCAGCTTGGACAGCTCCGCGATGCACCAAAGGGCAAAGACCTGCACGCAGCTCTTGCCGACCATTTCGCCAGCGTAACCGGTGACGTGGAGGTTGCGCCTTTTGAGAGCGTGAATGCGATTGAAGACCTGAGCCCAGAGATGTTTAACGGCACCAACAGAATGCAGTTGCACGTGTTTGCCAATGACGACCGGGCACAGGCCCTGTTGGTGGCGGTCTACGACAACCTTGGTAAAGGCGCTTCCGGTGCTGCCGTCCAAAACCTGAATATTATGATGGGCCTGAACGAGAGTATCGACCTCGCTGTCGCCTAACAAGAATTAGCAAATTCCAGAGATCCGAGGAGAGTATTCCATGGAAAAGTTTACAGTACTGACAGGCGTTGCTGCGCCTTTGCCATTGGTCAATATCGATACAGATATGATCATCCCGAAGCAGTTTCTTAAAACCATTAAGCGTACGGGCCTTGGCACTGCACTTTTTCATGAGATGCGTACCAATGACGATGGCTCCAAAAACGAAGAGTTCGTGCTGAACAAGCCAGGCTACGGGAACGCTCAGATCCTCGTTGCTGGCGACAATTTCGGCTGCGGTTCTTCCCGTGAGCACGCTCCTTGGGCACTGCTAGACTTCGGTATCCGCTGCGTGATCTCTACCAGCTTCGCTGACATCTTCTACAACAACTGTTTCAAGAACGGCATTTTGCCAATCGTGGTCAGCCACGACGATCTCGACAAGCTGATGGACGATGCGGCGCGCGGCTCGAACGCAACGCTGACCGTTGATCTGGAAGCTCAGGAGATTAAAGGGCCTGACGGTGGTTGCATCAAATTCGACGTTGACGCACACCGCAAGCATTGCCTGCTGAACGGCCTTGATGACATTGGTCTGACATTCGAAAAGACCGACTCCATTGACACCTACGAAAAGCAACTGGAACTGAGCCACCCGTGGCACTGAGTAACACGGTCATTAGTAGAGTTTTTTGGGCGCCCTTGTGGCGCCCTTGGTGTATGGATTGCGTTGTAATCCATGGAGGTCCAAGTGAACAAAGACGCTAACAAAAGCTTTTCGTTTAATTCAGCTTTTACTTGGTGCTTCGTGGCCCTCTTCGTTCTAGTCTGGATTATAGGTTTTACTTCAGGTATTTTTGCGAGCACTTGTAGGAAGCCCGAAATTGCTGAAGAGAGAAAAATCCGCGCCTGCAGTATTTCGATAGCAACCAACTATTTGACCAATCTCATCGCATCCGAAGACAAAAAGCTTGCTGTATTGTATCTGGAACGCGGTATTGCGCAAAGTCGTCTTGACCACTCTGAGGAGGCACTTGCGGACTTCAGGCTGGCTATCGAGAAGGCTACCGGCATTTCATTGAGCAAGCTGGCCGAGCGTATCGACGCTCACGAAGACCTTCTGGAGCTCTATCAAAGTAGAACAGGAAGACTGCACGCCCAGTCACGCTTATCCGCTCTAGGACATTCTGTCAGCAGACGATTTGAAGAACTCATCCTGAGACTGATTAGGGAGGAGCCAACCTCCAAAGCTTGGTCAAACTGGGAGCAGCTGCTTAAATCGACAGTGAGCTAAAGCAACTCCCTTTGTCACAAACTCCTTCATTTGGACAGTGCCCTCTTGCAAGAACTATACGATTGCCAGTTGGCTCCTTTGCGGGGGGTGGCAATTGGCTGGACAGTATGCTGTCCAATCACAAGCTTTTGGCTTTGTAAGCCACGCACCCCACAAGAGACCATATAGACAGTATCAGGCCATATCAGCCACGACCATGGAGACGCCGACTGCGAAGACGCAGAGGCTGGCGAGCATGGAGACGCGTTTGCCGTTGTTGCTATTTGCCAGCCATGCGCGCGCAGGGCCAGAGACGAGACTGCCAACGCCGTAATAAACGATCAGGCAGAGCAGGCTGGCGACCATGCCGAAAATCAATGCATAGATCCAGAACGGCATAACTTCCGGCATGTAGAACTGCGGTAGCAGGGAAAAGTAGAAGAACATGCCCTTTGGGTTGAGCAAGCTGGTCAGGAAGCCGAATTTCAGATCATTCGTATCCACAGGTGCAGGCTCGTTCCCCTCAGCAGTCCAGTTTCCTCCTGAAAAAAACAGGCGGTAGGCCAGATACATAAGATAGGCCAACCCTACCCAACGGATCGCCTGAAACAGCCTTGGCTCTGCCAGGAAAAGGGATTGGAAGCCGGCGGCGACCAGCACAGTGAAAACAACATAGCCGCCAGCGATGCCGACAGATGCTTTAAGTGCAGCGGGCTTTCCGCTCGCCAGTGCCCTGCTGGTGACATAGAGCATATCCGGGCCGGGTACGATAATCAGACTTAAAATGGTGATCAAAAACAGAAGGGTATTCGCAGCCATTGGAGTATTTTTCTTACAAGAGGTTTTATTCCATATTTTTCCCGAATATACTCCGGCGCATATCCTCAGAATATCGAATTGTTTCCGAAATATGACCTCGACACTACACCTTGACCGAACAGACTTCGCTATATTGGAGATTTTGCAGGATAATGCACTGTTATCCAATAAACAGGTCGCCGCTGAGGTTAACCTCAGCCCATCCGCCTGCCACGAGCGTGTTAAGCGACTGAAAGAAGGCGGGATTTTACAGGGAAGTCATGCTGTTGTGGACCCGAAAGCCTATGGTGTGAGCTTTGAGGCGATGTTCCTCATACAGCTGGACAGGCATGAGGCGCTGCTGGTCGAAGAGTTCCTACAGGAGGTCATCGCGCTGCGTGAGGTCAAGTCTGTTGCGCTTATCAGCGGGGCTTACGATATTGTTGCCCACCTTCGGGTGCGGGACATTGACCATCTGAAGAGCCTTGCCTTTGAGAAGTTCACCAAGCGGGCTTATATCACCAAGATCGAAAGCTCGATTGTCTACGATTTTAAGGAGAACCGCGTGCAGAAGCCGCTTTGAGGGCGTCTCCTGAGGCTACAGACAGCGCTTACTTTTCGAAGGGGGCTTTATTTGCGTTTGCTGGCAACTTCTTGCTGGTGGCGCTCATTCAGAGCCTCCACTTCCTGCAGTTTGCGACCTACACGCGCCAATGCGGCAGCGGTGGAGGTGAACTGGTTTGCTTTATCGACGTAAAGCTTGCGCGCGGTCTCCGGGAATTCCTGCAACATGCGGGAGAAGAGTGCGCGGCGAATGCGGATCAATTCGCAGTCTTCGAGAGCAACTGCACGGGCTGGACGTTTGCCCTCAGTCATCAACGCATTTTCGCCAAATAGGGTGCCGGGACCGTAGGTGCCTTGGGGGCGTGCGTCGCGCCCCATACCGGTTTCCAGCTGCACCTTGCCGATTGTCAGCACGATGCCACCGTCTGCCCGCTCACCTTCATTAAACACTGTTCCGCCCTTTGACACCTGCATTGTTTCCGCACTGAATGCGAGCAGGCGCAACTGGTCCTCAGTGAACTGAGAGAGGAGTGGAACACGTCTTAAGACGTCTATGTCGCGGGCTAGACTCATAGATCTTGAATTAGCCGCTTATGCCTCAAGGCACAAGCTTATATCCACCGGCTTCTGTAACCAGAAGTTCCGCGTTGGATGGATCACGCTCGATTTTCTGGCGCAAACGGTAAATATGGGTTTCCAGCGTGTGGGTGGTAACGCCAGAGTTGTAACCCCAAACCTCGTGCAACAGAACATCACGCGTCACCGGCTTTTCGCCAGCGCGGTAGAGGAACTTGAGGATGGATGTTTCTTTTTCGGTCAAGCGTACCTTCCCGCCGTTTTCGTCCTGCATGGACTTTGCAGCGGGCTGGAAGGAGTAGCGGCCAATTGAGAAGACGGCGTCTTCACTTTGCTCGTGCTGGCGCAGGTGAGCGCGGATGCGGGCGAGAAGCACGGCAAATTTGAATGGCTTGGTGACATAGTCGTTGGCGCCTGCTTCCAGACCGAGGATGGTGTCGCTGTCTGTGTCGTGACCGGTGAGCATGATGACCGGAGCGCCAAAGCCTGCCTTACGCAGCAGCTTGACAGCTTCACGACCATCGATGTCCGGCAGGCCAACATCCATCAGCACAAGATCGAAATGATCTTCTTTTGCTTTTTTGATGCCAGTGGCAGCCGTATCCGCTTGAGTGGTTTGAAATTCATCATAAAGCGACAGCTGCTCAACGAGCGCTTCGCGCAGATCGTTATCATCGTCTACAAGCAGAATTTTACGTGCGGTCATTTTCTCACCTAATCGCCGGAGTTTGGCGCTAATCCTAAAACTTTTCTTATATAAATACATGAAGGGTTGCTAAAAAAAAGGCGAGTAAAAACATGGCAAATCTCGATTTTTTTCGTAAAATCTACTTCACGTGTTAGTGACCCCCGCTTTATTTGGGAGTGTTTCTCCCGGTACTTTCCGCAGGACAACAGGTTTGTAAATGCTTCCTCTCGCAGTGCCCACACCGCCCGCTAAGTTGCTCAAAAAGACCCAAAAGACCCTGTTTGTGCGACATGCAGGTGACGATCCTCACTCAGGTACACTCACGCTGGGGGCGGTAACATTTGCGTGTGCGCTTGGACGATCCGGTTTGACGTTTACGAAACGCGAAGGTGACGGTGCAACGCCGATCGGGCGCTTTGAGCTGCTGAATGTGTACTATCGGGCGGACCGCGGATCATGTCCGGTGACGTATTTGCCCGTTTCCCCACTCTCTCCAAGGGATGGCTGGTGTGATTCTTCAGGGGACCCGCTGTATAATCGCCCGGTTGACCTGCCCTTCAAGCGGAGCCATGAGGAGTTGTGGCGGGAGGACCGCCTCTACGACATTCTTGTCGTGCTGAACTATAATATGTATCCGCGGGTTCCGGAGGAAGGCAGTGCGATCTTCTTTCATGTGGCCCGTGAGGGCTTTTTGCCCACGGAAGGCTGTGTTGCCGTTTACCCGGAAGTGATGCGTGCGATCTTGAAAGAAATGGCACCCGGCGATGTGATGGAAGTCTGTGCGGATTAGTGCATAACCGAGGAAAATTGATTTGATGACTTTAAAGAGGGCTCTCAATCCCCTGAACCAAGGATTTTCCTTGCATTTTGCCTAGTAATCTAAAGGAATTTACTCCATATAGTGCTTTCTTGACGGATTACGCATAAATGGAAGCAAGCTCATGGCGGATACGCTGGTTCCCTTTTTGAAAATGAATGGTCTTGGCAACGATTTCGTGGTGTTTGACAGCCGCGAGAAACAGATTGTCTTAACTCCGGCTCAAATCGCAGCTATCGGGGACCGTGAAAAGGGCGTCGGCTTTGACCAGATGATCACGGTCGAACCAACAAACTCCAGCGCTTACGCCTTTATGCGCATCCATAATCGGGATGGTAGCGAAGTAGATGCTTGCGGCAACGCAACGCGCTGCATTGGTCGCCTGCTTATGCATGAAGCGGGTACGCGGAGTGTTTCCATTCAGACCAACGCCGGTTTGCTGATTGCGCACGCATCTGACACCGAGACTCTTGTGAGCGTTGATATGGGTGTGCCCCGTTTTGAGTGGGATCAGATCCCACTTGCAGAAGAGTTTGCTGACACGCGCGCTATTGAATTGCAGGTCGGGCCGATTGATGAGCCAGTGCTGCACTCACCAAGTGTTGTGAACGTTGGTAATCCGCATGCTATTTTCTGGGTGGATGATATTGAAGCCTACGACCTTGAGCGATTTGGACCATTGCTGGAGTGTCACCCGATATTCCCCGAGAAGGCGAATATCTCTCTTGCTCAGATCATTGGCGAAAACGAGATCCGCCTGAAGGTCTGGGAACGCGGTGTTGGCTTGACGCGAGCCTGTGGTACTGCTGCCTGCGCAACAGGTGTTGCTGCAGCACGCACTGGCCGGAGCGCCCGCAAGTGCACTGTCCATCTGCCGGGAGGACCGCTGGGTATTGAGTGGCGTGAGGACAATGACCACATCATCATGACCGGTGAAACCGCAATTGAATTCGAGGGCGAGCTTAATCTCGACACCCTCACCTACACAAAGACCGCTTCGGGGGACGCGGCAATGGAGCCTACGAAGTGAGCATTGATGTTGTGACATTCGGCTGCCGACTGAATGCATACGAGTCGGAAGTGATGAAACGCGAAGCAGAGGCCGCTGGCCTTAAGGATGCTGTGCTGATCAACACATGTGCCGTGACCAACGAAGCTGTCCGCCAGGCACGACAGACCATCCGCAAGACCCGCCGTGAAAATCCTGATGCACGTATCATCGTGACAGGCTGCGCGGCGCAAACGGAATCTGAGACCTTTGCCGAGATGGGCGAAGTGGATCTTGTTCTCGGGAACTCTGAGAAACTGGAGCGCGCCTCTTATGGCCGTGTCGCCCAGTTTGGCATTGAAGAGACCGAGAAGGTGCGCGTAAACGACATCATGAGCGTGCGCGAGACTGCGGGTCACCTGATTGACGGACTGGAAGGGCGATCCCGTGCGTTTGTTCAGGTTCAGAACGGGTGTGACCACCGCTGCACCTTCTGCATCATCCCTTATGGCCGCGGGAACTCACGTTCTGTGCCGATGGGCGTGGTGATTGACCAGATCAAACGCCTTGTCGACAACGGTTATGGCGAGATTGTTCTGACCGGCGTTGATATCACCTCCTACGGGGCGGATCTGCCGGGAACTCCGAAGCTTGGAACGCTGTGTTCCAAGATTTTGAAGATGGTTCCCGATCTCAAGCGCCTGCGCCTTTCTTCTATCGACAGCATTGAAGCTGATGAAGAGCTGATGGATGTGATCGCGCATGATCATCGCCTGATGTCGCATTTGCACCTGTCTTTGCAGGCGGGCGACAACATGATCCTGAAGCGCATGAAGCGTCGGCATTCGCGTGAAGACACAATCCAGTTTTGCGAGGACGTGCGCAAAATGCGTCCGGATGTGGTGTTTGGCGCCGATATCATTGCAGGTTTTCCGACCGAGACCGACGAGATGTTTGAGAACACCCTGCGTATCGTTGATGAGTGCGGCCTGACACATTTGCATGTGTTCCCGTTCTCTCCACGTCCGGGCACCCCGGCGGCCCGCATGCCGCAACTTGATCGTAAGATCATCAAGGAACGCGCTGCGCGGCTTCGTATCAAGGGGCAGGAAGCTTTGATTGCGCATCTGCGCGCCGAAGTGGGCAAAACACGCGAAGTTCTGATCGAGCGTGAAGGGCTGGGTCGCACCGAGCAATTTACGCAGGTTGAACTGGATGCAAATACCGCCGGAAGCCTTGTCTCCGCACGTATTACAGGGCATACCGAGAGACATCTGATTGCAGAACCAATTGGTAAAGCAGCTTAAGCTTATACATTTCAAAGGTATCACTCCAGAATGAGCGAAAAGAAGCGCGGTTTTTTCAGTCGCCTGTTTGGCGGCTCCTCAGAAGAAACAAAGGACGAGCAGGAGCAAAAAGCACCTGAAAGTGCAGAGCTGCGTGAGTCTCTTGAAAGCCTCCAGTCCGCTCCGCTTGACCCTGTTGAAGGCCTTGAAGAAACAGCTGAATTCATTGCAGATGAAACTCTTGATCTGGAGAATCCAGAGGTCCCCACAGCGACCGAAGAGGAAGCTTCTCACAAGCCTCATGATTTGAGTGAGGCTGAGACGAAAGCGCTCGAAGAGACTGCTTATCTGGATACCGAAGGTCTGGCTGAGGACATTGCCGATGGACGACCCGTTGTCACGCCTGAGAGCCCTGAAGCATCTGGCACACCGCAAGCAACAGAAGAAGACAGAAGCGCTGAAGGTGTTCAAGACCACG
The DNA here is from genome assembly GCA_947494035.1 of uncultured Pseudovibrio sp. Classification (GTDB taxonomy): domain Bacteria; phylum Pseudomonadota; class Alphaproteobacteria; order Rhizobiales; family Stappiaceae; genus Pseudovibrio. Next base: position 208,241 of record CANLTN010000001.1, on the reverse strand, counting down.
GAACATCCGGAGCAGCTGAAGAAACTCAAGAACCTGAAGAAGTTGAAGAAACTCGAGAAGATCGAGAGATACAGCGAACAGAGGAAACTGGAGAGGCTCAACAAGCCGAAGAAGCCAGAGGACCTCAAGAAGCTGAGGAAGTTGGAGAAGCTCGAGAAACTCAGCGAGTTGAGGAGCCTGGAGACGATGCTCCGGTAAAGAAAAGCTGGTTCCAGCGTCTTAAGGCCGGTTTGTCGCGCTCTTCCAGCGCACTGACCGAGGGTATTAGCTCGATCTTCACCAAGCGCAAGTTGGATGCGGACACACTTGAAGAGCTGGAAGATATTCTCATTCAGGCAGACCTTGGCATTGATACAGCCATTGCGATTACCGACCGTGTTTCTGATGGGCGCTATGACAAGGAAATCTCCGGCGAGGAAGTGCGTACTATCCTTGCAGAGGAAATCGAGAAAGTTCTTGAACCTGTTGCCAAGCCCCTTGACCTGAACACTGAATACAAGCCCCACATCGTGCTGATGGTGGGTGTGAACGGTACAGGCAAAACCACCACAATCGGCAAGCTGTCTTCCCTGCTTCATGCGCAGGGCAAGAAGGTAATGCTCGCAGCAGGTGACACATTCCGTGCCGCAGCCGTTGAGCAGTTGAAAATCTGGGGTGAGCGCACAGGTGCTGAAGTAGTTGCACGAGATACGGGCGCTGATGCTGCAGGTCTTGCTTATGATGCAGTTGATGCCGCGCTTAGCAACGGAACAGATGTGTTGTTGATCGACACCGCCGGACGCCTGCAGAACAGAGCGGAACTGATGGATGAGCTTGAGAAGATCATCCGCGTGATCCGCAAGCGTGTTCCGGATGCACCGCACACCACGCTGTTGACCCTTGATGCGACCACCGGCCAGAATGCGCTGTCTCAGGTCGAAATCTTTGGCAAGGTCGCTGGTGTGACCGGCCTTGTGATGACCAAGCTGGACGGTACGGCTCGCGGCGGCATTCTGGTGGCCATCGCCCGCAAATACGGTATGCCCGTGCACTTTATCGGCGTTGGCGAAGGGGTTGAAGACCTTGAACCGTTTTCCGCCAAAGAGTTTGCGGCAGCCATTGCTGGCAAGGAACATGAGCTGGACTAAGCTAGCCTGAACGATCTGGAAAGGCGGTTATCGCCTTTCCTCTCCTCCCCTCCTCTTCGGTAGTTTCTACAGGTTCACTGGACAGCGCAGTGCGATCAGGTAGACTGGACTTTTGAGTTTCCAGCTTATCCAATTGCGGGTCCTGCCATGACACTTGAGTATCTCCTGACTTCCATCATTGTTATTTTGCTGCCCGGCACCGGTGTGCTTTACACAATTGCGGTTGGTCTCGGGAAAGGGTTGAAGCCGAGTGTGGCGGCTGCGTTTGGATGTACGCTAGGAATTATTCCCGCAGCGCTGGCGAGCATTATTGGTGTGGCTGCAATATTCCACAGCAGCGCCCTCGCCTTTCAGATCCTCAAATATCTGGGTGTTGCTTATCTGCTTTACATGTCCTGGAGCATTCTGCGCAGCGGTGGTGCATTGGAAGTTAGCAGTGAGAAGCGCGCGAGAACTTTGTCTCGCACCGCGCTCGATGGTGCTCTTCTCAATGTGCTCAACCCAAAGCTCTCGTTGTTTTTCCTTGCGTTCCTGCCTCAGTTTGTCTCCCCGGCCAGTGAGAATGCAACTTCCACGCTGTTCTTCCATGCTTTCGTTTTTATGGTTCTCACTTTCGTTGTCTTCATAGGGTATGGAGCCATGGCTTCTTTGGCTCGTGATTATGTGATCAACCGCCCAAATGTCATGGCTTGGCTCAAACGGGGATTTGCAGCTACGTTTGGCGCTCTTGGTGTTAAGCTCGCGCTTTCCGAGAGTTGATCAGCACAGGCGCAATTCTCGATGAAACAGACTACGGGAACATGATGGAAAATTTGAAACTCAGGGTCCCACCGCCCGTTGTTTTCGTTTGCTTTGCGGTCCTCATCTGGCTGATCGCCTGGATCTTGCCAGGTAACTTCAACCTGCGTGGCGCAGAGACTGCTTTTCTTGTGATCGGAATTGGAGCGGGCGGGTACTTTTCGTTCACCGGCTTCTTCGAGTTTCGCAGGGCTCGTACAACCATAAATCCATTTCATCCTGAGGAAACAAGTGCGGTTGTTTCTAGCGGGATTTATTCCAAGACGCGCAATCCGATGTATCTTGGCTTGCAGATCATCCTGATCGGCTGGGCTCTGTTTCTGGGAAACCTGCTTGCCATCCTGATTGCATTTGGCTTCGCGGTTTACATCACAGAATTCCAGATCAAACCTGAAGAGGAAATTCTGGAAGAGAACTTTGGTAAAGAATACCTCGCCTACAAGGCACGTGTACGCCGGTGGATATAGAGCGATGCATGCCAGATCAGCTAGCAGAAGAGATATTGTGCTAGGAGTTTAGTCCCTCAGTCCCGTATTCTATTTATCATAACCATGGCCGAGTGCGCGGCCATGGTTTTGTGTCATCTTGGTCCTTCGTAAAGACGCAAACTCAGAGCATCAGGTGCTGATAACCCCTTCAATCGCTTCCAAGCGGAAGGCGGCAGCCATCAGGGCCTTGGTGTATTCTGTTCTTGGATTTTCGAAGACTTCATCTGAGGTCCCTGACTCCATCACCTTGCCGTGCTGCATGACCACAACATCATTGGCGAGGGCTCGCACGACTTTGAGATCGTGCGAGATGAACAGATAGGCCAAGCCGTGTGCCGTCTGCAGGTCGCGGAGCAGGTCTACGACCTGTGCCTGTACGCTCATATCCAAGGCTGACGTTGGTTCATCCAGCATCACAAACTTCGGTTCCAGCACCATTGCCCGTGCAATGGAGATGCGCTGACGCTGACCGCCCGAGAATTCGTGCGGATAACGGAACCGTGTGGCTGCATCCAGACCCACCTCTTCCAGCGCGGCGGCAACCTTCGCCTCCCGCTCCTTAGTGGAAAGGTCAGGCATGTGAATCTTGAGCCCCTCCCCTACAATATCCGCAACCGACATGCGCGGTGACAGGGAGCCGAACGGGTCCTGAAATACAATCTGCATGTCCCGTCGTAGGGGACGCATCTGTTTCCAGGAGTTTGCCTGAATGTCAGTGCCGTTGAAGCTAATCCGGCCACTGGAGGAAATCATACGCAGAATTGCAAGGCCCAGCGTGGTCTTACCTGAGCCACTTTCACCTACGATGCCAAGCGTCTGTCCCGCTCGGACTGCTACATCAATTCCGTCAACCGCTTTGATGTGGCTGACAGTTTTGCGTAGGAAGCCCCGTTTGACAGGGAACCAGACCTTAAGATTTTTCGCCTCGACAACAATCGGCTGGCTGCTATCGCTTGCGGGTGGATGGCCTTTGGGCTCCGCTGCCAACAGGTGCTGGGTATATGCATGCTGTGGGCGTACGAAGATGTCTTCGGTATCCCCCTGCTCAACGATTTTGCCCTGCGTCATCACGCAGACACGGTCAGAAATACGGCGCACGATGCCCAGATCGTGCGTGATGAAGAGCATGGCCATGCCGGTGCTCTTCTGCAGGTCTTTCAGCAATTGTAGGATTTGCGCCTGAACGGTCACGTCAAGTGCTGTAGTTGGCTCATCGGCTATCAGCAAGTCTGGCTCATTTGCCAAAGCCATAGCGATCATGACACGCTGACGCTGGCCGCCTGACAGCTGGTGCGGATATGACTTCAGGCGTTCTTCCGGATTGGGAATACCGACTTGATTGAGCAGTTCCAGCACGCGCTTTCTGGCATTGGTTTCGCCCAGACCGCGGTGGATTTTCAGGACTTCGGCAACCTGCTGCTCGATGGTGTGCAGCGGGTTCAGGGAGCTCATTGGCTCCTGAAAGATCATGGAGATCTTGTTGCCACGGACCTGTCGCATTTCACTCTCTGTCGCTGCAATCAGATCTTCACCCTGATAGACAATCTTGCCTGATGGGTGACTGGCAGCAGGATATGGCAGGAGCTTGAGCACTGAAAGGGCTGTGACGGATTTGCCCGAGCCGCTCTCTCCGACCAATGCGACTGTCTCTCCCTTTTTGATTTCAAAGGAGATCTGGTCAACAGCGAGATTATCCTTTTCTTCCTGACGGAAGGCGACGGAAAGGTCCTCAACTGAGAGGAGCGTTTGATTATCAGTCATATGCGATCCCCCCTTCTTCAACTCATTGTCTTGCGTGGATCAAAGGCGTCGCGAACCGATTCACCAATGAAGATCAACAAGCTAAGCATGATGGACAGGGTAAGGAACCCTGTTATGCCAAGCCACGGAGCCTGAAGGTTGTTCTTGCCCTGCTTAAGCAGTTCGCCCAGCGAAGCAGACCCTGGAGGCAAGCCAAAGCCAAGGAAGTCCAGTGCGGTCAGTGTCGAGATCGAGCCATTCAGGATAAACGGCATAAAGGTAAGCGTTGCGACCATTGCGTTTGGAAGCAGGTGGCGGCGCATGATTGTACCGCTGGATACGCCCAGCGCACGTGCTGCCGAGATGTACTCAAAGTTTCGGCCCCGAAGGAATTCAGCACGCACCACGCCCACCAAAGCAACCCACGAGAAGGCGAGCAGGATCGAGAACAGTATCCAGAAACCGGGTGCCAGCACCGATGAGATGATCAATATGAGGTAAAGCGTTGGCATTGCTGTCCAGATTTCAATGAAGCGCTGGAAGCCCAGATCTACCCAACCGCCATAAAAGCCCTGTACAGCACCGGCACCAATGCCGATGACAGAGGATGCGAGCGTAAGGGCCAAGCCAAAGAGTACGGAGATTCTGAAGCCGTAGACAAGACGGGCCAGAACATCACGTCCCTGATCGTCCGTGCCAAGCCAGTTCCAGTTGCCGATTGTGCAGTTCGGGTCATTCACCCCATCTGCATAGCGCTCACAGCGCTGCTCCTTGTCCATCATCCAGCTTGGTGGCGCTGGAGCTGGCACGGGAATTTCGTTGTTCACGGTCTGGTAGGAATACCGGACCGGTGGCCAGATAATCCATCCGTTAGCGTTGATCTCATCCTGAATGAACGGATCTCGATAATCCGTTGTTGCCAGAAAGCCGCCGAATTTTTCTTCCGGGTAGTCAACAAAGATCGGCGTTAGCAGTTCTCCCTTATAGGAGACCAGCAGTGGGCGATCATTGGTGAGGAACTCTGCAAACATTGCCAAGACGAACAGGATCAGAAAAATCCAGAGAGACCAGTACCCGCGTTTGTTTGCTTTGAAGTTCTTCCAACGGCGCTCATTAAGTGGTGAAAGTCTCCGACGTTTTTCCGGGGGCTGCGTTTGTTCTGGCAGTGGATTGATTGTATCGTAGCCTTCATCTTTAAGGCGTTTTTCAAGTTGTGTATCCATCTCGCTCAAACCTCCCGGCTTTCAAAATCAATCCGTGGATCGATCCAGGTGTAAGTGAGATCTGAAATCAGGTTCACAATCAGACCCATCAGCGAGAAAATATAAAGTGTGGCAAACATGACTGCATAGTCGCGGCTCAGCGCGGATTCAAAGCCCAACAGACCGAGGCCATCCAACGAGAAAATTGTCTCGATAAGGAGAGAGCCTGCGAAGAATGCCGAGATAAAGGCACCGGGGAAGCCAGCAACCACAATAAGCATGGCATTGCGGAATACGTGACCGTAGAGCACCTGACGTTCTGTCAGGCCCTTAGCACGGGCCGTCTGGACGTATTGCTTTCTGATTTCATCCATAAAGGAGTTCTTGGTCAGAAGTGTTGTCGTCGCAAATGCCGACAGAGCCATGGCGGTTAGTGGCAGGACCAGATGCCAGAAGTAGTCGAGAATACGTTGCGGCCATGACATGTCGATCCAGTTTTCCGAAGTCAGACCACGCAGCGGGAAGAAGTCCCAGAAGGAGCCGCCAGCAAACAGGACGATCAGCAGGATCGCAAACAAAAAGCCCGGAATGGCATAACCCACAATGATCACGCTGGATGTCCAGACATCAAAAGACGTGCCATCCTTGACTGCCTTGCGGATACCAAGAGGGATTGAGATGCCATAGGAAATGAGCGTCATCCAAAGCCCGAGAGAGATGGAAACCGGCAGTTTTTCGATGATCAGATCAACAACGGCAATATCCCGGAAGTAGCTCTCACCAAAATCAAAGGTGGCGTAACTCAAAATCATCCGGCCAAAGCGTTCCAGTGGTGGCTTATCAAAACCAAACTGGGCTTCCAGCTCCTGAATGAATTCCGGGTCCAGTCCCTGTGCACCTCGATATTTAGACCCTGCACCTTCTCCGCTGCCCTGATTAGAGGCAGCCGAGCCACCGAAATCACCGCCACCACCCGAAATACGGCTGGTTGCTGAAACACTATCCCCCTGCAACTGAGCGATCACCTGCTCAACCGGTCCACCGGGCGCGAATTGGATAATGACAAAGTTAATTGCCATGATGCCGATCAGAGTCGGTACCATCAAAAGCAATCTACGCAGAATATAGGCGCCCATGGGCTTCTTTTGTCCCTAAGTTATACGCCGGTGCAAACGGCTTTACTTGCCGATGCGAGCGGCTTTTTCCATATCGACCCACCACGTTGCCTCTACGGGGAAGTCATAGGCCGGCATATCTGTCGGAATGCCGAACATGTCCCAGATGGCAACTGTGTGGGACGCTTTGAACCATTGTGGTACCCAATAGTAGCCCGCACGCAGAACTCTATCCAATGCTCTGGCAGCGGTTACCATTTCCTGACGTGATGGTGCATTGATCGCCTTTTCCACCAGATCATCGACAGCAGGCAGTCTTATACCTGAGAGATTGTAAGATCCGAAGTTTTCAGCGGCCTTTGATGACCAGAAGTTTTCGATGCTTGATCCGAGCGTAGGCGTCAACACAAAGCGATGTCCAACAATATCGAAATCAAAGCCATTTACGCGTTTTTGGAACTGTGCCGGATCAACCAATCGGAAGCTCGCTTCAATACCTAACAGTCTGAGATTCTTGATGTATGGCAGCACAACTCGTTCAAAAGCGGGCGAGCTGGAGAGAAACTCCATGACCAACTGGTTACCATCAGGGCCGATCAATTGCTCGCCACGCCGAAAATAACCTGCCTCTCTTAGCAGAAGTGAAGCCTCTCTTAGAAGCGTGCGGTCCTGACCAGATCCGTTGGAGACAGGTTGCGTGATTGCCTCACCAAAGACCACTTCTGGTAATTCGTCCCTGTAGGGATCCAACAATGCCAATTCAGCATCACTGGGTGGGCCTATCGCTTTCATCTCTGAGTTCTCAAAGAACGATTGGGTTCTTATGTATTGATCATAAAAGAGCGCTGTGTTTGACCACTCGAAATCGAAGGCATAGCCGAGTGCCTCCCGGACCCTTGGGTCGGAGAACTTGTCCCTGCGTGTATTCAGGAACCAACCTTGTGCCCCCGATGGCAGGCCGATTGCAAACTCCCTTTTGACAACACGCCCTTCTGTGAACGCCGGGAAGTTATATTCTGTTGCCCATGTCTTGGAGGAGAACTCCTCATGAAACGTAAGCGCGCCCTTCTTGAAGGCTTCAAAGGTTGCCTGACGATCGCGGAAGAAGTCAAAACGAATGATATTGAAATTGTGGTGACCTTTGTTTACCGGCAGATCATTTGCCCAGTAATCCTCGACTTTCCTGTATTCGATGTACCGGCCAATCTCGTAGCGACCCACCGTATAGGGGCCGGAGGAAAGTGGTGGTGTCAGCGTCGAGGCCTCGAAGTTGTAACGGGTGTAGTACTTCTTGGAGAAGATAGGGAGAGTTGCTATCAATAAGGGTAGTTGCCTGCTGTGATTGCCCGAAAAAGCGACCGTCACAGTGTGCTCATCCGGCGCTGTCGCTGAGACCATCTCCTGAATGGACTGGCTGATAATCGGATGACCCTTCTCCTTCAGGATGTTCAGGCTGAAGGCCACATCCTCTGCACTGAGAACTGAACCGTCATGGAAGCGGGCTTGTGGCCGGATCTTGAAGGTAACAAAATTGCCATCGTCGGAAACCAGCGCACTTTCTGCAACCAGACCATATACTGCATCCGGCTCATCGAAGGCGCGTGCCATCAGGCTATCAAAGCAGCGCTCCATACGTGGCGGGGCATCCCCTTTCAAAATGAAGCTGTTGAATGTATTGAAGGTTTGTGGGTTCTGATTGTAGGCCCAACTCGGTGCAGTCATGTTGATCTGACCACCTGCCGGCGCTTCCGGATTGACATAGTCAAAGGCCGTAAAGCCCTTTGGATACTTCAGGTCACCAAACACGGAGAGGCCGTGGCTCCAGGTTCCGGCCTGAACCGGCAAAGCACCGCCAGGGATGAGGAACGCTGCAGCAGTCGCCGCACTGAAGTGCAGGAAGCTACGTCTGTCGAGTTGGTTTCCCACGATTACTTCGCCTCCTCTACCTTTTGGGCTTTGGCTTCATCCCACCACCAGATTGTTGGGAAGCCAACATCATATTCAGGCAGTTGCTCTGGATGTGAATACCGGTCCCAACGGGCTACGCGACTGAATGGGGACGTCCATCCCGGCACTGTGTACTGCTCCCACATCAGAATGCGGTCCATAGCTTTGGTTGCGGCTGTCAGCTCTTCCCGATCATCTGCGTTCACAATGATATCGATTAACTCATCAATTGCTGGATCTTTAATGCCCACATAGTTGCTCGACACATTATCGTCGGCAGACTCTGATCCCCAATAGCCTCGCTGCTCATTGCCAGGTGAAAGACTTTGTGCCCAACCGGTGTAAATCATACCGAAATCACGGTTCCGGATACGGTTTACATACTGAGAGCTGTCCACCACGCGTAATTGCAAATCAATACCGATTTTCCTCAACGAGGCTTGATAGCGAAGAGCAACACGCTCAAACAGATCACCATTCATCAGATATTCGATGGTGAATGGCTCACCTGTTTCCTCGTTTACGAGCTTCCCTTGTCTTTGCACATAGCCAGCTTCTTTAAAAAGATCGAGGGCCATTCTCAGATTGGCGCGTTCCTCGCGAGCGTCTTCAGACACAGGGTTGACGTATGGCTCAGTAAAGATTTCCTGAGGCACGGGTGACTTGAGCGACTTCAGAATTTCCAGTTCTCTGCCTTCTGGCAGACCAGAGGAGGCAAGCTCGGTTCCATCGAAGAAGCTGTTGATCCGAATATATTGATCGAAGAAAATTGTGCGGTTCATTTCTTCGAAATTTAGCGCGTAGTTCAATGCCCGACGAACACGACGATCATCAAATTTCTCTTCTCGTATATTGAAGATGAAGCCCACCATCAGGCCCCTCCCGCGGCTATCTTGCGGGAACTCCTCTTTCACGATCTCACCGCGATGCACTGCAGGGACATCATAGGCCGTTGCCCAGTTCTTCGCAGAGGTTTCCGTACGCCAGTCAAAGCGATCAGCCTTAAATGCCTCTAATTCGACGGTTTCATCGCGGTAAAACTCGTAGGTAATTTCATCAAAGTTGTCTTTGCCGACATTTACGTTGAGATCTTTGGCCCAGTAGTCATCAACTCGTTCATACGTAATCGATCGGCCAGGAACGACTTCACCAACTTTGTAGGCACCAGACCCCAGTGGAACTTCCAGCGTACCTCGCGAAATATCCCGTTGCTCACCATCGCTGTTTGTTGCAGTCCACCAATGCTTTGGAAAGACGTAAAGCTGGCCCATAATCTGGGGCGCTTCCCGGTTGCCTGCTTCAACAAAGTTGAACTTGATTTCGGTCGGGCTCAAAATCTCATAGCCCGTGACATGGTTGTAATAATTCTTGTAGATCGGGTTCAGTTCGCGCAGTTGATCGAAGGACCATGCGACATCTTCAGTGGTAATCTGTGTGCCATCATGCCAATGGGCTTCTGGGCGCAGCCGGAAGATAACCCATGAGAAATCATCGGGATATTTCAGAGCATCTGCTATGAGGCCGTATTCTGTCGAGACCTCATCGCTAGAGGGCGTGGTTAGTGTGTCGTAGATGAGACCGAGACCAATGGGCGTGGAGCCTCTGTTGGGAACGATGTTCAAACTGTCGAATGTTCCTGTCCACGCCATACGGACCCTGCCGCCCTTTGGTGCATCCGGATTTACATAGGGGAAGTGCTCGAAGCCTTCCGGCAAGGTTGGCTCACCAATGAGAGAGGTTGCGTGCCGCCATTCAGGTTCACTGGTTTCAGCAATTGCTGCAGAGGATGTCAGGCTTGCGAAGACAAGCGCCAGAGCTGCCAGTGAGCTATATAGTTTGGTCCGCACAACATTCCTCCATAAAGACAATCAGTAGTTCCATCGTAGAGAAAGCACCACGCGCCGAAAATTGAAATTCTCTTGCAGCTTTCATCCAGACTTAACCTAAGATTACGGCTGAAAACACTTCTGCGACAACGTCTTTCGCCAAGATGACAAAAATTTAACTGGAAGAAACGAGGAAAAGGTTAGCATTCAACCAAAATTAGACAATAAAAAAGCCGGGAGTAAATCCCGGCTCTCTGAGAATTCTACCCTTGTATTTGAGGGATATCGATCAATTCAAGATCAATTAATCGGCGTTGGATTATCTGAGAGTGAGTTCAGGTAAGCAATCAGATCAGCGCGTTGGTCATCTCTTTTCAGGCCAGCGTAGCCCATAGTGGTACCAGGGACGTGGTTTCTAGGAGATTCGATGAACTCGTTGAGCTGCTCGAGAGTCCACTCTGGGTGGGTTGTCGCAAACTCCTGCATCGCGGAGGAGTAAGAGAAGCCCTCGTGAGAAGCTGGTGGACGACCTACAATGCCCCAAAGGTTAGGGCCAACCTTGTTTGCGCCACCGTTGTCAAACGTGTGACATGCTGCGCACTTTCTGGCTTGCGATTCACCATCTTCAACAGAAGCATTGGCGAGCAGTTCTTCAATTGGGACGACTGCGACGACGTCTGCTGCTGCATCACTTGATGCGTTGTCCGCACTGGCAACTTCGATTTCAAAACCGCGTTGTTCATTTCCGTGAGGCGCAAAGATGACTTCCGTCAAAACATTCAGGCCCAAGAATGCAACTAAGGCAAACAGAATTGCTCCCGCAATTTTGTTCAGTTCAAACGAATTCATAGCTCATACGCTCCGAATATTGGTTAGGCTTGCCCTGCTGCAGCAGGTATTGCACCTAACTTGATCTGTGTATTTTGCAGGGAAAATACAGTTATTTTCGGGCACTTGTCCATAATTTAATTGGTGTTTTTCCTAGGACTTTCGAAGCGATGTGGACCGGAAGTTGCTCGATGCAAATTCAATAAACCACAGAACACAACGCATTTCGCCAAATCGCAGTTTAAAATAGCTATAAACTACTGATTTATTCCGCTTTCTTTCCTTCATCTCAAATTTGATTTCAGAAACACAAGGGTACAATCACTTTATCTGAGCCCACAAAAATGCGACAAAATATCACACCTAAATAATTTAACGGCCTGAAATTTGACTCCTAGGCATCAATTTTAGATCGGAGTAACTCCCTTTGGATATCAGAATCTGACCCATTCTTGAGGTCTTTTCACCTTAAGTTTCATCTCTGAGTATGATTAGAGTTTGCAATCCCTTATATCTCAGGCAATTTGTGAGCGAGGCTGTTGCGTAAATGTTGGTAAAGCCTCAAATGTACAAGACCTTTAAAACCCCGTGAGTGTAGTGATGTCAGATCAGCGCAAAGTCGTGTTTCAAGGAGAAGTGGGAGCTAACTCCCATATGGCGTGCAACGCCGTTTACCCAGAGTATCAAGCTGTCCCTTGCCCGACTTTTGAAGACTGCTTCCACGCCCTCCAAACCGGGGAAGCAGAACTGGGCATGATCCCGATCGAAAACTCGGTCGCAGGCCGTGTTGCGGATATTCATAGTCTGCTCCCTGGCAGCAATCTTCATATTGTCGGCGAGTACTTCATGCCGATCCGGTTTCAGTTGATGGGCATCAAAGGCACTAAGCTGGAAGACCTGAAGAGCGTTCAAAGCCACATTATGGGTTTGGGGCAATGCCGAAAGTTCATCCGCAAACATGGTCTTCAGCCAATCATTGGCGCTGACACCGCAGGGTCGGCACGTCAGGTTGTTGAAGGTGGTGACAAAACAATTGGTGCATTTGCTCCTGAACTTGCCGCAGAAGTTTACGGTCTGGATATCCTTGCGCGGAACTGTGAAGACGCTGCGCACAACACAACCCGGTTTGTAATCCTCTCTCCCGAGAACAAACAGGCGGCAAACTCTGGTCAGCCGATCATTACGACCTTCGTTTTCCGCGTTCGGAACGTTTCTGCTGCCCTTTACAAAGGGCTGGGTGGATTTGCCACGAACAACGTCAACATGACAAAGCTGGAGTCCTATCAGCTCGAAGGTCAGTTTTTTGCTTCAATGTTTTACGCAGATATCGAAGGACACCCTGAAGATCCCAACGTAGCCCTTGCACTTGAGGAGCTGGCGTTTTATTCGACTGAACTAAATATTCTTGGGGTGTACAACGCGAGCCCGTTCCGCGAAAAAATTCGGGAACCTGAGGCCAATCGTGCCTTGCGTCCTACACCAGGAAAATAACAGTTGTAGGCCTTGCTCTAACGGTAAGCCACCTATGTATCGTTCCGGGCGCTTACGAACCGGGTTAGTTACAAGGACTTTACATGTCTGAATTCAAATTTGATGCATTGTGCATCGGCAATGCGGTCACTGATGTCTTCTCTCATGTGGAAGATAGCTTTCTTGTTGAGCAGTCTCTGGTTAAGGGATCTATGCGCCTCATTGATACTGATGAAGCGCTGCGGCTTTACGACAAGATGGGTCAAACAACCCGTATTTCCGGCGGTAGTGCTGGAAATACGGCGGCTGGCATTGCGTCCTTAGGCGGCAAACCAGCCTATTTTGGTAAAGTGGCCGATGACGAGATTGGCGATGTTTATCGCCATGACATGAATAATATCGGCGTTCACTTTAATACCGGCCCTTTGCGCGATGATCTGCCTTCCAGTCGGTCTATGATCCTAATCACGCCGGATGGCGAGCGGACCATGAACACTTATCTTGGCTCCGCCACCAAGCTAACCGCGTTTGATATTGACCGCGACGTGGTTGCCAGTTCTGAAATCACCTACATGGAAGGCTATCTGTGGGATGAGGAAGCTGCGAAAAATGCATTCCTCAAAGCTTCCAAGATTGCTCATGAAGCTGGTAAGCTGGTTTCCCTTTCTCTTTCCGACAGCTTCTGCGTTGATCGCTTCAGAGATGAATTCCTGCAGCTGATCCAAGAAGATAAAGTCGACATTCTGTTTGCGAATGAGCATGAGCTGAAAGCGCTCTATCAAACCTCCGATATTGAAACAGCAATTGCCCTCGTCCGTGAAGATTGCACGCTCACAGCCCTTACATTGGGCTCTGAAGGCGCGATGGCGATTTCTCGTGAGGAAACCGTACACGTACCTGCAACAGCGATTGTCGGCGGTGTTCGTGACCTGACCGGCGCCGGCGATCTGTTCGCCTCCGGTTTCCTGTTTGGTTTGGCTCGCGACTTCAGCCTGAGCGACTGTGCAGAGCTGGGGTGCCTGTGTGCAGGCGAGGTGATCAGCCATGTTGGTGCGCGTCCCGAGAAACCTCTCAGCCAGATTGCAGAGCAGAGTGGCTTCACGCTTACAGCCTAACAACTGGCGCTGATGATTTAGGCGGCTCGCGGGCCGCCTTTTTTATGTGCTGATCTCTTCGATACTGCCTGCGCTACTCACCTGAAAGAAGAGCGGGTGCGCTGTGGCAATGTGCAGGTTCTCTGTTTCTTCTTGCCCGAGGTTGCAGATTCTGGAGATCAGTCCCCGTATTGTATTCCGGTGCGAGGCGATGAGGATATTTTTTCCGTTGGTCAACTGAGGTAGGACACGGTGCCTGAAAACACTGTGCGCTCTGTTCGCAGTCATCTCCAGGCTTTCGCCGTCGGGAGGGACAGCCTGCAATGAGTTACGCCATTGATGTACCTGAGCCTCACCGTGTGTTTGGCAGGCCTCTTCAATGGTGATGCCAGTGAGCTTGCCGTAGGCTCTTTCATTGAACTGCATCTCTTCAATCACATTCAGGTGTAACTGACCGGTCTCCTGAAGAATCAAGTCCAGCGTCTTGCGGGCACGCCTGAGGCCTGATGAATAGGCAAGATCGAACTGGATTGCCTGAGACCTGAGAGTACGGCCTGCGTTTCTGGCTTCTTCAATCCCCGTGGGTGTCAGGTCAGGATTGCCCTGCCCTGAGAAAATCCGGCGGGCATTCCATTCGCTTTGCCCATGGCGCACCAACACCAACAATCCCATAAGACACGCCCCGCAAACCTTCTTTATGTGCGTGTCTTATATAGCTTCATTTGCAGCTCTAAACCCGACTTTCGTTAAAACACTCAGAGATTTTAGGTGGACTCGAGAATCTTGGTGGGCAGGCCGTCCAAACTGGTGGCGTTGTGTTTGCGCCAGTAGTTTTCCAGTTCCTCACGATCCATTGTCTCATAGTAAGGCAGGAATTCCTTTTCGACACGGGTGTCTACCAACTCCATGCGTGGGACTGTTGAACCGCATGAGGTCTGGATGAGCTCAATGTCCAGATCAAAGATTTGCCTGCACCCAGGCAATTCTGGGAACTGGGCGACCAGCTTGTCCCAGTCCGGGTCTCTTGGATGGACCACCTTTGCAGTTCCAAACACCCGAAGGGTGAGGCGCTGCTCGCCGAAGGAACAGAACATGAGGGTCATTCGGCCATCTTCCTGCACATGGGTGGCCGTTTCATTGCCGATTCCGGTCAGGTTCAACCAGATGATACGCTCATCACTCAGAACCCTGAGCGTATCCATGCCCTTGGGAGAGAGGTTGATATGTCCAGTGGCAGCAGCAGTCGCCACGAAGAAGACTGATTGCTCCTCGATATGCTGGCGAAATCTGCGGTTCAGTTTTTTGGCTTTGATCATCTGCTCTCAGGACCGTTTCAAGGACGCCTAATCAGCGTCAGCATACTGGGCGTTAATGCGGCGCTGCTCGCTGGCATAGCTACCAGAACGTCCGCCATTGCGTTTGTCGTAGCTTCGTGCCCAAGCCTGCCAAAACTCTTCTGAGGTACTGTCCATTTCCGTGATCTCCGGTTGGACAATCGGCGTCTTCGGCAGGATCGTGTTGGGCAATTGCAGAACTTGCAGCAAAGGCCGATGACGCGGGAAGCTGATAGGCACATCCTGTTTGCGCAGTTTCACATTGATGAAGAGCGGCGAGCAGAACCAGCTGGAGTCGATCATCGCTTCAAAGCAATCATACCCCGCATTGGAGGGAAGATTGATCGGGCCACGCACCCAATGGCATTGGCCTTCATCACCGATCAGACTGTAGCCAGTGCCGATCTGAATGATATCGCCTTCCGGAAACACATCCAGAAATGGCGGGTAGTAATCCTCCAGTCCTTCCGGACAGAGCTTTTGGTAGTCTTCCACGAAGTCTGTAAGGTAAAGCCGATCCAGCAAGGTCCACTCACCATCAGCACCTAGCTTGTAAAGGACCTCTGAACCAGTCCACATCAGGTAAAAGTCTACTGGCGGGTAAACGTACCAGCCTTGGCGGGAAGCGGTAACGAGGGGTTCACAGTACTTCATTGCCCGAGCAGGCATCATGCCTAGGTTTGTTCCATCTGCCTTGACTACATCGGGGGCAGACTTGACCATTCTTACAAACTTCACGGAAATTCCCTCGCAGAAAGATGCTCTGCTACAAAAAAGCGAGGCAGTCTGGACTGCCTCACGCATTAAATTATTTTGGCTTTTTCTTTTCATCTTTTGGAGCCAACCCGCCGTTCAATTTTGCTGGCTTAGCTTGCGCAGATGCTGGGCGACCGTCGTTTGCTACTGAAAATTTCATAGGTTGTCCTCTCAATCAAAATAAAGTGGGTGCATACATTTTTTGTAGGCATTGAGAGGCTTGCATCCAAATTTGTGCAGCACAAGGCAAATAATAATAGCGCATCCATTATCTATTATTGATAATCGCTAGTGCTTTATATTTCACGGGCTTAGTATTTTAACAGGGTCTATTCATGTGAATAATATTTATGCTTTCAATTCTAATTCAGGTACGCTTTAGGGGAACGCTTTGGCCAAAATAAAAAAGCGACCCCGAAGAGTCGCTCTTTTGATTCTAGGTTGTCAGGCTGACTTAAGCGTCTGCCAGATCTTCAACTGAAAGAACCTTACCTTCTTCATCAAGGCGATAAACAACAGGCTTACCGGTGCCCAGTTCGCGCTTGAGGATTTCTTCAGGAGAGAGGCCTTCAAGTTCCATGATGAGGGAACGCAGAGAGTTGCCGTGTGCAGCAACGATAACGCGATTGCCTTCGAGAACTTTTGGAAGAATGTCAGAGCGGTAGTAAGGCAGGGTGCGTTCTGCAGTCATCTTCAGGCTTTCACCACCTGGAGGAGGAACGTCGAATGAGCGACGCCAGATATGAACCTGCTCTTCACCGAACTTCTGACGTGCTTCGTCTTTGTTCATGCCGGTGATGTCACCGTAGTCACGTTCATTCAGAGCCTGATCTTGTGATGTTGGCAGGTCTTCCTGACCAAGTTCACCAAGGATCAGCTTGAGTGTGTGCTGAGCGCGTAGCAGATCAGAAGTGAACGCCAGATCAAACGTCAGGTTCATTTCCTTGAGCTTCTTGCCCGCAGTTTTCGCTTCTTCAACACCCTGCTCTGTCAGGTCCGGGTTTTTCCAGCCGGTGAACAGGTTTTTCAAATTCCATTCGCTTTGTCCGTGGCGGACGAGAACCAAAAGGCGTTCCATCAAACTCTCCTAGGGAGGCTATGTGTTCTTGAAAACAGTTGTCTTGGAAGACTGCTTTCAAAGTCATTCCGCATATCTCGTTCTATCGAGTATGCGCTACTTATCACTCGTCGTTCAGGCCGAGCACGTCGGCCATTGAGTATAGGCCCGGTTGCTGCTTGTGCGCCCAGATGGCGGCTTTGACAGCTCCGCGAGCAAAAATCTGCCGGTCTGTTGCAATGTGTGAGAGTTCTATACGCTCTCCTTCGCCTGCAAACATCACCGTATGTTCACCTACCACTGAGCCGCCGCGCAGTGTTGCGAACCCGATATCGCCTCTTTTACGCTCTCCAGTGATACCGTCACGGGAGCGAACACTATGAGGTTCCAAAGGAATTTCGCGGCCCTCAGCTGCTGCCTCGCCAAGCAAGAGTGCTGTGCCTGATGGTGCATCAACCTTGTGTTTGTGGTGCATTTCCAGAACTTCGATATCGAAATCCTCATCAAGCGCTGCAGCTGCCTTTTTGACGAGACCGGCGAGCAGGTTCACACCTAGGCTCATATTCCCGGATTTTACAATGCGGGCGGATGTCGCGGCGTGAGCCAGTTCGGTGGATTGGGCGGAGGTCATGCCGGTTGTGCCGATGATGTGCACGATGGAATGGCGCGCTGCGGCCTCTGCAAACATGACCGTTGCTTCAGGGATTGTGAAGTCCAAAACACCGTCAGCTTCTGCGAAAGCTGCATCGAGGTCGGATGTGATCTCAACACCGAGTTTGCCGCATTCGGCCAGCTCACCAGCATCCTTGCCGAGGAACTCGGAATTTTCGCGTTCAATTGCCGCAGATATCACCACGCCGTCCATCTCGGTGACGGTGCGAACCAAAGTGCGGCCCATTCGGCCTGCTGCGCCGACAACAACCAGTCGCATTTCGCTCATCTCATCCCTCCGAGCTCCAAAGAGCCCCTCCAAACTGCAGGTGGGTGTGGGTATAGCAGGCAGTTTGCATTGTTTCAAACCGAATAGAGCGGAGAGATAGCTCTCGCCTCAGTTGTGAGGATTTCTCAATCTGCGCAGCGAAAACAACGCAGTCGTGCCGGATGATCTTGGGAGGGGGAACTGTGTTTCCGTTTCAGAGATCTGCGCATCATGCGAGATGCGCGAAGAGCACCGCATGGGGGCCATGCAGTGTTGAAGCTGAAGTTTCCCGCTGAAGCGGGTGGAGCAAGGCGAACAGGCTCTGCCTGCGCTACTTGTTAAATATGTTTCTTCGGCATTGGCTGCTCGCCTCGCCCGGGTCTTTTATCATGAACACACGGGCTCCCTTTCACCGCTGTGGCCTCAAAAGGGTATTGCGCTTCACCGGACCTCCCGACACGATACGTTACCTCATGCCGGTAGCCCAACCCCGCCCACGACCACCAGCGGACGGTCCGCCGACAGCCCGTTACGTGGGCACAGAACAAGCCTAGGACAACTCTGAGCAAGGGGAATAAGTTTTCTGAATATTCGCTCAGCACAGACCAAAACAGCGGGTTTCGGCTCTTCAATTTGATGGATGTGACCAAAGATGTTTTCTGAGTTCATAGTTCAGGGCAATGCTTTTGTTCATATCATCCTCACCGAGCGTTTCAACCAGAGTGGGTTCCTCCGAGAACAAAGAAACCCCGAGGCCAGCTCGGGAATTCTTTAGGGGCAAGCCAATAGCCTCCAGCACCGTGGGATAAACATCCAAGAGAGATGCAGGCTTATCGGTTTTTCCTGCCCGAATATCGGGACCAAACACGAAAAAGAGATTTCTTCGCTCACTACTGTGTAATTCTGAATAGACACTGTTCTTCATCGCCAAATGATCACTCTGAACAATAATCACTGTGTCCTCTAGCAAGCCGAGTTTCTCGCTCCTGCGAATAAAATCGGCGAGGAGCCAGTTCATGCACTTCACGGCCCTTAGCATTGTTATACGAGGTTTCATAATCTCCTTCATACTCTCACATTTAGGAGAGAGGTACCCTGTCGGAGAATGCCCTCCAATTGTCTCAATGGTAAGACCAAACTTTTTCCCTGAGTGCGCTTTCTCTTGTAGTATTTCTAGTGCTTTCTCGAAAACAATCTCATCGCTTACGCCCCAGACATTCTTATGCCGCTCAAGTTTTTCCGTGCCTTCATACTTCCGCAGAAAGTAATCCACTCCGATAACCTGATTAAACCCATGCGACTTAAAGAACGTGGAGAGGCCCGAAAAAACTAGACCTGCTCCAACCACAAATGTGAGGTCATAACCTTCATTTTGTAGAACATCGCCAAGACACGTTGCTGACGGCAGGAAGCCTGACAACCTCCAAAATTTGTTCGTGTATGAAAACCCCGCTGGCGACAATGGAACGCCACAGTGAGACGCTGTCATACCAGCAATAGACCAACCCGTATCTCTCACCTGAACAATATTGGTTGCTTCAAAGCCACGCTCAATAAAGGGCATCAGCGGATCCATTACATCTCCAAAAAGATCAGAGCGCATATACGTGCGTTCGCCGCTTTCCAGGTAGATGTGAATGAAGTTCATCTTATTGGTTGCAGATTGTGGAAACGATGTGGGGACTCGATATTCTGCGGTAAAATCGGCAACTTGTTTCTGGAACAAGTTTACCCTTTGAGAAAGAAAAGCGCCTGCTAAGATAACGTAGAAAGCCAGCGCAATCAGAAGCTCAGCTTTTTTGTAGGCTTTGCTTTGGTAAAGTAAAATCAAGCTTCCAATCAGGAATGCCAGTATTCCAAGGGCAAATTTACTGCCCTTCTCAATAAACGGAGCTAGCAAATCCGGATTTAGATGCCCCATCCCCACTTGTAGGTGAAACATAATGGCAACCAGATCAATAGGCCCCATCATGACTCTGTAATAGCCTAATGTAGTTAGAATAATGAAAGGCAACAGCAAGTGCGGAAAATTCCATTTCCTACGAGATTTGGTCTGATTTCCACTTAAAAGATACGACAGGACAAAAGCAGCAAGCAGTGACGGCAACACAAACAAATCATGTAACTCAAAGCTCTCTTTGATGACATGAAAAAGACCTAAAAATAAAAGCAAGCACGCTATAAGTACAACATAATATTCTTGAAGATAACCGATAGACTTATCAAGTTTCACTCTAATATGCACTAGGTAACACCCTATTATCTCGATAGATTTTGGAGATCAGCAAGGGTATTATCGTGAGGAAATCATTTCAAACCAATCCCCTGAAAAGAATGGACATCTTTTAATCCTGGCACTCTTGGAAAGGTCGATGGCTCCACTATTGTCCAGTCCATCTCTAAACGCAAAAAAGGCCGGTTCATTTCTGAACCGGCCTTTTTGTATTCAGCTAGAAAAGCTTAGTCTTTTGCAGGAGCTGGTGCAGCTTCTTCGCGAGGGATTTCCTGACCAGTTTCCTGATCAACAACCTTCATGGAGAGACGTACTTTACCGCGCTCATCAAAGCCCATCAGCTTAACGAAGACTTTGTCGCCTTCTTTGATCACGTCAGTCACTTTCGCGACTTTGCGTGGAGCCAGCTGAGAGATGTGAACCAGACCGTCGCGTGCGCCGAAGAAGTTTACGAATGCGCCGAAGTCTACAGTCTTAACAACAGTACCTTCATAGATGACGCCAACTTCTGGCTCAGCAGCGATGGAGTTGATCCAGTTGAGAGCAGCTTTAATCGCTTTGCCATCGGAAGAAGCGACCTTAACGGTGCCGTCGTCTTCGATGTTCACTTTCGCGCCGGTCTTCTCAACGATCTCACGGATCACCTTACCGCCAGAACCGATTACTTCACGGATCTTGTCTACAGGGATCTTGATGACTTCGATGCGAGGAGCGTGTTCGCCAAGCTCTGCACGTGCTTCGGTGATTGCCTTGGACATTTCGCCGAGGATGTGAACGCGGCCACCTTTCGCCTGCTCCAGAGCGACCTTCATGATCTCTTCGGTGATACCGTCGATCTTGATGTCCATCTGCAGTGCGGTGATGCCGTTTTCGGAACCAGCTACTTTAAAGTCCATGTCGCCGAGGTGATCTTCATCACCAAGGATATCGGAGAGAACTGCGAAGCGCTCGCCTTCCTTGATGAGACCCATTGCGATGCCAGCCACAGGCGCCTTCAGAGGAACACCAGCGTCCATCAGGGACAGGGATGCACCACAAACGGAAGCCATGGAGGAAGAACCGTTGGACTCGGTGATTTCGGAAACAACACGCAGAGTGTATGGGAAATCATGGTGTGCAGGCAGCATTGGGTTAACAGCGCGCCATGCCAGTTTACCGTGACCGATTTCACGACGTCCTGGGGAACCCATGCGACCAGCTTCACCTACAGAGTATGGAGGGAAGTTGTAGTGCAGCATGAATGCTGATTTGGTGGTGCCTTCGAGCTTGTCAACGAACTGCTCGTCTTCACCTGTACCCAGTGTTGCAACAACCATTGCCTGAGTTTCACCACGTGTGAACAGGGAAGAACCGTGTGCACGTGGCAGCATGCCAACTTCAGAAACAATCTGACGAACGGTGGACAGGTCGCGACCATCGATGCGGGAACCGGTATCAAGGATACGGCCACGAACGATAGCAGCTTCAGCTTTCTTGAACAGATCGGAGATGACAGTCGCTTCAGGAGCGCCTTCTTCACCGGTTACAAGAGCTGCAACAACTTTCGCCTTCACAGCATCAACAGCAACCTTGCGCTCTGTTTTTACAGTGATGGAGTAAGCAGCGCCGAGTTCTTCAGCAGCCAGTTCCTGAACTTTTGCGAACAGCTCAGAATGATCTGGCAGGTTCAGTTCACGTGGAGCCTTTGCAGCTTTTTCAGCGAGTTGAATAATCGCGTCGATAACTGGCTGGAACCCGCGGTGACCGAACATCACAGCGCCGAGCATTACTTCTTCGGTCAGTTCCTGAGCTTCGGACTCAACCATCAGAACAGCGTCATTCGTACCTGCAACAATCAGGTCCAGATCGGTTTCTTCCATCTGGTCAACTGTTGGGTTCAGAACGTATTCGCCGTTGATGTAACCAACACGAGCGCCACCGATTGGGCCCATGAATGGTACGCCGGAGATGGTGAGTGCTGCAGATGCGCCAACCATTGCCAGAATATCTGGAGCGTTCTCCAGGTCGTGAGACAGAACAGTCAGAACAACCTGAGTTTCGTTCTTATAACCATCTACGAACAGCGGACGAATCGGACGGTCAATCAGACGGGATGTCAGGGTCTCGTGCTCGGACGGACGGCCTTCGCGCTTGAAGAAGCCACCTGGAATGCGGCCAGCAGCGTATGCCTTTTCCTGATAATTTACAGTAAGTGGGAAGAAATCCTGACCTGGCTTTGCGTCTTTCGCAGACACAACAGTCGCAAGAACTTTGGTCTCGCCGTAAGTTGCGAGGACTGCACCGTCTGCCTGACGGGCTACCTTGCCGGTTTCAAGGATGAGCGGACGTCCGCCCCAATCTACTTCCACGCGATGTATATCAAACATATCTTTATCCTAACGTTCGCCTCAGTGCCTGATGGTCGTCATCAAACTTGAGGCTGTCATTTGCCGGCAATGCGCGCATGGACTCCTTGAGCAACAAGGGCGCGATGCCTTTTCAGGTCGAACAATTGCAGGCAAGACAGCGGGAAACTCATCGTTTGCTAAGTTTCCGGCAATCCTGCCAGGTCTTCATTCGACTATTTCATTCTGGAAGAGGCCTCCCCTTTCCAGAATACACCTCCAACATTTTCAGGGAACACCATGGAAATGCGAGGAGGTAAGGAAAACGCGGCAAGCTGTCGCTGCCGCGCTTCGAATTCTTCGTCTTAGCGACGAATGCCCAGACGCTCGATCAGGGACTGGTAACGTGCAACTTCCTTGCCCTTGACGTAGTCAAGAAGCTTACGACGCTGAGAAACCATTTTCAGAAGACCACGACGTGAGTGGTTGTCTTTCTTGTGACCCTTGAAGTGCTCAGTCAGAACAGTGATACGGTGAGTCAGGATCGCTACCTGTACTTCCGGAGATCCGGTATCGCCTTCTTTAACGGCGAATTCCTTGATCAGTTCTGCTTTTTTTTCTGGCGTAATCGACATCGGTTTTTCCTTATGTGATAGCAGCCGAAACTGCGTCTTATTGAATGCCTTCACAGGCATGCGCTCTTTTGAGAGCTATGTGCTGAACTCGGGCCGTGCCAAGATGTCGTCTAGCAGGGTCAGGCCAACACATTTAAGCCGGGCAAGCGGTTGCTTCCCAGCGGCGGGACTATGACTGAAAATCTTTCAAAAAACCAGAAGAATCTTGATATTGGTGCAACCGAAGACCTTAGTGAAATCGCTCAGCTTTTATGCAAATTACACAAGAGGCTGATCGCTGTTATTCCGGCCCATCCTTATTGGAAGGTCAGCACACGTATTTCAAGACTATCTTGTCTGGTTCAATTTATGATTTTGATTACCGGATACAGCACTCGTTCAACACGCAGCACCCCAAACCAAGGAGGAGCGCTTAGGGCAGCGCTCCTCAAAAACCTTAGAGATTGAAAACCCGTTTGGGCTTGAACTGGCCCTTTGCAACTTCACCGAACGCGATCAGCTTGCCGCCGGAAACCACATAGGCTTCTTCCGGGCCAATCGGGGCATCAGCGCCGCGGAGCAGGACCGGATTGCCGCGCTTCACCTTTGCGGCTGCGTCAGATGTAATCCTGATTTCTGCAAATTGCTGGAGTGCGACTTCAACGGGTTTGATGTGCCCGATCAGCTCTGGATTTTCGAGCGGGTTGAGAACAGGAGGCTCTTCGCCTTCCTCAACTTCAACAGCCATTGCCTCTTTGGCAGCTCGCAGTTCGTCCAGTGTGACCATCTGCTCTTCGCCAAACGGTCCAACCAGCAGACGGCGCAGGTCGGTGACATAGCCGCATGTGCCGAGGCGTTCGCCCAGATCCCGTGCCAGAGAGCGGACATAGGTGCCCTTCCCGCACTCAGCTTCAAAAACTGCGCGGTTCTCATCCGGACATTCAACGAGGTCCAGACGGTGCACTACAATTGTGCGGGCTTCCAGCTTCACGTCTTCGCCATCGCGGGCGAGGTCGTAAGCACGATTTCCATCGACCTTGATGGCCGAGAAAATCGGTGGGACCTGCTCAATCGCGCCGCGAAATTCCGGCAGGACTGTAAGGATTTCCTCTTGTGACGGGCGCACGTCAGACGTTTTGATCGCCTCACCTTCTGCGTCGTCTGAGGTGGTTTGGGTGCCCCAGGTCACTTCAAAACGATAGACCTTGCGGCCATCCATGATGTAGGGGACGGTCTTTGTTGCTTCTCCGAAGGCAATAGGCAAGCAACCTGTTGCCAGCGGGTCAAGCGTACCTGCGTGACCAACTTTTTCGGGGTGGAAGATTCTCTTCAGCTGACCCAATGCGTCATTGGAGGTCAGGTTCAGAGGTTTATCCAAAACAAGCCAACCGTTTACAGGGAAACGGGGTCTACGTCGCTGCTGTCTGCGCGCCATACTTCTCAGCTCTTAAATCTTTGCATACGTTCTGCTTTCAGCATCTTCTGCCCGAAAACCCGGTGGTCCCTTTTCAAAGAACCACTCCCGAAAGCCTAGCCGCGATCTTCTTCCTGATCGTCATACTCATCAATGCCGCCGTCAGCAAAGTCCTTGCGGATGCTAGGCTCGTGCAGAAGGCGTGTGATGAGGTCATCATCGTCAAAGCGCGTGTCTGCAACGAAACGGAGGTCACAGGTGTACTTCATGGTAACGCGGCGTGCGACCTGACCACGCAAATATTTTGCGTTGCGCTTGAGAGCGGTCAGAACGGTGTCAATGTCACGGCCACCCATTGGCATGACCAGAACATCAGCCCATCTCAGGTCTGGCGACATACGGACTTCAGGAACGGTGATGATCACACCATCCAGATCCGGATCAGTGATCCGGCCGCGTGTCAGGATGTCTGAGAGCTCCTTACGGACCAACTCACCTACACGCAACTGACGCTGTGATGGCTGACCTGCAAATTCATCGCGTGCTTTTGCCATTTTTTTCTCTCAATTTCTTTGAGTTTGTAACAGCAGAGCGCCGACGGAGATTTCCCCGCCGGCGCTGCTGATTGTTCTGATTGGTTGAACTCAGCTCTTATCAGAGTGAGCGCGCAATCTCTTCAACCTGGAAGCACTCGATCACATCGCCGACGCGCATATCCTTGTAGTTGGTGAAGTTCATGCCGCATTCAACGCCAGATTCTACTTCTTTCACTTCGTCCTTGAAGCGCTTCAGTGTACCCAGCTCACCTTCGTGGATGACAACGTCATCACGCAGCAAGCGAACCTGTGCACCACGCTTAACGACACCTTCGGTAACCAGACAACCTGCAACACGACCAATTTTGGTGATGTTGAAGATCTCTTTGATGTCTGCGTAACCGAGGAACGTTTCGCGACGCTCTGGAGCAAGCATGCCAGACATGGTGGACTTCACATCGTCGATGAGATCGTAGATCACGCTGTAGTAGCGGATTTCTACGCCTTCGCGACGTGCAGCTTCCTGAGCCTGTTTGTTTGCACGAACGTTGAACGCCATGATCGGAGCCTTGGAGGCAATCGCCAGCGTGATATCGCTCTCGGTGATACCACCCACGGATGCTGCAATAACACGTGCACCGACTTCGTCGTTGCCCAGTTCTTCCAGAGCACCCTGGATTGCTTCGGCAGAACCCTGCACATCGGACTTGATGATGAGCGGGAATTCTTTTTTGCCTTCTTCCTGCAAGCCCTTCATCATCGCTTCCAGAGAACCGCGGGACCCAGCAATACGTGCTGCAATCTGATCGCGTTTCTGGCGCTGACGATATTCGGAAATCTCGCGAGCACGGCCTTCGTTTTCTACGACTGCAACCATATCACCAGCTGATGGCGTGGACTGGAAGCCAAGAACTTCAACCGGCTTGGAAGGACCAGCTTCCTTAACCTGTTTGCCATTCTCGTCGAGCATCGCACGAACACGACCCCATTCAGAGCCAGCAATCACGATGTCACCAACCTTCAGCGTACCCTTCTGAACCAGAACAGTCGCTACCGGACCACGGCCCTTGTCGAGCTTGGCTTCGATTACGGTACCTTCAGCCATGCGGTCAGGGTTGGCTTTCAGTTCAAGAACTTCAGCCTGCAGCAGGATCATTTCGATCAGCTTGTCGAGGTTAGTGCCTGCTTTTGCAGAAACTTCCACGTCGATGACGTCACCACCCATGGTTTCTACAACGAGATCTTCGCGAAGAAGGTCGTTGCGAACGCGGGAAGGATCAGCACCTGGTTTGTCCATCTTGTTGATCGCGATGATCAGCGGAACGCCAGCAGCTTTTGCGTGAACAATAGCTTCTTTGGTCTGTGGCATCACACCATCATCCGCAGCAACCACAAGGATCACAACGTCGGTGGACTTGGCACCACGTGCACGCATCTGAGTAAATGCGGCGTGACCAGGCGTATCGATGAAGGTAACCTTCTGGCCGTTCTGCTCAACCTGGTATGCACCGATGTGCTGTGTAATGCCGCCAGCTTCACCAGAAGCAACGTTTGCCTTACGCAGTGCATCAAGAAGTGATGTCTTACCGTGGTCAACGTGACCCATGATGGTCACTACAGGAGGACGGGATACCAGTGCGGTGTCATCGTCTTCGATGGTGAAGAGACCTTCTTCAACATCCGCTTCAGAAACACGCTTAACAGTGTGGCCCATTTCCACTGCGATCAATTCCGCAGTATCAGCGTCGATGATGTCGTTGATCTTCATCATCTGGCCCTGCTTCATGAGCAGTTTGATCACATCAACAGCACGCTCAGACATACGCTGTGCGAGATCCTGAATGGTGATCGCGTCTGGAAGTGTTACCTCACGAGCAACTTTCTCGCGAACAACCTTCTGGCCCTGACGTTTTTCTTTTTCACGACGACGGCGCATGGATGCCAGTGAACGGCTACGGCCTTCATCACCACCTGTTGCGCGGGTAATCGTCAGCTTCGACTTACGACGGTCATCGCCTACAGTACGGGTTGTTTTGCTTGGAGCATCAGGCTTTCTGTCGCGGGTAACCGGCTTAAGAGCCATCTTCTTAGATGGGGTCTTCGCGACTTCCATGCTTTCAACCGGAGCGGCTGGAGCAGCGGAGCGAGCGCCCGGACGCGGACCATCCAAACGAGGAGGCTTACCATCACGCATTGGCGGACGGCCACGGTCACCACCTGGACGAGGACCACGATCGCCTGCCGGACGAGGACCACGGTCACCACCTGGACGAGGGCCACGATCACCTGCCGGGCGAGGACCACGGTCACCACCTGGACGAGGGCCACGATCACCTGCCGGACGAGGACCACGATCGCCTGCTGGACGAGGGCCACGGTCACCTGCCGGACGAGGGCCACGATCGCCGGAACGCTGTGGGCGTTCACCGTTGCGAGCAGGGCGTTCATCACGCTGTGCAGGTTTTGGAGCAGCTGCAGCTTTCGCCTTCGCCTCAGCATCAGCCTTGGCTTTCGCTTCTGCTTCAGCTTTTTCACGTACTGCAGCTTCTTCAGCTTCACGCTTGGCGCGAGCTTCGTCTTCAATACGTTTCTTTTCGGCTTCAATCGCGCGCTGCTGTGCCAGTTCTTCCTGACGCTTTGCTTCTACTACGCGACGCTTGGCATCCTCTACTTCACGGATCTTGGCCATTTTAAGCGCTGCGAGACGTGCGTCTGCTTCGCCCTTGGTCAAGGTCTTGAGGACCGCACCGCTGCCTTGGCCACCGCCGCCGCCACGGCGTTGGTTGTTGCGGTTGCCACCGCGACCGGCACCTTGCTCACCGCGTCTTTGGCCTTCGCCGCCGCGACGAGGCTGCTGCTGGCCACGGTTTTGGGCTGGACGCTTTTCAGTGCCAGTTGTGGAGGCCGCAGGAGAAGCAGAAGTTGCAGATGCGGATGCAGGTGCAGCGGAGCCTTCCTGGCCCGGCACAACTACACGGCGCTTCTTCTTTTCCACGACGACTGCCTTGGAGCGGCCGTGGGAGAAGCTCTGCTTAACAGTGCCCTTCTCAACACTGCCTCCGCGTTTGAGGCCCAGCGTTTTCTTTTCCCCGCCGTCGGGATTGTCGTGGTTGTTTTTGGTATCGCTCATATTGCCTTCAGTCCTGCGCCACTGCACCCTTTGTACCGTCGTCGTCGGCCTTAACAGAGACTTCGCGGAATAGCGCAAGGCGTTGCGCATGCTTCACGAAATTTCTGCCCGCCTCGCCGGCCAGCAGTACAGCATGTATAACGTTTTCCCGACCCAGATGCGTACTCATCTGCGCCGAGGTAAACTGGCGGATCACGCTGAGACGATCCACCTTGCCAAATCTAGAAGCGGCTACGGCCGCCAACTTACGCACACCATCTTCAGAGGCATCAGTGGCGTGTACCAGAGCAAGAACACTCTCTTTTTTGAGAGCTGCCTCGACTTTCGAAAATCCAACAATCAGATTGCCGGCTTTTCGGCTAATGGACAGTGCGCCCAAAGTTGCCTGCTCTAGTAGTTTGTCGGTGTGGTCGGCCAAACCGTCTTCAGCGTTAACCTGCTCCTTAAAGCCTCTCGAGAAAGCACGCTTTTTGATCGCTTCCTGCAAAACAGACTTCTTTGCGGTCACCCATACCCCACGTCCCGGGAGGGTGCCCTTCACATCAACTACAACAGTCTTGTCAGGAGCCATAACGAATCTGAGAAGATCTGTCACCGGTAGAACTTCACGCGTTATTGCGCAGGTGCGTTCCGTCGGCTCATTTTTTCTCGGCACTTCGTTATCCCAATCCAACTATTGTTGTTATTTTTCATTCAGTTACGGGGATGCAGAAACCTGCAGTCACATGCTGCAATTTCAACACACCCCCGTATAAATCTTTTTTCTGCAGTCAAGCGGCTACAGATTATTTAGAGGACTGCTCGCCTTTAGCGTCTTCTTCACCGCTCTCTTGCGCCAATTCCTCGTCGGCGTCAACCACAGTCTCTTCAATTGTTTCGTCTGCGGAGACTTCGTCTTCGAGTTCCGGCTCCTGCTCAGAAGCTTCAAGTTCTTCGTCAGAAGAGACTTCCTGCTCTTCGTCAGAAGCCTCCAGCTCATCGTCAACAGCTTCCAGCTCTTCGTCAGATGCCTCTAGCTCATCATCAACTGCTTCCAGCTCTTCGTCAGAAACTTCCACGAGATCTTCCGCAGAAATCCAGCCTGCTGCAACACGGGCTGACATAACGATGGCTTCCGCATCTGCGCGAGACAGATCGAAACTGCTCAGACTACCTTCTACGCGAATGGTTTCTTTATCCTTACGCTCGGTCCAGCCAACAAGGTCGTCAGCTGCACAGCCTGCAAGGTCTTCCATGGTTTTGATTTCGTCTTTACCCAATGCAACCAGCATTGCGGAAGTGAGACCAGGAACCTGAACCAGTTCGTCGGAAACACCAAGCTGACGACGCTCTTCCGTAAGTTTTGCTTCCTGTTCCTCCAGGAATTCACGGGCGCGCGCCTGAATTTCGTCGGCAGTCTCTTCGTCGAAGCCTTCGATAGAGGAGATTTCGTCGAGGTCAACGTACGCGACTTCCTCTACAGAAGTAAAGCCTTCTGATGCGAGAAGTTGAGAAACCATCTCATCAACATTCAGTGTATTCTGGAAGAGATCAGAGCGAACCTGGAATTCTTTCTGGCGACGCTCGGACTCTTCAGCTTCCGTCATGATGTCGATGCCCCAGCCGGTCAGCTGAGAGGCGAGACGAACGTTCTGACCACGGCGACCAATTGCCAGTGACAACTGGTCATTCGGGACAACCACTTCAATACGCTCGGAATCTTCGTCAAGGACAACTTTGGCAACTTCAGCAGGCTGAAGCGCGTTCACGATGAAGGTTGCGGCATCGTCATTCCAAGGAATGATGTCGATTTTTTCGCCCTGAAGCTCACCAACAACAGCCTGAACACGGGAGCCACGCATACCAACACACGCGCCAACCGGATCAATAGAACTGTCGCTGGACAGAACAGCAATTTTTGCACGGGAGCCCGGATCGCGAGCCACAGCCTTGATCTCGATAACACCGTCGTAGATTTCCGGCACTTCCTGCGCGAACAATTTAGCCATGAACTGTGGGTGTGTACGGGACAGGAATACCTGCGGACCGCGCTGTTCGCGGCGTACATCAAAGATCAACGCGCGGATGCGATCACCATTGCGGAAGATCTCGCGTGGGATCAGTTCGTCGCGACGAACGATTGCTTCGCCCTTACCGGTATCAACGACGACGTTGCCGTATTCAACACGCTTAACAACAGCGTTGAGCACTTCACCAATGCGGTCTTTGAACTCATCGTACTGCTGATCACGCTCGGCTTCGCGTACTTTCTGAACGATCACCTGCTTGGCAGACTGGGCTGCGATGCGGCCAAAGTCCAGCGGTGGTAGCGGATCTGCCATAAAGTCGCCGACGGTTGCATCCGGGTTGCGCTCCTGCGCATCAACCAGAGCAATCTCGGTGGAGATATTTTCGACAACCTCAACAACCTGCAGCAAACGCTGGAGGCGAATTTCACCGGTTTTCGGATTAATCTCAGCACGAACTTCAGTCTCGGTGCCGTAACGGGAGCGAGCGGCTTTTTGGATTGCATCCTCAAGAGCAGCAATCACGATGCTACGGTCGATCGACTTTTCGCGGGCAACCGCGTCAGCGATCTGCAGCAGCTCCAAACGGTTTGCGCTGATAGCCATTCCTCGTCAACTCCTTCCACGCCCTGCTTTCCTTCACACCAGCAGGAACATCAAAACAAAAGGGTGGCTCTTAAATTTCGGAACCGCCCATACCCCATTGCGCAACAAGAACAGCTAATCAGTGACTGAGGTAACTGTCATCGTCCGTAGGCTCACCACGGGCTGCTTTTGCGGCTTTATCGGCTTTCAAAGCCGCGTCAATCAATTCATCGGTCAAAACCAGTACGGCTGACCCGATCTCATCCAATGGAAGACGGGATGTTTCGTCCTGACCGTCCTGTGCGTCGGACAGTCTGATGACGGCACTTCCCTCTTCCACACCGATGATTTGTCCACGGTATCTCTTGCGCCCAGCTTGCGGCACAGACATTTCGATTTTCACAACATGTCCGGCCCAGCGCTCGAAATCGCCTGCGCGAACGAGCGGGCGGTCAATACCTGGAGATGAAACTTCGAGATGATAGGCACCAGAAATCGGGTCGTCGACATCCAACGCCGGGGAAACTGCGTGGCTGATTTCTTCACAATCTTCAACAGCCATTGACCCGTCCGGGCGCTCTGCCATGATTTGAAGGGTGCAGCCGTTATTTCCGTTTACACGGATGCGCACCAGTCGGTAGCCCAGATCAGCAATGACCGGCTCAACAATTTCAGCAACGCGGGCCTCTAGGCCCTTTTCCTTTATAATCCGGGGATCGGTTTCGTCCACTTGGTACCTATCGTCTTAATGCAAAGACATACTTGGTGTCTTTGGCAGTTATTTTCGGATACCTGATTTTCGACAGTCAGGCATCAATACCGACTTAGCTAATAAAAAAGAGCGGGTCCTTTTGGGGCCCACTCCTCAATGCTCTTAACTGAGCCGATAGAGAACTCTTGCTCTGCAATATAGTCATTTGCCCACTGTATGCAACAGAAAATCAAGATATGGGCAGACAAAAGAGAGCCCTCGTCAGCTTTTCATCTCTGCGGTCCGCAAAAATGTCAGGTAACGACCAATTCTACCTTCGCGGTGAGCCTTGCGTTCATACCGCGTGCCCGGCCAGTTGTGCCACGGGGTGCGCCAATCAGCGGCGCACTCGGCAGTCCACTCAAAAGCGGGATGTTTGCGGCAATGGGACAGGGTCCAATCGACGTAGGTGTCGATATCACTGGCGAACCGGTATTCGCATCCGGGCTTCAAAGCTCTGGCGATGCGCGTCAGGTTGATCTGGTTCACAAAGCGACGCTTCCAGTGCTTCTTCTTTGGCCATGGATCAGGATAGAGCTGATAAGCCATATCCAATGATGCAGTGGGGAGCCAATCGAGCAATTTGCCAGCGTCATCGTCGTAGAGACGAATATTCTTCAGGTCATGCTCTTCAATGCTGGTGACAGCCTTGATGATGCCGGAACTGAACGGCTCGCAGCCGATAAAGCCGATCTCCGGGTTTTCTGTGGCGCGATGAATTAGGTGTTCGCTGCCCCCGAACCCAATCTCCAGACAAACACTCTTGACTGGTACGGGGAACAATTCCGCCAGATTTTCCGGTGGGGACTGCGTCAGGTCCAATGCCACGGTTGGCAGGACCTCCTGAAGCAAATGCGACTGTCGCGGACTTGCTGGCTTTCCGACACGGCGGCCGAAAAAGGAGCCTTTGTAGTGATCTACCATCGTTCTCATAAATACAAACTGGCCGGAGATTGCCCCGGCCAGTTGTCTATTCTCTAGCGTTAGAGGTTAAGCGTAGGCTTTCTCTACAGCATCACGCAGGTTATGGACAAGGTCGATTTTCTCCCATGAGAAACCGCCGTCACGTTCTGCCTCACGTCCGAAGTGGCCGTAGGCTGCTGTGCGTGCATAGATTGGCTTGTTCAAACCGAGGTGCTCACGAATACCGCGCGGCGTCAAACTCATGACTTCGCGGATTGCAGCTTCAACGCGCTCGCCTTCAACACGGCCCGTGCCATGCAGGTTGACGAAAACGGACTGCGGATCGGCAATACCAATCGCATAAGACAGCTGAATGGTGCATTTGTCTGCCAGATCAGCGGCCACCACGTTTTTCGCCAAGTAGCGTGCTGCATATGCAGCAGAGCGGTCGACCTTGGTCGGGTCTTTACCGGAGAATGCACCGCCACCGTGTGGAGCTGCACCGCCGTAGGTGTCTACGATGATTTTACGGCCTGTGAGACCACAGTCACTATCAGGACCACCGATCACGAACTTTCCGGTCGGGTTGATGTGCCAGATGGTGTTTTTGGTAACCCAGTCACCCGGCAGTGCTGCGCGAATGTAAGGTTCTACAACGGCGCGCACATCGTCGGATGTCATGGTTTCATCCAGATGCTGAGTAGACAGCACGATGGATGTTGCCTCAACTGGTTTGCCATCTTCATAGCGGATGGACACCTGGCTCTTGGCATCAGGGCCGAGCATAGGCTCATTGCCGGATTTGCGCGCCTCTGCGAGCAAACGCAGGATCTTGTGGGCGTACAGGATCGGAGCTGGCATCAGCTCTTCGGTTTCGCGGCACGCGTAACCGAACATAATACCCTGATCGCCGGCGCCTTCGTCCTTATTGCCAGCGGCGTCTACGCCCTGAGCAATATCTGCAGACTGACCGTGCAAAAGAACCTGAACATCCAGGTCTTTCCAGTTAAACCCAGCCTGCTCATACCCGATATCCTTGATGGCAAGACGGGCAATGTGGGCCAGATATTCATTGGTAAGAGATGCCGGGCCACGAGTCTCACCTGCAATAACAAGCTTGTTCGTTGTTGCAAGCGTTTCACACGCAACGCGGGCTTCTGGCATTTCCTTTAGAAATGCGTCTACGATCGTATCTGAAACGCGATCGCAAACCTTGTCGGGGTGGCCTTCTGAAACCGATTCCGACGTGAACACATAGTTCTGACGAGCCATTGGCAAACGTCCTTCTGGGAAGATAAATAGAAATGAAGCGACGGTAAATCCGTCGCCTCCGATGTTACATCAAACAAGGAATGTCGATTACGTCAAGAGATTTAGCTCAAAATTGCGGGAGAATTGCGAAAATTTACGGATCACAAACTCAATCTTCATCCCCAGCAATACTCTTCACGAGCTCGACAACCTTCTTACGGACTTTCGGGTTTTCAATACGTACGAAAGCCTTGTTGAGGGCTAAGCCATCAGAAGATGACAAGAAGTCGACAACATAGGTGGTTTGTGGGTTATCACCAACGCCGGGGACTTCATCCGGCGTACCGGGAGCATCTTCAAAGAAAAAGGCGACAGGCACTTTCAGAATGGTCGCAATGTGCTGTAAGCGGCTTGCACCAATCCGGTTTGTCCCTTTTTCATACTTCTGAATCTGCTGGAATGTAATGCCAAGGCTCTCACCGAGCTTTTCCTGGCTCATACCAAGCATCATGCGGCGCAAGCGTACTCTGCTGCCGACATGAACGTCGATAGGGTTTGGTGCTTTTTTGCTGGGCATTATCAAAGGCCCTCTTCTTTGGTTTTTTACGGTGCCTTACCGTGGGTTTTTATTTAAACAAGGGCGCATCTCAGCATCCCTTGCAAGAACGCAATTCATCAAACCTGCATTTCGGCAAGTGCCAAAACACCCTCTGACGGAGGCATCGCTGGCAGGCCCGTAAGGCTTTTTTATGGTCCAATCTGACGATTAGGATAAAAACCTTTGCGTGTATTAGATGACGATATTTGCGTGCATTCGTCAATCTCTACGGGTAGGTAATAATTGCTGCATCACCAATAGGATGCTAACAACTACTAGAATAATTCCCCAAAAAATTGAATCACCCATCCTTACGTAAAGCGTGGGGCTTAGTATTTCAGGCAATTCACTATCGAAACTACCTTTTTTATTTAAAACAACTTCTGCGAGTATTCTACCATTGGAATCTACTAGGCCAGAAATACCAGTATTAGCAGCTCGCACCAACGGCACGCCTTGCTCGACTGCTCTAATTCTTGCCTGAGCAAGATGCTGGTAGGGACCCGAAGTTTCGCCAAACCAACCATCATTTGTTAGATTTACGAGCAAGTTAGGCCGCTCTTCTTCCGAGAGCATGGTTTGCGGAAAGATCGCTTCATAACAAATCAGCGGCTGAAAACTAAGTGAATTTCTTAAATCTATTTTCTCAAACCGAGGCCCGGCGGTAAAGTCTTCCGGGGCCGGGACAAGGCGCTCCACACCAATGGATTGTAGGAGCGGACGCATCGGCAAATATTCCCCAAACGGAACCAAGTGTACTTTGTCGTAGATATCTATGAGTGCACCTTCGTCCGATACAACAAATGTACTGTTAAAAAAGTGAGTACCGCTTGCTGAAACTTCGCGTCGAATGCCACCGGTAATCAACATTGTATTTTGGGGAAGTGTGGCTGCAATCGCCTCCAGAGCGCCCGGTTCTTCATCCAGCAGAAACGGAAAAGCCGATTCAGGCCAGAAGATCAGCGTTTCCTTATCCAGATTCATCTCTGTAAGAGCCTGCTCTGTTTGCTGCAAATAGAGCGGCAGGAGCCTTTGCCGGTTCTCGGGCTTCCACTTGTCAGCCTGGGGCACATTGGGTTGTATAACGAGTACTTGATGGCCCGCAACCGGCTGTTGCGGAGCCTGCAACCTATTCGTTCCGTATGCAACCACACCTGCCCACACCAGCACACACGCGGTGATATAGGCAGTTGCTGCTTTACGTTCCTGATCAATCAGGACAACAGGCATTGAGAAAAGTAGGAGGACGAGGAAGCCGACACCGTAAATTCCCAAGGCAGAGAAGCTCTGCATGAGTGTCAGGTTTTCGGCAAAGGCATAGCCCCATACGTTCCACGGAAAGCCGGTCAGTATATGCCCGCGCAGCCAGCTGGACAGGGCCAGTGCGACAGCGAAGAGCAGAATGCGGGAGATACCGGATCTCCAGAAGGCGGAGGCTCCGCCCAATATAATGGAGGGGATCAGGGCAAGCCCGCCGGGCAGAATGAGCAACGCAAACGGGATCATCCAGGCGTAGCTTTCAGCGTCCACGAGGAACGCTTCGGCAATCCAGAACAGGCTGACCAGGAAAAAGCCAAAGAAAAACGCCCAGGACACCCGGAAGAACGCGGCAAAGCGTGCTTTACGGCTTTCTGATGCCTGTTGCTTTGCCCCATCAAGGAGCAGGATCAACTGCGGCAGGGTAAGCCAGAGGATGGGAAAGGCACCATAAGGGGGGAAGGCAAAGGCTGATGCCAGTCCCCCTACAAAAGCAAGTAGTGCGCGTCTCCACCCTGATAATTCTCGAATACTGCTTATCAGAGTTCGAGGGGTATCAATGGCAGCGACCATGCCCCACTCCCGAATGTCATAGATAAAAGTTAGCGATGTGCTGCTTATTCCGCAGCTTCAGACTTCCGCGGGCGGACACGCTGAACAACGACGCGCTGCTCAATCCGTCGCTTGGAAATGCGAAGACGCTTGATGCGACGCAAATCGGCATCAATCACTTCGAATTCGTAGGCCGGAAGGCTCTTATCGATGATCAACTCACCACGAACCGGAACCCTGTCCAAAATCGAGAACAACAGACCGCCAAGGGTGTCCACCTCTTCTGTCTGCTCTTCACCGACCTGGAAGTCCGCTCCGAGTTCTTTTTGAAGATCATCCAAATCGATACGAGGATCAACCACCCAAACACCGGGGCTGACTGTCATGATAAGTTCTTCTTCGTCCTTATCGTGCTCGTCTTCAATATCACCCACCACGGTCTCGACAATGTCCTCAAGAGACACGAGGCCGTCGGTTCCGCCATACTCATCAATTACAAGTGCCATCTGGACACGGGTGACCTGCATCTTCTTCATCAGATCAGAAGAGGACATGGACGGCGGAACAAAGTGCAGAGGCCGGGTCAGGCCTGTTCTGTTCAATGGCGTGGACAGGTCAACACACGACAAATCGAGCAGAGATTTCTCTTCTGCACCTTTCTCAGGCGCGCTCTGTTCCGGCTTCACCAATGTCAGTGGGGCACCGTTTTGATTGGCCTTCACAGCCAGCTCCACAAAGTAGGACATCAGGTCCTTAATGTGGATCATGCCCCGAGGGTCATCCAGATTATCATGATAAATCGGCATACGGGAGTGACCTGAGGCCTTAAACAAAGCCATCACTTCGCCGATTGTCGTTGTATCTTCCACGGCCTCAATATCGGCACGCGGGATCATGACATCTTCAACACGAGACTCGCGCAGTTGGAGGATGTTGGTAAGCAACTCGCGCTCTTCCTTGGTGAAGGCAGCATCAGCGCCTTCACTGTCGCGAGCGAGCTCATCTTCCAAATCTTCACGTAATGAGACAGCCGCGCTTCTTCGGATACCTTTAAACGGGTTTAGTATGGATCCCAGCCTGGTCAGAAAACCAGGCTTGGTCGCTTGTGGTTCAGAGGTATCGTCGGCGACAGCTGTGCCGGTACTACTTGCAGGCTCTGCATTCTCAGCCTGAGTGGAGGTGCTTGCACCTTCTGTACTTCGAGGTTCCGGGCTCATCTCTCTCTCGTTGTTCCCTGTATTCCCAATGAATACTGGGGTGTCATTTATCAGCCGAAAGTGGCGCATCTTTGTATGGGTCGGGGATTTGCAGGCTCGCCAAAATCAGGCGCTCTTCCGCTTCCATTTCCTCCGCTTCCTCATCTACTTGGTGATCATATCCAAAAAGATGAAGGGTTCCATGAACAATAAGATGAATTAAGTGATGTTCGAATGGAATTTCAAGCTCCAGAGCTTCGCGCTTTACTGTCTCTTTTGCAATAACAATATCGCCCAAGAGTGGACCAAATGGCGGCTCTTCACTGTCATCTCCCCGAAAAGACAGAACATTTGTCGGTTTGTCTTTCTCGCGCCACATCTTATTCAGTTCCTGAATATGGGTATCATCGGTGAAGACAAGGGAGACTTCGGTATTTTCTACCACACCAAGGTCACTTGTTGCAAAAGCGGCAGCGATTGCCTTTTCAGCAATCGCCTCCAACAGATCTTCACTCTGCCAATCGCCTGCTTCAATCAGCAGGTCGATGTGGACCGGGCAAGCTTTGTTCATTCCTTGGAGCCTTGCTCTGCATTTTCTTTGGCAGATTCTTCCGCCTGCCTGAGTTCTTTGGCTATCAACCGGCGACGACTTTCGTTGTCGTAGGCACCAACGATACGGGCCACAAGTTCGTGACGTACCACGTCGCTCTCTGTGAAGGTTACACGAGAGATGCCTTCAACACCGTCAAGGATCTTAAGTGCATCACGCAGACCAGACATCTGGCCCGGAGGCAAATCGACCTGGCTCGGGTCACCTGTCACAATCATCTTTGAGTTTTCGCCGAGGCGCGTCAGAAACATCTTCATCTGCATGGATGTGGTGTTCTGCGCTTCATCGAGAATCACGACCGCATTGGAGAGCGTACGTCCTCGCATAAAAGCCAGTGGTGCGACTTCGATCATGCCACTTTCCAAGCCGCGTTCGAGCTTCTCCGGTGCCATCATCTCATTGAGGCCATCGTAAAGCGGGCGCAGGTAGGGATCGACCTTTTCCTTCATGTCACCCGGCAAAAAGCCAAGACGCTCACCAGCTTCAACCGCCGGACGGGACAGGATCATGCGATCAATCTCGCCGCGCTCCAACAAAGCAGCTGCATAGGCAACGGCAAGAAAGGTCTTGCCCGTACCAGCCGGACCAACACCGAATGTCAGGTCAGAACGATCCATTGCCCGAATGTAGGCATCCTGAGCGCTTGTTCTGGCAACCAGCGTCTTACGGCGCGTTGCGATCTGCGCAAACGCCATGCGAGACTTGGGCTCCATCGTTGGCAGAGAGAGCTGCGCTTCAGCAACTTCTGCCAAACGGATTGAACCATCCACATCGCCGGGTGTGATGTCGTGACCACCCTGCAAACGCGTATAGAGCGATTCCAGAGCAAGCTTTGCCTGCTCTGTGGATTTCTTATTGCCTCGGATTGTGACCTGATTGCCGTGGGCGACTGCCTCAACACCTAAACGCTGTTCGATGAGCGCGAGGTTTTGGTCAAACTGACCAAACAGATCGCCTACAAGCCTGTTGTCTTCGAATGCCAACACCACATGCATCATATCCGATGCCGCAATGGGGCGCATGGCCGTCCTTGAAGCGGACGTTGTCTGGGCTCTGCCCTTCAAATAATGCCTCCGTTCGCCTTTACGCGATAATCTGGGAGCATCATGCACTTAAACGAGACGCCCTTCCAGACTATTTGCACTGGCAGCAACAATTTCTACCGATCCGATTTCACCATACAGGTCCAGTGGTGCATTTACATGAACTGGCTGGAGCCAAGGTGATCGGCCTGCAAGCTGGCCTTCTTTGCGGCCTTCCTTTTCAAACAGTACATCAATTGTTTTTCCAATCAATGATGCATTAAAGTCTTTTTGCTGCGTGCTAAGCAATACCTGCAATTCTGCGAGACGTTCGGACTTGACTTGCTCGTCGATCTGATCTTCCAGCGTTGCACCCGGCGTACCCGGACGTGGGCTGTATTTGAAGGAGAATGCAGAGCCGTAAGTGACACGCTTGATCAGATCCAGTGTATCTTTGTGGTCCTGATCGGTTTCACCGGGGAAGCCAACAATAAAGTCGCCGGACAGCGCGATATCGTCGCGTGCTTCGCGAATACGGTCGATCAGGCGGAAATAGTCATCGCGGGTGTGCTTGCGGTTCATGGCCTTGAGGATTGCATCAGAACCGGACTGAACCGGCAAGTGCAAGTATGGCATCAGAACATCGAGGTCGCGGTGGGCGGCGATCAGGCTGTCTTCCATGTCCCGTGGGTGGGATG
This sequence comes from uncultured Pseudovibrio sp., assembly GCA_947494035.1. GTDB lineage: Bacteria > Pseudomonadota > Alphaproteobacteria > Rhizobiales > Stappiaceae > Pseudovibrio. Next base: position 168,860 of record CANLTN010000001.1, on the reverse strand, counting down.
TGGTATAGCGCAGGCGCTCGATTCCATCGATTTTAGCAAGGCGGAACAGGAGCTCACCGAGGCCCCACTCGCGGCCATCAGGGCCTTCGCCGTGCCATGCATTGACGTTCTGCCCCAGCAACGTCACTTCACGGACACCAGCCGCTGCCAAGCGCTCGGTTTCCATGACGATCTGCTCCACTTTACGGGAGACTTCCGCGCCGCGGGTGTATGGCACTACGCAGAAGGTGCAGAACTTATCGCAGCCTTCCTGAACGGTCACAAATGCAGTCACACCACGCTTGCGAACAGCTTCCTTGGACGGTGTTGCCAGGTGCTTGAACTTGTCCTGAATATCGAACTCTGTTTCAACGACCTTTGAGCCATTGGAGGCCCGGGTCAGTAGCTCAGGGAGGCGATGGTAAGACTGAGGGCCGACAACCAGATCAACGATTGGTGCACGGCGGGAGATTTCCCCGCCTTCCGCCTGCGCAACGCAGCCCGCAACGGAAACCATCATCTGCTTGCCGTCTTTGGCACGCGCTTCTTTCAGCTTACGAATGCGGCCTAGTTCGGAGTAGACCTTTTCAGCAGCCTTTTCACGGATGTGGCAGGTATTCAGGATAACCAGATCTGCGTCATCAGGAGTTTCAGTCTTAACGTAACCATCGTTGCTCAGCGCGTCGCTCATGCGGTCAGAATCATAGACGTTCATCTGGCAGCCATAGGTTTTAATGAAAACCTTACGGGTCGCTTCGGTCTTTTCGCGCGCCTCCGTTGTGTTTTCGGATTGGCTCTGGGTGTCTTGGTCTATTAGGTTATCCATTAAATCCTCAAGTGGATCTGCAGCCGGGGGTATCATTTTGTTTCAATGCCCGACAATTCGAGCACGCCTGCGCTGTTCAACAGCAACGCCAGCTCGTCATGTTCAGAATTTTGCTGAGCTTTACTCTGTTTTGCGCAGAAAGAGAAGCCTTGTCTTGATCAGCTTTCAGCCAGCTCTTTCTGTTTGGATCGATCGCCATGCAACGCGACAAGGGTCATCACCCTGACCTGCTCATGCAGATCCCGCGTTAAGGCCTTACGATCAGTGGCTTTCTCGATTGGAACCGGGGTACCCCAAGTCAGTTCAACATCCAGTCCACCTTCTTTAAGGATAGCCCAGAGATGTCCGGCGAGTTCCATGTCCCCATACCACGCAACATGTTTGCGCCAGAAGTGGCCCATAGGCATACCGTGCAAGCGGGTGTAGGCGATAGACAAAGGCTGCACGTAGGCTGCTTCCTCTTCTCCCACATGCATTGCCTGGTGAGCCGCACCGATGAGCGCTGAACGGAAAGGTAGCACCTCGTTGCCGTTGCTGGAGGTGCCTTCAGCAAACAACACCATGGCCTCTCCCCCTGCCATGCGATTAGCGACTTCCTTAGCGACCCGGCCAATATCTGTTTTTCGTTTGCGATTGACGAATATGGTCCGTTGGAGTCTGGAGAGGAAGCCGAAGACAGGCCATTCGTTGACTTCGGATTTCGCAATGAAGCAGACCAGGTTGGTTGATCCAAGAGCGGAGATATCCAACCACGAGCAATGGTTTGCAGTAATAAGAAGAGGCCGTTCAGTGGCCATTTTCCCATTTTGGTGAACGCGCAACCCCACCAGCCAGCACACAGCTTTGTGCCAGAGCAGAGGAATGTGCGGTTTTGTCGATAAACCTAGCTTAACTATCACCCATTGCGTAGGAATGACGAATAGAGAAACGAGGATTAGCCCGGCAATTACACAAACAGCTCTGACAGTCGCCATGAACGGCTCCTATTTTTCATCTATGGGAATGCCGTATAGCTCCAAGCGATGATCAACCAGTTTGAAGCCCAGCTTTCGTGCCACTTCTTCCTGCATCTTTTCAATTTCTTCACTACGGAATTCGATCACATCACCTGTACGCAGGTCGATGAGGTGATCATGGTGTTCGTCAGAAACGGTTTCGTATCTGGAACGACCGTCGCGGAAGTCGTGGCGTTCGATAATACCTGAGTCCTCGAAAAGCTTTACAGTCCGGTAAACAGTGGAGATAGAAATTTTAGGATCGATCCCGGAAGCTCTTCGATAAAGCTCTTCCACATCCGGGTGGTCTTCAGCAGATTGTATTACATCAGCAATCACGCGGCGCTGTTCTGTCATTCGCATACCCTTATGAGCACACATTTCAATCAGCGTCATTTTTTCTTCTGCCGTCATTTGCCCCAAATCCCTCAAATCACACAGGCACTACCGTTTTCAATCCGCACGGGTATTCTATCTCCCAAAGCAACGAGAGAAAAGAACCAGATTCACTGTACCCCGGTTTGATTACGAGCTTAAAGCTCCATCTCACATGCGTAGTGTCGCTTAAAGAAGATCGCAACGCATAACAAGCGCTGTTCCACTGCCTTCGCTCGCCGCGTAATAGGCTTTTCTTTCTCCGACCTGCTTGAACCCCAGCTTCTTGTAGAGCTTCAGTGCCGCGCTGTTGGTGTCATCGACTTCGAGGAACAACGCTTCGGTACGGTCAGAGTAAAGCTGGAAGATGGCGGCTTCCATGAGTTTTCGACCAATCCCCCTATTTTGCTGTTTGGGGGAGACTGCGATGGTCAAAACTTCCGCTTCGCCTGCAACCGAGCGGATGATAACAAAGCCCAGATTGGCTTGTCCGGTCACACGGGATGTGCGCGCAGTCAGGATGAAAACGCCTTTTTGCTCGAACAATGTGGTGAGTTCTGCTGTCCCCCAGTGCTGCTTGAAACACTCAGCGTGGAGTTTCGCAAGGTCAGGCAGGTCGTCTTTTTCAGCGCGCTCGATCATTAGAGGCTTTTCTGATGTCCACCAGGACTTCATTGACGACGAACCTTTCCTTTCTCACCCGGAACAGCGTCAGGGGCACGAAGATAGAGTGGGACCGGCGCCTTGTCCTGACGCTTTGCACCCTTACCAAGCTTCGCGATGTATTCAATTGAGGCAGCAGCAGCTTCGTTGCAAACACGTGATTTGTCTAAGCCCGCCATGTTGGCAACCGCCTGCGCCGCAGATCCTGCCAATATAGTGTCAGCATCCAGGCTGTGCGCAAGGTCTTTCACGGTAGAAATCCGCGCTTCCCCGATAGGAACCGCGTTTTCATCAAAGTTTTGGCAGTAGACCTCATTTCGGCGCGCATCCAGAACCACCAGAATTGGTTTTCTGACGGGAGCAGCGTCCAAAGCTTCGTGCGCTATTGCAGCCAGTGTTGTCACTGAGACAACCGGTTTTTCGAGCACCAGACCAAACCCGCGTGCAATAGAAAGACCTACGCGAAGGCCGGTGAAGCTTCCCGGACCGACGTTTACAACAATCCGGTCCAGCGAGTTAAAGGTGGTCGAGGAGTCCGTCATGACACTCGCCACCATGCCCATAATGCGCTCGGCATGACCCCGTCCGAGATCTTCGCATTGGGAGACAATATTCTGCACTCCACCGTCATCGATTAAAACAGCGGCGGCACAGGTACTTAGTGCGGTATCAATAGCAAGCAACTTCATTAGTTCGGCTTATCGTTAGGGTGACGAATTGTCGAGCAACCAATTCGTTTAACACCCGGAGTATTTTTTTGCCTTGCAACAAAAAGGGCAGCGTGTGCTGCCCTTCTTCAGAAGAATTATATTAGCAGAAACTAGATCTGTTTAACTTCTTGAACTTCTGGGATGAAATGCCTCATCAGGTTCTGAATACCATGGCTCAGGGTTGCTGTTGAAGACGGGCAGCCGGCGCATGCGCCACGCATGGTCAGATAAACGATACCCTCACGATATCCCCTGAATGTTATGTCGCCACCATCCTGAGCAACAGCTGGACGCACACGGGTTTCCAGCAGTTCCTTGATCATGTTTACAGTCTCTTCGTCTTCCGCTTCGAAGAACTCTTCGCCTGTGTCGCCGTCACCTGCTTCCTCACCTCTCAGGATCGGGGTGTCGGACATGAAGTTTTCCATGATCGCACCAAGAATGGCCGGGCGCATATGCTGCCAGTCAGTCTCATCCTTTGTGACGGTGATAAAGTCGTGACCGAAGAAGATGCCAACAACACCTGGAATAGAGAAGAGCTTTTCTGCCAGCGGTGAAACCGCAGCTTCCGCAGCCGAGCGGAAATCGCGTGTGCCTTCCGACAATACTACGCGGCCGGGCAGAAACTTAAGTGTTGCCGGGTTTGGTGTCGCTTCGGTCTGAATGAACATGGTTTTGTTTCCGATTTTCTTGCCAAAGAGTGCTCTTAAGCAGTTGCAGCACAGTTTACACTACTTAACGTGCAGCACTCAATGCATCAGCAATGTCTGTTTTCTTTTCTATATGATAGGTAATCCTGATCAGGCAAGGGCATCCAGCGCATCATCGTCCAAATTACCTGGCACGATGGTGGTCGGAATCGGGAATGTCCCTGCCGATTTACCCGCTATGGATGAAACCAGAGGACCCGGTCCTTCTTTGCTGGTTCCGGCCGCCAGAACAAGAATCGCGATATCCGCATCTTCCTCAATCAGAGCGATAATTTCATCAGACTGCTGCCCTTCGCGAACAACCAGTTCCGGCTCTGTGCGGGCCGCGGCTCTTACCTGTTCAGCAGCTTTTGCCAGGATTGTGTCTGCATTATCACGCGCTTCCTGACGCATGATGTCCTCAACTCCCAGCCAATGCTGGAAGTTTCCGGGCGCAATCACATAGAGCAAGAGAACGACGCCGCCAGTACGGGCTGCCCGTTTTGCGGCGTAAACGATGGCTCGACCACACTCTGGCGTGCCGTCGACGACAACCAGAAACTTTCGGTGGTGACCTTCTTCATTACTTTTACGAATAGCTACCATGTAGGTATGCTGCCACTTGTGGTGGTATGCGGCAAGTATTTTTCCTTGCCACACACCAACAGGTTTTCATTTTAGGAACGACTTTTAAGTCAGTTAGAGGATGAACTGAGACAAATCGACGTTCTTGGCCAGTTCGCTGACGTTTGACTTCACGTAGGCAGCATCAATCGTGACCTGCTCACCAGACTGGTCCGGCGCTGTGAAGGAGATTTCATCCAGCACACGTTCCATGACGGTCTGCAAACGCCGCGCACCGATATTCTCAATTGTCGCATTCAGATCCACCGCAACGTTTGCGATTTCATCGATTGCATCCTTGGTAAACTCGATGGTGACCTCTTCCGTTCCCATCAACGCAACATACTGCTTGATGAGGCTTGCTTCCGTGTCGGTCAGGATCTTCACAAAATCCTCTTTCGTCAGAGCTTTCAGCTCAACGCGGATTGGCAGACGACCCTGAAGTTCCGGCAGCAGGTCAGATGGCTTTGAAACGTGGAACGCACCAGAGGCGATGAACAGAATGTGATCTGTTTTCACCGGGCCATACTTGGTGGAGACCACAGTACCTTCGATCAATGGCAACAGGTCACGCTGCACACCCTCGCGGGACACATCTCCGCCGCTGCGGCCATCCTTGCCACAGATTTTGTCGACCTCATCAAGGAAAACGATGCCGGAATTCTCAACCAGCGAGATCGCTTCCTGAGTGATCTTTTCTTCATCCAAAAGCTTGTCGGATTCTTCTGCCAACAGAACATTATGGCTTTCTTTAACACTGGTGCGCTTTGGCTTGGTTTGACCACCAAATGCCTTGCCCAGCATATCAGAGATGTTCATGACACCAACGCTGCTTCCTGGCATACCAGGAATGTCAAAGCTTGGCATCTGAGGGGAAGAGCGCACATCGATCTCGATTTCTTTTTCATCAAGATCCCCTTCGCGCAGTTTTTTGCGGAAGGTGTCACGGGTGGCTGGGCTCGCATTGTTGCCGACCAGCGCATCCAGAACGCGCTCCTCAGCTAGTACATGTGCTTTCGCTTCCACGTCCTTGCGGCTTTGCTCGCGGACAAGCGCAATACTGGATTCCAGCAGATCACGGATGATCTGCTCCACATCGCGACCCACGTACCCGACCTCGGTAAACTTGGTAGCTTCGACTTTTGTGAAAGGAGCATTCGCAAGCTTAGCCAAACGACGAGAGATCTCTGTCTTACCAACGCCGGTTGGTCCGATCATCAAAATGTTCTTTGGCTGAACTTCCTCGCGCAGGCCTTCATCCAACTGCTGTCGGCGCCATCTGTTGCGCAGCGCAATTGCCACTGCGCGTTTAGCATCATTCTGGCCGATAATGTAGCGATCGAGTTCACTAACGATTTCCCGTGGAGAGAAATTTGTCATTTTCTTACTTTCTAGTTCCGGATAGGTGGCAGATATGTAGTGAGTTTGGTTCCTGCAAGAGGGCGCATGACGATCCGCCGCGCCGCGCTCCAGCCTGAACCGAGTAGCAAGACAAAACTCCCAAGCAATACAAGGGAGACAGAAGTTAGCTGTAATTCCGAAAAGTCGGCGGGCTCCAGCAAATAGCCAAGGGCAATACCGAGGTAACTCAGGCCTGCGACCAGCATTGCGCGGCGATCAACAATCAGTGCGACGACACCAAAGACCAGAATGACTGCGATGGAAACCAGTGCATAGTCTTCTGTCTGCTCCGCAGTGTACATCCGACTTAGGATTGAATGGACGATGAGCGGTGCCGCAAGCAGGTGAAGCCAAAAAGCTTTGTCTGTGTTGAGCGTTTCGCGGGCCGTGTCTTTGCTGTCAAAATACATTGCGCAGGCAAAGGCAAACAACCCGCAAACCAGCGTGACCCATGGAAAATAGTTCAGGATTCGCGCGTCTGTCGCGAGGGTCAATACCCCTACAATCAGGCCCATCACTCCTGCGACGATGACTGTTAGGGTGATTGGCACCTTAAAGCGCCAGTAAAACAACGAGGCACCGCACAACGCAAAGATTGAACCCAACATGATCTGAATTGTTTCAGAGTTCTCATTCAAGGCGTTCGATGTAAACAGGCTAAAGCCAACGAGCGCAATCGATCCCCCGAACAGTCCTGTCAGGAGGATAGAGGGAAGGGCGAGTTTCTTGATCTTGGTGAACCATTCGGCCATTGCCCAAGAGATCATCGCGGCAACACTGGCAACAGCTGCCGCAGGCATGCCGCCATGTGCGAGCGGTTCATTCAGACCAATGATATAGCCTGAAAACAGAATTAAGATGCCAAGGCTGATGAAGATATCGTGAAAACCTTGGGTAAACCGGACTTCTTCCGGGTCATGAAGGTTCTCAGCGGATTGCTGTGCTTGGATATTATCGGCTTGCAGTGTCAAATAGGAGACAAGCTTGTCAGCTTGATCTGCGCTGATAATTCCAGCGGAGACGGCTCCAGCAAGGGCTGCTCTTGATATCATCAGGTCCTCATTAAATCCAAACGGGGCAATAAAAGCGTCAAGTATCCTCGCTTAGCAAGGCAAGCTGATTTAAAAATGTCTTGCTTGCAGAACTGGAGATCGAAATTCACTGACCTCCAGTTGCTTCTTGCGATAATCGTCACTCTGTATCGAGGGACTCGATGGTGACGTTGCTGTTTGTGTAGACGCAGATCTCAGCTGCAATTTCCATAGACTTGCGGCAAATCTCTTCTGCACTCAGATCCATGTCAACCAATGCACGGGCTGCTGAGAGTGCGTAGTTGCCACCAGAACCGATGCCCATCACGCCATTTTCAGGCTGGAGAACATCACCGGTACCAGTCAGAACAAGTGAATCCGTCTTGTCGGCAACCAGCATCATAGCCTCCAAGCGCCGGAGGTAGCGATCGGTACGCCAGTCTTTTGCCAGCTCAACACAGGCTCGCATCAACTGGTCCGGATATTGTTCCAGCTTTGCCTCAAGGCGTTCAAACAGCGTAAATGCGTCAGCAGTGGCACCTGCAAAGCCTGCGATAACTTTGCCACCAGCTAATGGGCGAACTTTACGAGCCGTGCCTTTGATGACCGTCGATCCAAGAGATACCTGACCGTCTCCAGCAATTACGACTCTGCCGCCTTTGCGCACGGTCAAGATAGTTGTGCCGTGCCACTGTTCAGGTTCACTCATTCAATCTTCTCCAGATTTCAATTGGCAGCAGTGCAAACTTCCGCGCAAACCAATTTCAAAATTGTGTCTGCGGTCTTATGTATGTAGTCATTTCCGCATTGCCAATGCAGCAAACCAAAAAAACTCAGTTATCCTGCAGCTTTACATGACTTGCCTCACTCACGAAGCGGCCAACCAACTTATGCAATCGCTTGATCTGATGGTCTTTTGTGAGGTCGCCATTTTCATCAAAGGACTTGCCGGCAAAGTTAATAGAAACCATTTCCGGCAGTACAAGGCAGCCTAAAGACACTTCCATAATCGTCCGCAGGTGCATTAACCCGCGCAAAGAACCATGGGCACCAGGTGACGCTCCGCCAACGGCATATATGGATTTATGGAAGACCTCTAGTGGCTCTTCCTCCGGCAGCTGAATACGGCTGATCCAGTCCAACGTGTTTTTAAGCAGAGGAGTAACTGATGAATTGTACTCGGGACTTGCGATAAAGATCCCGTGGTGGGCCTCTATGAGTTTTCTGAGCTTGTAGACATTCTCCGGGATACCGGTCTCATCCTCAAGATCGCCATCATAAATTGGGAGAGGATAATCGGCTAGGCTGATTTGGGTGACATCGGCGTTCGAGACTGTCAGATGTTTTGCCATCAAATCTGCCAGCATCTGGTTGTAGGAGCCAGTGCGGGTTGAACCTGAAAACACGAGTATCTTGGGCTTCATAAAGCTATCCTTACAACATGGCACAGCACTCTCACGTACTGGAGTGTGACGTTAGAAAATCAAGTCAGCATGTAGAATATCACATACTACCCAAGCGGAAGGTTTATGAAAGGCGCGTGGTTTTAGAAGTCACTCAGCTTAAGGTTTTATGCAGAGAAATCAGAAAGGCTTACGGAAAATCCAGACCCGGGCAGGGGGGATGTTCTTTACGATCCACTCGGTCTTCGACCAGCTGAACATTTTGGATTTCAGCGTCACTGGGGAGACCAGAGAATATGAGAACTGAATGAACGGGGCCCCTGGTCGCATGAGCGTAAACGCGTCGCTAATGCACTTCAGCCGAGATTCCATAGGTCTGGCAACCAATGGCAGGCTGGATACAACAGCGCAAAGGGAGTTTGCCGCAATGTGCTCGAGGCTCGGACGCATGTTATAGGCGTCGCCTTGCACCACGTTCAGGTCTCCGAATTTCTCGGTAAGAAGCTCACAGAAGTCCGGGCTGTATTCCAAGCAGGTCAATCGCTCTTTGGCAACGCCAGCGTCCAGAATAGCTTTTGTGACCGGACCTGTGCCTGGGCCTAGCTCCAAAACGGGGTTCTCTGAATTTGCTGGAACGAACTCTGCCATTCTCTGGGCGAGAACGGGACCTGACGGGGTCACAGCTCCGGTCGTGAGTGGCGATTCCACCCACGCCCGAAGAAATTTGGAAGGTTCACGAAGTCTGTTGAAGGCATTTTCAGCCAGTAACCGAGTTTCGTGAAACATTCAACTCTCCGTAGTATCAACAAAGCGCACTACTGAGATATTACTATTTGGTGGCGTTTTAAAGAGCTAAGCCTTGAAGTTTTCCAAAAAATCTTTGGCCTTAGCAAAAAAGCCCGTAGACTCAGGATGATTTTCGCCTGAAGATTCACCTTCAAATTCTGAAAGAAGCTCTCGCTGCCTCTTGGTAAGATTTGTAGGTGTCTCTACGGCAACCTGAATATACATGTCGCCTCTCTGGTTAGACCGCATAATCGGCATGCCTTTACCACGCAACCTGAACTGCTTTCCGGTCTGAGTGCCTTCCGGAACCTTCACGCGTGCGGTATTGCCATCCAGCGCAGGAACCTCAAACTGACCACCCAAAGCTGCGGTTGTCATTGAGATTGGTACCCGACAGAAGATATCCGCGCCATCACGCTGGAAGAACTCGTGCGGACGAAGGGACAGGAAGATGTACAGATCTCCTGCAGGGCCACCGCGCGCGCCGGCTTCTCCTTCACCAGACAAGCGAATGCGGGTGCCATCTTCAATGCCAGCTGGAATGTTGACGGAGAGCGTACGCTCTTTTGTCGTCCGGCCAGTACCGCCGCAGCTGTCACATGGATCGGTGATGATTTCGCCACGGCCCTGACAGGTCGGGCAGGTGCGTTCCATGGTGAAGAAGCCCTGAGCCGCCCTTACGCGCCCAGCACCGCCACAGGTTGGACAGGTGGATGGACGGGTGCCGGATTTAGCACCAGAGCCACTGCACGGTTCACAGGTGACGGAGGTTGGAACTTCGATCTCGACGGACTTACCTTCGTAAGCTTCTTCAAGAGAGATTTCCAGATTGTAGCGCAGGTCGGCACCGCGTTCGCGGCCGGAGCCACGACGACCACCGCCTCCGCCAAAGAACTCGTCGAAAATGTCGGCCATAGAGGATGCAAAGTCGCCGGGACCTGCTCCACCGCCACCACCAAAGCCGCCGTTTTCAAAGGCTGCATGGCCAAATCGATCGTAGGCAGCGCGCTTTTGCGGATCTTTCAGGGTTTCGTAAGCTTCGCTCACTTCCTTAAAATTTGCTTCCGATTCATCATCACCTGGATTGCGGTCCGGGTGGTATTTCATCGCAAGCTTGCGATAAGCGCTTTTAAGTGCCTTTTCGTCGACCTCCCGTGCTACCCCCAGCACCTCGTAGTAGTCGCGTTTAGACATTATGAAATAAGCTCCAAAGACGTGATGTCTATCTGTGTTTTGAAGTCTCAGGAGAACATCAGCTCAGCCCAAGATACTCTCTGGTAGTCGAAGTTCATTCATGCTTCGCAGCGAATTAACTTACGGACCGCTCTCATCTTCAAAACAAAACTGTTTACTGTTCTGCTGGAATTCAAGGTGCAGCCATAAGCACAGCGCACACACTTCCAGCTCCCCATATGTAGGAAGCGGCACTCCCGAATGCAATTGCACCCAAAAGGCAACCTTTAACCCAAATCTTCCATACCGTTGGGAAATACTTCAATAAAGTTTACCCCGCAAGCCCGTTGGAGCTTGCGGGGTAAAAGTATTAGTTAGCTGGACTTTTTGTCGTCGTCGCGAACTTCTTCGAAGTCTGCATCAACAACATCGTCAACAGGCTTTGGCTCGCCTTCGCCTTCAGCAGCGTCTTCGCCAGCTTCAGCTTGAGCGTCCTTGTACATTGCTTCACCAAGCTTCATGGAAGCTTCGGCAAGTGTCTGTGTCTTCGCAGTAATGTCTTCGAGGCCTTCACCTTCGAGAGACAGCTTCAGTGCGGCAAGAGCGCTTTCGATCGCAGACTTGTCTTCTTCAGAGACTTTATCGCCGTACTCTTTCAAAGACTTCTCAGTGGAGTGGTGCAGTGCTTCACCCTGGTTCTTCGCTTCAACCAGCTCCTTACGCTTCTTGTCTTCTTCAGCGTGGGATTCAGCGTCTTTCACCATCTGCTCGATATCGGTGTCGGACAGACCACCAGATGCCTGAATGCGGATCTGCTGTTCTTTACCGGTGCCCTTATCCTTAGCGGATACGTTCACGATACCGTTTGCATCGATGTCGAAGGCAACTTCAACCTGAGGCACACCGCGTGGTGCTGGTGGAATACCAACCAGATCGAACTGACCGAGGATCTTGTTATCCGCAGCCATTTCACGCTCACCCTGGAAGACACGGATGGTCACTGCAGTCTGATTGTCTTCAGCTGTAGAGAACACTTGGCCCTTCTTGGTTGGGATCGTGGTGTTGCGGTCGATCAGACGTGTGAACACGCCACCGAGGGTTTCGATGCCGAGGGACAGCGGAGTAACGTCAAGAAGCAGAACGTCTTTAACATCACCCTGCAGAACGCCAGCCTGAATTGCTGCACCCATTGCAACAACTTCGTCCGGGTTCACGCCTTTGTGCGGGTCTTTGCCGAAGAACTGTTTAACAACTTCCTGAACCTTAGGCATACGGGTCATACCACCGACGAGAACAACCTCATCGATTTCGCCAGCTGCCAGACCTGCGTCTTTCAGTGCTGCTTTCATTGGCGCAACGGTACGCTGTACCAGATCGTCCACGAGCTGCTCGAACTTCGCGCGGGTCAGCTTCAGGGTAAGGTGCTTAGGACCGGAAGCGTCTGCGGTGATGAACGGCAGGTTGATTTCGGTCTGGGAAGAAGAAGACAGCTCGATCTTCGCTTTTTCAGCAGCTTCTTTCAGACGCTGCAGAGCAAGCTTGTCGTTCTTCAGGTCAATGCCCTGTTCTTTCTTGAACTCAGCGGCAAGGTAGTCAACCAAGCGCATGTCAAAGTCTTCACCACCGAGGAAGGTGTCACCGTTGGTGGACTTCACTTCAAATACGCCGTCGCCGATTTCCAGAATGGAAACGTCGAAGGTACCACCACCAAGGTCGTAAACTGCGATGGTCTTACCATCGTTTTTGTCCATGCCGTATGCAAGGGCAGCAGCAGTTGGCTCGTTGATGATGCGCAGAACTTCAAGACCAGCGATCTTACCGGCATCTTTGGTTGCCTGACGCTGAGCATCGTTGAAGTAAGCAGGAACGGTAATAACAGCCTGAGTTACAGTTTCACCGAGGAAGCTCTCAGCTGTTTCTTTCATCTTTTGCAGGATGAAAGCAGAAACCTGGGATGGGGAGTACTTCTCACCCTCAGCCTCAACCCATGCGTCGCCGTTGTCGGCTTTTACGATTTCGTATGGGACGAGCTTTTTGTCTTTCGCAACAGTCGGATCATCAAAACGACGACCGATCAGGCGCTTAACAGCAAACAGTGTGTCTGTTGGGTTGGTTACAGCCTGACGCTTCGCTGGCTGGCCTACAAGGCGCTCGCCGTCATCGCTAAAAGCAACCATAGAAGGGGTAGTACGCGCACCTTCTGCGTTTTCGATTACTTTAGCGTCTTTGCCGTCCATTACAGATACGCACGAATTTGTCGTGCCGAGGTCGATACCGATGACCTTTGCCATGTTTTTCTCTCCTTTCGGCAGACCGCCCGAACCCCGAAGGCCTTCGGATTATGTCGGATCAGCTTCCAACCGGTCCCCAGTACATTGCACTTGCATGTGTTGTCGCAAACACGCAAGAAAACTTCAATTGGCTATATAAGAGGGGTGCTCTGCCCCTGCAAGGGACAGGAACGTATATATCGACACAAGACCTAACCGAAGTCTTTTTCTGAGTGAAGAAATCGAAATTTTCTTTGGAAAACGGGCAGAAACACCCCTGACTTCTGCCAGTTGCCAGCATTCCCCTGAGTTACCCCCTATTTCTAAGAGGGCGTTTGTGGATAGAGCTCATCAAGAGAGATCGAGTGCCCATTGCCCTGGACGATACGGACATGCTCTCGTGAAAGCTGTCGTGCAGCATCCACACCGCAGGCGTGAGCAATCATATCCACTTCCATCCGCACACTATGGCAATAGGCGGCAACGCGGTGGCTTTTTTCCGTTGGATCGAGCCCGGCCTGAAGCGCTTTGTTGTGCGTGGTGATGCCTGTGGGACACGTATTCTTGTTGCATCTCATAGCCTGAATGCAGCCCAGCGCGAACATGAAACCGCGTGCCGTAACGGTAAAATCTGCTCCCGCACAGAGCGCCATTGCGACGGCAGAAGGTGTGATGCGCTTTCCGGAGACAATAATGCGAATGCGGTCACGCAAGTCATGCTTTCTCAGAATATGATCCACGATTGGAAGGGCTTCCGAGATAGTTAAGCCCACATTGTCCATCAGTGGCATTGGCGCTGCACCTGTCCCACCATCAGCAGAGTCTATGGTGATGAAGTCCGGTGCGTGTTCAATTCCTCGGTGATTGATTTCACGGCACAGCTCTTCCACCCAGGTGCTGGAACCAATGACAGTTTTAAAGCCCACCGGCTTTTTGGCGATGTGGCGGACGCGGGCGATGAAGTCCAGCAACTCACCTGTATTGCTGATTTCCGGATGGCGATTTGGTGAGTGAGATGGTTGCCCGGCCTTGATCCCGCGTATTTCGGCAATTTCAGGCGTGACTTTACCGCCGGGAAGAAGGCCACCCTTGCCCGGTTTTGCGCCTTGCGCCAGCTTGATCTCGACCATCTTGACCTGAGCATGGTCGGTGATCTTTTTTAGCTTGTCTTCGTTCAGTGTACTGTCATCGTTACGGCAACCGTATTTTGCTGTTCCTATCTGAAAAACGATGTCCGCTCCACCTTCCAGATGATAGGGAGACAGGCCACCTTCTCCGGTATTCATCCAGCAATTTGCCATTTTCGCACCACGTGAAAGTGCAAGAACTGCCGGTCGAGAAATTGCGCCATAACTCATGCCCGAGATATTGAAGTAGCTCGGGGGAATATACGGATTTTCAACGTAAGGACCGATAAGCATCGGCTCTGGTTCGTCGATCTCCCTCTCCAGTTTTGCGAAGGGCGCATTCACGAACAGGGCGGTCCCCGGTGCGCTCAGGTTTTTCGTAGACCCAAACGCCATGGTGTTGCCTTCGGCTCTGGACGCATGGCCGACCCAGGTGCGTTCAGCACGGTTGAACGGCATTTCCTCTCTGTCCATCGCAAAGAAGTACTGGCGGAAGAACTCTCCAAGGTAGGAGAAAAGTGCTCGGAAACGACCAACAACAGGGAAATTGTGGCGGATTGCATCTTTGTGTTGGCTGCGATCAATGATGTACAGCACAACGACGGCGATGAGAGTGAGCAGGATCAGGAGAGAGACAAACGCGGCAAAGATGTTGAGGACAGCTGCAAGCAGCGGGGGAAGAGGGTGCATTTATTTTTCTCCTAAATCGTGCAGCCACTATTTTGAGGATTATGAGTTAAATTCAGTTTCGGCAAGTTTCTCCAAGTTTTCCGGTTTCTTAAGCGGTCTCTTCAGGAGGTAAGCCCGGATAATGAGAGGTTCAAGATGCAGCTGAGTGGTAATTTTCCTAAAGGTTTCAAATACCTGCCCGGATACTTCTCTCTTGAAGAGCAAAGAGAGCTCGTCGAAACGCTGAGGTATCTTGTGAAAGAGGCACCGTTGTTCACTCCGGTGATGCCACGCACGGGCAAGCCGTTCTCGGTTCGTATGACCAATCTGGGCGCATTGGGGTGGGTGTCAGATCGCAACGGATATCGATACCAAACTGAGCATCCGGAGACCGGTCAACCGTGGCCTGCCATTCCTGAGGTGCTTAATGGTTTATGGGGGCGTCTGGGAGAGTGTACGGCACCTCCTGAGGCGTGCCTCGTCAACTATTACGCTTCGACTGCGAAAATGGGTCTGCATCAGGACCGTGACGAAAAGACGTTTGAGGCACCAGTGGTTTCTGTCAGTTTGGGAGACACAGCCGTATTCCGGCTTGGCGGCGTCAAGCGCGGTGGGCCAACGCAATCGCTGAAGCTGAATTCTGGAGATGTTGTTGTGCTGGGTGGAGAAGCGCGGCTTTGTTACCACGGAATTGACCGTATCTTGGGTGGGAGCTCAAGCCTGCTCCAAGACGGAGGTAGACTTAATCTCACCCTCCGCCGTGTCTCTGCGTTTTAGCCAAGGCCTCAGGCCTCTTCGAGTGCTTTCGTCTTGAAGAAAGCCCGAATTCCACTGGACACGAAGCAAATAGTGCCTTCGACGATGGCATCCTGATCCAATTCTTCGTCGTAGGGGCCTTTGGAGGCTCCTGTGACGACGTAGAGCGCTTCTAGCGTTGCACTGTGCATGAGCATCATGAGGAGCTGTGCACGGGGCCCTGTGGGGATATCGCTGTTGGTCGCTTTGGCGAGGGCCTTGGTGATGCGCAGTATAATTCTCGGTGGCTCCCATGAATGCATAATTTTCTGGCCTGCTTCCGGATCAGAGAAGACCTGACGGATAAGAACCACAAACGGGACCAGCTTTCCGGTTTCTCTGGAAATCCCCTGTACGATCAGCGGCTCCATGAAGGCGCGGGTGATCTCTTCGACATCCGGCTCTCGCCCACCAACTTCCAGAGCATCCAGCCGCTGCATGCGCATGTCGTCGATCTCGCGAAGCCGGCGCATAAACACGGCTCTGACGAGATCCTCCTTGCTGCCGAAGTGGTAGTTGACGGCGGCAACGTTGGCGTCAGCTTTTTCGGTGATCATTCTTACAGAAGTTTCCGCAAGACCATGTTCAGCGAGCAAGCGTTCAGCGGCATCTAGTAACCGTTCACGGGTCCCTAGTTCAGAACTGTCTGGCACAGCGGCACCTCCAGGAAGATAGTTTTACGGACGCATTGGGTATTTTCCCAAGGGTTTGAGTAGTCCCCCAGAAGTCCCAAATACTTATCTCAATCTACCTTGCTTTTAGCACGTTTTACTGCGTCACAACCCGCCTACAATTCATATCATCAATTGCGGTTACTATATAAATCTTAGACAAAATTATGCAGCAACTTAATACAATCTAAATATTTCAGGAACTTTACGGAAAAACTGCCTAAACAACGAAAAACGGGAGTCTCACAACTCCCGTTTTTCGTAGTATCAACCCAGAAAATCTTAGAAATAGATGCCGTAGGCAATTGCTGAAAGAGCGACTGCGATGACCCATAGCGCAATACGGCCAGAGCGGGTGTGTTTTGCCTCGGCTTTACCAATCGCCTCTGCGGTCTTCTCATCAAATCTCAGGCCGTTGTTGGCCATCAGCTCCAGATGATTGGAGAACTTGCTCACGCGGTCGGCAATGATCGGCAGGTCGCCTGCCAGACGCCCCAGAACCGTCACACCTGTTGCAAGGTCTGTGATGCGTCCAATCGGGCCCAGATTTCGCTGAATCCAGCTTGTGACAACAGGATCTGAGGTCTTCCACATATCCAGATGCGGGTTCAGCGAGCGGGCGACACCTTCTGCCAGCACCATGTTCTTTTGCAGCAGGATCAGCTGAGGCTGAGTGTGCATGTTGAACATCTCAGTGACTTCAAACAGCTGGGTCAGCAGCCGCGCCATCGAGATTTCGCTGGCGTCATGGCCGTGAATTGGTTCACCGATCGCTCTGATCGCCTGTGCGAAGATGTCTACGTCCTGATCTGCGGGCACATACCCGGCTTCAAAGTGAACTTCAGCAACCCGGCGATAGTTGCGGGTGATGAAGCCGTAGAGAATTTCTGCCAGAAATCTGCGCTCGGACAGGCCAAGGCGTCCGGTGATGCCAAGGTCAACTGCTACCAGCGTGCCGTCCGGTTCCACAAACAGGTTGCCCTGATGCATGTCGGCGTGGAAAAAGCCGTCACGCACCGCATGACGCAGGAAGGACTGGATGACTTTGTTGCCCAGCTCAGGCAAATCATGACCTGCTTCTTCGATACCTTCCAGATTGGAGAGCTTCACACCATCAATCCACTCCATTGTGAGAACGGAGCGAGAAGTGCGCGGCCAGTCTACGCTTGGTACGCGGAAGTCTGTGTCTTCCTTGCTGTTTTCGCCCATTTCGGAAAGGGCGGCAGCCTCCATGCGCAGGTCCATTTCCAGAACGACAGCCCGCTCATAGGTCTCTACAGTCGCAAGTGGGCGCAGCCGTCGGCTTGCCCGGCTAAAGCGTTCTGCAAGACGTGCTGCAAGGTAGAAACTTTTCAGATCACGTTTGAACCCGCGTTCGACACCGGGGCGAAGGACTTTGACAGCGACCTTCTCCAGTTCACCATCCCGATTGCGCAGGTACGCTGGATGCACCTGTGCAATTGAGGCTGCTGCAACTGGCTCACCAAACTCTTCAAAATGGTACTCGACTGTATTCCCGAGCTGCTCTTCTACTGTTTTCCGCGCGTACTGTGTCAGAAATGGCGGGACGTTGTCCTGAAGGGCAGAAAGTTCTTTTGCTGCTTCCTTGCCAACCACATCCGGGCGCGTGGCAAGAAACTGCCCAAGCTTGATGTAGGAGGGACCAAGGCGGTTCAGAGCGTCTGTCAGGCGAGCTGCAGCATCTTTTTTCTCGATACCACGGCGCTCAAGCATCCGTGCTGTGCGGATAGCCAAGCGCGGACCGGGCGGGAGATCCGGTAGAGAAACAAGTCCGAACACACCTTCGCGGGCCATAACAAAACCCGCGAAACCCAGACGCATAAATGGCACAATATTTGCGATCATAACTGGTTAGATTTTCCAGCCGGAGTGAAGTGCAGCGATACCGCCGGTGTAGTTTCGATAAGTGACACGCTCAAAGCCTGCATCCCGTATCATCTGCGCAAAACGTTCCTGATTTGGAAATTTTCGTATAGATTCTACGAGATAGCTGTATGGGTCACCATCACCTGTCACTGCCTGTCCAATTTTTGGAATAGCGTGGAAGGAGAACAGGTCATAGACCTTATCGAGTGCAGGTACGTCCACCTGCGAAAACTCAAGGCACATGAAGCGGCCACCGCGCTTGAGCACACGGTGTGCTTCTTTCAGCGCTTTGTCAATTTGCGGGACGTTTCTAATTCCAAATGCGATTGTATAGGCATCGAAGTGTTTGTCCGGGAAAGGCAGCTCTTCTGCATTGCCCTGAATGAACTCAATGTTCTCTGAGAGACCTGCTGCACTGGCACGGTCTTTGCCAACACCAAGCATTGAGCCGTTGATATCGCAAACGGTTGATTTGATTGTGCGGTTGGAACGCTCAACCACACGGGTTGCGATATCGCCGGTGCCGCCAGCCACATCCAGATGTCGCCATGCGCGGGCGCCATTCTTTGGTGGATTCATGCTGGAAACCATCGCGTCTTTCCAGAGACGATGCATTCCGCCGGACATAAGGTCGTTCATCAGGTCGTAGCGGGAGGCCACTTTGTGGAAAACATCATCCACCAGATCCTGCTTTTCACCTTCGCGAACTGTGCGAAACCCGAAGCTTGTTGCCATTTCAGACGGGTCTGTTACGGATGCCTGCTCAGGGGTTGAGAACTCACGCGCCATAATCAAATCACTCCATTTCGCGGGCGAACATAGTACAGCTTGTTACAAAGCGCTATTGTAGAACGCAATCTTTGCCCAGCAGCAAACCACTGTACCAACGGATATCTTATGCCTGAATTACCAGAGGTTGAAACAGTCCGCCGCGGACTGGCTCCTTTTTTTGACAATGCAACAATTTGCAGAGTTGAACAACGCCGACCTGATCTTCGCTTTCCATTTGGTGATGATTTCGTCGAGCGACTGGAAAATCGCAGGGTCATCTCCTTCACGCGCCGTGCAAAATATCTGCTGCTTGATCTGGACAGCGGTGACGTTCTGGTGATGCATCTTGGCATGTCCGGTTCGTTCCGCTGGATCGAGACTGATGATCAGGAACCGACGCAAGCCGTTGAAATGTATCATGCAACCGGCAAGCATCCGCAACATGACCATGTGATTTTCCATATTCGCCCGGAAGGTCGGGAGACGATTGTAAAGATCATTTACAACGACCCGCGCCGGTTTGGCTTCATGGTGCTTATCCCACGAAGCGAGCTGGCCACGCATCCGATGTTTGCGGAGATGGGGATCGAGCCGCTCGGCAATGAGCTGGATGGTGCGCTCCTTGCCAAGCTGTTTGAGAACCGGAAAACCTCTCTCAAGGCTGCCTTGCTTAATCAAAAGTTCATTGCGGGACTGGGCAATATTTATGTGTGTGAAGCACTCTGGAGAACGGGGCTAAGTCCATTCAACAGTGCGTCCACACTTGCGGGAAAGTCCGGCAGACCGCTGAAAAAGGCCGATGAGCTTGCCAGTCACATCCGCGAAGTCTTGCAGGAGGCGATTGCATCTGGAGGTTCCTCGCTGAAGGATCATCGCCAAGCGGATGGTTCCCTTGGGTACTTCCAGCATAACTTCTCCGTCTATGACCGGGAAGGGGAAGCTTGCCGGACCCCTGGTTGCTCCGGTATCATTGAACGCAAGGTACAAAACGGACGCTCGACGTTCTTCTGCCCTAAATGCCAGAAGTAAGTATACGGGCTGATATGTCACGCTTAAGGGAATTGCATTCTCTTTTGCAACTGTCTAGGAGACAGGCACGAAATTTGGTTGCGGGTGGGATGACCCGCAGACCCCAAGAATAAGAAAAGGATAGCCCTATGAAAATTGGTGTAGTTGGTGTTGGCGCTGTTGGGAGTACTGCCGCCTATGCCATGGCCATGAACGGTGTGGGCAACGAACTTGTTCTTGTTGATTACAACCCAAAGCTCGCTATCGCTCAGGCAGAAGACATTTTTCATGCGACCCCGTTTGCCCGCCCGATGAAAGTCGTTGGCGGTGATTACAGCGATCTGAAGGATGCGGGAGTTGTCGTAATTGCTGCTGGTGTCAACCAACAGCCGGGTGAGACACGCATCGAGTTGCTGGCTCGCAATGCTGGCGTCTTCGCAAAAGTCATTCCTGAAGTGCTGAAGTATGCTCCCCATGCCATCCTGATCATTGCGACCAATCCGGTTGACATCATGACTCAGGTTGCAACCGAGATTTCCGGCCTGCCGCGCACCCGCGTTATCGGCTCCGGTACCATTTTGGATACGGCCCGTTTCCGCACCTTGCTGGGTAAACATCTGGGCATTACGCCAAGTTCCGTGCATGCAGACGTTCTTGGAGAGCACGGTGACAGTGAAGTGCTGGTCTGGTCTGGCGCAAAAGCTGGCAACACACCACTGTTTACGTTTGCCGAGCAGACCAACAAACCGATTACTCAGGAAGTTCGCGACCGCATTGACCATGGGGTGCGCTACGCCGCTTACTCCATCATTGAAGGCAAGGGCGCAACCAACTTCGGTATTGGGGCAGGGCTCTCGCGCATTGTGAAGGCAATCGTGACCAACGAACACGCCGTGATCAGCCTCTCCATCGTCAACGAGGAGATCGTTGGCGTGAAGGATACTGCTCTTTCCGTACCACGCGTGTTGGGCGCAGACGGCATTGAAGCGACACTGTTCCCAAGTATGGATGAACTGGAGCGCAGTCAGTTGCAGGCTTCCGCAGTTGCACTGGAGACAGCTGCAAAAGAAGTGCTCTCCAAGCACCTGAAATAACAAAGTTTCCGCAAAAGCACTGATCAGGCTGTTTTATCACGCTTTTGCGGAATTTTCCTCTTGCCACCTTGGCAAAAACCCGTTTTTCACCTATGCCACTCTCCTAGTTTCTGAGGCACAAGCGCATACAATCGCCAAGTTATCTATTGGGTTAGGTTTTTACGCGTGTCTGTGCACCACTTGCAGCACGGAGAGTATTGATGACACAGGCGGACATTGGTCTTGTTGGACTAGGCGTAATGGGAGCTAATCTGGCTCTCAACATCGCAGACAATGGCTATAAAGTTGCGGTATACAACCGTACTGCAGAGGGAACCCAGGCTTTCATGGAAAAGGCCGGGCACCTGAAAGATATGTTCATTCCTTGCTACAGCACTGAAGAGCTGGTAGCGAACATCAAAGCGCCTCGCCCTATCATTTTGATGGTACCGGCAGGTGGCCCTGTCGATCAGCAGATCTCTGTTTTGAAAGATCACCTGGAAGATGGTGACATTCTGATTGACGCAGGTAACAGCGACTTCAACGACAGTAACCGCCGCTACAAAGAACTGGCTGATACGCCGTTTACCTTTGTAGGCATGGGCGTTTCCGGTGGTGCAGAAGGCGCTCGTTTCGGTCCTTCCATCATGGTTGGCGCTTCCGAGACGGCCTACGCTCGCATCGAGCCAATCCTCAAAGCTATCTCCGCAAAACACAATGGCGAGCCTTGCGTTGCTTTGATGGGGCCGGAAGGTGCCGGCCACTTTGTAAAGACCCTGCACAATGGCATCGAGTATGCCGACATGCAGATGATCACCGAAGTTCATGAAGTGATGACCAAGACCCTTGGTCTGAGCATTCAGGAACAGGCTGAGATCTTCACCAAGTGGAACGAAGGCCCGCTTGCGTCATACCTCATTGAAATCACTGCGAATGTGATGGGCGTGATTGACGAGGAGAGCGGCAAGCCGATCCTAGACATTATTCTGGATACTGCCGGTCAGAAGGGCACCGGTCGCTGGTCTGCTGTTGAAGCGCACATGCTTGGAGTTCCGGCAACCGGCATTGATGCAGCTGTTGCAGCGCGCTGTCTTTCTTCTGCACGTGCCTTGCGTCAGGAAATTGCAGAGATCTACCCACAGTCTGATGAAACTCTGACTTGGGAAGAGAAGCAGGAAGGTATCGCGGCCTGCGAGAGCGCGCTGATTGCTGGCAAGATCGCTGCCTATGCAGAAGGTTTTGCTGTACTGGCTGCTGGCGGTAAAGAAAACGGCTGGGATCTGCCAATGGGTGATATTGCTCGTATCTGGCGTCAGGGCTGCATTATCCGTTCCCGATTCCTCGACGAGATCGCACAGGCTTACGACGAAAATCCAGAGCTAAAGTCTCTTTACATGGCGCCTGCAATCGCAGAACGTATGAAAGATGCTGTACCGGGTCTGCGTGAGATGCTTTGCATGGGCATCACAAACGGTATTCCTACGCCAGCTCTTTCTGCTGCGCTCGGCTCCTTCGACATGATTCGTCAGAAGCGGACCGCAGCCTACGTGATTCAGGGTCAGCGTGACTTCTTTGGTCAGCATGGCTTTGAGCGTACCGACAAAGAAGGCTCCGGCTTCCATGGCCCTTGGCCTGCAGGCGGTGCGTAAGGCCTAAACAACTCAGGCTTGCTAGTTATTAACTAGGCTGTGCTATGCCTGATTGTAATTTAACGCTGAAACTGGCAGGACCACACCCGTGGCCCTGCCTGTCCACTTAAGGCTGGCATGTGTAAGCTACAAACCGAGCCTTTACTAATCCCGGGAATAGAACGTGACTGCCAATTCACCCAACGGAGCTGAAATTTACCGTCGCCTCATCAAAGCGATTGAGAGCCGTGAACTGAAACCCGGCAGTCGCTTGCGGGAAGCTGAACTGGCAGAGAAATTCGGCGTCAGCCGTACACCTATCCGGGAAGGCCTGAAGCGTCTTGAAGCGCAGGGGCTTGCGGTTCACGAACCGAACCGCGGCATGGTCATCCCTAGTCTGGACCACAACCAGATCAGCGAGCTCTATTTTCTGCGTGAGGTGCTGGAAGGTACCGCTGGCCGTTTGGCTGCACAGCATGCTTCAGCTGCCGAGATCGAGATTCTGCAGGAGATGGTTGAGTCGGACATGCAGAACCTTGCGGATGCGGACCGTTTGATCAAGACCAATCGCGAGTTCCACCGCCGTTTCTATCTTGCCTCCCATAACCGCTATCTTGTTGAGCAAATTGACCATATGCGCCTGTCTCTGCTGTTGCTTGCTGGCACGACCCTGACAGATGATGACCGTCGCCGTCTGGCGATTGAGGAGCATGCCGAGATCGTGGACGCCATTTCCAAGCGTGATTGTGACCGTGCAGACAGAGCTGCGCGTCACCACATTGCCGAGGCCCACAAAGCTCGCCTGAAGTTCTTCACTCAGCTCACCTGAGCCCGTCAAAATCTGGATAATCCGGAGCGCGGTCTGCCAGCAGAGTGCGCTTTTTGTTTCGGTATGGTGCTGGCAATTCCGACCTCCCTTGCTTATGGGCTTGTTTCCCAACTTCATCGCTGGAACACTTTTCCTTAAGCGCTGCTCACCACGACCTGCGTGGGACGCCGCAATTGATACGCTTTTCGAGACAACTTGTGCAGCGTTTCATGTGCGCGGGGATTAGGTAGGGAATTCGTAATTCTTACCCTTCAAATTTAAGCTAAATAGGTTGAATTTACAGAGATTCACGACAGTTAAATGAGGGGAATAAATGAGAGTTATCGCGATTGCAGCCTGTATTCTTACAGTATTACTCGGAATCTCCGGCTGTGCTGTCGTTTCAGTAGGAGGTGCAGCGGTTTCTGTAGCTTCAACTGCAGTTGTAACAACTGCGAAGGTGGGCGCGACTGTCGTAGAAGGAGCGGTAGACCTTGCAATTCCGGATGGTGACGATGATGATGACTAGTAGACCTATTAGTTCAAATAGATAGCATCGTAACCTAGATTAATCCAAGCTAACCATCTTCTTGCTTGCCAACACTACGTCTACCGCGCGGTGCAGCTCAGACATCTGGTCATCATCAAGAACTTCGACGAGCTCGTTTTGTGTCTCGGCATCCAGTTGTTCAAGTGTGAAATCGTCTTTTGGCAGTTCCACGAGCGGCTCGGAACCGGCAGAAATCGGCAGAATTTCGCCATCCAGACGCTTGGCTTTCACGCGTGCGTCTTCCAGAATGGCATGCACAAGGCCGCGTCGGTCATCGGGTAGATTTACCTCAGCAATGATCGCGTTGACCGTAGCACGGTCCCCCAGCAGCAGAACCGGCGGCTTGGATGTGGCAGAGTTGGTCATGGACAGGGCAGTCAGCAACGCACCCAAAAGCACTACTAAAAAATACGGCATATACGAGATTCTTACGATCGGAATGTTAGTTCAAGCTGAGATTGTACAGGACAGAGGTATGAAGCAATAACCGCTCAAACTGGTTCATTTCCTTATATTCTTCCAATGTGCTGCGCGCCAGTGCAGGATCATCCGTGATAATTCCGTCGACGCCCATAGAGATGTAACGCAGCATACTGGAGGGATTGTTAACCGTCCAGACAAACACCTGCTTATCGGTCTCCTGTGTCCTTCTTATGAAGTTCAAAGAAGCGGAAGTGGAGGAGACGGCTACGAAATTTCCTTCGAGTTCAGAGAAGTTTCCGATGGAGGTGGCGGTTAGTAGGCCGATGTTCCAATCTGGCTCCAATTCTTGGACTTTTGTGAGGGCAGGGCGTTCTAAGGACATGATTGCTATGTCGTTTTCCATGTTCGCTTGCGTGATGATGCTCACGACATCCTCTTCAAACTGCTCCCTGCTGCTTTGGGGATAAAACTTAAGCTCAATGAGGAGAGTTGCCTTCCCCTTCACTGCTTCAAGTGCCTCTTGCAGGGTTGGAACGCGCTCGCCCTGATACTCTACGGCAAACCATCCCCCCACATCAAATGATTGGATCTCCTGCTGTGTCAGGTCCCAGATATTCGCAGGTTCTCCAAGCAAGCGCATGAAGTCACTGTCGTGAGTGACGACCACTGACCCGTCTGCGGTTTGCTGTACATCCACCTCAACCCAGTCTGCGTTGTCCTCGATCGCACGCTCGATTGACGCGATTGTGTTTTCAGGAGCGTGAGAAGAGGCACCACGATGGGCGATGATCAGGACTTCCTTTTCCGGAAGTTCTGCTGAAACCCAATAGGTTCCTGTCAGAACCACAATGGTTCCCGCCAGACCGATCAGGACAGCAAGGCGCAGCGGCGTCAATGGATTGGTCCATTTAGGCTGGAGCTTGGGCCTGTCCGGCACCTCGGTAAAGGTGTGCCCTTTGCCGTCTGCCATGAACAAGCCTGCCTTAAAAATCAACGCCATACTGCCAGACATGGCCGCAGTAATGAGCGTGTTTCCCAGCAGCAGAAGCACAATAAGACTGCCGAGGATTGCCGCCAGCGTTTCCGGTGAGCTATTATCAAAGGAGATGGCATAGGAGCCAATATACTCCATGAGAAGCAGGAAGAGCGCCTGGATGACAATACCCAACAAGAACCAAAGTGACACAACACCCGCAAACACCGGGCGCAGGCCACGGGAGAGGAACCTTGCGCGGGAGAATGCCGAACCCACGGGATGATCTCTCAGGACCACCAGCGGCAGAGACAGGCCCCAGACGAGGATCGCATAAAGCGGCATTACAATAATCAGCGCGACTCCAATGCCGATAAAGAAGGCCGCCATCCAGAATTCCATGGGCTGGTATTGCAGGTAGTAGTTGATGTCATATTCTTGCAAAAAGACCAGCACACTCAACACGATAATGGTGATACCGGGGATCATCGCCATCACCAGCCGCTGGGTTAGCCGCCATGTAAAAATACCAAGGCGGGGGAACAGGCCAAGCGTTGAGAACAGGGCATTTCGAGCCGCCATAAAGGCGCTTTCCTGCCTGTCGAGCACCAACAGCAGGGCAACCTGCTCCAGCAGTGCCATGGCGATGAAGACAACAACAAAGACAAAGGCACCCAGCAATCCTACGGGAGAGAGAAAGAACGAGGCAATCTCGTAATCTGCCAGCACTGCACTACCGGAAAGGCCGATCACGAAGTTACCTAGACCTGCAACGATGGGTGTGATTGCAACCGCGCCAAGGAACACAAAGGCATAGTGAACCAGCAACAAACGAAATGCGTTTGCCTTCCAGCCACGAATTATCAATTGAGCAAGCGTGTGTATTCGTGCTGCCATACCCTGTTCTTATCTTTGTTGGTGCAGACAGACTGACTGAGTTTTGTCAGGCAATTTCAATGTACCTGAAGAAGGTTCCGTAAGAGCGTATAGGTGCCGGGAAGTCAAGATATGCCAAACAAACGGTAACAGTTGAGCAAAGGATTCGTGGATTTTCCCGATCTTATCCAATTCTTTCTTGCGAATGATTTGCAACTGCAAAAACACTGAAAAGTCATTACTGACAGTGGGTTGCAAACAGAAACTGCATTTAGAACCAGTCTAAACTACTGAAAACACTCGTTTTTAAACTTGACAAAAATAGTCATGTATATGAAATGGCCGCAGTTTTTCTCACGCCTTGGAGCGTGAATACATTTGCAAACTGAATTCGTGCAGTCTGTTTTGCCCGCTCGCAGCGCGAGGCACCTTCTCTGCACATTTAAGGGGATTACAATGAGCTTTATCCGCAGCGCTCTGCTCGGCACCGTGGCACTGGGCAGCCTTTCTACTGTTGCTGTTGCAGCAACGCCTTCCGAGGTTCTTGAAAACTATGGCGATATCGCCCAGGCAGCGTTTGAAGATTCTCTGACAACTGCAAAGACCTTGCAGGACGCAATCGACACGCTTGTTGCAGCGCCAACCGAGGACAATTTGAAGGCCGCGCGCCGCGCATGGATTGCAGCTCGTAACCCGTACCAGCAGACCGAGGTTTTCCGCTTTGGCAACGCAGTCGTTGATGATTGGGAAGGGAAGGTCAACGCATGGCCGCTGGACGAAGGCTTGATCGACTATGTGGATGGAGCTTACGGTAATGAGTCTGAAGAGAACCCGTTCTACGCTGCAAACATCATCGCAAACGCCAAAGTGACTGTTGCCGGCGAAGAAATCGACGCGACCAAGATCACACCTGAACTGCTCTCCGAGAAGCTTCAGGAAGCTAGTGAAGTGGACGCAAATGTTGCGACCGGTTACCACGCAATCGAGTTTCTTCTATGGGGACAAGATTTGAACGGAACGGGGATAGGTGCTGGCAATCGTCCTGCTTCTGACTTTGACACAGCAAACTGCACCGGCGGCAACTGTGATCGCCGTGTGGAGTATCTTCAGGCTGCAACAAACCTACTTATCACCGATCTGGAAGAGATGGTGGCCGCATGGCAGATAGACGGTGCAGCGCGTAAAGACCTTGCTGACAAAGGCGATGCAGCGGGTATTGCGACGATCCTGACTGGCATGGGATCCTTGTCTTACGGCGAACTTGCTGGGGAGCGCATGAAGCTGGGTCTGATGCTGAATGATCCTGAAGAAGAGCAGGATTGCTTCTCCGACAACACCCACATGTCGCACTACAACGACGTGGTTGGCATCAACAATGTATTCCATGGAAAATACACCCGCGTTGACGGTAGTGTTGTAGAGGGCTCCTCCCTTAAGGACTTGCTTGCAAAGGCAGATTCCGCAGTCTCAACCGAGCTGGAAGGCAAGCTGGACGCCTCCATGGGGACATTTACCGCATTGAAAACCCGCGCTGAAACCACCGAGTCCTACGACCAGATGATTGGTGAAGGCAACGCTGAAGGGAATGCTGTTATACAGGCTGCCATTGACAGCCTTATTGATCAGACTGCGTCCATCCAACGTGCTGTGAAGGCTCTGAAGCTGGAGAACGTCGCGTTCGAAAGTTCCGACAGCCTCGACAACCCTTCCGCTGTATTTCAGTAAGAAATCCAGTCCCGCACGCAACACAGTCTGCGGGACTTATCCCCCTTGAGCCTTCTATTGCGCCGAAATGTGCGTTGGTTTGCGTTAATTAGCGTTTTTGTGAAGGCCTATGTGATTGCAGGGCCCCGTCATGCCAGCAATGGTTCCAGCCAGACTTCGCAGAGGTGCGGGAGTGATAGCCACTACCGCCGCCGCGTTTTCCAGCCTCTTTATCCCCGCTGCGACTGCCATTGATCTGGACCAGCGAACCGACCTTAGCTCCGAAGACAAGGCGAGGGTCAATCAGGTTTTGAAAGCACCGACTGATTTCTCAAAAGCTGAAAATTTTGAATTGATGCAAGCCGGGAAGACAACGAGCCGGAAGCCACTGGATCGCTCTGCCTTTACGCACCCGAGCGCTAATCTTCCTTTCGATCAGCATCAGGACTTCCGGCTGGGTGAGAGCCTCTTCCAGAAACTGTGGGTCTCTACTCCAAGTTCTACGCGTGCCTCTGACGGGCTAGGGCCGCTGTTTAACGCCCGGTCCTGCGAGAGCTGCCATCCTAAAGCTGGGCGTGGCCGTCCGCCGGTCGAGGACGAACGTCCGGTTTCCATTTTCCTGCGCCTTTCTGTTGCCCCTTCCACACCGGGAGAACGAGCGCTGATTGAAAGCGGCGAAGTTCCTTTCCTACCGGAACCAACCTATGGCAGCCAGCTACAAAATTTTGGGGTGCCGGGTGTTGTGGGTGAAGGCGAGATGAAAGTCACCTATGACGAGATCAAGGTGGATCTCTCTGAGGGTGAAGTCGCTTTTCTGCGCAAGCCGACCTACACCATCGAGAATCTCGCTTATGGCCCTATCTCGGAACATACGCTGGTTTCTGCACGGGTTGCACCGCCTATGATCGGCCTTGGTCTGCTGGAAGCGATTGCAGAAACGGACATTACCTCTCAGGCCGATCCGGAGGATGCTGATCAGGATGGCATCTCAGGCCGTGTCAGCTGGGTCAATCCGGCTGATCCTGAGACCAGGAGCATTGGCCGCTTTGGCTGGAAAGCGCAGAAGGCAACCGTGCAATCTCAGTCAGCAGGCGCGTTTTCCGGTGACCTTGGTCTTTCGACACCCTATGATTTGCGTCACTACGGGGACTGCACCGAGGCCCAGACCGCTTGTTTTGAGCAGGCGCACGGCGAGCAGGCGGATCTTGGGGTTTCGGAGGCACCGGACCCTGTGCTCGACCTTGTGACGTTTTACTCACAAAACTTAGCCGTGCCAGCGCGCCGCAATGTGAATGACCCGCGCGTCCTTGCTGGCAAACAGGTGTTTTATGAGGCGGGCTGCGCAAGCTGCCACAGCCCGAAGTATGTGACTAGCCGCACAGCGAAAAACCCAGTGCAGCAGTTCCAGTTAATCTGGCCGTATACCGACCTGTTATTACACGATCTGGGTCAAGGTTTGTCTGACGGTCGCCCGACCGGTTCTGCCGGCGGAAATGAATGGAAAACGCCTCCGCTTTGGGGTATTGGATTAACTGAAAATATCAATAATCACAGGTTTTTCCTACATGACGGGCGTGCTCGTGGCTTGCTGGAAGCTGT
This sequence comes from uncultured Pseudovibrio sp., assembly GCA_947494035.1. GTDB lineage: Bacteria > Pseudomonadota > Alphaproteobacteria > Rhizobiales > Stappiaceae > Pseudovibrio. The sequence continues at coordinate 139,373 of CANLTN010000001.1, read as the reverse complement.
GCTCTGGCACGGTGGCGAGGCGGAAGCTGCCAAAGCCCGTGTGGTTGAAATGCCTGCAAAGGATCGAGCCAATCTGATCCGGTTTCTGGAGTCTCTTTGATGCAGTTTAAGCGTGCTGTTACGTTCAGTCTGGCCCTTGCCACAATGGCGACGACCTTAACGCCAAGTTTTGCGGCAGAAACTCCGGACTACGCGCAGTTCACGCGCTCCAGCATCGAACAGTACATTCGCCCGGCAAGCAAGCAGCTTGTCAGCGCGCTGAGTCAGCTTGAGAAACGGACTGGCGCGGTGTGTACTAACCACAACGCAGAAACCACGGCTGCTTTTGACGAGGCGTTCAGCGCCTCTGTGGCGGCACTTGCCGGTGTCGACTTCCTGCGGTTTGGCCCGATGGCAGAAGATAACCTTGCACAGCGCCTCGCCTTCTTGCCTGACAGCCGCGGCGTGGTGCGCAGGCAGGTGACCAAGGCGGTTGCAGCACAAGACAGCACCGTTCAAGACCCAGCCAGCCTTTCTGTGAAGAGTGTAGCCCTGCAGGGACTGACGGCTTTGGAGCGCATTGCCTATGACAGCGATGGCGCACTGACGCTCGGTTCTGGCAAGGATGCGGCTTTCCTTTGTGATTATGCCGAGAGCATCACCATCAATCTGGAAGGGGCCGGGCTGGAACTCGAAGCGGAATGGGATGATGCCGATGGCTTCTCGCAAGCCCTGCTGGAGCCGAGCAAAGACGGCGGTGTGGTGCACACCCCTAAAGAAGCTACCGAGATGGTGTTTAACGCCATCGCAACAGGGCTGATTGTCGACAAAGACCAGTACCTGCTTGTTATGCTTGGCAAGAGCGAGAAAAAAGCAAATCCGAAAAAAGCTCCGTTTGCCCGTAGTGGCAATGCCGTAACTTATCTTTCTGCCAGCCTTGCTGGATTACAGGATGCTGTGAATGCCGGTGGGTATGCAAAGGTGCTTGAAGGCGAGCAAGACTGGGTAGACAACTCCCTGAACTTCGAGTTTTCCAATGCACAGCGTGTGCTTTCAAAATTGCCAACACCACTTCAGATCACCGGCAAGCAGCCGGAAGTCCGTGAGCAGCTGAAGTATCTGGTCACCGTCATCAGCGGCATCAAAGTGGTAATGGCAGAAAACCTTGCTGGGTATCTTAGCCTTTCCGGAGGGTTTAATGCGCTTGATGGCGACTAATCCCATTGCTCTGAACCGGCGGCAATTTCTGACAGGGCTGGCAGCTTCAGGCATGGCTTTGAGTGCCAGCAGCTCTCTGGCATTTGCAAATGGCCTGCCTTTTTCCGAGGCTGAAGGCCTGCAACTGTTTGCCAGTGCCATGCGCACACCAACAGGAGGTTACGCGCTTGCCGTGTTCAGCGAAGACGGTGAGACCCTGTACCAGACGCCGTTGCCGGATCGCGGCCACGCGATTGCCTTTGACCGCAATAGCATGCAGTTGCTTTCCTTTGCGCGCCGACCCGAGAACTTTGCGGTGCTCGTAGACCTTACAGGAGCGCGGGAGCCTGTAGTTTTCACCAGTCCTGAAGGCCGGCACTTTTATGGCCACGGGGTGTTCTCTCCAGATGGTCAGCTGGCTTATGCGCCGGAAAATGACTTTGAGAACGTGCGCGGCGTGATCGGCGTTTATGACCTTACCGGCGCACAGCCAGCGCGGATTGGCGAGTTCGACAGTTTCGGGGTAGGGCCGCACGATCTGCTTCTATCTCCTGATGGAACGCAGCTTGTTGTTGCCAATGGCGGGATAGAGACACATCCGGACAAGGGCCGCGAAAAGCTCAATCTGGACAGCATGAAGCCGAGTGTTTCCTTTATTAGCACAGCGAACGGTGACTTTCTTGGTATGCAAACACTGAGTACGGATCTGCATCAACTTTCCCTGCGCCATATGAGCTATGACGGCAATGGTGATGTGTGGGTTGGCGGGCAGTTTCAGGGTGCCAAGGATGAAACACCACCGCTGATGGTGCATCTGGGGCTCGACAAGCAAGCAACTGCGCTGGAGTTGCCTGCGGAGATCACACAGGGCCTGCAGAACTATGTGGGCAGCGTGAAGATGAACAGATCCGGCGACGTGATTGCAGCTTCGTGCCCCCGCGGCGGCAAGATTCTGTACTGGGACGTGGCAAAGCGCTCGCTCATCGGGTTCCATCAGGTTGCAGATGGCTGCGGTGTTGCCCCTCTGGACGAGGACAGCTTCGCGATTACTGACGGAAACGGCGCGATCAGCTTTGGCGGAAGCGGGGATGATGTGGCCCAGATTATCAGCCAGAACGCCGGGATCAGTTGGGATAACCACCTGACACCACTGGGTATCTTGCGGGAAGGGTAGGCTGATCCCGCAGCTTTCCACATTTTCGAGGGTTGTTGTAATTGGCGCATTGCAGCGCGGCCTAGGATCGGGTAAAGACTACAACACCGCAAGGGCACCCACGCCCGAAACAGGCACCCGTAGCTCAGTTGGATAGAGCGCTGCCCTCCGAAGGCAGAGGCCATAGGTTCGAATCCTATCGGGTGCACCATTTATCTAAGTAAAGTCAATAAGTTAGATAAACAAATCGACCTTTTTGAATCTGCAGACTAGCCGAGGCTACCTCAGGGCTACCAGAAAATCGCAGGATGGCAACCAAAGCCGTCAACATTGGGCATCCATTGTGGTTTGATGCATTGGAAAGAAACGCAAAATGCGGAGATCGATTGAACAATACTCTGAGTGACATTACCTCCGCGTTAATCGCCAGATATGTAGCAGTGCGAAACAGTCAACGATGCTCCAGCTGATAATCGAACGTGGAAAACCACACCCAATGGAACAGATGCGTAATTTAATTCCGCTGAACGTCAAAGGAGCAGGCAACTTTATCCAGTTTTCCGAACCTGCGTCCCTTTACTGTTCTCCATCCGTCCCAACTCTTTATCTCTCAAAAATTGACCGCCTTTTTGAAATCGCAGTAATTGACAACCTCCACAACTATGATGAACTCGATCAAGAGTTAGCCATTGCTGTCCACAATGCCTATTGTCGAGAGTAGCGTTTCAGAAACGCAGCTAATGAGCTTCTGCTACCTGTCAAAAAACTGAGCATGCTATCGTAACCATAGGCGACAATTACGCAACGGCTTCGTTGGTCTCCTTGGATGTCTCAGAGCCTGTCACGAAACAGGCAGAAAACCGGCCCGGAGACACTTCCAGCAGTTCCGGCTTTTGTGTTCGGCAAACTGCAGTGGCATATCGACAACGAGGATGGAAATGGCATCCTGATGGTGGGTTGATCGGAGAGGGAACTTCACCATTTATCGGATAGAAGGTCCTCTTGCCCTCAGATATTTTCGGCGCCTGCTCGAGGAGAGCTTTTGTATAGGGATGACTAGGCTCTGCGAAAATGTCCGAGGCTGACGCCAACTCAACCACCCTGCCCAGATACATGATCGCTACTTTGTCGGATATGTGCTTTACCACCGACAGATCATGGCTGATGAAGATATAGGTCAGATCAAATTCTTCGCGCAAATCCATGAATAGGTTCAGGACTTGAGCTTGAATGGAAACATCAAGAGCAGCAATGGATTCATCGCACACCAGAAACTGCGGGTTTACGGCAAGCGCGCGAGCGATCCCAATTCTTTGCCGCTGTCCTCCTGAAAACTGGTGCGGATATCGTGTTCGTAGCGAAGGATCAAGGCCAACTTTCTCCAGCAAATTCACGGTGAGATCGTCACGCTCGGCGCGTGAAATCATCCCGTGCGCGTAAGGGGCTTCACTTACCGCCTGCGTAATGCGTTTACGCGGATTTAGTGAAGAAAACGGGTCTTGGAAAATCATCTGGACGGCAAGCGTAAACTCTCGCAGTTCCGCGCGTGTCATTTGGCTGATACGTTTACCCCTCCAAAGGATATCGCCTGCTGTGCTTTCATGAATACCCGCAATTACTCTACCTAGTGTGGATTTCCCGCATCCAGATTCACCAACGATACCAAGAACTTCACCCTTCTTCACAGAAAGTGACACATCACTGACAGCTTCTACGCGGATTTCCTTGTTCTTCGCCCCCACAAGATTGGAGATCTTGGCAGCCATGTCGAGGGGCTGGGTGAAAACTTTCGATACACCATCGACGGCAAGAATGTCGCTCATACCAGTTCCTCTTTTTGCGCCGATGGTGCTTTGTTGTTTATATTTGCCGCCTCAACAGGATTGTGGCATCGATATCCACGCCCGTCCTGCCAGGTCATGTCAGGAACGTTGTTGCAAGCTGCCGCCGCATTGGGACAGCGAGCTAAAAAGGCACATTCCTCACCTAGCCTCAACAAGGACGGTGTCATACCGGGGATTTGATAGAGGCGTTCGCCTTTTACTTGCTCACCTGGAACTGACTTAATGAGCCCAGCTGTATAAGGGTGTCTTGGTGTTTTGAGCACCTCTTCAGAGGCACCTTGCTCTACAATGCGCCCTGCGTACATAACCGCAATCTCATCGGCTAGACCTGCAACAACAGAAAGGTCATGAGTAATCCAGATCATTGCCGTTTTATATTGCGCACATAACTTCTGCGCCTGTGCCAAAATCTGCCCTTGGATCGTTACATCGAGCGCCGTTGTCGGCTCATCAGCAATAATGAACTCTGGTCGGTTCAAAAAGGCAATTGCAATAGCAACACGTTGGCACATACCGCCTGATAGTTGATGCGGATAAGCATTAAGGCGCTCTTCCGGCGAGGGAATACCAACTTCGGCCAAAGCATCGCGCGAGCGTTGCCAAGCTTCACGTTTGCTGACCTTTTCATGCGTCGTGATCGCCTCGCACATCTGTACACCAATGCGCAGCACAGGGTTTAAGGTCATCATCGGGTCTTGGAAGATCATGGCAATTCGCCGCCCGCGGATCTTGCGCATTTCTGCCTCACGCAAGCCCAGCAGTTCCTCGCCTTTAAGCTTGATCGAACCGCCTGCAACCCGGCCAGGTTCATCAACAAGGCCCATAATTGAAAAGCCCGTCACGGACTTTCCCGAGCCGGATTCGCCCACTAGCCCGAGGATCTTGCCTTCTTCAACATCAAAGCAAACATTGTTGACTGCTTTGACAGCACCGCCATGCGTAAAAAAGTTTGTCTGCAAATCGCGGATAGAAAGAATTGCACTACTCATTTTGCCAGCCTTGGGTTTAAAACGTCACGCAGCTGGTCACCAACCAGATTTATACTGAATACCGTTATTAGCAGGGCAATCCCGGGAAACATGCTGATCCAGTATTTGCCTGAGAGAATGTATTCAAAGCCGTTGGAAATCAGGATGCCAAGGGACGGTTCTGTTTGCGGCAAACCAATTCCCAAAAACGACAGTGTCGCTTCCAGCGCAATTGCGTGAGCTGTCTGAATTGTCGCAACAACAATAAGCGGTGACAAACAGTTGGGCATGATGTGCCCAAATAGAATGCGGGTCGACGAAAGGCCAAGGCTCTTTGCCGCTTCAACGTATTCTTTTTTCCGCTCGCTCAAAGCAATGCTGCGAACTGTGCGCGCATAATAGGCCCACTGCACAGCAACCAAAGCAATGATGATCTTATCTACGCCCTTCCCCATGACCGCTACCAACATGAGCGCGACCAGAATTGCGGGAAAGGAAAGCTGTAGGTCAACAAGGCGCATTATCAGCGTTTCAGTCCGGCCGCCTGCATAAGCAGCAATCAAGCCAATTGCTGTGCCCAATGCAAGCGCGATGAGTCCGCTCGCCACTCCAACTGTCAGCGATATACGCAGACCGTACAATATGGCGCTGTAAAGGTCTCGCCCTGCACCGTCCGACCCCAACCAGAAGGTATAACCGGCAAATGCTTGCTCTCCCGGTTCCATGCGGCCATCCATGAAATCCACTTGTGCCAAGTCATAGGGGTTTTGCGGGGTAATCCATGGTGCAAAAAGCGCTAGGAAAATCAAAATTACAAGAATGACAAAAGCAACGACAGCAACTTTGTTCTCGGTAAACCGCTGCAAAAAGACGGCAGTCTGCCCTTGCTCTTTACGAGTATTTCCGATCTTTGCATTGACCGTCACTTCACTCATGAGCTTTGCCCCGTCAAGGTAACGCGTGGGTCGAGCAGCGAATAGAGGACATCCACGATCAGGTTGATTGTTACGAACAGCACCACGATAATCATCAGGTAAGCGACGATTATGGGCCGGTCCAATTGCAAAACAGCATCGATAAGCAGCTTGCCCATGCCGGGCCAAGCAAATATGCTCTCCGTGACGACCGAAAAAGCGATAAGCGAGCCAAACTCCAGCCCCAGCACTGTTACCACCGGAATGAGAATGTTCTTAAGTAGATGCACACGAACGATGCGAGCAAAAGACAGCCCCTTTGCCCGGGCAAATTTGATATAGTCCTGCTGCATGACTTCGCGGGTTCCAGCGCGGCTAAGCCTTATAACCAGCGACATTTTCAAAAGCGCCAAGTTAAAGGCGGGCAGAAAGATGTGCGACCAACCATCGAGTGTGAAAAGACTGCTCTCAATACCTAAGAAGGTGGCAGTATCCCCACGTCCCGTAGATGGTAGCCAGCCAAGCTGAACGGAAAACGCCATTATGAGCATAATCCCGACCCAGAAAGTTGGCAGGCTGAACCCCAAGATAGAAGCCGCCATAATTGTACGGGCGCTCGCCGATTGCGGCCGAATGCCAGCGTAAACACCTAGCGGAATACCAAAGACCACCGCTATCAGAAGCGCACAAATAGCCAGCTCCATAGTAGCAGGCATCCGCTCCAAGATTAGTTGGGCAGCAGGCTCACCAAAAATAAACGAAGTGCCGAGATTGCCCTGCGCAGCACCTTTTAGAAAATACCAGAACTGTTCGATAATGGGCTTATCTAAGCCAAAATCACGAATAACACGCTCGATCTCTGCTTGGTCCGCCTCCGGGCTAACAAGCATATCAACCGGGTTACCAACGACATTCACCCCGAAGAAAACAATCGTAGCCATCAAAGCCACGACGATAACACTTTGGCCGAAACGGCGAAGAAGAAATGCGAGCATCTATTTAACTTTGCTACTCAAATCTTCCCGGACAAACAGTCCGGGAAGGCAGATAGATAAATACGGGAATTATTCTTTGGTTACGCCCATGGCCAACGTGTATTCATCAGTGCGCGGCGTAATCTTCAGGCCGTCGCGGGTTGCCCACGTATTCACCTGAAAATGCAATGGAATAATTGCCAGCCTACCGATTGCTTTCTCCGTTGCCTGCGCAAGCAAGTCCTGACGCTTTTCGTCATCGACGGTTGCCAAAGCTTCCTCGATCAAGGCATCGATCTCCGCATCCGAGTGACGGCCACGGTTGGCTGTTCCCATACCCTTGGACTTATCGTAGGTGTGAATTAGGGATTTGAGCGGCGAGGATGCCTCGCCAGAGCCTGCGCCCCACCCAACAAGCACCAGCGAGAACTCAGGCAACCCGCCTTCACCACCGGATGATGCGCGTTTGAAGTACACCGAACGCGGCATTGTTTCCACGCTGGTTTTGATGCCTACGCGCGTGAACATCTGGCCAAGGGCTTCAACAATCTTGGAATCGTTGATGTAACGGTCATTAGGTCCGTGAATAGTCAGCGCAAACCCATCACCATAGCCAGCATCCGCGAGCAATTCTTTAGCGCCGGCAGGATCATAGGCTTCAGGCTTCAGATTTTCCGATACTCCGAAGAAACCTGCTGGAAGCACTTGGCCCGCTTCAATGGCGACCCCTTCCATGACCCGTTCTACAATGCCTTTGCGGTTGATTGCTTTGGACAGTGCCAAACGTACACGCTGGTCCATGAGTGGGTTCTTGATTGGCGAACCGTCAAGCGAACTGATATGCGGCGAGTTCTCACGGAACTGGTCCATATGCAGGTAGATCACCCGGTTTGATGGACCCTGCCATATATTGAAGTTTCCGCCTTTTTTCACGCTTTCAATGTCAGTGGTTGGAACACCGCTGATAACATCGACGTCACCGGTAAAAAGAGCAGCTACCCGTGAAGGGCCGGTTGGGATCGGCTTGAAAGTAACGCTGTCCCACTCCGGCTTTCCGCCCCAATAGTCTTCGTTAGCCGTAATACTGATACTGTCACCGGGAACGAACTCGCTAAACTTAAAGGGACCAGTCCCGACTGCGGCTTTTCCTGAGTTGAAGTCGGCTGTCGCATCACTTCCTTTGATGCTATCTGATATGATCGCTACCTGGGAAATTTCATTGGGTACGAGCGGTGCAGGAGCGGCTGTCTTAATGTGAATGGTGTAATCATCTACCTTTTCGACGGTTTTGCCCTTGGTATAGGTTGCCATACTCGAAGGCGAGTTGGGCACATCAGGCGCACGTTCGAAGCTATAAATCACATCATCTGCATTGAAGTCAGTCCCGTCATGGAACTTCACGCCCTTACGTAGCTTGATCTCCCAAGTGGTGGCGTTAATAGGTTGCCAGGAAACGGCAAGGCTTGGAAATAGGGCCTGCACTTCGTTCTGGCCAATCAGCGTATCAAAGATATGCCGTGAAAATGCATTGTTTGGTCCAAGATTATGGTAGTGCGGATCAATGGCGGTTGGCTCGGAAGCCAGACCGATAACCAGATCTTCCGCGTAAGCTGCGCTTGCGAGCAAGAGATTTGCAAGCACTGCCGACACTATTATCTTCTTCATAATTCCCCCCAATTATGTAGCGCCGAAAACAAAGCGAACTTGCTTTTGACTCATAAGTAATTACACATATTATTAGAGCTGTAAATTCAAGTAACTCATCTATGATTGAAAGGTATTAATTTGGACAACCAGTACACTAGCCCACCTGACTGCAGCATCAGCGCCGTAAATTAGCCCTGTTTCCTTGAGTTAACCATCAAATATGGTAACAAATTCATAGTGTTAGATTGATATTAACCTTGGGTTTGCTGCCGCCGATTACCTCGTATCTATCTGTCTCGTCTTCTAGTGCTTTAGATAGATGGGTTTAGCCTTTTGTTTTAATCAAGTTTTGGAAGTGCTATGAAAAACTCTGAGCCGATTTGGGACCACGTTGAAACCCATAAAGACGATCTAATTGGAATGTCAGATCGCGTATGGGGAACGCCAGAGCTCCTCTATGGTGAGTTCAAATCCTGCGCCGAGCACGTCGCCATGCTCAAGGAAAAGGGTTTCAAAATCACTGAGGGTCTGGCTGATATTCCCACCGCCGTTCAGGGTGAGGCTGGCGAGGGCGGTCCCGTCATCGCGATACTGGGGGAATATGACGCCCTGCCTGGACTATCTCAAGTGGCAGATATTGCGGAGCCTAAAGAGCTAATAAAAGGCGGCAATGGACATGGCTGCGGACACAATTTACTAGGGTCTGCTTCCTTACTTGCAGCAACAGCATTAAAAGACTGGCTTAAAGAAACAGGGACACCTGGAAGGGTACGCTATGTTGGCTGCCCAGCAGAAGAAGGTGGTGCGGCAAAATCGTTTATGGCTCGCGAAGGTGTATTCGACGATGTTGACATCGCGATCACATGGCATCCAGCTTCCATGACACGCGTTGACGAAATGGTTAGTCTTGCCAATACCCGCATTGATTTTGAGTTTTTTGGTAGATCTGCACATGCTGCCGCTTCCCCCCACCTCGGGCGCAGTGCTCTTGATGCGGTGCAGTTGATGTCCGTCGGGGTTAATTATCTGCGTGAGCATATGCCGGATGGTGATCGCGTACACTATGCGATTTTGGATAGCGGCGGAATTGCGCCAAACGTTGTTCAATCCTATGCAAAAGTCCGCTATGTCGTGCGTTCGAAATCGTTAAGCGGCATGAAAAGCCTGGTCGAGCGCGTGAAAAAAGTTGCTGAAGGTGCGGCGATGATGACAGAGACAAAGGTCACTGCCACCTTTATGAGCGCGGTTGCCAATATGTTGGATAATGCGCCACTCAAAAACGCTATGGAGAGCGTCCTTCATGAACTGGGTGGCGTGCAATTTGATGATGCAGACCGCCAATATGCCGCGCAAATTCAGGCGACGCTAAGTGACGCTGATATCAATGCCGCCTACCAACTCGTTGGTGTCACCAGACAAGAAGATTATCCGCTCTGTGACTACATCGTCCCGCTGGAGACACAAGGTGAGATACTTTCCGGATCAACAGATGTCGCCGATGTCTCATGGCAAGTCCCGACGATGCAGGCACGCGTGGCAACGCATGCCATAGGTACACAGCTCCACACATGGCAGGTGACAGCACAAGGCAAATCAGGCATTGCCCACAAGGGCATGGTTCATGCCGCAAAAATAATCGCCCAAACGGCAGCGAAGGCGTTTACGGATGAAACCCTGATATTCGACGCAAAACGCGCTCACCAAGCGCAGTTGGACATTGAGCCATACGACTGCCCTATTCCACCAGAGGCAAAGCCACCGCTTAAGGCGAGCATGATTGCTACCGAGTAACGAGATATCTACAGGAGGGGCCTCTCAAATTGCGCCACAGAAGAACGCAGGAAGAGGAGGAACTCATGCGTTACGTTTGCAGTAGTCCTCTGGTTGTTTTTTTGTGGAGAACATGCAATACTTGCCACAAGTTAATTGACATAACTTAACTCAATTAAAGCAAGAGGTGCAGACAAGCACCCGCAGTATGGCAGAAGCAATGAAAATCGCTGTAATTCTTCCGCCCAGGTTTACCTTCGACCAAAAAAAGCCCAACTCGATTGAGACTGTTGTCAGGACAATCAACAGCGCAAGCCGCTTTCTTGGGTCCATGAGCATTTTGTGTGATGAAGGGGCTGATGTGGGCACGGACTTTCACACCATTCAGGTGCCTGCTTACCATAGCAAAGCAGCCCGGTATAAAGCCATTCGTACTGTGCTGGACGATCTTAGGCCAGACTTTCTGGAGATCCATCAGCACGCGCCAAGTGGTTATCAATTGGCCTCACGCCTTGGCGCTATTCCGAGCGCCTTTTACCGTCACAACGTGGTCAAGAGGCCAAGCAACTTCATCACAAAGTGGCGGCACCAGCGTCGCTACAACGCATTTGATGCGCACATATTCGTAAGTGACTTCGCGCGGCGCACCTTTACAAGGGCCTTTCCCAAGTTCAGGGAAAGCAGCTTTGCGGTGCCAAACCCCATCGCACTGGAGCAATGGGCCGCCCCCGATGTTCCCAAGGAGAATATCATTGCGTTCGCAGGCCGGGCTGCACCGGAGAAGGGTATCGCACAGTTGGTAGAGGCTCTTGTATCAGTATTGGAGGACAATCCCTGCTGGAAGGCAGAACTGGCTCTTGGGTACTGGGAAAAACACAAAGGCTGGACGGAAGAAGTCACCAGCTGCCTCGCACCGTTTGGCGATCGATGCATTCTCCATCGCGACCTTCCCTTGTCAGCGGTCAAGGATGTGCTCCAACGGAGTAAAATCGCTGTGGTGCCCTCGATTTTGCATGAGTCATTTGGCCTTGCTGCCATCGAAGCCCACGCAGCAGGCTGTGCGGTCATTTCTTCTGGACGCGGTGGGCTGCGCGAGGCGAGCGGTAGCCATGCAATCTACCTGAAAAACGTGACGGCTGCGGATATTACCAGCGCTTTGAACGATCTCATTGGCACACCTGATCGCCTGACGAGCCTTGCTGCGTCCGGCCATGAGTTTACGCGTACACATCACAACGTGGAGGTCAGGGCACATCAGTTGGATACCATCCGTCAGATCATTGTTGAAAATTGTCAATAGTCTTGAGAACCAGACTGGGAAACGCATTTATGCTCCACCGGCTTACTTTCAAAGAAAAACTGGTCTCTTTCCCGCTGAGGGCCATTTCCTATTTGTTTATTGCCGATCCGCAGAGCCGCCGCGAGTTCGCCTATCACTATTGTAGGGTTTTCATTTCTCCGCAGAGCTTAGCCTCTCTTTCGAAGCTGCGTAAGATGGCGCTGCTGGAAGGAGAGCGGAGCGCTATTATAGCTGAACCTACTGACTTCCATGGAGAGGTCCTCCTTGGGATGATAAACTACTATGTGGACTTAGGGTTCCAAAGAATTTTGGTTCTTGTCTCCCCGAAGCAATACAAGCGTCTAGAAGGTGCAATCGTTCCCCATCCAAATGTGACCGTGCTTCCACTGGATGAGATCTTCTTCAATCGGGTCTTCAGATTTAGAAATTTAAAAGTCGATAGCTATTTCTTGACGACACTCATTTACCGGGCGTTTTCCCTGAAAAGATACTGCAAAGGTAACCCGCATTTTGCAGAAAGGGTGTGCGGGATCCTCCACACACTAACGGAGGACAGGGGGCCGGAAATAGGCAACCTTTTCAAAAGACAACGAGCCTTCTTACTGAACAACTTCAGTTCTGAAGAGGGTGTAAGGGAAGTGAACGCCAGTTACTTTTGTCGTTCAAACGACCCGCAAACGAAGCAAAAAGGCGATAAGCTCCGGTATATTTCTGTTGGAGTACGCAACAAACAATTCCTCTATGACGCATTCAGAGCACTGCTGAAAATACACCCGGAAGCTCAACTTACGCTCGTCGCCCGAACACAGCTATTGGTTCCGCCAGACCTTTTGTCCAACGTTCGCTGTCAGGCAGATAAGGGGTATGATGTTCTTTTTGAAGAGGTCCGGTCCAGCCGTTTTATACTCGCCCTCCTAAGTAGTGAAGAAGAAACCGATCTCGCGTTCCTGCGGAAGGATTACTCAAAATCTTCTGGCAACGCCCAGCTCTCGCTGGGTTTTAACCGTCCCATGATCATTGAGGAGGCCTTTGCCGGCTGTTATGGCTTTACGCCAGAAAACGCGGTCGTCTATCCCGCTGGCGGGCTGGAAGATGCGTTGATGCAGGCTGCCAACATGTCAGAGGAGGCCTACAGCGCCATGCAAGCTGAGCTCTTCAAGCTCTTTGAAGAAAAAAAGGCACGTGGTTTGGAAAGTTTAAAGAATGCAACGAGACACTAGCATACCTATCGTCTTTGCATTTGATGACGGCTTTGCCTTGCCTGGCTCCATCGCTATTGCGTCGCTGGTGCAAGCCGCCAAGCCGACAACGCGCTATAACATCATTGTTCTACACGATGGCCTGCCTACAGACACGCAAGACAAGCTGGCGCAACTCGTTAAAGGGACTGCCCATCAGCTTGCCTTCCACTTTCTGGAACAAGATATCATTGTCGGTGCGCCTTGCTCACGGAACTGGCCCCTAATCGTCTATGCACGGCTGTTTATTCCCAAGCTGTTTCCCCAGTTCGAGAAGGTCATTTATTCCGATGTAGATGTTCAGTTCAAATGCGATCTGACCTCGTTGTTCAGCGAAGACATGAAGGGGCATTATATTGCGGCGGTTCCAGTGGAGACAATGGAGCAAACCTTCCGAGTGCATCAACGTCTGGATGCTTTCAAAAACGAACACGTTTTTGCGTCAGGCCTGATCGTCTTCAATACGCCTGCTATTCTGGCGGACAAACTTTGTGACAAAGTGGTTGCACTGATAGACCAGTATGGTGACCAGCTCGAGATGTTTGATCTGGAACTCATGAATCTTACCTTTTCTAAGATCAAACCAATCACGATAGACTATTGTGTATTGGAAAGGTTGTTGGAGGGAGCGCCAACAACCACCCCAGACTGGCAGATGCTTCTGGAAACACATGGCGAGGATGCTTTAGCGCGTGCCATTGATGACCCTAAAATCGTGCATTATGCAGGTCATCTGGTAAAAGTCTGGAATCGGATGGAGCAGCCAGCGGACTACCTTCGCTATTTGAAAGACTCACCGTTTTCTCAGCGCTGCTACCTGCTGGTTAGCAGAAAGAAAAAGATGCAGCGCCACCTATGGTTTTACATCTTGCTTTCAAAACTTCATCCACTCAAGAAGCGACGCAGGGATTTACGTGATGTGCTAAGGCAAATAAGGCATGAAAAACGTGCCAAGTCGTGGGCCACACAAAAATACACTGGAGCTTCCTTGCCTTAGGCACCAAAGAGCGACCAAAGGAAAGAGGGCTACAGCTCAGACCCGCACACTTACCAGAAAATCTTAAGCACTCTTCTCAGTGACTAAAGTAAATTATTAAATTATCCGCCTTTTCGATCACGACGGGCAGTTCTTATTTCGGAAGCATATGTATTTTATCAAAGTCATTCGCAATAAGTTATCATCGGTACTTGTATAAATTCAGTCTATAGGCAGAGTTTATACAAAAGAGCATTCCAGTGAAGAAAGTGCCGGTATCTGCATTTATTATTGCGAAAAATGAAGAAGACAGGGTTTTATCAGCCATCAACAGTGTCAAAGAATGGGTTGATGAGGTCATTGTTGTCGACTCCGGCTCAACGGATCGCACAGTAGCGGTTGCAGAAGCAGCCGGGGCTAAAGTTTTCTTCAATCAGTGGGATGGTTACGGAAAACAAAAGCGCTTTGCGGAAGACCAGTGCCAGAATCTTTGGCTTCTAAACATTGACGCTGATGAAGAGGTTACCCCCGAGCTGGCGAAGGAAATTACGCAACTCTTCGATCCGGCACCACCAGACGATATCTATAAAGTGCACATTGTGAACGTGTTTGCGCATGAAACACGTCCCGCAAGGTGGGCCTATGGCTACTGGCAGTATCGCCTCTACCACAAAGAGTACGGGCGCTTTGCTGTTTCAACTGTGCATGACACGGTAAGGCCCTTTGCTGGCGCGCAAACCGCCAAATTAATAGGGAAGATTAGCCACCGCTCTCAGCGATCCATTCAGTTTGTGGTCGAAAAGCTTAATCGGTACTCCGACATGCAAGTTCAGGACATGGTTTCGCACGGACGGACAATGACAAGGTTCCGGCTCCTGACAGAATTCCCGCTCGCCTTTCTGAAGAGCTATGTCATCAGACGGAGTTTTGTTTATGGCTGGTGGGGGCTCATCATTGCCTACAATCACGCATACTCGCGATTTGTCCGTGTGGCGAAAGCCTATGAAGATCAGCTGATGAGTAAATCATCTGCACCGCCTCGTGAATGAGGACCTATGGTAGCGTCTCATTGCCTCCTCAGACTAAGCGCCTGCGCACTCATCATCCCAAGCCAGCAGCGGTTGTTCAGGCGTTTACTTCTACGGTATCCGAGCAGATGTTTTTTAGGCTTTCCCATTGCCACTGGGGGAGGACTGGTGTTTTTGCGGCGTTTGGGTCGGCGATTTGGGTTAGTGTGTCGACACGCTCTTGTGTTGGGGGGTGACTGGCGAGAAACCCGAGGGCCTGTGAGATTCCAGTCTCCTCGCTCCCTTGCCTTGCAGCAATCTTTTCGAGGAAGCTTGCAAGGCCGGTAGCGTCCACATTTGCGTGTTCCAGCATTTCGACGGCGAAGGTGTCCGCTTCGCGTTCCATGTCTCTTGAGTAGGAGCTGTCCAGCATTGCTTCCCCAACACCTGCGACGAGGCTACCGCCGGTGAAATCTCCGATAAACATGGAGAAGACGATACCCGTGCCCGCCACGTTGATAATTTGTTGCATGGAGTGGCGGTGTTTGACGTGGCCAAGTTCGTGCGCGAGCACTGCGGCGAGTTCATCGGGCCCCTCTACCACTTCCAGCGTGCTGGAAAGAATTGTGATCCTACCGCCCGGCAGGGCAAAGGCGTTGGGGATTACGCTTTCAACCACCGTCAGTACCGGCTCAAACGGCAGGTCCATGCCATTTGTCAGGCGTTTTGCAATCTGTTCCAGCGCTATCTGACCAGATTTGGACTTACAGACTTTCTCCGTACTGAACGCGGGAATAAGAGTGGTTTCGACGTTCTTTCCGAGCTTTTCTTCCCAAGACTTGGGAACATTGTGAACTGCATATTTGGAGAATGCAGGCAGAAAGTAAATCAGGGCGATGGCAACCAGTGCGATAGAGGCCAGACTGCCTAAGACGATCTTTTTGGTGTTTTCGCGCTTGGGCAGGCCCGCCACCAAGCGAATTTTACGCTCTACGGATTTGCCAGTCTCCTGATCCCTCACTTTGACGTAGGCGGTACTCGTGGGCTTGTTCAGCTCCACCACCATGATGGAGGAAGAGGTCCATTCACATAGCAGTTTTGCAGCGGACCAACGCGCGAACTCCTGATCCCCAGCCAGATCTGTGAGGATCATTTCGTCATAGTCAAACCAGATCTGGCAGTTGCGGGCAACAGCTGATGTGCCGTCGAAAAATTCCGCGTTTCCAAGCAGTAGCTTCATAATCAGACCACTTCGAACCCTACATCAAGCGTATCCGCAAGGCCCATTCCGACGGCGTTTTCCAGATCCCCAGCCGCAATTGCATCCTTAACGCCATGGGCGTTGACGACCACCGTGCTGCTCATCTTCCACTCGAACAGCATCACCTGAAGCACCATCATGTTGGCGAAGAGCAGGACGCCGTAATAAAGCGCAAGCAACGGGACGCCTGCCAGCGTGGTCAGGCTGAACCAGCTGCTCTGGGGCTCTAGTTGAACGCCTGCAGAAAATGTGAATATGGCGCCGATTGCACCCACAATCGAAACGCCGACACCAACGATTACAGCATGAATGATGTAGGCGCCATAGAACTTGGAGGCTCCGATATAACTCTCAAAACCGGTGTCACCTATCTTTGTGGAGCGGACTTGAAGGCGGAAGATATTCGCAAAAGCAAGCGGCCAAAGGACCATGGATACCAAGAACACTAAAGGTAAGAAAGCAAGAGCTTTGCCGCCGGTGAACACAGCTGCCGCCGCAAGAATGGCCCCTGGGAAGAATAGGATTGCATAGACAGGCAGCAGAGCAACAAAGTAATCGTTTGGGGTTGCTGCGTAACTGAACTGCTGATTGCCGAAATAGCTGGCCTCGGTGAGCATTCTGTCCAGCTTTGCCTGACGCCATGGGAAAGCGATGCCAAGCGTGATGATGGAGAGAATAGTCCAGAAGATCCATGCGCGCACATACGCCCATGCGGAGCCTTGCATATGGAAGCGAATTCCGCGCCATGTGGTGCGAGTGAGAAGGTACCTACGGCGGCGGAATAGTGCGTATGGCGTGAGCAGAAAGCCGACGACAAACATGATGGAGAAGCCAACGATTGTTGCAACCGGCCCCATGAACTGGAGGCCTAAACCAAGCGCATAAAACGGGATAAGGATTGTCAGCGCAATCAGGAAACCGATGAACAGTTCTTTTCCGGTGCCGTGGTAGCGCAGTTGGTCACCTTCCAGATGTGTAGCTGACCATAAGTCCCTGCGCAGACCCGTCATTGCCCAGAAACGATAGATACCCAGCGTGGCGACCGTTAGGGCAACCCAAGCGAGGACTCGTCCAAAAAATGAACCACCAGCAAAGAGAATATAACTTCGCTTGGGTGAATCAGGGTTTTCCTGTGCAATTTCAAGAGTCATGGCGCAATCCAAAAATTTTTATGAAAATCGTATTTCTGTGTAGTTCCACTCTTCACATTATGCAAATTCACGGAGTTTCGGTGAGCATTATTTCGTCAAAAGTCGCCTTGGCTGCTAAATGCATGAGAATTTCTTTTGCAAACAAAAACAGGCGCACTTTTTCCAGTGCGCCTGTTGATAGAATCGTTAATTCTTGTTGGTGCTAAACGAAGCAGTCCATGATTTCCTGCTCGCGAATGATGCCGACGACGCGGTCACCGCGGTAGACGGCGATTGGACCAGCGCTGCTGCGCTTCATCTCAATCACCTTACGGATGGCCTGCTTTGCAGTGCATCTTGGCATCTGCTCGATCCCTGCGACTAGATCGGGGCTGACAGCACTGAGATCTGACATGATGTCTTCGGCATGCAGAACGTTGAGCGGGTTCATGTGAGCAACGAAGGATTCAACGTACTCATCCACCGGGTTCTTCACGATCTCCTGCGGTGTACCGATCTGAACCACATGACCGCCTTCCATGATGGCGATGCGGTTGCCGATCTTGGCAGCTTCGTCGAGGTCATGGCTCACGAACACGATGGTTCTGTGCAGCTTTTCCTGAAGGTCCAGCAGCTCATCCTGCAAGTGGCTGCGGATGAGGGGGTCCAGTGCGGAGAACGGCTCGTCCATAAGCAAGATTGGTGCGTCTGTTGCGAATGCACGCGCCAGCCCGACACGCTGCTGCATACCGCCAGACAGCTCGTGCACGTATTTGTCACCCCAGCCGCCAAGGCCGACGAGTTCCAGCTGCTCTTCAACTTGCTCCAGACGCTTGGCCTTTGGAACACCGGAGAGTTCCAGACCAAAGCCGACATTGTCACGGACCGTGCGCCATGGCAGCAGGCCAAACTGCTGGAATACCATCGCAACACGTTCACGGCGCAGCTTGCGCAGGCGCGAGGAAGAGCATGTGGATGGGTTCACCTGCTCGTCCTTATCAGAGACGAGCACTTCACCACGGCAGACCTTGTTGAGGCCGTTGATGGCGCGGAGCAGGGTGGATTTACCAGAACCGGACAGGCCCATCAGAACGAGAAGCTCGCCCTGCTGGATGTCAAAGGTGGCATTGGCGACGCCAACCAGCTGGCCGGTTTGCTCCTGAATTTCAGCACGGTTCTTGCCGGCATCAATCAGGGGCAGAGCCGCAGTGGGCTTATCACCAAATACGATGGACAGGTTTTTGAAGGAAACGACGGGATTGGTCATTATTTGCCACCCTTTTCTTCTGGTTTTTTGAAGAAACGGTCAAGCACGATAGCGATCAGAACGATTGCGATACCAACTTCAAAGCCTCTGGCGATGTTCACTGTGTTCAACGCACGAAGTGTTGGCACACCAAGGCCATCCGCGCCAACAAGGGCAGCGATCACGACCATGGAGAGTGACAACATGATGGTTTGCGTCAGGCCAACCATGATATTTGGCAGCGCGTATGGCAGCTCGATCTTGAAGAGCTTTTGCCAATAGGTGGCACCAAATGCTTCACCAGCTTCCAGAAGGTGCTTCGGAGTGGAAGCAACGCCAATCTGGGTCAGGCGGATTGAGGCAGGCAGAGCGAACACCACGGTAGAGATCAAGCCCGGAACCACACCAAGACCAAAAAGGATCAGGGCTGGGATCAGGTACACGAACGTCGGGATTGTCTGCATCAAATCCAGCACCGGGCGCACCCAGGAGAAGAACTTGGGGTGATGGGCGGAATAAACACCGACCGGAACACCGATCAGCATACAAACGAATGTAGAGCTGAGAATTAGCGCCAGCGTTTCTGTGGTCTCATCCCAGTAGCCCTGGTTGATGATGAGCAGCAGGCTCAGTGCAACAAACAGTGTAAAGGGGATGGACCTTCTGACAATAAAGGCCAGTCCGGTGGCAATGATAACAACACCGAGCGGGTGAGGGGCTTGCAAGAGCCAAAGTACATTGTCAATAAGCCATTCAATTGCAACGGAGATTGCATCGAAAAAACCACTTGCGTTGTCGGTGAGCCAATCAACTCCCCACCTGGCCCAACTGCCGATGGGTAGTTTGTGCTCTGTTAGCCACTCCACGGGAAACCTCAGATTTTGTTATTGTATGTTTACGCGCTCACGCCCTGAACCTGGTTCTGGCGGATCGCAGGATTTTTCGTACCGACAAACAGCAACCCCAGCTGCAAATTGGATATTCCGGCTGTCGGAAAGCTCCGGAACTAAACGCTGAGAGGCAGAGTGCGAGTGTATCGCATCCGCCCCTCAGGATATCTTTGGTAATGACGCTTAGAGGCCGAATGCAGACTTTGCTGCGGACAGGCCGTCTTTTCCGTCAAAGGTGGTTACGCCGTCCAACCATTTATCAAGAGATTCAGGGTTTTTCTTGATCCATGCTTTTGCAGCATCGGTTGGCTCGTCACCTTCGTTCAGAATTGCATTCATAATCTCGTTTTCCATCTCCAGAGAGAAGGTGAGATTCTGAAGGAACTGACCCACGTTGGCGCACTCGCTAGCGTAGCCAGCGCGGGTGTTCGTGCGAACGTCTGCACCGCCAAAGTTTGGACCGAAGAAGTCATCACCACCGGAGAGGTACTCCAACTCAAAGTTGGAATTCATTGGGTGCGGAGCCCAACCGAGGAAGACAATGTCTTCGTTCCGGCGGGTTTTACGCGCAACCTGAGACAGCATGCCAGCTTCGGATGATTCAACAATGTCGAAGTCGTCGAGGCCGAATGCATCCTGCTCGATCATGTCGAGGATCAGACGGTTGCCGTCGTTACCTGCTTCAATACCGTAGATCTCACCATCAAGCTCCTTAGAGAATTTTGCGATGTCAGCAAAGTCCTTAAGGCCTTTTTCGTATGTATACTTAGGAACAGCCAAAGTATACTTAGCGCCAGTCAGGTTGGTTTGCACAGTATCAACGGTGCCGGCTTCGCGATACTTCGCGATATCAGCTTCCATTGTTGGCATCCAGTTGCCGAGGAATACATCAAGATCGTTATTTGCAAGAGACGCATAAGTAACTGGTACAGAAAGTACTTTTACATTTGTCTCGTAGCCGATTGCATCCAGAACTGATGTTGCAGCTGCTGTGGTTGCTGTGATGTCAGTCCAGCCCACGTCGGAGAAGCGTACGGTTTTACAGGCATCCGCTTCTGCGGCGAGAGCTGACCCAGTAATGAGTAAGAATACTGAAGCAGAAGTAGCAAGTCTCTTTGTAAGGCCCTTAGTAACGCCCATGTAAATCTCCCTGATTTATGTATATTTTCAATATAACCATAGAAACGCCGAGAATTTTCACACCGGCCAGCTTCCAGAAGATAATTGAAACTTCAAATTCCTTTGATGTCCTTAGCTAATAAAGCCCAGAAGGACTAAAGGCAAGCTATGCTCATGATAATAATTACGATAAATCTAAGCGCAATACTTTTCAAAACACAAAAAATGTTATATGAACTATTTTTATTGATTGAACGTTCAATAAAAATAATCTTGGAGCTAGTCGAGCGCAGATGCCTAAAGTTGGAATGGTAGAGGAACGCAAAACCTCGATCATCATGGGGACGATTAAAGCGATCCATGAGAAGGGATATGCTGCGACCACAATGGCAGACATCGCCAAGAATGCCGGTATTTCAACGGGGTTACCGCATCACTATTTTGGCTCGAAAGCAGGTGTGTTCAACGCAACCATCAGCTTTTTGCTGAAAGACCTGAGCAAGCAATCCCGGAAGCGGCTATTGCGGGCGAAGACACCCGTGGAGCGGATCGACGCAATCATCCATACCAGTTTTAGCGATGAGCAGTTTCAGCCTTCGGTGATTTCGGCATGGTTTGCATTTTATGTTTTGGCGCGCACGGAACCAGAAACGCGCCGATTGCTGCAAATCTATCATCGACGCCTGATTTCGAATCTGACTTCAGAATATCGGCGCGTGACGGATCGCGAGACGGCAAATACGGCAGCAGCAGGCACAGCCGCCATGATTGACGGGCTTTGGCTGCAATGCGTGCTGACAACCAACCGACCTGACGGATCACCAGCCACCATGCTGGTTCAGGACTACGTAAAGAAATGTTTCGACAGCTTTGAAACGACAGATACCCCACAATAAAAACTGAGAAGTGGCAGAAAGCCAAGAGAATACATGACCGCAGATTTCATTATTGTAGGCGCTGGCTCAGCTGGATGCGCACTGGCGAACCGCCTTTCAGAAGACCCTAAAAACAAGGTGATCCTGCTGGAATTTGGAGGCACGGATATTGGTCCGTTCATTCAGATGCCTGCCGCCTTGTCCTACCCCATGAACATGTCCCGTTATGACTGGGGTTATGAGAGCGCTCCTGAGCCACATCTGGACGGACGTAAGCTTGCGTTGCCGCGTGGCAAGGTGATTGGTGGTTCATCCTCCATCAATGGCATGGTGTATGTGCGCGGCAATGCCTGCGACTTTGACACCTGGAAAGAGATGGGAGCAGAAGGCTGGGGCTATCAAGACGTTCTGCCTTACTTCGAGCGCCTTGAAAATGCGACGGCAGGAGATGACGGCTGGCGCGGCAAGTCCGGCCCGCTGCATGTTTCCCGCGGTACACGCTGGAGCCCGCTTTACGAAGCCTTTGTACAGGCGGGTGAAGAAGCCGGTTACGCGCGCACCGAGGATTACAACGGCTATCGTCAGGAAGGCTTTGGCGAAATGGAGATGACGGTGCACAATGGCCGTCGTTGGTCCGCCGCCAATGCTTATCTCTGGCCGATCAAGGGCCGCGAAAATCTGGAGATCATCTCCGGTGCGCATGTGAACCGCATTCTTATGGAAGGCAAGCGTGCCGTTGGCGTGGAGTACATGCGCGGCGGGAAGCTGACTGAACTGAAATGCACCCGTGAAGTGGTTGTCTCTGCGTCCTCCATCAACTCTCCTAAGCTGCTGATGCATTCCGGTATTGGTGATGCGGCAGCGCTGTCTGCGTTGGGCATTGAAGTGATTGCGGACCGCAAGGGCGTTGGTGCGAACCTTCAGGACCATCTGGAGCTTTATATCCAGCAGGCCTGTACGCAGCCGATTACGCTTTACAAACACTGGAACCTGCTCTCCAAAGGGGTGATTGGCGCACAGTGGCAGCTGGCGAAGTCCGGTCTGGGCTCTACAAACCACTTTGAGACTTGCGGGTTTATTCGCTCTAAGGCGGGCGTACAGTATCCCGACATCCAATTCCACTTCCTGCCATTTGCGGTTCGTTATGACGGGCAGGCAGCGGCGGAAGGGCATGGTTATCAGGTTCATGTTGGCCCAATGCGCTCCAAGTCTCGCGGTGCAGTGACGCTGCAGTCTGCAGACCCAATGGAACAGCCAAATGTTCTGTTCAACTACATGAGCCATGAGGAAGACTGGGAAGATTTCCGTCAGTGTATCCGGCTTACACGTGAGCTCTTTGCCCAGAAGGCGTTTGATCCTTATCGCGGCAAGGAAATTCAGCCGGGTAGCGACGTTGAGACCGACGAGCAGCTGAACGCCTTCATCAAGGAACACGTTGAGAGCGCATTCCATCCATGCGGCACCTGTAAGATGGGTGATGCAAATGATGAGAGTGCTGTGGTTGACAGCGAATGTCGTGTCATTGGCGTTGAAGGGTTGCGCGTTGCTGACAGCTCCATCTTCCCGCAGATTACAAACGGCAACCTCAATGCGCCTTCCATCATGGTTGGTGAGAAGGCTGCTGACCACATTCTTGGAAAAGGTATGCTTCCGGCCAGTGACAAGCAGGCGTGGGTACACCCGAACTGGCAAAACGAACAACGTTAAGTGTTGGATTTAGATATGACAAAAACAGATACTCTGACGAATGCATCCCTGCGTGCGCAGCCGGATGGTTCTCACTTCATCGGCGGCACTTACGTTGAAGATACGACGGGTGAGGAAATTCTGAGCCTTTATCCTGCAACGCAGGAGGTGATTGCACGGGTTCACTCCGCAACACCGGCGATCATTGACAAAGCGGTTGCTGCGGCACGCACCGGCTTTACAATCTGGCGCTCCATGGCGCCTGCTGAACGCTCCCGCGTTCTGCGCAAGGCTGCGGACCTTATGCGCGAGCGCAACCGTGAGCTTTCCGAGCTGGAAACGCTTGATACGGGCAAGCCGCTGCAAGAAACACTGGTGGCTGATGCTGCTTCCGGTGCTGAGGCGCTGGAATACTTTGCAAGCGTTGCTGCAACGTCCAACGGCGAACACATTGATCTGGGTGGCTCTTATGCCATGACCAAGCGCGAGCCATTGGGCATTTGCCTTGGCATTGGCGCGTGGAACTATCCGATCCAGATTGCAGCATGGAAGGCTGCTCCGGCTCTGGCAGCTGGTAATGCGATGATCTTCAAACCATCTGAAGTGACTTGTCTTTCCGCACTTAAGCTGGCCGAGATCTTCCGTGAAGCGGGTCTGCCGGATGGTGTGTTCAACGTGGTGCAGGCAAACCGTGAGGCAGCTGCTTCTCTGGTGTCGCATCCTGACATTGCCAAGGTCTCTCTGACGGGTTCTGTGCCAACCGGCATGAAGGTTGCTGAAAAAGCAGCTTCCCAGCTGAAGCACATGAGCCTTGAGCTGGGCGGCAAATCTCCGATCGTGATTTTCGAAGACAGTGACATCGACAATGCCGTTGCAGCGGCGATGAACGCAAACTTCTACTCCACCGGTCAGATCTGCTCCAACGGCACCCGCGTGTTCGTGCATTCTTCCATCAAGGATGAGTTCTTGAAGCGCCTGAAAGAGCGGACCGAGAAGATCCTTATTGGTGACCCACTGAACGAAGACACACAGCTTGGCCCGCTTATTTCCAAGGCTCAGCTTGAGAAGGTGATGGATTACATCGCGATTGGTCAGAGCGAAGGTGCGGTTCTTTACGCTGGTGGTGGTCGTCCGCAAGTGGATGGTCTTGGTCGCGGTCTGTTTGTTGAGCCAACCATCTTCACTGAAGTCAAAGACGATATGCGCATTGCTTGCGAAGAGATCTTCGGTCCTGTGATGTGCGTGCTGGACTTTGATGATGAAGCTGATGTGATCCGCCGCGCCAACAACACCGAGTTTGGTCTGGCTGCTGCTGTGTTCACTAAAGATATTCAGCGTGCTTACCGCGTGATTGATCAGTTGGAAGCTGGCACTTGCTGGATCAACAACTACAACCTGACCCCGGTCGAGATGCCATTTGGTGGCTTCAAGAACTCCGGTATTGGCCGTGAAAACGGCCAGTGGGCGCTGGATCAGTACTCTCAGGTCAAGAGCATCTATGTGGAAATGGGTGATGTTGAGGCTGGCTGGTAAGCACCACGACACTCTGTTTTGAATAAGCGGAAATAGGGGCTTCGGCCCCTATTTTTGTGTGGTCTTGGCAATTCAGGTGCTTGGGCCGGTCCACATGACCTTCAGCACCTAACAATAAGCCCTCCCGACATACGCCGGAAGGGCTCACCTGTTTTACTGCTTTGTTCGATCAGCTCACGCGGTTTTCCTGAGCGAAAGAGCGGCGCTGGTATGCACTCATGTCTTTTCCAATTTCCAGGTCTCTGATGTCCCTGGCCTCGAAGTTTGCCGGGCTCAGGTCTTTCAGAGTGATGCCGTTCAAGGTGTAGGTATGGCCACCATTGTCCAGAACCTCGATCACAACACCATTTTTGCATTCTTTGATCTGAACCTGAGACGGGTTCAGATTACCGAAGTCAATGATGTCGGTTGCAGGATTGAAGTTCATGATGACTTCTTCTGCAGCCCAATCCCAACCGATGCGCACAGTCTCACCGCCGATTGCTCTTCGTCCTGTTCTGGCGGCAACATTATTCGTTGCTGCTGCTGGAGTAGAAGCTGGTTTCGGAGCCTGTGAAACTGCAGCGGCCTCTGGCTTTTTCATCTTTGTCGGAGTTTTAGGATCTGCCGATCTTTTAGGATTTGCGAGGAAGTCGTCAATCTTGGCCTGTGCCTCTTTGTCATTGGCACGGACATTTTTAGCTGATAGCTCGGCAACAGTGATGCCAGCGAGCAGAAGGGACCGTCCGCCGTTGCCCGGCAGAGTGAACAGGACGCCATCCTCCGTCTGTTCAAGCTCGAACTGGCGGTGGTTGAGCCAGCGGATGTTTACAGTGTCTTCTTCAAGGTTGAAGTCCCGCAGCACATCCTGCTTCCCCCAATGCCAATCCAACATGAACTCACGCGGGGAATCATCTGCCGGATCTGCTTGGGCAGGCTCCGCAGCCGTGTGTTGTTCAGCTGGTGCCTCAGCCACAGACGGTTCTTCCTGACCTTCGAGCAAATCATGGACTTCCTGTAAGGCTGATGGGTCTTTGACCTCGAAGTTCTCGGCCTTCAGGTCGTCCAGATAGATCCCTTCCAGCAAGAGGTTCTGTCCGCCGTTTGATGGCAGGGCGATGGATAGACCTTCTTCGGTCTCGGTAAAGCTGATCTGATCTGCGCTGATCCAGCCGATGTTGATCTTATGCGCTGCGGGGCTGAAGTCGGTGATAACGCGGTTTTGGCCCCACGCCCATGTGAACGCAACCACACCATCGTCAGGAACCTGACATCTGGTAACAGCTGCTGTTTGACCGGACACATTCACTTTCGTTTCATGCCCATCTTTTGCCCCCTCGGCGGGAGCTCTGGCGGTCAACATGCCCTCACGGGTAACGATAGTCACCTGACTCTGGCTGAAACCAAAGGAGGCTTGCAGGTTGTCATCCATTACCTGACTGGCATGGAATTCCAGATGGCCTGGAACCAGATCTTCCAGTGAGATGCCTTCAAACAGGAAGCTTTGCCCCGTCGGCTGGGTGGAGATCAGCAGACCATCTGCGGTTTCATCAACGCTCAGACGTTCACGCATCCCGTAGTACAGAAAACTGATTTTCATAGTTGCCGGATCAAAGTCGGAGATGGCTTCGCGCAGGCCGTATTCATGGGACCGGATATAGACTGTGTCGTCTTCACGTGGGCCCATACCATGCTCCCAGGAGACGATGCCTCCAATATCCTGCTGTAGATTCTTATCTTCAACGACACCGAAGTTTGAGATCTGAACATCATGAAAGCCGACACCTTGAATGATCTGCGCTTTGGATTCCCATGGGGTGTCGATAACAATCTCACCGGAGGGTGCTTTGGTCACTGTCAGATCGTGCGCAGAGGCACCTTCGAGATCCAGCTCATCCGTTTCCGGATTAAAGCCAACAATATCGTCAGCATTCACATCCGCACGGAATCTGGAACCACCTTGTTCTGTTGTTCCGGTGATTTCTGGTGGGTTCGAGCCATCATTACTATAAACAAGCTCACACCCGCCGCTGCGCCCCAGCGTGAGCAGCTCTGCGGTTTCGCCAATGGCCGCAGCAACCTCGATAAAGGTTGACTGCTCGGAAACTGAGAAGTTGGCCAGCGACAGGTCGGAGAGCCTCACATCCTGAAAGGTGGTGGTGGACAGGGCTTTGCCAAACCCATCCGTAATGACGATGTTGACGTTCTTGCGTGGGATATGGTCCTCTTCTTCAAGGATCTGAAAATGATCTCCTGAAACACCTTCCAGAATATGGATCATGTCAGAGGAAGAATCGAACTTTGTGATCACCTGGGTTTCACTCTCCATGCCGAGTTTGTAAGTGTCACCGGCATGGCCATGATGGCCATCATGCAGATCAGCTGCCTTTTCCTTCTCGGAGGCGGCCAGAGCAGCTGACTGTGCGCTACTCTCGATATGACCACGGATCAATCCAGCTGCCGAGACATCCTGAATGGAGAAGTTGGTCATTGTCAGGTCCGCAAAGGTCACGCCGGACAACAATAAGGTCTGACCACCGTTGGAAGGGATTGAGAAGAGCACACCATCCGTTGTCTCGACGATCTCAAGCTGGTCAGAGCTAATCCAGTCAACAAAGATCACGCCGTTCGTGGTATCGAAGCCATGAACGATCTTCTGTTCGCCGTAGGACCATGTGATGACCACATCGGCTTCTTCTTTTGGAACGCCCGTGTGTGGCAGAGAGTCGCTCAGGTCCTTCTTGCCTGTCAGGTTGTCCTGGAAGTAGTTGATTATTTCGTGAAGGGACGGGCTTTCATAAGCACCAAACTGCTTCATTGACCGGAGAATTAAGGAGCGGGATTCATCCTGAGACACGTCACCGCCAAGCAGGACCGCAAGAGTACTATAAGCACCGCGCATGTGGGCCGCCGCAAGGATACCTGTCAGTGTGAGGGTTACGCTGACTTGCTGGTCATCCTGTTGGTAAGTGAACTCACGCCCAATGAAGTCATCCAGCATCCGACCGCTGTTGGACAATCCGATTTCAATAATCTGGAGATGGTAGCCAAACGCTTCCTGAATGGCGACTTCCTGAGCCTCTGGTGTCATAAAATCTTCGAGTGAATGGATATTGTTCTTTCCGGTCCAGCTGCCATCCCAACTGTTGGAGACGGCGCCGTTGCCGTAAAAGACATCATGATCATAGTAGCCTAGGTCGATCAGCAGGGCTTCACCGAACTGGTATCCAACAAATCCTAATGGACTCACGGAGCGGTAGGACATTGCATTCCATTGGCCATCATCCAGATCGCCCCAACTATCGCGGTTTGGGTAGAAGTCTTGCACCGAGCCGCCTGCTAATTCGTTGAGCAGCTCGTCCTGAACTCCGCCCTGATTGTATTTCGCGCGGTCCCAACCGGATTCAAAAGCCCGAAGTGCATCACGGAATTCGTTATACGTGCCACGATAGTCCATTTTATTCCCTCAGTTTTATTGGAAGGATCTGGACATATGGCGCAAGCCTTATTGCTAGAGTCCAGACGGCCCCGTGGGCCCCTCCCGTTAAAACGAACACTCTTTTGATCTGACTGCCGGCTGTGTTCGCTCCGCTCCCAACAGCGCCTCATGTACAGTTCACATGATCGTTTTTTACGTTCGATGGGGGCGATTGTTCTGGAAATTGAGGCTATATTTCGGAGGGAAAAAGGAGGAATTATTACGGATAAATTTATGAAAAACATTTGTTATCAATATGTTACAATATTCAAGTGTCGCTCATGAAATTTCAGGAGCCGATTTTCTTACAATATTTCCATAGCTTATCTGGTCTGGCAGTTTAGAAAGTTCATTGGTTCTTTATCCGTGCTGGAGCTGCCTTAATTGCCATTTGGAAACATGTCTCGGAATTTGCACATTGATGAGTTCTGTGTCGGAGATCACAGGTGTGAAAACGCCTATTTGCCCGAGAACTCAAGCTGCCTATGCAATCCCTAAAATACTACCCGCATACATTGACGATTTTAGCAGAACCCATTTGCCCCCAAGATGAGAAAGGTGACTAGCTTATCTTGGGAGGAAGCTATGGCCACAATCGTGCTCAGCGTAGCTTTGAGTCTGTGCCTATTGTCTATTGCCTTCTTGTTCGTGGGTATAAAAAACAGGCGGGCTGCCCGCGCCAGAGCGATCAAGCGCAAGCTGCATGTGGAAGAGGACTTTGCGCTCCATCCGCTGAAGCTCCTTGAAGAGGAGAAGATCGATAAAAGGCGGCTCAAACAAAGGGATGATTTGTGAATATTTGCGGGAATACCTGAGACCAGAGGAGCTGGAAGTCGCCTCTGACTTCGTTGGGTCTTTGGGTGAGCTCAAAGTCCATGCAGCAGGTTTCAGGCACTTCGCGGCCGCACGATTCGAAGCTTCATCTCCAGACTTGTGGTCGTCCCAGAGGTTTCGGCAAGTAACCCTCATGATATATCAGCAAGGCGGGTAGACGCATATCTTCTGACCTTCTAAAGGAACAACCTAAGTACTTTATCTTATCAAATTCGAAGGTTATGGGATTGCGCATATGAAGGTCTTTCGTCTTCTCCTTTTGGCAGCTTGGATTTGGATCATTTATCTGACAGTTCACGCCGTTATGGTGCTTGGCCCGAACTGGCCAGCCGTTGCAGTTCAAGACCTTCTTGGTCATGCATGGCGCGCTCAGTTCAACACCGATTTTATATTCCACCTACTGCTGCTCGCTGCCTGGGTCTGCTGGCGCGAGGGAGCGAATTTGAAGGGTGTGATTTTTGGTATTCTGAGCGTTGTTGGTGGCGGGCTCTTTAGTTTTCCATATTTGATTATCGAGAGCTACCGGGCAAACGGTAGTCTTCCCGACCTCTTGCTGGGTCGACATGCGCAAAAGTGATCGTTCCTTTGCCGCTTGTAAGCATTCCAGCTTGATTCAGCCCTCTTGAGACCTGCAAAGGCGCGTAGGTCATTCTGATTGGGAGTTACACTCTGCTGTAGCTTCCTCCCCCCTCCAAAGTAGCGATTGTCCGTATTTATTTTGTGTGCAAACTATTTGTATACGAAATATCTGGAGTGCCTTCCATGCACTTGAAAGACTGCATTTTTTATCTGCTTTCCAGAAGCGCCAGACGTGGTGCGCGGTTTTATAAGAAGCAATTGGATGCGCTGGGGCTGACCCCGGTGCAATCCATTGTGCTGCAAGCCCTTGCTGTTCAGGATGGCTGCACAACTTCCCGGTTGGGCAAAGCTGCCGAACTTGATAATGCCACGCTCACTGGCGTTCTGGACCGGCTGTGCCCTGCTGGATATCTGGAGCGCAGGGTGAGTCTGGAGGACCGGCGCGCGCAACGGATCTTTCTCACCAAGCACGGGCGAAAAGTTACGAGTACTCTCGACAGTTTGACCGAAAACGCCAACGCCAAATTTCTTGCAGAGCTGAGTGATCGGGAGAGGAACGATCTCAAGGTGCTGCTGACCAAGCTTTAGCCAAGGGCTCACATACTCACGTGAACTCAATTTCACTGCGTATTTCCAGTCAAAACCAGAGCGGCATTTGTGGGAATACGGTTTTATCTCAAAGATTTTCAATAGGACGGATTGAAGAAATGGACATAAAAGCAATGTCAGGACTTGATATTCTGAAAGCTATGCAGAAATCGGGGACTCGGCCAGCTATGGCGAAGACCATGAACGTGGACCTTATCTGCATCGAAGACGGCATGGCTCGCTTTAGATGCGAACCAACCAAGGACCACCTCAATCCGGATGGCGGCGTTCACGGGGGCTATGCAGCAACGGCGCTGGACTCGGTGATCTCGCTGGCGGTGCAAACCAAGCTCAAAGATCTCTTCAATTTCCGCGGGACATCAGAACTCAACGTCAAGTTCATTCGCCCTATTAGGGGAGGGCAGGTTGTCTACGCAGAAGCTCGCGTAATCAGCATGACGCGCCAAACCGGAATTGCAGCTGGTGAAATCGTCGATGAGGACGGCAAGCTTTATGCTTACGCGTCGGGAACTGTCATGTTCAAGCCAGAATCTTGACCGGATAGGGCCACGAAGGAGCATATGGCACCCCTATATGCTCCTCCTGTGGTGGAAAAATTAGCTGGCCACATAACCTATTCCGGTAATCAAAGCAGTACGTCCCACTGATCGGAACGAGATAAATCCAACAACAACTTGGAATTTTTATCCTGATTTACCCGTGCTTCTGTTTGATAAAATAGAGAGCTTCACAGAAAGCGCAATATTTCACCCTTCCCCTAAGGAATTATATTTTATAATTGCACATAACACAGTTCACACGCTATACGTGCTTATAATGTTCCTATGATGAGAAGTCCGAAGCGATCTGCTTTCATGAACGCTGAGGTTCGTCCTCATCCAAAAAAAAAGCGCTTTTGTCATGCTGCACACGATCTCGGACCGCTCCCTCATCTCTCGTTTTGGGATTTCTCCTTGGTCATCTGCGAGCAATCGTAAGAGTGATGCTGTCTATCATTATCTGGAAGAACAGATCATCGTTGGTGCGCTCATGCCTGGCGATGCAATCGCCGAGCAGACAGTGGCCGATGCCTGTCATTGCGCGCAGGGAACTGTGCGGGAGGCATTGCTGAAACTGCAACAATCCGGTCTGGTGGTGAGGCATGACTATAAGGGTACGCGGGTTGCGGGTATTAACCGTGCGGAAGCAACAGAAATCGTCAAGATCCGTATGCAGCTGGAAGAGCAGGCAGGACGTATGATCGCTTCCAACATTTCCGAGGAAACCCGCAACCGGCTGTTTGAAATTTTGGATGCCATGTGTCAGGCGGCAGATTGCAACGAGATATTTTTATGTAGCGCTTATGACCGGCTGTTTCATGCCACTTTGTTCAGACAGGCGAACTTGCGAGGACTGGAGCCTATTCTGGAAAGATGTGCGCTTCATATGCACCGCGTTACGCTATCTCACATGAAACCTCCACTTAATGGCGTGGAGATTTACGAAAAGCACATCAAGATTATTGAAACCCACTGCAATGGAACCTCCGAGGAAGCCGCGGATGCAGCACGTAATCATGTAAGTTTTCTATTTGATCGCTGGGTATCAAAGCACAGCTTCGAAAGCCTTGAAGTATAAGGCTTTCTGCCGTTAATCAAGGCTAAGCATGAAAGAGCCGGAGTGCAGAAGCAATCCGGCTCTTCGTTTTTTTGCTATCTTACAATGGCGTGCGTTGCTTAAACGTCGAGGTTTGCAACAGACAACGCGTTGGTTTGAATGAAATCGCGACGCGGTTCAACTTCATCACCCATCAGCTTGGTGAAGATGTCGTCTGCGGCGTCCGCTTCCTTAATCTTCACCTGCAGCAGAGAGCGTACATTCGGATCAAGCGTTGTTTCCCAAAGCTGTTCCGGGTTCATCTCGCCCAGCCCCTTGTAGCGCTGCATGGAAATGCCGCGGCGACCTTGCGCATAGACAGCTTCCAGAAGGGCTTGCGGGCCACGGATTTCGACAGACTTGTCTTTGCGCACCAAGGATGCAGCTTTGTGATAGACTTCATCCAGATGCTTAAAGTAGTTGGCGAGACGACGAGCATCTGCAGAACCGAGCAGCGCAGCATCAATTGTTGTGACTTCTTTCACGCCGCGCACAACACGGGTAAATATGAGATCACCCTCTTCAGTTGCTTCACCTTCCCAGCCACGCTCAAACTCGTCAGCCAGAATGTCCAAGCGACGCGCGATGTAAGCAGCGGCTTCCTGGGCTTTTTCATGGTTGTGTAGATTATCGGCATTCAGCGCACCGGCAATGGCAGCCTGCTCGACAACAGCTTTGTCGTAGCGGGCATGTAGGCCATTAAGAACATCAGAGATTTCACGAGCCTCATTTACGACGCTGCGCAGGTCTTCCCCCATGCGAACTTCGCCACTTGCAAGGCTGAGTGACGTCTCATCCAGACCACTGCCGATCAGGTATTCTTCAAAGGCCGCTTCATCTTTCAGGTACTGCTCGGACTTGCCGCGCGTTACCTTGTACAGCGGAGGCTGTGCGATATAGACATAGCCGTTTTCAATCAGATCCGGCATCTGCCGGAACAGGAAGGTCAACAACAGAGTACGAATGTGCGCACCATCGACGTCCGCATCGGTCATGATGATGATCTTATGATAACGGAGCTTTTCGAGGTTGAATTCCTCGTTGCCAATACCTGTTCCCAGCGCAGTAATTAGCGTGCCGATTTCCTGCGAAGAGATCATCTTATCGAAGCGTGCGCGTTCCACATTCAGGATCTTACCCTTCAGCGGCAGCACGGCCTGATTTGATCTGTCACGGCCCTGTTTGGCAGAGCCACCCGCGGAATCACCCTCCACTATGAAGAGTTCGGCTTTAGAAGCGTCGCGCTCCTGACAGTCGGCCAGTTTGCCCGGCAGCGAGGCGATATCCAGTGCGCCTTTGCGGCGGGTGAGTTCGCGTGCTTTACGCGCAGCTTCACGGGCACTTGCCGCTTCGACCACTTTGGAGACGATGGTTTTTGCCGGAGCTGGGTTTTCTTCAAGCCAAGTGGAGAGCGCCTCACCAACAAGGTTCTCAACCACCGGACGGACTTCTGACGAAACCAGCTTGTCTTTGGTCTGGGAGGAGAACTTCGGATCCGGAACTTTCACAGACAGCACGCAGGACAGGCCTTCGCGGCAATCTTCGCCAGTTGGGTTTACCTTCTCACGCTTCAAGATCCCTGATGAATCTGCGTAGCCGGTCAACTGACGTGTCAGAGCGGCGCGGAAACCAGCAAGGTGCGTACCACCATCACGCTGAGGGATGTTGTTTGTGAAGCACAGAACGTTTTCGTGATAGCTGGAATTCCACCACATGGCCACTTCTACAGTGATGCCGTCTTTTTCGGCCATCATTGTAACCGGCTGTTCAATCAGCGGATGCTTGGCGCGGTCCAGATACCGAACGAATGCTTCCAGACCACCTTCGTAGTAGAGCTCTTCGACGCGAGGCTCGACACCACGGTTGTCAGTCAGGATGATGCGGGCACCAGAGTTAAGGAAGGCCAGCTCGCGCAGGCGGTGCTCAAGGGTGTCGTAGTCAAACTCAATCCTGGTGAATGTCTCGGGAGAGGGAGTAAAGGTCACCTCTGTACCGGACCTACCCGGGGCGTCACCGACAACTTTCAAAGGCGCTTCAGGCTCGCCATGATGGAAGCGAACGAAGTGCTCTTTATCGTTCCGGAATACACGCAAATCCAGCGTGGTGGACAGTGCGTTGACCACGGAAACACCCACACCGTGCAAACCGCCGGATACCTTGTAGGAGTTGCTGTCAAACTTACCACCAGCGTGCAGCTGGGTCATAATGACTTCGGCTGCGGAAATTCCCTCTTCCGAGTGAATATCTACCGGGATTCCGCGTCCGTTATCGGTCACCGTGACAGAACCATCCGCATTCAGCGTCACAGTCACATAATCGGCATGACCGGCCAGCGCTTCATCGATGGAGTTGTCGACAACCTCATAGACCATATGGTGCAGGCCGGATCCATCATCAGTGTCACCGATATACATGCCAGGACGCTTACGCACAGCATCCAGGCCCTTCAGCACTTTGATGGAATCTGCACCGTACTCACCTGCGCCATTTTCCTGCTCAGGTCCGCCATTTTCAGGGGTCGACGTTTCGCTCATTCGAATCACTTCACACAACGGGTTTCATTAGGGTTCATGTTATAATTGGTTGGGCAAATGGTTCAAGCAATCTGAGAGTTTAACCGCTCGTAAACCAAGGGAAATATTGCATAAACGCGTTTTTTACAGGGGGAAAATTTCCTTTACGGCCATCCCCCGGATTTGCGCCTACAGCCAGCTCCTCCGGTTTCCACTTTTGCATTTGGAGTTTTCCCAAAGCCGGCCATTCTTTCCGACGATAGGCCTAGCGCATGATCATTAACACGGCAATGCCAAGAAGTCCTAGGCAAGCCAGTCGATTTATCAGATGCGTTACTTTCTGCGAGGTCAACAAACAGCGATGTCTTGGCAGAAGATTGTGGTGGTATTTGGTTGCCCTTTAAACCAGAGGGCGTTGCCGCTGCGTTCTTCCCGACACCTTAAGCGATATAAGTAAGATAAGCGACCCCAAACCATTGCAACGCTACACGCGCTCCGGAAAAATTACCGGCCAGCGTAGGCGATGATTGCAAGCTTGAAAAGTGTACCGCCAAACAAGACGAGGTGAGTTACATCCATCAAGGAACAGCTGTTCTTTGCTGAAGGCGATTACGCTCAGGGTGCGGCGCTGCATTCAATTACAAGCGCCGCTTAGAGAGTTAACTTATCAGCGGGTCACCATGGTTGCAGCAACGCCGACCATAACTACGCTGGAGCCTTTGTTGAGACGCTGGAACGCTTTTTGCGATGAGATCAACTTCTTTGCCGAAGCTGCCAGATAGGCATAGATGCCGAAGACAACAAACAGCACAGCAGCCATTGTCGCGGCCAGCTCCCAATAAGCAAGCATGTTGATCCTATCCATGGGCACGATGTTTGGCATCAGTGCCATGTAGAAGATCACAACTTTCGGATTGGACAGGTTCATGGACAGGCCTGCAAACAGCGCAACCATGCGCGATGATGGCTTTACAGCAACATCATCGGATTGTGTTGGGCTGATGCCTTTGGAGTTCCACATGCCCCATGCCACGTAAAGCAGATAGGCTGCGCCAACCCACTTGAGGGCTACAAACACCATTGCGTAGCTGGTTGCGATGGCCGCCATCCCCAAAATGGCAAGCGTAAACCAGAACAAATCTCCGAAAACCATACCTACGACAAACATGGGTGTGCCCCGCATGCCGTGGCCGAAGATACGTGCCAACAGAGCAGCGACACCCGGCCCTGGGGTAATCGCGGCCGCAAACAGAGTTCCTGCAAAAATTAAAAGAATAGCCAATTCCATCTTAATGCCCTTATTATCGCGCGACGATTGCAGCCGCCGCGCCAAACATTGCGAAGCTCGCGCTCTTGTTCAGTCGGGTAACAGCTTTTTCTGAGGTCAGGAGGTTTCGTGCCCGCAAACTCACTCCAATATAGATTGCAAAGACCAGTGACAATACAGTGAGCGTGACAA
Organism: uncultured Pseudovibrio sp.; assembly: GCA_947494035.1. Classification (GTDB taxonomy): domain Bacteria; phylum Pseudomonadota; class Alphaproteobacteria; order Rhizobiales; family Stappiaceae; genus Pseudovibrio. The sequence continues at coordinate 103,580 of CANLTN010000001.1, read as the reverse complement.
ACATCAGCTCCACCAAACCAATGGTCGTGACGGTATCCATAGGTACCACGCTTGGCATGAGCGCCGCATAAAACAGCAGACCCTTTGGGTTAGAGAGCGTGATCAACATACCGGAGATCAGCGTTCTTGCGCTGTTTCTTGTGGTTTGTTGTGGTGTTGCTGCGATTTGCGTATCCGCTTGCGGTGTCTGCAAGCTGCTGGCATGCCAGAGTTTCCACGCCAGATAGAGCAGATAAGCCGCACCTACGTATTTGACGATAGCGAAGGCCAGTACATAGGTGCTTGCTAGCTTCGCCAGACCGAGGATTGCCAAAAGAAACAGGCACATACTGCCAATCAACATTCCAGAGACAAACGCAAGCGTGCCTTGCAGTCCATACCCGAGTGTACGTGAAACCAGCGCTGTAATAGCTGGACCCGGTGTAATGGCAACAACAAACAGAGTTGCGCCGAAAATGAGAAGAATTTGCAAGTCCATGAGATCACATTGATTGAAAAGCAGGTTGTGTGAAGCAGATTGATTGCCCTCGCCCCAAAAAGTCGGTTGTGCCACCCGAGAGCAGAAACCAAAAGTAATCACATAGATTTTGCGCTGACAAGCGAGATAAAAGTGCATTGCCTTCAGGCCAGCTCAACGAAATAAGCTAACTGGTCTTGATTGCACCCTCTGCAACTTCAAAAATCTGCGCGGCGGTTGGGAGGTCTTTGAAGAGGTTTTGGTCGGTACCTGTCATGAAGACTTGTCCGCCGAGTGCTTCAAGACGGGTGAAGAGGGCTTCGCGGCGGCCTGGATCGAGATGGGCCGCCACTTCATCCAACAGCAGAATTGGCGTCATGCCAGAAATGGAGGAGGTGAGATCTGTATGTGCGAGAACCAAGCCGATCAGCAGGGCCTTTTGCTCTCCGGTTGAAGCTTGCGCGGCGGGCATTTGTTTTTCGCTGTGAACCACATATAGGTCCGAGCGATGCGGGCCATCCAGCGTGCGACCTGCCGCTCGGTCCCGGAAACGGCCTTCCACCAGCAGATCTCGGTAGCAATCTTCCCGATCAGACGCACTGAGGCCAATGGTTGCGGTTTCAAACGCGCCTTGCAGGTGAATTTCCGCAGAGGGGAAGGGGAGGCCGAGTGCCTTCTGGGCTCCAATTGTTTTGGCCAGTAGGCTCACCGTTTCACTGCGTGCCAAAGCGACCGCAGTGCCTAGCTCGGCAACCTGCGCTTCAATGGCATCAAGGTATGCTGGCGTTCCACCTTCAGAAAGCAGACGGTTTCGCTGACGCAGGGATTTTTCAAAGCTGGCAACCATTCTGCCATGGGACGGGTTGAGGGAGAGAACCAGACGGTCGAGGAATTTACGGCGATCCGAAGCGGACCCCGTAAACAGGCCGTCCATGGACGGGACAAGCCATAAAACGCGAAGATATTCCAGCAAAGCCTCCGAGGAGCGCGCCTCCTCGCCATCGATACGGACGCGGCGGCTCGGTTCTCCTGCGGACAGGCCGGTGCCGATACGCGTCTCGCCAAACTCACCCTCCAGTACTGCGCTCACGGCCCAGCCACCCGTGCCATCGGTGCGCGCCACATCGCTAAGGGTTGCACGGCGAAGGCCACGGCCAGCGGAGAGAAAAGAGATTGCTTCCAGAATATTGGTTTTGCCTGCGCCATTGTCGCCAACAAAAGCGACCATTCGGCTGTTCAACTCAACGCTTGATGCGCTGTAGTTTCGAAAATCCGTTAGCGCGAGGCGAGTAAGCGCCACAGGCACTGGATCCGACATTCAGGCTCTCTCTGGTTACGTGAGTTTCGGTCATACTCTCATCCGAAAACCAGTGACCACATTTCGGGAATATGTACCAAGAAAAATGCCCCCAGCTTTGGTGGCTGAGGGCAGAACACTTAAACGCGCATTGGCATCAGAACGTAGATCGCTTCGTCGCTGCCTGCATCGCGGATGAGGGTCGGTGAACCGGAATCTGCGAGAGTAAACAGTGCGGTGTCCGCTTCCAGCTGGGCTGCGATATCTAGCAGGTACTTGGAGTTAAAGCCGATCTCGAATTCTTCGTTGTCATATTCAACCGCAACTTCTTCCGTCGCACTGCCGGAATCCGGGTTGGTGACAGTCAGAACGATCTTGCCTTCGCTCAAGGACATCTTGACGGCGCGGCCACGGTCTGAGGCGATGGTAGAAACGCGGTCCACGGCTTCTTTGAAAGCGTCGCGGTCAACGCGCAGTTCTTTGTCGTTTCCTTTTGGAATGACGCGCTCATAATCCGGGAAAGTTCCGTCGATCAGCTTGGAGGTGAGAATGATATCGCCAATGGTGAAGCGGATTTTGGTCTCGGAGATTTCAACCTTGATCTCTGCTTCCGGATCATCCAACAGCTTCTGGATTTCGCCAACGGTTTTACGCGGGACGATGATGCCTGGCATGCCGTTGGAGCCTTCCGGTGCCTCAAGCTCAGCTTGAGCGAGGCGGTGTCCGTCGGTTGCAACTGCGCGGAAACGCAGGCCTTCGCCCACATCCAAAGAATGCATGTAAATACCGTTGAGGTAGTAACGGGTTTCTTCCGTGGAGATCGCGAACTGCGTGCTGTCGATCAACTTGCGGATGCCGCCAGCTGTCATGGTGAAGCTGTGTGTGAACTCGCCTGCGGTCAAGTCCGGGAAGTCGGTGACTGGCAGAATCTGCAGCGCGAAACGGGAGCGTCCGGCGCGGATTTCCATGGTGCTGTCATCACCAGAGGTTTCCAGAACAACCTGAGAGCCATCTGGCAGCTTGCGCACGATCTCGTAAATCATGTGGGCAGGAACGGTGGTCGCGCCTGGTGTTTCCACCATGGCTGCGATGCTTTCCACGACTTCAAGATCCAGGTCAGTTGCCTTGAGGTTGAGGTTGCCACCTTCAGCCTGCAGCATGACGTTGGAGAGGATCGGAATGGTGTTCCGCCGTTCGACCACACGGTGTACGTGGGTCAGAGACTTCAAAAGCTCGGTCCGCTCAAGTGTCACTTTCATGCGAAACGTCCATTCTTCTGGGCGGAGCATCGTGCCGGTGCAGCGCGCTCCGCGAATTACTAATACAAATTTGCCCAGTGCTGGTGCAGAGCTACGTTCGCCACACCATCCCAACCCACGGAGTTTGACCTCCTGCGGGGTCGTTCAAACTGCACTTTTAGCTCTCAAAATGCAAGAGGGGCGCTGCAAGCAGCGCCCCAATAATCACCAAATTCCTACGAGAAGCCTATATGCTCCTATGTGGAGTCGCTGATTAGAGCACGTTGCGTTCATTTCCATTCACGCGTCACACTCTAATTCTCGTTCTAAGCGAATTCTTGTCAGTTGATTGAAAACAATCAAAAGGAATGCGCTTAGGCGTCCAGCATGCGTTTCAGCAGTTCCAACTCCTGCGCAAGACCGTTATCGGCTTTGGAGAGCTCTTCGATTTTACGAACTGCGTGCAGCACTGTTGTGTGGTCACGATTGCCGAAGCGACGACCGATCTCTGGCAGAGAACGTGGGGTCATCATCTTAGCGAGATACATAGCGATTTGACGAGGGCGCACGATTGTACGGGTACGGCGCGCAGAAAGCAGATCTGCTTTTGTGACGTTGTAATGCTTGGAGACGACGCGCTGGATGTCTTCAATCTTAACGCGGCGCGGCTCAGCTGCGCGGATGAGATCACGCAGGGTGATTTCAGCCATCTCCAGAGTAACCGGAGAGTTTGTCAGCTGGTTATGAGCAACGAGACGGTTCAGAGCACCTTCAAGGTCACGACCTGAAGAGGTCACGTTGCGAGCAACGTAATCCAGAACAGCGTCCGGCACGGTGAAGTTCGGGTATGAGCGCTGCTGGGCGCGCATCCGGTCTTCAATGATAGCGCGGCGCAGCTGGAAATCTGGTTCGGAGATATTTACGACCAGACCACCTGCCAAGCGGGAGCGAACGCGATCATCCAGACTTTCCAATTCAGCCGGAGCGCGGTCAGCTGCAACAACAACCTGACGAGCACCATCAATCAATGCATTTAGTGTGTGACAGAACTCTTGCTGAACCTGCTTGCCGTGCAGGAACTGCATGTCATCGATCAGGAGAAGGTCGATCGAACGCAGAGTTTCCTTGAAGGACATTGCAGACTGTGCCTGAAGCGCAGCAACAAAGCGGTACATGAAGTGTTCTGCAGTGAGGTAGAGGACGCGGCGACCACCCATGCGAGCCTGATTTGCAATCGCCTGCATCAGGTGTGTTTTACCAAGACCTACAGATGCGTGCAGATAGAGCGGATTGAAGGTTACGCTACCGCCACCGGCAACCTGCTTTGCAGCAGCAAGCGCCAAAACGTTGGATTCACCTTCAACGAAACTATCAAAAACGTATTTTGGATCGAGGGAAGCCCCTTCGAGAACGTCTTTTGAGGAGTGGTCAGAACGACCACCACGACCACCCATCATCGACGGCATTGGGGACGTGGCGCGCAAACCAACAGGATCATTTACCTGAATTGGGCGCATATCAGCCGACTTGCCACCCATTGCTGGACGTGCAGCTGGTTTAGCCGCCGCCGGGCGAGGGCGAACTGCACCGCGAACGGTGAGTTCAATCTTATGAATGTCATCACATTCATTTTTCCAAAGTCCCATCAGTCGCTCTGAATAATGAGACTGAATCCATTGCTTCAAAAACCGCGTTGGAACAGACAAACGAACGGTGCCGTTAGTGTGCCCTTCCATGTCTACGCGTGCAAACCAGCTGGTGAATACATCTTCACCCAGTTCCGCACGTAAACGTTTCTTAACGCGATCCCATTGCTCCGGCCCTGGAGCTTCCTGAACGTGCATGCTCGCCTCCTTGCAGCCGTTGGGTATTCCGCCACAGATACCCAACCTTCAAATCTGTTGCGCTCATTTTGAGCTTTGTTGAACCAGGCGTTTATTTTTTTCATTGTCATTAGACAAAAACATCACAGCGGTGTGGCGCCCACACACCGTTGCTAAACTCTAAAATTTTCTGGGAGCTATCCTTGGCTCCACGGAAGACCTTGCGCCTTCCATCCAGAAACCGATCCCCGATGACCTTCAGGATCATGACCGCCTTCAAAGCCATCTGCCACGTTGTAGCAATTCTTGTAGCCAAGGGCTGTCATCGCGATCGCTGCTGCCTTACTTCGTGCTCCAGAGCGGCACAAAAAGTAGATTACGGCGTTTTGGTCAAGTCCTTTTTGCGCCAGAACGTCAGAAAGTTGATTTGCAAAGCCCTGGTGGGGGCCATTGGACGGGAAACCCTGCCATTCGGCGAGGATGGCTTCCTTACCCAACATGGAAAGATCAGGTACGCCAACAAAGGTCCACTCGGCATTTGTTCTCACATCTACAAGAGTTGCAGAACTGTCAGCTTTCAGGCTCTCGAACACTTCCGTTACGCTTCGATCGCCCGCATAGGCCTCACGCATTGATACTTCCATTTACTAACCTAGACGCATTCCGTTAAATCACCCAAATGAGAGGGTCACTATAAATAGACTCAAATTCGAATTTCAAGAAAAATCAACAAGAAAAAGCAGCAGTAGCATCAAAATGACGCAACACTCCTAGTAGTCTAGACTACAACTACTATAAATTGCATTTCTTAGACTTGCCGCCACTTGACCATTCTTGGCCAACTCTGGATTGATTCTTCTAACTTGTATGCTGGGATCGGGAAGTAACCCGACTTCTTCTTGACCATACACAGCCGATTTTGGTCCCGCAATAGCGGAAAGTTTGCAAACCGCAAATGCCCTTTCTGTGACGTTGGGTCAAGCCCATATGTCGTCAACGGTTAAGTTCGGCAAAAAGCAGTGAACTCAACAACTTTCTTACGATGCACGTGGTTCATGGTGGGCTTTGGGCGCGAATAAAAAAAAATTATCCGGCAATCTCTTGACTCACCAAGAATCTACTCGTTTAAGCCGCGACAAAATTAACCTAGATCTAACCTGTTGTTATTTATTGTTTTTCTCTGACAGGCTCCGAGACTATTCCACAGGCTATTCGATGCGAAAATGCCCCAGTTTTATCTCTAGGTAAGGTTATCCAGCTAATAAAAAAGCCCGGCCATACGACCGGGCTCTTTTAGTCCAAGAAACTTGGATTAGGCGCCGAGTGCCTTAATGCGGGCATTCATACGGGCTACCTTGCGAGACGCAGTGTTCGCATGGATAACGCCTTTGTTAGATGCACGCATGATTTCAGGCTGTGCAACTTTGAATGCTTCGTTAGCAGCTGTCTGGTCACCCGCGACAATTGCTTCTTCCACTTTACGCACGTAAGTACGTACGCGGCTACGGCGAGCCTTATTAGTGGCCGTCTGGCGAGCAATTTTACGTGCCGCCTTCTTGGCCGAAGGAGTGTTGGCCATGGGCTCTGTCCTGATCTGTCAGTAAGAACTGTTTTCAAATCGCGAACGAGGCCGCCCAGAGCCGCCCCGGTCAAACGAATTCAGTGACGAATAAGTTCCGCCACCGGTTGTGAGCGCTTATAGTTGGGAGTCATAGCCTCGTCAATGAAAAAAGGTGTAGACGATCCCAAAAACAGCTTACCCGTCTTCAAATTCAGGTTTTCTCTTTTCTATGAAGGCCTTCATACCTTCTTTTTGGTCACTGGTCGCAAACATAGAATGGAACAAGCGGCGCTCAAAACGAATGCCTTCTGCAAGGGTTACTTCGTAAGAACGGTTTACACTTTCCTTCGTCATCATGACAATTGGAGTAGAGAAACTTGCAATCTTTTCAGCAGCTTTGATTGCTTCTGCAACCAAGTCATCATTTGCGACAACACGGGAGACCAGACCGGATCGCTCTGCTTCAGCTGCATCCATCATGCGGCCTGTCAAGCACATTTCCATAGCTTTCGACTTACCAACAAACCTTGTTAGTCTCTGTGTACCACCTGCACCTGGCATAACACCCAGTTTGATCTCTGGCTGACCAAATTGCGCGGATTCGGCCGCTAGAATGAAATCACACATCATTGCCAGCTCACACCCGCCACCCAGCGCGAAGCCCGCAACTGCTGCGATGATCGGCTTTCGCTTTTGTGCGATCTGGTCCCAGCTGGTGATGAAGTCCATCAGATAAGTCTGCGGATAGTCGTATTCGGCCATCACTTTGATGTCCGCACCCGCTGCAAAGGCCTTCTCGGAACCTGTGATCACGGTTGCACCAATCTCCGGGTCGCGATCAAATACATTCAGCGCTTCATCAAGTTCAGCGATCAGGTCGCTGTTCAGCGCATTTAATACTTTCGGGCGGTTTAGCGTAATCAGGCCAACCTTGCCCCGTGTCTCAACCAGAATATTCTCGTAGGACATCTGTCCCTCCCAATAAAGTCAACTTGGATTTCTGCCCTAACATTGAAGAGCACTCGCTTAGCGGCAAGGTATCCGTTTGTCTTAGTCACCTCAGGAAGCTGTTGCCGCCTTCTCCGGGAACAGTGCAGCAAGCCCTTCTTTGCTCGCAGGGCAAACCCCGCGCTCAGTGATCAGACCACTAACATATTTTGAAGGGGTCACATCAAAAGCAAAGTTGGAAAGTGGTGTGTCTGATGGGCAAATTCGGACTTTCTCGATTTGACCTTCAGCTGTTTCGCCAGAAATCCATGCGACTTCCTCGCCGCTGCGCTCCTCAATCGGAATTTCCTTCAGGCCATCCGCGACGGTCCAGTCAATGGTGGAAGAGGGCAGCGCTACATAAAACGGTACCCCGTTGTCATGTGCTGCGAGGGCTTTGAGGTAGGTGCCGATCTTGTTGCAAACATCACCGTGAGCCGTGGTTCTATCGGTTCCGACGATGCACAGATCCACCATGCCGTGCTGCATGAGATGGCCGCCAGCATTATCGACGAGGAGGGTGTGCGGCACACCGTGTTCACCCAGTTCCCAGGCGGTCAGGCCTGCGCCCTGATTACGCGGGCGGGTCTCATCCACCCAAACGTGGACGTTGAGGCCTTTATTGTGGGCCTGATAGATTGGTGAGGTAGCTGTTCCCCAGTCGACGGTTGCCAGCCAGCCTGCGTTGCAGTGGGTCAGGATATTGATTGGTTCGCCTGGGTTCTTTCGAGCAGCGATCCCTTCAATGATCCGCAGGCCGTGCTTACCGATGGATTCGTTGCACTTTACGTCTTCATCAGAAATCTCGGTCGCGCGTTTCCACGCTACGTCTGCTCTTTGCTCAAGCGGCAGTTTTGAGAGCATGCTTTGCATGTCGTTCAGTGCCCAACGCAGGTTGATTGCGGTGGGGCGGGTGGCGTGCAGCACCTGCCATGCGTTGCTCAGTGCCACGTCACTTGGGTCGCGTGCCATTTCCAAAGCTACACCAAAGGCAGCTGTTGCGCCGATCAACGGGGCTCCACGCACCCACATATCCTTGATGGAAACAGCCGCATCTTCCAGATTGCGCAGCTCAACCTCAACAAAACGATGGGGAAGGTGCGTTTGGTCGATGATCCCGACCGATTTTCCGGCTTCCAACGGCCAAATGGAACGATATGCCTTACCATGAACCTTCATCGCGCTGTCTCCTACCCATTTCTGCGATATGTACGGCAGATTATCGGATTAATCCGGGGCACCATCTGCATTTTGTTACACACCATTTCTTTTCCTCATAAAGTTATAAAAGGCGGTGAGTTTCCCTTAATTGATTTAAATGAAACCCCTTCATTTCCTCTTTAACCATAATGCGCTAAGTTAGCTCCTCAATGTCTGTTTACCCTTCAACTGTGCCGGGTTGATGAAAGAGGCTCGCGATGGCTCCGTTAGACACTGAAATTCGCGTAGAAGATGAGGATGGCATTCTGACCATGCTGGATTGGGCTGCCGAAGAGGGGTGGAATCCGGGTGAGGATGACGCTCCCTCTTATTTTGCCGCAGATCCGGACGGATTTCTTGGCTGCTATCTGAACAATCAGCTGGTTTCGATGGTGTCTGCAGTCAAGTACGGTGAGGCCTACGGTTTTCTTGGCTTTTTTATTTGCCACCCGCACTTTCGTGGGCAAGGCTTTGGTGGCGTGATATGGAATGCGGCATTGCGACGGCTGGAAGGGTGTACCATCGGGCTTGATGGTGTGGTTGAACAGCAAGACAATTATGCCAAGTCCGGCTTCAAGCTTGTTCACCAGAATATGCGATACTGCGGCCTGTCGACCGTGACGATGCCAATCGACCCACGCATTTCCATCATCGGGAAGGGCATTTTGCCGAGCATCATCGAGTATGACCGCAACTACTTCCCGGCGGATCGCACGGCTTTTCTCGAGCGCTGGCTTGAGCCGATGAACCCAATCCGTCGAGGAGTTTGTGTGGTTGAAGGGGGGATCCTTCAGGGCTACGGCGTAATTCGCGCAGCGCGGGATGGATATCGCATCGGCCCCATGCTAGCAGAAACGCCGGAAACCGCTGACCTGCTGTTCCGTGCCCTTGCCGGTAGCGCAAGAGGTCAGATGGTCAGCATAGACCTGCCTTTGCCCAATGAATTCGCGGTGGAACTGGCAGAGCGCTACGAACTATCACCTGTGTTCGCAACTGCCCGAATGTATAAAGGCCAAGACCCTAACCTGCCCCTGCACAAGATCTACAGCTTTGCGAGTTTGGAGTTGGGGTAGGGAAGACATGGTTTAAACGGCTCCATATCTTAGCTTGGAGTGTGCCCTCTACTGCGGCAACAATGTCTCGCGATCCACTTGCTGTTCGTGGGCTTCTTCTTGCAGCCATGCTTTGAAGGAGTTTACCACCGGTCGCAGGGTGCGGTTTTCGGGGTAGACGAAGTGGTAGGCCGAGGAGAGTTTTAGGCTGATGTCGAACAGGCGGACCAGTGTTCCTGCGGCGAGTTCTTCTTCAATGAAGAATTTTGGAACCAGCGCGACACCTAAACCTGACGCGGCTGCCTGCGAGATCATTGTGAATTGGTCGAAGCGTGGGCCCTGAAAAGCTCCGTCTGTTTCGACACCCGCCAGAGAGAACCATTTTTGCCATGCATCGGGGCGGGTTGATTGATGCAAGCGCATGACGTTGACCAGATCTTCTGGTGTGCGCAGGCTGTGTCTGTCGCGGAATGCTCTGGATGCGACCGGTATGACTTCCTCCTGGAACAGCGGCTCTGCGATTGCACCTGCCCAGACCGGTTCTCCGTAGTGGATCGCACCGTCGAATGGTTCTACCGAGAAATCAAAGGGGCGGAGGCGAACAGACAAGTTAAAGCTAGCTTCCGGATAACGCTCATGGAAGCGGGGGAGGCGGCGGGCGAGCCAGCGAGTGCCGAAGGTTGGTAGTACGGCGACGTTGAGCACATCCTCACTGCCTGCAAAGGACATCACCTGACGGGTCGCGCTGGTCATCTTTTCCAGTGTGCCACGGATATCGTGCAGATAGATGCGTCCAGCATCGGTTAAAACAATGCGCTGGCGTATTCGTTTGAACAGCTCCACCCCTAGGCGCCCCTCCAAAAGGCGCACCTGTTTGCTGACCGCGCCTTGCGTCAGGAACAATTCTTCTGCTGCGCGCGTAAAGCTGCCATGTCGCGCGGCGCTTTCAAATGCAATCAAACAATCAATGGGAGGGATAAAACCACGCTTCATGCAGACCTTTCATGATGCGGTGAACAACGCGAAACTCCTAAAGTCGCAGGGTCAAATATAACCAATACGAGTAAATTTCGTTCTATTCGGCATCATCTCCTTATCAAAACAGATTCCAAACCAGGCAAAAACTATATTTATCTCACTGGTTTTACGCAGTTTTCTTTATTTCGCAAGCTTCGAGCGAAACTTCCGGTCATTCCATATACGAATGAATACCGGAAAAGACGTAGCTTTTACAAATGCTTCTGACAAGAGAAACTCTTTCCAAATTTTGAACTAGCCGCTTCTCACAATTTGGGGACTTCAATGACCGTAGGTCTGGATACCGCGCAATTCGCAAAAGAAACAATTGAGCTCATGGAGCGCATGGGCGTTGCCCGCGCTGCTTTGGAGGGTGGTACGCTTGCTGCGACTTCTCCTAACTCCGGCGAAACACTGGCGATGATCAAGGAAAACAGCGTCGAGGAAACCTCCGCTGCCGTTGGTCGTGCGCATAATGCTTTCAAAGAGTGGCGCAAACTGCCTGCACCTCGCCGTGGTGAATTGGTTCGTCTGCTTGGAGAAGAGCTCCGCACCTACAAAGACGACCTTGGTAAGCTTGTGAGTCTGGAAGCGGGTAAGATCACCTCTGAAGGTCTGGGTGAAGTTCAGGAAATGATCGACATCTGCGACTTTGCAGTTGGGCTTTCCCGTCAGCTTTACGGCCTGACCATTGCGACCGAGCGTCCGGGTCACCGTATGATGGAAACCTGGCACCCATCTGGTGTTGTTGGCGTGATCTCCGCATTCAACTTCCCCGTCGCGGTCTGGTCCTGGAACGCTGCACTGGCCTTTGTTTGTGGTGACTCCGTTGTATGGAAGCCATCTGAGAAGTCTCCTCTGACCGCGATGGCTGTGCAGGCACTTTATGAGCGCGCAGCTGCCAAGTTCGGTGATGATGCGCCTAAAGGACTGCTGGAAGTTATTCAGGGTGGCCGTGAAGTTGGCGAAACTCTGGTCGACGACAAGCGCGTTCCGGTTATTTCCGCAACCGGTTCCACTCGCATGGGTCGTCAAGTTGGTCCACGTGTTGCACAGCGCTTCGGCAAATCCATTCTTGAGCTGGGCGGCAACAACGCGGCGATTGTGACCCCGTCTGCTGATCTGGATCTGACCCTTCGCGGCGTTGCGTTTGCTGCTATGGGCACTTGTGGCCAGCGCTGTACCTCTTTGCGCCGCCTGATCACTCATGACAGTGTTTATGATGCGCTGATCCCGCGCCTGATCAAGGCATATGCTTCTGTGAAGATCGGTATCCCAACCGAAGATGGCACTTTGATCGGTCCGCTCATCGACAAAGACGCTTTCGACAACATGCAGAAGGCTCTGGAAGCTGCAAAGGCAGCTGGCGGCACTGTACATGGTGGCCAGCGTGTGATGGCTGATGAGTATCCAGATGCCTACTACGTTCAGCCAGCAGTTGTTGAAATGCCGGGGCAGGTTGGTCCTGTTCTGGAAGAAACTTTTGCTCCGATCCTCTATGTCATTCGCTACAGCGACTTAAATGAAGCAATTGAAATTCAGAACGGTGTTGGTGCTGGTCTGTCTTCTTCAATCTTCACCCAGGACATGGGCGAAGCAGAAACCTTCGTTTCTGTGATTGGCTCTGATTGCGGCATTGCAAACGTCAATATTGGTCCGTCCGGCGCTGAAATTGGTGGCGCATTCGGCGGTGAGAAGGAAACCGGTGGTGGCCGCGAAGCCGGTTCTGATGCCTGGAAGGCTTACATGCGCCGCGCAACCAACACCATCAACTACTCTGGCGCTCTTCCATTGGCGCAGGGTGTTAAGTTTGACGTTGAATAAGGAATTTCAGGCATGAGTAGTGATCCAACCGGCGGTGGCGTCTTCAATTGGGAAGACCCATTCCTGCTGCGCGACCAGTTGAATGAAGACGAAGTCCTCATCATGGAAAGCGCGCGTGCCTACGCTCAGGAAAAGCTTCTTCCCCGCGTGGTGGAAGCTTACCGCGAAGAAAAAACTGATCGCTCCATCTTCAACGAGATGGGCGAACAGGGCCTGCTTGGCGTGACACTTCCTGAGCAATATGGTGGCTCTGGTGCGTCTTACGTGGCTTATGGTCTCGTTGCGCGTGAGGTTGAGCGCGTGGACAGTGGCTACCGCTCCATGATGAGTGTGCAGTCCTCTCTGGTGATGTACCCGATCTACGCGTATGGCTCTGAAGAGCAGCGCATGAAATATCTGCCAAAGCTTGCTTCTGGTGAATACGTAGGCTGTTTTGGTTTGACGGAGCCGGATGCTGGTTCTGACCCAGCTGGAATGCGCACCCGCGCTGTAAAGACAGAGAGCGGATACCGCATCACCGGTTCCAAAATGTGGATCTCCAACTCGCCAATCGCAGACGTGTTTGTGGTTTGGGCGAAGTCGGAAGCGCATGATAACAAGATCCGTGGTTTCGTTCTTGAAAAAGGTATGAATGGTCTTTCCGCACCCAAAATCGAGGGCAAGCTGTCTCTGCGTGCCTCCATCACCGGTGAAATCGTGATGGACAACGTGGAAGTGGGCGAAGATGCACTGCTGCCTAACGTTTCTGGTCTGAAGGGCCCATTCGGCTGTCTGAACCGTGCACGCTATGGCATCTCCTGGGGATCGCTCGGTGCTGCGGAAGATTGCTGGATGCGTGCTCGCCAGTACGGCATGGATCGCAAGCAGTTCAACCGTCCTCTGGCGCAGACACAGCTGTTCCAGAAGAAGCTGGCAGACATGCAGACCGAGATTACCCTCGGCCTTCAGGCTTCCCTGCGTGTTGGTCGGTTGTTTGACGAAGGCCGTGTGGCTCCTGAGATGATTTCCATGGTGAAGCGCAACAACTGCGGTAAAGCGTTGGATATTGCTCGTCAGGCACGTGACATGCATGGTGGTAACGGCATCTCCGAGGAGTTCATGGTGATGCGCCATGCTCAGAACCTTGAGACCGTCAACACTTACGAAGGTACACATGACGTTCACGCCCTTATTCTGGGTCGTGCACAGACTGGCCTTCAGGCTTTCTTTTAAGCCCTGATCAGAAACGTCGTCTTGCAAAAACGCTGGGAGGCTTTTTTCGAGACGACGCTTGATACTCTTTGGGAGGCGCTTCGCCTTCCTCTTAGACCGGCGCCCGCAATGCCCGCCAAATATTTCGGGCGTCGGTTCTTACCTTTTTCATTTCTCAGTATTCAGGTGTGACTATGGCGGCAGCTTCTGTTGATGTTGCTATTATTGGGGGGGCTGTCATCGGCTCGTCCGTGGCGTACCATCTTGCTCAGCGCGACGATTTTAAAGGTCGCATCGTGGTCTTCGAAAAAGACCCGTCCTATCAGCATTGTGCCTCAGCACTTTCTGCGGCCTCTATTCGCCAACAATTCTCCTCTGCGGTAAACATCGATATCTCCCTTTATGGGATCGACTTCCTGCGCAATATCGGCGACCTGCTGGCCGTGGACGGCGACAAGCCACGCATCGATCTGGTTGAGGGCGGTTATCTGTTTCTCGCAACACCGGATAAGCGTAGCATCTTGGAGGAAAACCACGCTCTGCAGCAGAAGATGGGTGCAGATATTGGATTTCTGGAAGCAGATGCACTTAAGAGCAAGTTTCCATGGCTGAACGTCTCGGATCTTTCTGCAGGATGTCACGGGCTTTCTGGCGAAGGCTGGTTTGACGGGTATGGTCTGATGCAAGCGTTTCGGCGCAAGGCGCGCTCCTTGAACGTGCCTTATGAGCCGCATCAGGTGGTTCATCTTGAAAAGATCATGGGCGGCAGCTGGATTTTAACGCTCTCCAACGGGGAGCAGGTGGAAGCTGGCGTGGTTGTGAATGCGGCTGGTGCCTCCGGCGGCACCCAGATTTGCATGGAAGCTGGATTTGAAGCCCCCGTGCACTCCAAAAAACGGATGATCTTCACGTTTGAATGCCGTGACGAGGTTCCGGGCCTGCCGTTGCTGATCGATCCGAATGGCACCTATGTGCGGCCAGAAGGGGCAGGCTTTATCTGCGGCAGCTCACCGGATGCAGAGCAGGATCCAGATTGCTTCGACTATGATGTGGATTATTCCTTCTTTGAGGAGCATCTCTGGCCGACGCTGGCAACACGTATTCCTGCGTTTGAAGCCATCAAGCCAGGTGCGGCATGGGCTGGGCATTATGACGTAAACCTGTTTGACCACAACGCGTTCATGGGTCCGGTTCCCGGTATTGAGGACTTTTACATCGCCCTAGGCTTCTCTGGCCATGGTCTGCAGCAAAGCCCTGCAGTGGGGCGTGGTCTGGCAGAACACATTGTGACAGGTGGCTACGAGACTCTGGATCTGTCTGAACTAGGTGTGGAACGTCTGGCTGCAAACAAACCGCTAATTGAGCGGAATGTGGTGTAAGAGGGCGGATATGCCTGCTTCGCCTTTCTGAAGAGTTTACAGCTCAACCGCAGCAAAAAGCCCTGTCACATGGTGTTCTGTGACAGGGCTTTTTGCTGTGTTTTTCTGTGAGAAGGCGCTATTGCTCCTTCTTCTTCATCGCTTTTTCAAGGGCATTCACGGTTGTTCTAAGAACCTGAATGCGGGCGTAGCGTTTGTCTTCAGAGGAAACGAGTGTCCACGGGGCGTAGCGTGTGGAGGTACGATCCACCATATCGCCTGCAGCAATTGAATACTCGTTCCATTTCAACCTGTTACGCCAGTCTTCCTCGGTGATCTTATAGCTCTTGTAAGCAGTTTCTTCACGCGCTTTGAAACGGCGCAGTTGCTCTTCTTCGGAGATTGCGAGCCAGAACTTGCAGAGGATGAAGCCGGAATCGGTCAGCTCTTTTTCAAAGGCGTTGATCTCATTGTAAGCGCGCATCCAGTCGGCCTCGGAGCAGAAACCTTCGACGCGCTCGACCAAAACCCGCTCGTACCATGAGCGGTCAAAGATCGTGCTGTGGCCCTTCTTCGGCAGACGTCGCCAGAAACGCCAGAGGTATGGATGCAGCTTTTCCTCGACAGAAGGGGCTGCAATTGGGTGGACCTTGTAGTTTCGCGGGTCCATGGAGCGGGTGAGGCGGCGGATTGATCCACCTTTGCCTGCTGCATCGTTGCCCTGAAACACGGAGATGAAGCCGAATTTTCTAAAGCGTTTGCGATCTGTCAGGTACGCCATCTTGTCCTGAAGCTCTGCAAGCTCCTGCTTGTAGTCTTCCTTGGAGATTGTTGCTGACAGATCAATTGCATCAACGGCATTGGCTTGCGATAGGGTTGTGACGACGGCGGGTGCGGAGATCGGCTCGCCGCTTCCGCTTTCCAGCTTTTTCCTCATGGATTGCGCGATAGTCTCTGCCAAGGCGAGATCACGGACGTCCGGGTCCTGCGAGGGGATGACAAACCAGGGCGCATAGCCCGTGCTTGTTTGCAGGGAGGCTTTCTCGCCTACGTTCTGTGCCGCACGATAATGCTCTGCACCTGACCATTCCTCAAGAAAATGACGCCCTTTCTTGCCCTTTTCTTCGATGGAATGCAGGCGTTCTTCCTGATCGTGCTTGGGAAGGGTAAACCAAAACTTGAGAAGAAGAATATGCTCATTCGCCAGCATCTTCTCAAAGCGGTTGATGGCTGAAAGCTGGCGCTCCAGTTCTGCATCATCAATCTTGCCCATAACAGCATCGCGCAGCGGGGCCTGATACCATGAGCCGAAGACGATTGAGGTTTCGCCACGAGCAGGAAGGTCACGCCAGTAGCGCCAGGAGGCTGGTCGGGCCCGCTCGGATTCACTGCGCTCTTCGTGGTAAGCATTGCAGAACAGATAACGGGCATCCATCCATTCATACAACCTAGAGATCGCTGCTCCTTTTCCTGCACCATCTACGCCTGCAAGCAAAATAATCGTTGCGAACGCCTTGTTTTCTCTCAGCTTATGCTGAACTTCCAACAATTCCTCACGGAGTTCGGGCAGTCTTTTTTGAAGCAGTTCTTTGCTGACCGTCTGAGGAATATTTGCGGATTGAAACATGCAAGTGACCTTCGCATCTGGGGCATGGCGCTAAAACGTTATTTTTTTTCATTCGACTATGAGTCAAGAATAGCCATATCGTATTGTTGCTTAAAGAGCTAAACGATGTTTTTCGCTACCAGATTAGATCTGTGGGACTTAATAGTGGGACTATTATGCTTTTTGCGAGGATTTGGACTTGTCATTTCGCTTTCAAAGCGCCAGATGCCTGCATATAAAATGTAAATAAATGCAGACCATATTTTGAACACCTTAACACGATGTATCCCTTCAGGTGATCACCCCAGCGATCTAAGTGCTTTCAGAAAGAGCTAGAGACTTTTCAGTGAACGTCGACTTCGTCACCACATACCTCAACCAAATCGTTGATTTCATTGCAGCAAACCCAGGCTTTGCTGGCCTGATCTGCTTTATCGTCGCAATGGGCGAAGCACTCTTTCTGATCGGACTGGTGTTTCCCAGCACGGTTGTTCTTGTGGGTGCCGGAACGCTTATCGGCCTTGGTGAACTGCCCTTTCTGAGTATCTTCTTATGGACAACTGCAGGTGCCGTAACGGGCGATGCATTTTCCTATTGGTTTGGTTACTTTTTCAAGGACAAGGTGCGAACCATCTGGCCGCTGAGCAAGTACCCCGACTGGCTGAAGCGGGGTGAAGACTACTTTGCCCAGCACGGCGGGAAAAGTATCTTTATTGGCCGGTTTGTACCTGGCGTAAAGTCTGTGGTACCGGGTATTGCCGGAATGGCGGACATGAGTTTTGGCCGCTTTACCTTCTTCAACGTGACATCGGCGTTTACCTGGGCCGCCCTTCATCTGGTTCCAGGCGTTATGGCGGGTTCTGCTTTGTTTGCAATTGGTGAAATCAATACTCGTCTGGCAATTATTCTCGGCGGCTTGCTGCTAATTCTCTTGATTGCGGTCGCGCTGATCCGCTGGTTCATCATGTTTATTCTGCCAATCGTTGGCGGGTCACATCAGGCAACGGTCAATTGGTTTGCCCGCCGACCTGGCCGGTTCAGCCAATGGATTGCGCAGACGTATGACCCGGAAAACCCACGTAGTGTGGGGATGCTGGTGTCTGCGTTCTTTCTCCTTATTACCATTCCAGGCTTCATTTGGTTCAGCGGGGCCGTGGCGTTGGGCATGCCAATGGCGCGAGCTGACCTTGCCATCAGCAATTTCTTCCAAATTGCCCGGACGCCGATTATCGACAAGATCATGGTCATGATCACCATGATGGGTGATGGTCCCGTCAGTGGGGCAGTTATAGTTGCGGTCGGTCTTTATCTGTTTGGGCGCAAAGCCTGGCGGCGCGCAATAGGCTTTGTTATTGCAATCGTCAGCTCCTCTATCTTTGTGCTCATCACTAAGACTTTGATTGGCAGGCAACGGCCGATGGAGCTTGTAGTTGACTCAGGCACGCTCTCGTTCCCCTCTGGTCACGCAACAATCAACACGGTTCTAATCGGTATTGTTGCGGTTCTAGTAGCCCATGACAGGTCACGCCTGAGCAAGACAATCATCTACTCGGTTGCCGCGACCGGTGCGATTTTGATCGGGTTCTCACGGGTTTATCTCGGTGCACACTGGCTTTCTGACGTACTTGCAGGTTTGCTGTTTGGCTCAGGAATGGTGTTCTTCTTCTCGTTTGTCTTCGGACACATCCATAACGAGAAAGTGGGCCGTACAGCATTGGCGATCATCTCACTCAGCGTTATGGCGCTTGCGTCCTTCTGGCATATCAGCAACAACTACCCAAAGGCCGCGGAGACCTATCAGCCGCGCCGTGAGAATGTTGTTCTACAAAAATCCAGCTGGCGTCTGCAGGACTGGCGGTTGCTGCCCGCAAAGCGCATCACCATTACCGGTGATCTTGAAGAGCCAATTGCGCTGCAATGGTCTGGCACACCAGAGCAACTGGAGCAGCAACTCACCGCGCTTGGCTGGCAGAAGGCTCCTGAATGGTCTCTGCCAACTGCGACGGGCTATTTGCAAGGTGAAACGCCAGCGGGCGAATTGCCTCCGGTCCCACACACCAATGCAGGTTTTTTGCCAGCGTTGACGATGATTTACGAGAGCGATCAGGACCACAGGCAGGTGTTCTGGCTTTGGGAAACCCGGTTCAAACTCTCCAATGCAGGTGGGGAGATTTCGAATCTATATGTGGGTGGTGTGTTGGACGAAGAGACGGTGCGTTTGTTTGGCGAGTTTTCAGGGCTGAAATCTGAGGATGAGATTCCTTTAGACCTTCAGGTTTTCCTTAGACTACCAGATGCAACAGAAAAGATCAGATGGGATGGTAGCTCTGTGGTGATCGCGGGGCCTTAAAAGGCCCTGTTACGCTTTTTCCTGAGGGGCGCAGTAAAGACCGTAGAGTGTCTGCAAAACGGATTCGACCTCAACACTTGCGAGCGTGTAGTAGATTGTCTGAGCGCTGCGGCGGGTAGAAACCAGATTGCTGGCGCGCATCTTGGCAAGGTGTTGTGACAGCGCTGACTGGCTAAGATTAACGGCTTCAGCAAGCTCACCTACAGTACACTCGCTCTGTACCAGTCTACATAGCACCATCAGACGCTTGGGGTGCGCCATGTTAGTAAGAAGCCGGGCAGCTTCCTCAGCGTTTTTTTCTAAGTCTTCAAAATTTACATCAATCAAAGCTCGAACCCTAGTCTTCAATGCTATTAGCAGCAGGCCATTTATGGGATGTGGGCCGTAAAAGCGGCTTTGTTATTCTTGTTATCCATACATAAAGAAGAACATGAAACATGCAAGTAGCAGCTCTACGCTAACCCGAATTGTCGCCCTTTTCTTATCGGGGCAACCAGAATATTTTGCGGTCCTGCAATAATTCTAGCATAATGTGGCGGGTCTATGTTAATAGCCCGATCAAACCGAGCCGCAGAGACTTTTCCGGCAGAAAAATCCAAGGCCGCTTGCCTCTGGATTGGATCACTCAAACTGGTTTTGGTTTATGCGTATTCATCTCCGAAAACCGACGTCCACTTTTCGGAGATACACTTTGTCTCGTGCGTATCCAATGTCCGAAAAACGGCTTCCACTTTTCGGGGATTCGCCATGAACCCGCAATGAAATCAGCAGAACCGACTTCGGATACTCTGCTCATTTGAGAGATCACTGTTTGACCGACTTCGACAAACTTGGTGTTGCAAAACCATTTCAGATCGCGCTGAAAGCT
Source organism: uncultured Pseudovibrio sp. (assembly GCA_947494035.1). Classification (GTDB taxonomy): domain Bacteria; phylum Pseudomonadota; class Alphaproteobacteria; order Rhizobiales; family Stappiaceae; genus Pseudovibrio. Next base: position 83,751 of record CANLTN010000001.1, on the reverse strand, counting down.
AAAGGCTACAGCGAGCCAACACCTATTCAGGAAAATGCCATTCCGTCTATTCTGGAAGGGAAGGACCTACTCGGCCTTGCCCAGACCGGAACAGGTAAAACCGCAGCTTTCGCAGTGCCGCTGCTTCAGCGCTTGCTTGAGAGCCGGTTCCGCGCAGCCCCAAAGAGCGTGCGCAGCCTTATTCTGACACCAACCCGCGAACTGGCAGATCAGATTACCAAGAACATCAAGGCCTACGCAGGCCGGACCAAGATGTACAGCAGCTGTGTTGTTGGTGGCGTTCCGTTTCCACCGCAGTTCCGCGCTCTTCAACGTGGTCTGGATGTGCTGGTGGCGACACCGGGACGATTGCTGGACCTGCATCGCAAAAACGGTGTCAGCTTTGATGAGCTGGAGATCTTCGTTCTGGATGAAGCAGACCAGATGCTGGATATGGGCTTTATCGCAGAGCTGGAAGAGATCGCCTATCTGCTGCCGAAAAAGCGTCAGACGCTGCTGTTCTCAGCAACGATGCCTGCCGAAATTCGAGAGCTTGCTGATCGCTTTCTAATCGATCCTGTTGAGGTGAGCACCGCACCACCGGCAACAACGGTTGAAACTGTTACTCAAAAGATTGCCCATCTTGAGAGTGACGCCAAGTACCCGCTGCTCAAAAAACTGCTAGCAAGCGACGAGTGCGAGCGCGCGCTGGTATTTACGCTCACCAAAAAGGGAAGTGCGCAACTTGCTGCACGTTTGAACGCTGAGGACGTGCCAGCGGAAGCCATTCACGGCGATATGTCTCAGCTCGAGCGTCAGAAGACGCTGGACAAGTTCAAGCGCGGGCAACTGAAAACCCTTGTGGCGACTGATGTGGCCGCACGCGGGATTGACGTTTCGGATATTTCGCATGTAATCAACTTCGATATGCCGAATGCGACCGAAAACTACGTGCACCGCATTGGCCGTACGGCGCGAGCTGGTAAGAGCGGAACCGCGATTACGTTCTGTTTGCCAGAAGATCGCGGGATGCTGCGGGCGATCCAGAAACTGATCGGCAAGAAGATCGCGGAAATGGATGGGTACACCTTCTTCCCGTCTGATCGTGAGCCGAAGAGTGCGCGCAGCAATGCGCAAGTGGCTGGCAAGAAGCAGAAGTTTGGCGGTCAGCGGAAAGGCCCCGGCGGCGGTAAGTTTGCGCAAAAGCCAAAAGGCAAATCTACGGCAAAACCGAGCAAGAAAGCTCCGCCACGCCGGTCGCCAAGTAAACCGTCAGACGGAGCATCAGCCCCTGCTGGTGGCAACGGTGGTTATCTCAAGCGCAAATAGCCTTAAGCCCTCCGCACTATGCCCGATTGTTTGATATTGCCACACATGTCGTCACACGGGTTGGAGGTGAAACTCCAATCCGGTGGCCGCAGCGGCGTACTTGTGGTGGTTTTCTCTCAGGTACGCATACCCTCAGGTAAATTTGGGCTTGAACGGTTGTTCGCAAAGACGCGGCACGCCTGCGTCTTCGTGAATGATACCCACTCACAATGGTACCTGAATGGGGAAGGCACCATTGATCGGGTCATTGATGAGGCGGTTGCGCGAGAGAAGCCGGAGCGGATCATCTATTATGGAGCCTCCATGGGGGCTTATGGCGCATTGATCACAGGCCTTCGGCGTCAGGACGGCGAGATCTTCGCGTTTTCGCCAGAGTTGGAACTGGGTAAAGCTGGCACGCAAAGTGCTGCTTACCTGAAGGTTCCTGCTCCTGATCAGGCCGGGCTGCTGGCGCTTTTATCGGGGAGCTTGCGGCATCCCACACACCTCTTCTTTGGTCTGTTCGATTGGGTTGATACGCGTGGATACCTTGCTGTGCGTAGCCTGCCACCTTGCGAGAATAGAAATTGCTATGGGGTTGCGGGCCCCCATGCGCTGCATGATCAGCTCTACTCTCTCAATATTGTACGCCAGTTGATCAAAACCTTTCAGCGCGATGCGTCCAAGCTGCTTTCTGATCGGAATCTTTTGGCAGAGCCAAGCCTGGAGGATTGCGAGACGCTTGTTCAACTTGGCGAGGCGCTTGCTCGTGGAGAGGTAATGCAGTTATATGAAGAGCCTAGGCCGATCACTATCAATCCGGGATACGGGCTGCTCAAGGCCGAGCATCTGACCTTGCAAGGAAGACCACGGGAGGGGGCTCAGTTGCTTCAGGACTGGCATCATAAACTACAGAATGATGCTGTGATGCGAACGACACCGAAGCGTTGGCGTAAGAGCTTTCTGATCCGGACAAGCGAGCTGTATCTCGGTTGCTATGACCACGAGAAAGCGGCGGATGCGCTTATAGAATGTGCGAGGCAGTTGCCGATTGATGAGCGAATGCTTCAGATCGCGGCACAGTTGGGGCTGGTGTTGCCGGAAACCCAATGAGGACCTGATCCAATCTCTGATTGAATTTATCTGGTAGCTTGTTATCATCAAACGGAACAAAGTGGGAACGATTCCATGGATTTTGTGAAGGGCTCAAATCGCGTTCAACTTGATGATCCGCTTGTTGATGGCCGTCAGTCTGAGCGTGCGCTGAAGATCAAGCGAGGAGTGCAGCGGTATTTACGTGTACTGGGTCTTACGAGCCTGCCGGAAGTGACGCTGGCCTCGGGGCGGCGAGCTGATCTGGTCGCTCTTGGCAAGAAATCAGAGATCTGGATCATCGAGATCAAATCATCCATTGAAGACTTCAAAGCAGACAACAAGTGGCATGAATACTGTGATTATTGCGACCGTTTGTTTTTTGCGACCAGCGCGGATGTTCCTCAAGATATTTTCCCTGAAGAGACCGGTTTTATTCTGGCCGATGATTATATGGCCGAAATCATTCGTGAAGCGCCGGAGCACAAGCTGTCCGCCGCCACCCGCAAGGCTGTTATTTTGCGGTTTGCGCAAGCTGCAGCGAACCGTCTGCATGATCTGACCGATCCGAATCAGAGAAACCTGCGGCGGGGGTAAAACCTTCCTTTGCATTTGAGAAATGCTTGAGCACACGCAAAGCCAGCAGGGTGTTCCGTGACCTGTTTCAAGATCAAGTGTGGCCTTTCTCCTGATTGGTTGACCTGACAATTGAAACCGTCCTCCTGAAACTGGCGCCGGCCAAGAAATCAATGAAGGCTTCTAAATGATTTTTCGGAAGCCTAAAGTAACAGGCGGCATAAGTGTAGATACTTACATCTTAAGAGTACCTCTCGCAGGGTTCTTCGGCAATCCAACGTCAGATTAGCATGGCTAAGCAATACGGAAGTTCGCCCTTTGGCGGACCTCTCCCAAATTTCTATTTCCGTTTAGGTAAGTTCCGAGTAATATCTGCCAACCTGGGAGGGGATATTATGGATTTTGATTATGTGATTGTTGGGGGTGGCTCAGCAGGTTGTGTGCTGGCGGCACGCCTTTCGGAAGACCCGTCTATTTCTGTTTGCCTGCTTGAGGCGGGGGGCGAAGGCAAGTCGATACTTGTGCGCGCACCTTTGGGCATTTCAGTAATGGTCTCCGGAAAACCCTTTCCCATCAACAACTGGGCCTTCAACTCTGTTCCTCAGTCCGAACTGAACAACCGCACAACGTTCCACCCGCGCGGCAAGGCTCTTGGCGGTTCCAGTGCTATCAACGCGCAGCTTTATGTTCGCGGCCAGAAAGAAGACTATGACGGCTGGGTCAAGCAAGGCGCAGACGGCTGGTCGTTTGATGAGGTACTGCCTTATTTCAAGAAGTCTGAGAGCAATCAGCGCGGCGAAAGTGAGCTGCATGGGGCGTCCGGGCCTTTGCAGGTTTCGGAGCAACGCTCGCCAGCTCCTATCACCCACGCCTTTATTGCTGCCGCTGAGGGACGCCAGATCAAGCGCAACGACGACTTTAACGGTGATGATCAAGAAGGGGTCGGTCTTTATCAGGTCACCCAGTTCCATCAGGAAGACAAAAAGGGTGAGCGCTGCTCGGCTGCTGCGGCTTACCTACACCCGATCATGGACCGGCCTAACCTGACTGTATTGACTCACGCCCGCACCACACGCGTGCTGTTTGAGGGCAAAAAAGCAGTTGGTGTGGAGTTTAAACGCAAGCGCAAGCTTGAGACCGTGAAGGCCAAACGCGAGGTTATTCTCTCTGCAGGCGCTTTCCAGTCTCCGCAGCTTCTGATGCTCTCCGGCGTTGGACCGGCGGATGAACTGGCGAAACACAATATTCCGGTACTGCATGATCTGCCAGGCGTTGGAAAGAACCTACAAGACCATCTGGATTACACTCTGAGCTATCGCTCCAACAAGCCGGATATGATTGGATTGGGCATCAAGCCGGGTATTCAGCTGCTCAAAGAGGTCATGAAGTGGCGTAAAGACGGGTCTGGCAGGATTGCATCTCCAGCGGGAGAGGGTGGGGCTTTTCTAAAGACCAGTCCAGATCTGGATCGCCCGGATATCCAGCTTCATCTTGTTATCTCCATTGTCGATCAACACGGACAGAAGCTTTACAGAGGATATGGATATGGTTGCCATATCTGCGTCCTGAGGCCAAAATCAACCGGCGAAGTAGGGCTCAACTCAGCCAATCCGATGGACGCGCCGCGCATTGACCCGAACTATCTTTCAGACCCTGACGATATGGATGTCATGGTCAAGGGCATTCGCATGACCCGAGAGATTATGGAGGGGCCTGAACTCTCTGAATATCGCGAGGACATGCTTTATGAGATCGGCTATGACGAAGAAAGCATCAAAGAAGCGGTGCGCGAACGGGCAGAGACGATCTACCATCCAATCGGGACCTGTAAGATGGGCAAGGATGCCATGTCCGTTGTTGGGCCTGACCTCAAGGTACATGGGATGGAAGGCCTGCGCGTCATTGATGCCTCTGTGATGCCTTCGCTGATCTCAGGCAACACCAATGCGCCAACCATCATGATTGCCGAAAAAGCTTCGGATATGATCCTTGAGAAACCGCTTTTGAGCGCAGCGCACGCGAGTGAACAGGTTTCTTCCTAAGACACAAGAAAGGCCGGTATACAGATACCGGCCTTTTTAAAATGGGTCTGCGCTGCAAGCCCTTATGAAAGCGCAGCGATCTTCTCAACGAGTTGACGGGCAACTTCGTCCTTACCCATCTTTGGCCAGTCTTCGACGCCGTCATGGGTTACGAGGCGCACGGTGTTGTTGTCGCCGCCCATCACATTATTCTCCGGGCTGACGTCATTTGCCACAATCAGATCAGCGCCTTTGCGTTCCAGCTTGCCGCGTGCGTTGTTGATCAAGTCATTCGTTTCGGCAGCAAAACCAACAACCAGTTTTGGTCGTTTCTCCTGCAAGTGTCCAATGGTTCTCAGGATATCCGGATTTTCAACAAGATGCAGCGCAGGTGGCTGACCACTGCCGTCCTTCTTGATTTTCTGATCGCTGTCGTGTGCCACACGCCAATCTGCAACGGCGGCGGCCATGATTGCGATGTCCGCAGGGAGCGCACATTGAACGGCTGCCAGCATGGCATTTGCAGATTCAACGCGGATGGTCTGAACGCCCTTTGGATCTTCAAGGGTCGTTGGGCCTGAAACGAGAGTAACATGCGCACCGGCTTCCGCTGCTGCCTCGGCAATGGCATAGCCCTGTTTGCCAGAGGACCGGTTTGCGATGTAGCGCACCGGATCAATCGGTTCGTAGGTGGGGCCCGCAGTGATGACGATGCGTTTGCCCTTCAAGGGCTGTGCCTTCGGCGCAAGGAGATCTTCGATTGCGGCGACAATCTCCAGCGGCTCAGACATGCGGCCATAGCCAGCTTCGCCTTTTTCGGCCATTTCGCCAGCATTTGGACCGACAAAGTTGAGGCCATCGGCTTTCAGTTGCGCCACGTTGCGCTTGGTAGCCGGATGGCTCCACATTTTGGAATTCATGGCCGGAGCAACAAGGACAGGCTTATCGTTTGCCAGCAGCACGCAGGAGGCCAGATCATCGGCTAGTCCATGTGCCATCTTTGCCATGATATTTGCAGTGGCCGGGGCGACAACAACCAGATCAGCTTCGCGAGAGAGGCGAATGTGGCCGACATCGTGCTCGGCCTCTCTGTCAAACAGCTCGGTGAAGACGGTATCGCCGGTGATTGCCCCGACAGCAAGAGGCGTGATGAACTGAGAGCCACCATTGGTGAGGACGGCGCGGACTTTGGCACCGCGCTCCTGAAGGCGGCGGATCAGATCCAGCGATTTGTAGGCTGCAATTCCGCCTGTGATGATAAGAAGAATGCGCTTGTCTGAAAGCATATTAAAACTACCTTTTGCGCGGACTTGATTATCATCAGGCCCAGCAACTCATTTCCTGAGGTATTACTAGCCGTTTTCCCTTCAAATTTCATTAGTTTCGTAAAAGCCTTTCGTCCCATTGGGAAAATCGCGGGCAGGATTGGATAGCGCGCCTTCGCTTAAGGGCTTCGGCAAGGTCATCAAGCTTAAAAGCAACGTGCGGGTGATACTGAAGAAAGCAAAAAAGCCTCGCTCTTTCGAGCGAGGCTTGCAAAACCAGTTTTTAAAGATCTTAGAACCGATTGGAGAAACTGTTTGGGGCCGGTGCGATCGGCTCAGCTGTCCCTTTGCCGGTAATGGCGTAAACAGCAAGCCCGCGGTCATTCTGCCCATCGCGGCGGAAGCGGAAGATGCCATCAATGCCGAGGAAACCATCGCGGTTGGTCATCACACGTTCAGAGAACCGCTCCTGACCAGCGGAACGGACCAGACCGGCGGCGAGAATGGTTGCATCATACGCCAGTGAGGCATTACGCGCAGGCTGAGAGCCGTAAGTTTGGCGGTAGCGTGCCGCGAGGCGCTCAAAGCTTTGGTCATCCGGCCCCGGGAACCAGCTGCCGACCATTACTGGGGACTGGAGGATATCTGGCGTGTTCCACTGGCCACTGCCGATCATCTTCACTTCGCCAAGGCTTGCACCCATTTCTGTCATCACCTGCATCACGAACGGAGGCACACCGCCGCCTTCCGGAACGAACAGGGTGTCAACCTGAGAAATGGAGCGGCTTAAGCTGGTAACGCGGGCGCGGATGTCTTCAGCGTTACCAGGAATGTAACGCTCGATCATGATAATGCGCCCATTTTTCTGCCCAACGGCCTGACGAAACGCAGCTTCTGCGATTGTGCCATAGGCATTATTAGGCAGCAGAGCAGCGTAGGAACGGCGCTCCTGCTCAGCGGCATAGGAAACGATACGGTTTACGTCAGAAACCGGCAGATAGCTGAGAAGGTAAGTGCCGGGTTTGGCCACATTGGTATCAGAGGAGAAGGCGACGATTGGAACGCCAGCGCGCCGGGCAACAGAAGATGCTCCCTTTACTGCCGGAGCGAAGACCGGGCCGATCAAAAGCTCTGCACCTTCATTGATTGCCTGCTGGGCAGCGAGGCTTGCGCCTTCACCGGTGCCGCCAGTGTCTTTCACCAGCAACTGAATGTCAGCACCCTGAAAATCTTCAAGAGCAAGTTTTGCAGAATTCTCAAAAAGGGTTGCAACAGAAACTGCGGTCTGCCCCTCCCCAGAATAGGGCAGCAACAGACCAACACGCACAGAGCCATTGCCAATGGTCCGACCGGCAACCTGTCCCTGCATGGCATCAGGGTTTAGATTTGGCTGGAAAGGAGACCTCACTGATGAGTAGTTAGGCGAATTAACACAGCCAGCCAGCAAGACCGAGAGGCCGAGTGTAGCCCCTGTCAAAAGTTTGCGGAAACTCATTCCACGAAGTGTGGCTGATCCTAAGCTCATGGATGCTCCGTCTATTCCGATGGCCGTTTCATCAACCCCTCGCATTGAAAGGGCTGAAATCCGGCAATTTACATTTAGTTTCTTTTATTTCTACAGAACCACCACCGTTAATACAGCCTTAACCCGAAGCCAACAGCGATTTTTTTAAGGATTCTGTCAAAAACTCCCCGTGGTAATTAGTCATTTTGCGGTTTGTTCGTTAGATGTGCACTCTCTACTGTGCAAAACTTGCTCCGTTTTGGAGCTGTCACGAGGCGATCATGGATCATTCCGAAGCTGCATCTGAGCGAAAATACTACATAGGCGAGCACTCGCTGACGGCTAAACGGATTGAACCGGGGCTGCACATCGTTTCGACCCCAATCGGAAATTTGCAGGACATCACCATCAGAGCGCTGGAAACCCTAGCAGCCTGCGATATGATCGCCTGTGAAGATACCCGTGTGACGGGGGTTTTGTTGCAACGGTATGGCATTCGCACCCAGATGATGACTTACCACGAGCATAACGCCCAGAGGCAGCTTCCAAAGATTCTGGAGGCGCTGGGGGCTGGACGGTCCATTGCGTTGGTTTCTGATGCGGGGACGCCGCTTATTTCTGATCCCGGCTTTCGGCTGGTGGGCGATGTGGTGGAGCAGGGCCACAAGGTGGTGCCAATTCCGGGGGCCTCAGCCATGCTGAGTGGTTTGGTCGGCGCTGGTTTGCCCTCCGACACCATTTTGTTTGCAGGTTTCCTGCCCAATAAGACCCACGGCAGAAAGAAGCGCCTTGAAGAGCTGAAGGATATTCCAGCTACACTGGTGTTTTATGAGAGCCCGCACAGGGTGGGCGCTTCACTGGCGGATCTGACTGAAGTTCTCGGCAAGCGACAGGCCGCAGTAGCGCGTGAGTTGACCAAGCGGTTTGAGACTTTTCAGCGGGGCACCCTTGCAGAACTGAGTGATTTCTTCTCGGGGGATCGCCCGAAGGGAGAAATTGTTATCCTTGTCTCACCACCTGAAGAACAGGAACTGGCTGAGGTTGATACAGACGCATTGTTGTTGGAGGCATTGAAGGACATGCCAGTGAGTACAGCAGCAAAAAAAGTCTCCAAAGCAACCGGGGTGGATCGAAAGACGATTTATACCCGTGCGATGGAGCTGAAAAATGCAAGACCCGCAGAAGACCCGGAAAGCGACTGAGACCAATCTTCTCAAAAAGCAGGCGGCCTATAAAAAAGGGCTCCAGGCGGAGCTAAAGGCAGAGATACTTTTGCGCAAAGCCGGTTGGCAGATTCTTGAACGACGCTACAAAACCAAGCAGGGCGAAATCGACCTGATCGCCGAGCAGGACCAGACAATCGTATTTGTGGAGGTGAAAGCGCGGCGCGGGGTGGATGATGGGCTATATGCAATCACCCAACGCTCTCAGCGGCGGATTGCAAATGCGGCGCGAGAATGGGTTTCTCTGCATAATGACATTGTTGGAAAAACCCTGAGATTTGATGCGGTTATTCTGCCCAAGGATGGGAAAGCCCAACATTTTCCTAATCTTTTTGAAGCTGAAATTTTCTAGGAACAAATATTTTATCGCAAAAATGTAGACAAATTGGTTTTTGGCCCACATATCTGCGGCTAACATCCATTTCATTTACATGGGGTTTTACCCCTGCGTTATTTTAGGAGTGCCTCATGCCCCAAGCAGCTTCTTCTGGTGCCAAGCGGCCGCTTAAAGTCGCCGTTCAGATGGACCATATCTCTACCATCAACATTGCAGGCGACAGTGCTTTTGCCCTGATGCTGGAAGCGCAGGCTCGTGGTTATGAGCTGTACCACTACACGCCTGAGCGTCTTGCGCTTTGGGGTGAAAAGGTGATGTGCCGCGTCGAGCCGGTTACCGTGCGCGACGAAGCTGGCAATCACTACAGTTTTGGCGAGCCAACGCGTGTTGATATGTCCGAGATGGACGTAGTTCTGATGCGCCAGGACCCACCATTTGATCTGGCGTACATTGCTGCGACCCACATTCTCGAAAAGCTTGCTGAGACAACTCTTGTGGTGAACAACCCTGTCTCCGTGCGTAATGCGCCTGAGAAATTGTTTGTCACCCAGTTTGCGGACCTGATGCCGCCAACACTGATCACGCATGATCGCGAAGAGATCGACGCATTCCGTGATGTTCATGGCGATATCGTTATGAAACCGCTGTTTGGACATGGCGGCGCTGCTGTATTCCGTATGACCAAAGATGATCTGAACTACGGTTCCCTATACGATTTCTTCTCTGTCACATTCCGCGAGCCATGGGTTATTCAGAAATTCCTTCCGAATGTGAAACACGGCGATAAGCGTATTCTGCTGGTGGACGGCGAGTTTGCCGGTGCAGTAAATCGCGTTCCAGCTGAGGGCGATTTGCGCTCCAATATGGTGCGTGGCGGATCCCCGAAAGATAGCGACCTGACAGATCGTGAAAGAGAGATTTGTGCGCGCCTTGGGCCAACACTGAAAGAGCAGGGCCTCATTCTGGTTGGCATTGATGTGATTGACGGTAATCTCACTGAAATCAACGTGACTGCGCCAACCGGCATTCGAGCGATCCAGAAACTGGGCGGGCCAGATGTGGCCGCGATGGTTTGGGATGTGCTTGAGAAAAAGCTTGATAGCTAAAAGAAAATCACGGCCCTGTTGTTCCACAGGGCCTTTTCTTTTGCGCGTCCCCTGTTGGTTATCAGCCTAGATAAAGCGGAGAGGGCTTCTTACGGGAGCTTTCGTATTTCTGAGTATTCAAGGCTTGCGTGTTTCCTGTTCGTTCCTGCTTAATTGCTGCAATGATGATTAGTTGTGGCCGCAGGAGTGTCTGGTGTTCGCTCGCATATCTACCGTTTCCTTTCAGGGCGTCGAGGCTGCAAATGTTGATGTGCAGGTCCAGATCAGCCCCGGTTCTGTTTATTTCACTCTTGTGGGCTTGCCTGACAAAGCAATTGCCGAAAGCAAGGAGCGGGTCCGCTCAGCACTCATAGCCTCCGGGCTGGCGCTCCCTGCCAAGCGTGTGACGGTTAATCTGGCTCCAGCTGATCTGCCCAAAGAAGGGTCCCACTACGACCTTCCCATTGCCCTTGGGCTATTGGTGGCGATGGGAGCTCTGCCCGCAGAAGCGGTAGAGGGTTTCCTCGTTTTGGGTGAGCTCTCGCTAGATGGCAGTATCTCTCATGTGAACGGCGCCTTGCCTGCTGCTATCGCTGCTGTTGTAAACGAGAAGGGACTGATTTGCCCGGCAAGCTGCGGCTCTGAGGCGGCTTGGGCGGATGAGAACCTAAAGATCATCGCGGCAGGGTCACTGGTTCAGCTGTACCGCGCTTTGAAAGGCGACATCACGCTTTCCGATCCAAAGCCACGTAGCTCGCCAATGGCAGCAAGCTCGTTGGATCTCGCAGATATTCGCGGGCAGGAGACAGCAAAGAGGGCGCTGGAAATTGCAGCTGCAGGCTCTCATAATCTGCTGATGATTGGGCCGCCCGGTTCAGGAAAGACCTTGCTTGCCAGCCGGTTGCCATCATTGTTGCCTCCGCTTTCTCCGCGCGAACTGCTTGAGGTCTCCATGGTCGCGTCAATCTCCGGGGAGCTGGAGGACGGGGCGTTGAGCAGTCAGCGGCCATTCAGAGCACCACATCACTCTGCCTCTATGGCTTCTCTTGTAGGCGGTGGGGTCAAAGCCAAGCCGGGTGAGGTTTCTCTTGCGCACAACGGGGTGCTATTTTTGGATGAGCTGCCAGAGTTTGAGAGCTCCGTGCTGGATAGCTTGCGGCAGCCCATTGAGAACGGTGTTGCCACGATTGTGAGGGCGAATTACCGCGTCAGCTATCCTTCCAAGGTGCAGGTGGTTGCTGCAATGAACCCGTGCCGCTGCGGTTATGCTGGTGAGCCGGGGCATACATGCCGGAGAGGGGAGCGATGCGCAAGTTCCTATCAATCTCGTGTGTCCGGGCCATTTCTTGACCGTATGGATTTGCAACTTCATGTGCCGGCAGTCTCAGCCAAGGACTTAATCAGCCCCCACAACTCTGAAAGCTCTGAGAGCGTGGCTAGGCGTGTGGCGCGCGCGCGGGCCATCCAGCAGGCACGCTATGCAGCCATGGGGCTTGATATCATGGTCAACGCTCACGCAAGCGCTAGGGTTATTGAGCAGATTGTCGCGCTGGATCGTGGAAGTCTGGAGCTGATTGAGCAGGCTTCCATACAGTTTGGCCTGTCTGCGCGCGGCTACCACCGTGTCTTGAAGCTGTCCCGAACGATCGCGGATATGGACGGATCGGAGAGTGTTCAGCGGATCCATCTGGCGGAGGCGCTCAGTTTCAAGCGCTCTTCTACCTATATGGCCGCCGCTTAGCCTGTTATATATTACAAGGCGAATCTTATTGATTTTTTGGGACGCATTCGGGCGGAGAAAATAGTGCTGAAGCGGAGACTAAAAACTGAGGGGAGCACTCATGTGGTTACTCAGGCACGTGTGTCTCTGATCAAGCAAGGCGAAATTTCCGAGAAGTCATCTGGTATTCTCAAGATTTTGTCGATTTTTGTTGGTCTCGCATGCTTGCTCCTCGCTTTTCTGCTCACGGATTGGCGGTCGATGCAAAGCCTTTATGGTGTGATGCTTGCTTTTGGAGCAGGCGCTGTACTGTTTCGCCGTTTTCCGGCAAGTGATGTCATCGCTCAGAGCTGGAAGGCAGCTCAGATTCGCAGCGAGGTTGAACAGCTTGGAGACCCTTCTGAATTAGCAAGCGATACGGACTGGCAGTTGCGGGAAGCGGATGATCGCCACCGCACCATTCTGGATGCGCTGGGTGCTATTGTGATCCGTTGTGACAGCGAGGGGATGGTGCTTTCCATCAATGATGCAGGCAAGCGCAATTTCCCAGCAGGCTTTGGCATTGAGGTCGGGCAAAGCATTCATTTGCCTTATGCGGAAGACTTTACGCCGGATTTTGAAGAAAGTGCGGCTGGGGCGACGGAAGATGTTGCTCTGCGTACGAAACACGGGACGTGTTGGTATTCCTTGCTGCGGCTGAGCATTCGCGATAGTAGTGGGGGAGCTCTCATTATCCAATGGATCCTTACTGATGTGACTGACCGGCGGCAGGCAGAGCAAAAGCTGCGCGCAGATCGCGACCATGCCGCGAACGCCAGTGAGGCAAAGTCCCGCTTTCTTGCGATGGTCAGCCATGAAATTCGCACTCCCCTGAATGGTGTGCTTGGCATGGCGGATTTGCTGGAGGACACCTCTACAACCGCAGAACAGCAAAACTACATCAACGCGATCAAAACCTCCGGTTCCACTCTTCTCATGCTCATTGATGAAGTGCTTGACTATTCCAAGATCGAGGCTGGCAAGCTGCAGCTGGAGACAGGTGTGGTCGAGCTTGCTCCTCTGGTAGAGCGTGTTGTGGAGTTGCTGTCACCCAAAGCGCACGCCAAGGGACTTCAGATCGGCTCCTTCATCGATCCGGCGGTGCCGAGGACCATTCAAAGTGACCCAGCACGGCTGCAGCAGGTTCTCTACAATCTGGTTGGCAACGCGATCAAATTCACAGAGCAAGGTGGTGTTTCTCTAATCCTCGAAGTTTCAGAGGATAGTACTGGGCGTCATCTGCTGGAGTTTGTAGTAGAAGACACTGGCCCCGGAATGGATGAGGCCACCACCGCGCGCATCTTCCGTGAGTTTGAACAAGGCGAATATGGCCGTGATCGCAAGTTTGACGGGGCTGGATTGGGACTGGCGATTTCTAAACGGCTGGCCGAGCTGATGGGCAGCACCCTCACGGTCCAAAGCGAGTTGGGCTGCGGCTCAATCTTCCTCCTTGAGATGCCCGTTGATCAGATTGCATCGGGACACTCCGAGGAAAAGCCCGATCGCATTGCGATCATCACCAGCAATTACATTGAAGCGGGGCTTATCGAGAAAACACTTCTCGGCAACGGTTTTGTTCACACAAGCGTTCTGGCAGCAGAGCAGCTGGGGAAAGCGCTTCAGAAAACACGATTTGACCGGCTGCTTGTTGGCGAAGAATATGTTGAACGCATTCGAAGTTTGTACGGGCAGGACTCCGAGGACGCCCCTGAGATCTTTGTCTTTATCAAACCGCAGGAACGCGCCAGGATTGCTGATATCAAAGCAGGCGAATTTTCCGGATATCTAACCCGTCCCGTGCGCCGTGCCTCCCTGCTTCGTGTGATCTCTCCCGCATCAGCAGAGAGTGAAGAGGCCGGGCAAACGGATAATGCGGCGCAGAAAGAGAATACTCCCACCGAACAGCCGGAGTCGGGCTCGAAGCTGAATATTCTTGTGGCGGAAGATAATCCAATCAACTGGATGCTGGTAAGGGCCCTGCTGAACAAGCTGGGTCATAAATCAGAGCTGGCAGAGAACGGGCATGAGGCGGTTTCACTAAGTACCAATAGCTCATTTGATGTAGTTCTCATGGATTTACATATGCCGGGTTTGGATGGCCTAGAGGCCATTTCAAAAATTAGAGCGGCAGAAGAAAATTCTGCCTGTCGTGTGCCAATTTATGTCGTTTCAGCAGATGTTATGCCGGACGCGAAAGAAGAAGCGTTCAAGGTTGGGGCTGACGGTTTATTAAGCAAACCCTTGAAAAAAAGTGATCTGGAGTCTGTGCTAAAGCACTATGCTAAGAGAGGCTAAGTTATAATTACTCCGTGCAATGATACGGATCCGTTGTTATATTCAGATTAAGCTACATGGCAGCATTATTTCGCAGATGTGATCATCATCAAACTGATCAATTTGGCGCTAAGTCATTCAACAGTCTTAAAGCGGACCTATATTATAGGGTGACTACACAAAATTGACATGAGTGACTCGATTGGTGCACATTCACGAAAGCGTGCTCATTCTTGCAATGTTTCTGAAACACCTAAGCAAAATGAGATAATAATAATATGGCTGGGTCTGGACTTCTTTCTCCGATGAAAATCGTAAGAAAAATGACACCGAATAAATTGGCAGTGCGATCTGCCTCACGGTGGCTTCCGCAGGCAATGCTTGGAAAGTCATCAGAGGCAGGGCAGAGTCTTGGCAAGATAGGGCCTTTAGAGGTTTGCCTTGCCAACAGTGTCAAAGAACTCAGGCTGGCTCAGCGTTTGCGCTACGAAGTGTTTTACGAAGAGATGTCAGCTGTTGCCGACGCTCAAACGCAGCTCACGCGTCTTGATCGCGATCGGTACGATGACCTTTGTGATCATCTGCTGGTTCTTGACCACAATAGTCAGGTTCGCTATAAGCCGTTTTCCAAACTCAAACCTCAGATTGTCGGCACTTATCGCGTGCTACGTCAGGAAGTTGCTGACCAGAATGGCGGTTTCTATACGGCTGGTGAGTTTGATATTCAAAGACTTATGGATCGCCACCCTGATATGAACTTCATGGAGCTGGGTCGCTCCTGCGTTCTGAAGCCTTATCGCACCAAAAAATCAATCGAACTACTTTGGCACGGCATCTGGTCTTATGTGCTGATGCACAATGTGGATGTCATGATCGGCTGCGCTTCTATTGAGGGGACTGACCCAGATCAGCTTGCAGAACAGCTTTCCTTCCTGCACCACTTTGCCTCGGCTCCGGACGACTGGCAGGTTTCAGCGCTCCCTGATCAGTATGTGGACATGAACCGTCTTCCAAAGGATAAGGTTGACTATCGGGCCGCTTTACGGTCTTTGCCACCTCTGCTTAAAGGCTATTTGCGTCTCGGTGCATTCTTTGGCAATGGCGCGGTCATCGACCATCAATTCGGAACGACTGACGTTTTGATCATCATGCCCGTTTCCAAACTTAACCCCCGCTATGTGAGCCACTATGGTGAGGATGCCAGCCGGTACTCCAGCTGATCATTGAGCAATCTGTTGTCGTGGAATTTAGAGGGCGGGCTTCCGCCCTTTTTTGATGCAGTGAGCTATCGGGTTTCCAACAGGATCAAGTGAGTTTCCTGCTCGCGTGCAGGTCTGCACCAGCTTGGCTTAACGCTCAATTAAGCATGTTTCTCTAAAATCGTTCGTGTTTTGTATCCAGGTTGCGGCCCTCCTCCCGGGCGGCTCTGTAGCCTGACTATGTTCAGGCCTGCGCAGCCTTAGTTGGCAATGTTGGTCGGCAGCTTGAGAAAGTAGCACCGGGGTAGTGTGGGGATATGGCGACAGGCCAAAATGGAAATGGCAGAAATCGGCGGCCAGTGCGCCCCGGGCAACGCCCTTCCGGTAGACCGCCTCAGCCTCCCGGGGGTACTCGCCCTAAACGCCCCCCGCAATCCAAGCGTCCCCGCTTGCAAGGCGTTGCTTTGCGACCTGATGACGACGAAGACTATATTCGCCGCCCTAGCAAAGCAGCTGCCTCCAACACGCACTCTCAGTCGGGGCAACGTTCTTCAGCACAGCGTTCTTCAACGCAACGATCAAGTGCGCTGCCCAAAAAGCCGTCGCCTCAGCGGCCGCAGTCAGCTCGGGGCGCTCCGAACAGACCAGCGAAGCAGCCAGCAAAAAAGCCAAACCGCAGGGCAAAGAAACAAACGCTGGCAACATTGGATGCTGCGATCTCTTCCGGCAAATCAAAGAGCTCAGGAAAATTTCGCCATTTTTTGTGGAAGTCACTTCGCTTTTCCATGTACTGGAGCGTTGTCCTCGGTATCTGGGGAGTTGTCATTGTAGGCGGTATCCTTGCCTACTATGCGGCCCATTTGCCACCGGCTTCGGAATGGGCCGTGCCGCAGCGGCCGCCTAATGTGCGCATTGTTTCTGCCAATGGAACTTTGATTGCCAATCGCGGCGATACAGGTGGTGAGGCTGTGCGTCTGGAGCAGTTGCCGCACTATCTTCCTGAAGCTGTGATGGCGATTGAGGACAGGCGCTTCAGATATCATTTCGGAATCGATCCAATCGGGTTGGCCCGTGCAGCGCTGACAAACTACACTAGTGGCCGCACCGTGCAGGGTGGCTCCACGCTTACACAACAGCTTGCGAAAAACCTGTTTTTGAAGCCAGAACGCACCATGCAGCGCAAAATGAAAGAAGTGGTGATGGCGTTGTGGCTGGAGTGGAACTACAGCAAGGACGAAATTATGGAGATGTACCTGAACCGGGTGTATCTCGGTGCAGGTGCTTATGGTGTTGATGCAGCTTCTCGCGTTTATTTTGGCAAGTCAGCGCGTCTCGTCAATCTTGCGGAAGCTGCGACCATTGCGGGTTTGCTGAAGGCACCAAGTAAATATGCGCCGACGCGCAACGCGACGCTGGCGGAAGAACGGGCGCAGGTGGTGATTGCCGCTATGCATCAGGCAAGTTTTATATCTGCTGATGATGCCAAAAATGCCCTGTTCAGTCCGGCCCATGTGGTTGCTGGCCATAACAGCAGCAGTGGTAACTATGTTGCTGATTATGTAATGGAGCTGTTGCCAGGGTTTGTTGGGTCAATCCGGGAAGATATCATCGTCGACACCACCATTGACTGGGATATGCAGCAGGCTGCGGCGACGGCGCTGACGTCGCGAATTACTGAATCTCGCCAGAAGTTTAACGTCACACAGGGCGCTGTGGTCACACTAAATCGTAGTGGGGCCATTCGGGCACTTGTGGGCGGTGTTGATTATCGCAGAAGCCAGTTCAACCGTGCTGTGTATGCACGCAGACAACCTGGTTCAGCGTTCAAGCCGTTTGTTTATCTGGCTGCACTGGAGCGAGGTTTAAAGCCTGACAGTGTTCGAAGCGATACACGCGTCACGTACAAAGGCTGGACACCGAAGAACTACACCAACCACTACTACGGGGATGTGACGCTGACACAAGCGCTGGCATTTTCCATCAATACGGTTGCTGCCAAGCTTGCGTATGAGGTTGGACCCGCGAATGTGGCGCGAACGGCGCGTCGTCTGGGCATTACGTCTGCGCTGAAATCCAATCCCTCCATTGCGCTTGGAACTTCTGAAGTGACCCCGCTGGAGATTGCTGCTGCGTATGTGCCGTTTTCCAATGGTGGGTATGGTGTGATCCCTCATGTGGTTCGGCAAATTCGCAATGAGAATGGTGAAGTACTTTATCGTCGTTCCGGTGACGGAACGGGGCGGGTTATTCGTGGCGATAAGCTAAGCGAAATCAATACTATGATGGCGCAGACGATTTATAGTGGCACTGGTAAGCGCGCGCTGTTGGCGGGGCGTCCGGCTGGCGGAAAAACGGGTACCACGCAGGGCTATAAGGATGCATGGTTCATTGGCTACACGAACTCTCTAACCACGGCTGTTTGGCTTGGAAACGATGATAATAAGCCGATGAAAAAGATCAGCGGGGGCACGCTACCTGCGGAGATTTGGGCGTGGACTATGGAGAAGGAGCACCAGAGCATTCCGATTGCCAGATTGCCGGGTGTCCCGATTAATCTTGCCGAGACATCGCCGTTGATGAAGCCGGGCACTGCGCCTGTGCCGCGTCAGCCGACATATATGGCTGCCCCTCAGCAGCTGGAGCCGCCGCGTCCTGCTGTTCAGGCAACAACCACTCCACCCCCGCAAAATAGAGGTAGCAGTCCGCTGGATCTACTGGGAAGGCTGTTCGGTGGCGGTTAGCAGTTTACTTTATTCTTGTCCGTAAAGATGAAGTTGAGAGCCGTGCTCTTTTAGCCAGCGTTGGGCGTATTTGGTGTGTGGGGCGAGTTGTTCGCAGATGCGCCAGAACTCAGGTGAGTGGTCGAGCTTGACCAAGTGAGCGACTTCGTGGGCGGCAACATATTCCAGAATATCCGGTGGGGCCATCACAAGGCGCCATGAGAAGGAGAGTTTGCCGTCGTGCGAGCAAGAACCCCAGCGGCTTTTTGTATCTCGCAGGGTGATGCTTTGGTGCGTGCGCCCAAGCTGTTTGGAAAAGTGCTTTACATGACCTTCGAGGTCTTCTTTTGCCAATTTGCGCAGGAAGTCTTTGGTTTTGCGGTGAAAGCTTTGGGTTTCACCGGGAAGCAGCAGTAGGGGTTCGTCAGTTTCGTCTTCATGATCCAGCTTTGCCAGACCGCGAAGATTTCCTGATGAGCGCAAGGTGTGCAGCACGCCTCTGACGGGTATGCGGGCTTCTTCTTCAAACCTGATGGAGTCCGGGCGCGATCCCAGCCTTTGTTTTAGCCAGCCAACCTGACGATTGGCGAAGTCCTGCGCTGTTTTTAGGTTGCCTCGGGCTGGGATAGTCAGAACTGGCGTTGGGTCTCCGGGAGGGATTCTCAGGATATAACGCTTTGCTCTGGAGTTTCGTTTGAGGCGGATTTGTAAGGGCCTGTGGCCTAGATCCACCTCGATAAACTCCGGCAAAGCCTTTGTCGCAAAGAACCCCATGTCACCTCAAAAATTGCACTGGCTGCTTTCGTTATTGCAGAGAAAGGGGCGATTTGAAAGTCAGCCAATGCGAATTACAAGAGGGCGTGGATGTGATGCTGTGTGCGCAAGCCCGAACACGCAAAAGGGCGCCCTGCCATGAAAGACAGAGCACCTGATGCTTGTTATGAACCGCTGGGAGCCATTAGATTGCTTCACCTGCGGAAGGCTCGCCCGGACGGTTATGGCGATTTCTCATGAAGCGGTCGAATTCTTCCTGATCTTTCGCCCGGCGCAGGTCATTCATGTAATCATCGAACTCCTGACGCATGCTATCAAGCTTCTTGCGCTCTTCTTCCAAGCGGGTCAGCTCTCTTTCACGGTAGTCGTCAAAAGCAGCATTACCGCTGCGGCCCGCAGTTTGCATATTGTCCATCGCATTTTTGAAATTACTACGATCCCACTGGCACTTAGCTTCACGCTTCCAGCCATTAAGGTTGTCGCCCCACAAGATGTAGGCAAGCATAGCAAGGCCTAAAGGCCAGAAAACTACGAAGCCCAGAACCATAAGTGCAATACTTAGAGGATTCCAGGAAGGTTTTATTGCATTTACATTCATTAAAAACACCCCTTTCTCAAATCAACAGACTTGAGATGGGATGATTTTATTTTTGTTTCAAGAGTTAGAATAAAATTTTATTAGGTGAATGGCTGGATTCACTTAGATCTAACTATAATGCACTGCTTCGTTGAGGCGTCGTGCTTGCTCAACCCAGTTGTCGCGAACCATGCGCCCGCGGATGTCCAGACGGCCATCCAGAACGGCTGCCTGATCTTCGGTCAGGTTGGCAATCTGCCAGTAATGGAAGATGCCTGCTCCGTTCAGTGCGCGCTCCAGTTTGGGGCCGACGCCGCTGATCTGCTGAAGATCATCGGCAACACCTTCAGGCTCGGCAAGCAGGATTTCGCGCAGTGGATCGCTTGGTGCTTTCTCAGCAGTTCCCGTGCGCAGGCTCTTGGTTGCGACGCGTTTGGACCCTTGCTGTGCAATCACATGGGTTGGGTTGTCTTTTATGAACTGTACGATGCGCGGTGCAATTTCGGAGCGGTACTTTGACCCGTTGAACACACCGTAGTGGCCAACACCCGGCTGGATGTAATGCAATCTGCGGTCTGCCGGAATGTTTTCCGCCAGCTTTTGCGCCGCCTGTGTTTGGCCTACACCGGAAATATCATCGTTTTCGCCCTCAACGGTGAACAGGGCAGTGCCGGTAATCTTTTTGGGATCCACCATCTTCCCACGATGCATCATTTCGCCTTTTGGCAGCGAATGTTCGATGAATACGGTCTCGACGGTCTGCAGATAGAACTCGGAGGTCAGGTCCATGACGGCGAGGTATTCGTCATAGAAATCGCGGTGCTTTTCGGCACTATCGCCATCGCCTTCAATCAGATGCTGGAAGAAGTCGCGGTGCGCGACCATGTGGCGGTCCAGATTCATGCCCATGAAGCCGGAAAGCTGCAGGAAGCCCGGATACACCTGACGTGCGAAGCCCTTGTGCGGGAAGGGGACATCCATGATGACGTTGCGCTTGAACCAGCCGATGCCTTTTTCGACGGCCAGATCATTCACGGCAGTTGGCGCTTCACGGGTGTCGATAGGACCGCCCATTAGCGTCATGGTCGCCGGAGCGCACTTGTCTCCGTTTTCTTCCATCAGGGCAACGGCTGCATAAACAGGCACAGATGGTTGGCATACTGCCAGTACGTGCGTGTTTGGCCCGAGATGATGCAGCATTTCCGTGATGTAATCGATGTAGTCGTCCAGATCGAAGCGTCCATCAGAAACAGGCACCTGACGTGCATCTTCCCAGTCGGTTATATAGACATCCAGATCTGGCAACAGGGCTTCAACAGTGCCACGCAGAAGGGTGGCATAGTGGCCGGACATGGGTGCCACAATCAGGATCTTGGGATCGGCTTTTCTCTCTTCAGGCAGATCGCGCTCGAAGTGCAGCAGGTCGCAGAAGGGGCCGGACCACACGACTTCTTCGGTAATATCAACCTCTTCGCCATCCACGATGGTGGTGTGAAGCTCAAATGCTGGTTTGCCGTAACGCCGGGTCACGCGTTCCCACATTTCGCAGGAGGCTGCAACGGTGCGGCCAACCTGTGTGTGGGATAGCGGGTTCAGGGGATTTTTGAAGTACAGTCGGGTCATATCCACGGCAGCGCGGACAGGGGACATCGCTGCATGGTTCATTTCATACAAGTGGTAGTACAGCACAGAATGTTACCTCCCCAGACGCTCGCTTCAGCCAACTCTCATTCATGTATTTTTGTTTTGCGCAGCACGGATACAGTATAGCCCGAAGTGCTGCACTGCAAAAGTATAGGCAGCTCTACACCTTTTCAGCAACATAGACTCATGGAGAAATACATACCAACCTTAACTTGTATTGCAGATCAATAGGTTCTTCACCACCGTTAAGGAGTTTGTATTGTAACCAATTATGCTGCGTTGCACAATAGATAAAATATTGCTCGAAACGTCGAGAGTAAACTGATTGCGATTATTTCATTAAGTTGAAATTACTAATGAAATTTATTTGGCAATGCTAATCGGAGGCCAGCTCGGTTATTACGGCATCCAGCAGGGGGAAGCCCGCTTGTGTTGCACGTACGCGGCTGTTGCCGACCCACTCCACCATTCCGTTTTCCTGCAGATTAAGCAGTCTTTGCGGGTTAAACTGGCGGCCAGAGAGCTGTTCATAACGTGGCACTTCAATGCCTTCATGCAGCCGCATGCCCATCAGCAACATCTCATCGCTTTGCTCTTCGTGACCAAGGCGATCCTCAGAAATAGAGCCGTGGCCCTGACTTTCAACCAGACCCAGCCATGTTTCCGGATGCTTTTCCGTGGAGGTTGCCAGTCGTGAGCCGTCTTCCAGCGTCAAACGGCCATGGGCACCGGGGCCGACGCCAACATAGTCACCGTAGCGCCAATAAATGAGGTTGTGTTGGCACTGGGCGTCAGGCGCTGCGTGGTTGGAGACCTCATAGGCTGGCAGGCCGCGCGCTGCGGTGACCTGCTGGGTGAGGTCAAACATGTCTGCGGCAAGGTCCGGGTCCAGCATCTCAAGCTTTCCAGCAGCATAAAGGCGCTGGAACATTGTACCGCTCTCGATGGTGAGCTGGTACATGGAGAGGTGGTCCGCAGCCAGATCGATGGCGCGGTTGAGCTCCTGCTCCCATGCCTTCAAGGTTTGGTTGGGACGGGCGTAGATCAGGTCAAACGAGATGCGCGGGAATGTTTTACGCGCAATTTCGACTGCTTGAATCGCTTCCGAAACAGAATGCTGACGTCCAAGGATCTTCAGTTCCTTGTCATCCAGCGCCTGAATACCAACGGAAAGGCGGTTTACCCCTGCAGATCGATAGCCTGCAAAGCGGGTTGCTTCGACGCTGGTGGGGTTGGCTTCCATGGAGATTTCAGCGGTATCTGGCACATGCCAAAGACGGGCGATCTCGTTGAGAACAGTCTCAACGGTTTTCGGCTCCATGAGGGACGGAGTTCCGCCGCCGAAGAAGATGGAATCCACCGTACGACCCGGCACCATCTGCGCATAGCGTGCCAACTCGGTTGCCAAAGCTTTGGCGTAGGTCTCCTGCGAGACCGGCTGGTGACGCACATGGGAGTTGAAGTCGCAATAAGGGCATTTGGCCAAACAAAACGGCCAATGCACATAAATCCCAAAGCCGCCAACCGGTGACACAGTCATACTTATTCCTTTGCACCTGCCGACATTTTTGAGCGAGTTCTTGTCCGAAAACCGGAAACCACTTTTCGGGAACACGCTTTACGTCGGCAAGCACTCTTGCTGAAACTTAACAAAGGCTCGGGCGCGGTGAGACAGGGCTGCGCCATCCTTCGTTGTGTGTTTTTCTTGTTTATCCATCTCGCCGAAGGTTTTATCGAAGCCTTCAGGAACAAACATGGGGTCGTAGCCGAAACCTTCCGGACCTCGTGGTGGCCAAGCCAGTTCGCCGTGGATTTCGCCACGGTAGAACTGAACATGACCATCCGGCCATGCCAGACACAGCACTGCAACGAAGTAAGCGCTGCGGTCAGCTGTGCCGGCCTCAGCCAACTTATCATGCACGGACTGCATGGCGACGCCAAAGTCTTTGCCCGGACCAGCCCAACGAGCGGAATAGATGCCCGGATCGCCGTTCAAGCCGTTAACACACAGGCCGCTGTCATCTGAAAGAGCAGGCAGTCCGGTAGCCTTTGCTGAGGCGAGTGCCTTGATTGCAGCATTAGCTTCGAACGTATCACCATCTTCCACCGGTTCCGGCAGGTCCAGATCACCGACGGACAGAACCTCAAAGCCATGCGGCGCGAGCATATCCTGAATTTCGCGCAGCTTGCCCTTGTTGTGGCTGGCAAGCACGAGCTTGCCAGGTTCCAGACGGCGGTTTTCTGTTGTTTCTGTCTGCATCAAAGCACCGTTAGTTTTTGCAGCTCAACCAGTTTGGAGATGGACTGTTTTGCAAGGCCCATGAGCTGACCGAGTTCTTCTTCAGAAAATGGCTCACCTTCAGCGGTACCCTGGATTTCCACGATGCCACCTTTGCCAGTCATGACGAAGTTTGCATCTGTGTCTGCGGAAGAGTCTTCCACGTAGTCCAGATCGGCAACCGGTGTGCCTTCGTAGATGCCACAGGAGATCGCTGCGATGTGGTCTTTGAGAACCTTGTCTGTTTTGACCATGTCGCGCGCTTCCATCCATTTCAGGCAGTCGTGCAGGGCAACCCATGCGCCTGTGATGGAGGCTGTGCGGGTGCCACCATCGGCCTGAATGACGTCGCAGTCAACGGTAATCTGACGCTCACCAAGCGCGCCCAGATCCACAACAGCACGCAAAGAGCGGCCGATAAGGCGCTGGATTTCCTGAGTACGGCCCGACTGCTTGCCTGCGGAGGATTCACGGCGCATACGGTCATGAGTTGCGCGTGGCAGCATGCCGTATTCGGCGGTTACCCAACCACGGTTCTGGCCACGAAGCCACGGCGGAACGCGCTCTTCCAAACTTGCTGTACACAGAACGTGGGTATCACCAAATTTGATCAGGCAAGAGCCTTCGGCGTGTTTAGCAACACCGCGCTCCAGGCTGACTGGGCGCATTTCATCAGGTGTACGTTTGGATGGACGGTTCAAGGTAAGCTCCCTCGGGTTGCTTAATAGATATAAAGTCACAAATGGTATTGCGGCTCTTTTAGCTGCGGTTTGCCTTTAGCGCAAAGGCTGGTTTTGATTTGAGCGCTGATTTTCTGCTAAAATTGAGTTTTGGTTGTTCAATTGTCCTGTGCTAGGGATTGAACAGAGGCTTTGGCCCGAACCTGTTGTTGATCTGGAGTTCCAATACCGTGACGAGCGTTCCTCCTTCTGTCCCTCTTGAGGATCTTGATGAACGTTCCCGCGAGATTTTCCGAAGGATCGTCGAAAATTACCTTGATACCGGCGAACCGCTGGGATCCCGTAATCTTTCACGAGGTCTTTCTCAGCCTCTATCGCCTGCGTCCATTCGCAATGTGATGGCGGATCTGGAGCATCATGGGCTGCTTTATTCTCCGCATACCAGCGCGGGTCGTTTGCCGACACAATCCGGCCTGCGATTGTTCGTTGACGGGTTTCTTGAGGTTGGCGACCTGACCAGAGAAGAACGTCAGCAAATCGCAGTTCAGGTGAAGGCCAAAGGCGGTGACAAGACGCCGGAACAGGTGCTCACGGAAGCCAGTCAGATGCTTTCTGGCTTGAGCCGTGGGGCAGGGGTTGTGCTTTCCAACAAGACTGACACGACGCTGCGCCATATCGAGTTTGTCCAGATTGAGCCGCTCAAGGCGCTGGTGGTACTGGTGAGTGAAGATGGTTCTGTCGAGAACCGCGTTGTTAGTCTACCTCCGGGTTTGCCGCCTTCTGCGCTGACCGAAGCCTCCAACTACCTTAATTCGGTCATCAGAAACCGGACGCTGACAGAAGCACAGACCGAGCTTGTGCGGCAGCGCAATGAGTTTCAGGCTGAACTGGACACGTTGACCGCCAAAGTGGTGGATGCGGGGATTGCTGTTTGGGGCGGCGACCGGAGCGAGCCGGGCACGCTGATCGTTCGCGGACGCTCCAACCTGCTGGATAATGTGGCCGCGCAGGAAGATCTGGAGCGCATTCGCCTGCTATTTGATGATCTGGAGAACAAGAGCGAGCTGATCCGCTTGCTGGACCTTGCCAAGGATGGCGAGGGCGTGCGGATTTTCATCGGATCGGAGAACAAGCTGTTCTCGCTCTCCGGTTCATCCCTGATCGTGTCGCCGTACCGCGATAGTGAGCAGCGCGTTGTGGGTGTGCTCGGGATTATCGGGCCAACCCGCCTCAATTATGCGCGGGTCATTCCCATGGTGGATTACACAGCCCGCTTGGTGAGCCGTCTGCTCGGCTAAAGCGGGTCTGCGGAATGGACTGGCTACAAACTTGGCTTATAGCTGGCTAATTTCACACCAAAGCCAATGAAAACGACCCCGGTTATGCCCTTGAGCCATCTTTGGAAACTGCCCGTGCGTGCGAGGCTGGTGAGTTTTCCGAGCAGGAGAACCATCGCCCCAAACCAAACCGCATTGATCACCGAATGCAGCGACACAAGCAAGAATGAAGATGCTGCGGATGCTTCGCCAAGTGAGATAAACTGCGGGAATGCAGCAAGGTAGAACATCGACACCTTTGGGTTCAGTGCGTTTGTTAAAACACCTTCCGTAAACGCGCTCACGAGCGTCCGCTTTTGGTTTGCCGGAGCAATCTTCGGCGCATCCTCAAAACCCTTAAAGGTCGCATAAAGTGCTTTCACCCCGATCCAGCACAGATACGCAGCGCCTAGGTACTTCACGAGTGTAAAGGCAGTGGCTGACTGTACAAGGATGATGGATATGCCGAGGATCGCGAGCATTCCATGGAGGTAAAACGCAGCTACAAACCCAGCCACATTAGCGAACCCTGCAGCGCGTCCCGAAGTAGGCACGGTCTTTGCGATGAGCACACCGTTCGGCCCAGGCGACATAACGAGCAAAGACGCGACGAAAACGAAACTTAATATCTCTGACCAAGCCACAAGCAATCCCCCCAAGTATACGTAGCAGCGCTTATACTTGGGGTATCTGGATTTGCAAGGCCACATTAGGGCTGACTTCCCCGCTGGTGCAAATCTTTGAGCGAGCCACATGTTGCGATATGTTTATGCTTCTCGTTACTTTTGCTCAGCTGTGATTTGGTCAAGCTCAGTGTAGAGGCAATCAATAAACGCACGAATATGAGGCTGTTTGAGTGCCTGCGGACGGGTAACTACATAAACATCCGTCTTTGGCAGTTTCAATTGAGGGAACAATTCAACCAGTCCCTGGGCGACTGCTCTTGGTAAAATGGCGGCACCCAAATTTTCATGCACTGTATTTAGCTGCGCGGTTAGCGACGAAACCCGCACCCGCGATTTGACAAACCCAGCGGCGCGCGCTGCTCTCATGTGGGGTTCATTTGCCAATGGCTGAAGAAACCCGATGCATTCTATATCTTGAGGGCGTATTTGCTCAGACAATGTTGCAGCATACGTCGCCGTGGCAAACATTCCATACTCAACTTCAACCAGTTTTTTATAGATCAAAGACGGCTCACCCAGATTAGCGAAACGCACAGCCACATCGACTTCGCCACGCGCCACTTTGCGATAAGTATCTTCGACTGAGTATTCAATGGAAACGCCTTTATGTACGGTGGTGAATGCACCAATTGCCTTCGCCAAGACCGGCACAAAGCCATCTCCTGATGTCAATTTTATCGTTCCAGATAATTCGCCAGAAGGCGTGCGGTTGGCGATATATTCACGTTCCAGATCTGTAGACATCGATTGCGCCAGATCCGTTATTCGCCTTCCTAAATCAGTCAGCGTACAGCCGTCCACATTGCGTTCAAGCAAGGCAGCACCGAAGCGGCTTTCAAAGTTTGTAAGACGGCGGGACACCGTTGAGACAGCAAGGTCCAACTCTTGGGCCGCTTGTAAAAAACTGCCGCGCTTTGCCACTGTCAGTAACAATCGCAGATCATCCCAGTTAAGTGAGTTCTCCAAGTTAGTTGCTTTCTATTTATGCAAATCTATTTTGCTTTAATGCATCTTCTACGCAAAGCCAATTTGTTTATTTTCATTGCAGAACCAATGCACGGCATGGGCGGTGCATTCAGCAACGAAGAAGGAAATTTCACATGAATATTGTTGTAAACCAGCAAGATAGCTTTCGCGCGGCCGTTTTGAATGGGAGCAAAATCAGCTTTGCGGAAAAAACCGGTGGTGCGCTTGCTGCCACTGAGGTCAGAGTAAACTTTAAAGCCGCCAGCCTGAATGCTCGTGATCTGATGATACTCGATGGTCAGTTTGGCCCAATGCCCTCTGATCTTATTCCACTTTCTGATGCGGCCGGGGAAGTTGTCGCTGTTGGCGATGATGTAACGCGCTGGAACGTCGGTGACCGCGTTATGCCAATTTTTTATCAGGAATGGATTGATGGACGGCTAAAATCTGGAGACTTTGAGTCTGCGCTGGGGTTTGCAAAGTATAATGGTGTCCTTGCCGAATTTGGGAAGTTCGATGAAAATACACTCGTATCCATTCCTGATCATTTGGACTGGGTCGAAGCCGCTACCCTTCCCTGTGCTGCGGTGACTGCGTGGCATGCGTTATTTGAACAACATCGGACTTTTACAAGCAACGATACGGTCCTTATTCAGGGAACGGGCGGCGTCGCCCTCTTTGCCCTCCAATTTGCCAAAGCAGCAGGTGCAAAAGTCATCATGCTTAGCTCTTCAGACGATAAATTAGCGATTGTGAAGGAAATGGGAGCGGATATTACCATCAACTACAAACGGCACCCCCAATGGGACATTGAAGTCCTGCGTGCGACCAGCAATGCTGGCGTTGATATTATATTGGAACTGGGTGGGAAGGAGACACTCGAAAGGTCTATTCGCAGCCTTGCGCCACATGGCGTTATCGCACAAGTCGGCATCTTGACCGGAACTGACTTGCAACCAGACAATCTCGTAAACCTAATCCTCAATAATGGGAGTGTTTCCGGGGTTCTCGTCGGTTCCCGCGAACATTTTGAGAATATGACCGCATTTGTATCGAAGCACAAAATTAAGCCTGTAGTTGATTCTACTTTTGCGTTCGAAAACGTAGAGAACGCAATTGCACACCTACGTGGAGCTCAACACATGGGCAAAATCGCAATTAAAATCTCCGACTAATTGATGCTATGCCCTTGCACGCTAAGTGCAAGGGCGCTTGTTCCGTCATAATTGCCGCATTTAGCCTAGCGAAGAAGACATCTACTTCGTAAAGGCAGCTTTGCAAGTTTCGCAGTCAATCAATGCGGTTTGCGTTTGGGGCTACCCTTCTTCTATGAAGACCAACAAAGCCATCATCACCACTTCGGGTATGAAACTTTATTCCTCACAATCCGTTTAAAGCAGCAAAGTGCTGTATTTTTTCACATCGCTTAATCAAATTTTGTCTAACCAGCAGCCGATTTTGCTTGAGAAAATGCTGAGGGTGTTCTTTAAGAGATCGCCGTAAATAGCCCCATATGGGAAACCCGATTTTTGGGCTAAGATACGCTGAAAACAATGAATGAGAGCGCTGTGCATGACTGAGAAGAAATGTGAGAAGCGCTGAATGACTGGAGTCCATTTTGCTTTCCCTTACAGCTTCTGAACTGGAACGTTACGCCCGTCACATCGTCCTGCGGGATGTGGGCGGTCCGGGCCAACAAAAACTCAAAGCCGCGCGTGTTTTGGTGATCGGAGCAGGAGGGCTTGGTGCTCCGGTGCTACAATATCTGGCAGCGGCTGGTGTGGGTACAATCGGAATTGTTGATGATGATGTTGTGTCGCTGTCCAATCTGCAGCGCCAGATCATTCATGATACCGAAAAGCTTGGCGAGCCTAAGGTTGCCAGTGCTGCCGAGGCTATTGCACGCCTGAACCCGAACGTGCGCGTTGTTCCGCACCCGACCCGTATTAACGGGCAGAACGCCATGGCACTGATCAACGATTACCACATCGTGGTTGATGGCTCTGACAACTTCGCAACGCGCTATCTTGTGTCAGACGCCTGTTTTTATGCCGGACGACCGCTGGTGACTGCCGCTGTGGGCCAGTTTGATGGGTCCGTTACGGTGCTGAAACCGTTTGAGCGCGACGAAGAGGATAACTACATCAACCCAACCTATCGCTGCCTATTCCCTAAGCGTCCTGAGGCCGGCTCTATCCCGACCTGTACAGAGGCCGGTGTTCTGGGCGCTTTGACCGGATTGCTGGGTACGTTGCAGGCGCTTGAAGTCATTAAGGAAATTGTTGGATTTGGGGAAGGCCTGGTTGGGCGCTTGCTGCTGGCGGATACGCTGAGCATGCATTTTGAAACCATCAAATATAAGCGCTCACCAAAGAACCCGCTGAACGGTGATACTCCGAAAACATGGAGTGAAATGCTGGAGGCCGAGCACGGCTGATCCAGCTTCCTGAGCAAGCTCTCCGCCACGGGGTTTAAATCGTGACGGAGACGAAATGATAATGTTGTTATAGCGGTTAGTCGGTCTCTTCATGGCCACATGTGCCGATAACCCAACAGATACCGGCCCCAACCAGAGCCCCGACAATTGGGGCAAACCAGAACATCCAAAGTTGTTCAAGCGCCCAACCACCGTTGAAAATTGCGGTTGCAGTGGAGCGGGCGGGGTTCAAGGATGCACCGGAAATCGGGATTGCGATGATGTGCATACAGGTCAACATCAAGCCGATTGCAAGTGGGGCAAGGGCTGCGGGTGCCTTTTTGGACGTGGCACCGATGATCACAATCAGGAACATGGCGGTGACGGTGATTTCTGCAATGGCAACTGCAAGTTCAGAAAAGCCACCATTGGAGTGTTCGCCAAAGCCATTGGATGCAAAGCCGGGAGGATCACCCGGGCCATGTGCAAGGATAACCCAGAAGACGCCAGCCGCTGCTGCACCGCCAATGACCTGCGCAATAATATATGGGATCACATCCAACGTCGGAAACCGCTTTGCCGCCCAAAGGCCGATGGTTACCGCTGGATTGAAATGAGCGCCCGAGACATTGGCAAAAGCATAGGCCATACACGCAACTGAAAGGCCAACAGCGAGCGCCACGCCCAGCAGGCCTGATCCGCCATACCATTCAACCGGGGCGAAGGACACCATTGCCCCGCCGCACACTGCAGAGACCAACGCGAAGGTGCCTACAAATTCTGCGCCAAGTTTCCTCAACATCGCACTTCTCCTCATATTGATATGAGGGAGGTAGCATGAGGAGATTTCCAACACGCAATGATGGTCCTTTACAATCTAACAATTGCTTTAAGGATGCAGGGCCGGCTTTAAGAGAACGCCGGTTTGGATCAGGCGGGTTTATTCCCGCAGCCCTGAGCGGGCTTTTGCGCGGTCCGTGCCCTCTTATGCTGCGCGCTCGTTTTCCAGCGCGTTAGAACCGCCGGAGGTCGTGGGGAGTATCTGCGACTCACTAAAGAGCTGTTCCTGCGCGAGTCCTGCGGGTTTTGGCTTAAAAGTTAGGCAGTTTCAGGAGTTGGAGCAGGGCAACTGAAATGGGTTCATCATTGAAAATTCGCCTTAATTGTGTGTGCAATATTTTTGCTATTTTGCCGCTGAAATAGGAGATAAATGGCGGTAAATTGCACTAGACTTACAAGATAAAACCCTTAACGTTACGTCATAAATGACATTTTATGCATAAGAGATGCATCAGGTATTTCGTTTAATACGCTATTGTTGGGGAGGTTTTCGTGAAGCGGTTGTTATTTGTGTTGCCTGCACTTTCGCTTGCTTTGATTCCGCTAAGTTCAGCACAGGCTGAGGGGGAAAAGAAAGTCACGGTTGAGGACGCGAGGGTGTTTATTGAGAGCTCGGAAGAGACCCTTGCGGAGATCTGGGAGGAGGCCAGTCGTGTTGCATGGGTGAATGCCAACTTCATCACCTACGACACCAACTGGCTCAACGCGCTGATGTCCGAGCGGACCACGAAACTCTCCGTTTCCCTCGCCAACCAGACAAAGCAGTTTGACGGGCTTGAACTGCCAACGGATCTGGCGCGCAAGATGAAGCTTTTGAAGCTGGGTCTGACGCTGCCTGCCCCTGAAAACGAGCCTGACAAAATCAAAAAGCTCGCCCAACTCAACACCGAGATGGAAACCATCTACGGAACGGGCAAGATTGAAATTGATGGCGAGCCACTTTCGCTTTCCAAGCTCAGCCGTATCATGGCAACCAGCCGCGATTACGAAAAGCTGCTGGAGGTTTGGGAAGGCTGGCGCACCGTTTCTCCACCAATGAAAGATATGTACGCGGAGATGGTGGCGATCGCCAATCAGGGTTCCAGCGAGCTTGGCTTTAAAGACACCGGCTCCATGTGGCGCTCCAAATACGATATGGACCCGGATGACTTCCGTCAGGATGTGGATCGGCTGTGGGGTGAAGTGAAGCCGCTTTACGACGGTCTGCACTGTTATGTGCGTGACAAGCTGGTGGATCATTACGGAGCCGATAAGGTGCCTGCGGACGGGCCAATCCCTGCGCATTTGCTGGGCAATATGTGGGCGCAGTCCTGGGGCAACATCTATCCGCTGGTTGCTGCTGAAGGTAACGAGCAGGGTTATGACCTGACCAAGTTGCTGGAAGAGCAGAACTACACACCGTTGAAGATGGTGAAGACGGCGGAAGGGTTCTTTACCTCGCTCGGCTTCGATCCACTGCCGGAGTCCTTCTACGAGCGCTCCCTGATCACCGAGCCGCGTGACCGTGACGTTCAGTGCCATGCTTCTGCGTGGAACGTGGATGGCAAGGATGATTTGCGGATCAAGATGTGTACCGAGGTAACGGGAGAGGACTTCAACACCGTTCACCACGAGCTGGGGCACAACTTCTACCAGCGTGCTTATAATCAGCAGTCGCCTATGTATCAGGATGACCCGAACGACGGGTTCCACGAAGCGATTGGCGATATGGTGAGCCTATCGATTACACCTAAGTATCTGAAGCAGATCGGTCTTCTGCCGCTGGATGCTTCAGAAGAGGTGAACACCAACATTCTGCTTGCACAGGCGCTGGACAAGATCGCGTTCCTGCCGTTTGGCCTGCTGGTGGACCAGTGGCGCTGGAAGGTGTTCAACGGCGAGCTGACGCCAGAGACCTACAATGAAGGCTGGTGGGAGCTTCGCGAGAAGTATCAAGGCGTTGCGGCACCAGTTGACCGTGCTGCGGATGCGTTTGACCCAGGTGCCAAGTACCACATTCCGAATAATGTGCCGTACACCCGCTATTTCCTCGCGCATATCTTCCAGTTCCAGTTCTACCGCGAAGCTTGCCGTATTGCTGGTTGGGAAGGGCCGCTGGCCGCGTGTTCCATCTATGGCGACAAGGAAGTTGGCAAGAAATTCAATGCCATGCTTGAAACCGGTGCAGCCCTGCCATGGCAGGACAGTCTGGAAGCGTTTACCGGAAGCCGTGAGGCCGACGCGACAGCTATTCTGGAATACTTCGCACCACTCATGGCTTACCTAGATGAGCAAAACGCCGGCAAATCCTGCGGCTGGTAGACCAGCAAGGCAACCCTGCCGGCCTTAACCGCCTGCAAGCCCGCCGGATATTATCAAACCCCGTCCTTTGTGGCGGGGTTTGTTTTGTGTGGGTGGCTTTGTCAACGCCGACTTGGATACGTTAGGGTACTGCAAACGACATGCAATAGGGGGTGAAATGCATGGCTGTTCAGATGAGACCACTTTCGATCCACGACATGCCTTTATTGCATGAATGGCTCAACCAACCTCATCTGCGCCCCTTTTATGAGCGTGAACCAAGCACGCTTGAACAGGTGGTGAAGCGCTATGCTTGCCGCGTTGAAGATGATCATAGAACCAACTGTCTGATCGCAGAACTTAATGGCGCGCCTTTCGGGTATTTGCAATGGTATCTGAACCGGAGCTTTCCAGAATACGGCATCGATATCATCGGCATGTCAGATGGCATTAGCTTTGATTACTACATTGGAGATCCCGCTGTTTTGGGCCAGAACCTCGGTACAACCATGCTGAGTGCTGCCGTTGAACATGTGAAGCCGCTTGCCCGCTCTGAGGATCACTTGTTTTGTGTTGGCCACAGGCCAGAAAACACAACCGCAATCCGCTGTTCCCAACGAGCTGGCTTCACATATCGGAAGGACTTCACCGAAGACGGATTGCCGCATGCGCTGTATGTCAGAGATGAAGGAGCCGTCTAACAAACACACTTAAAGTTGCAAATTGAACATGCTAGTCTTGATTCAAACATTGTTTGATTTGAGACTTTTATGGCCGCTAGTGATTGGACAGACGAGGAGAATGACCTTCTTGTCGCTGACTATTTTGAAATGCTGAAATTAGAACTTCAAGGTGAGCCTTTCAATAAGGCAGCTCGACGGAGGAAGCTGGCACACTCTCTTCCTAGATCCGAGAAATCCATCGAGTTTAAGCAGCAAAATGTGAGTGCTGTCTTGGATGCAATAAAGCACCCGTGGGTGTCCGGCTTGCGTCCTGCAAAGAATTATCAGAGATCCTTGAAAGATGCGGTGCAACGCTTCTTAGATGCACAACATCAAGTTGGTTTGCGAGAAATTCCTGAGACGCGAATGGAGCTTGATGAAGGGACTGAAGCGTATATTGCCCCACCGCCATCTCAAGCCTCAACGACTGAACCCAGCAAAACACGCAGCGTGGTTCGACGCGCGCAAAAGCCGGATTATGCGGAGCGGGATGCGGATAACCGCGAGCTTGGAAAGCAAGGTGAAGCCTACGTCTTAGAACTTGAAAAGCAACGACTTGAAGAAGCTGGGCGAATGGACTTGGCGGAAAAAGTCTATTGGGTTGCTGAAGAAGAAGGCGACGGGCTTGGTTATGATATTGACTCCTATGCAAATGACGGTTCAGAGCGGTTTCTTGAGGTGAAGACCACAAATGGAGGCCGGGAAACTCCGTTTTATATTTCAGAAAATGAACTGAGATTTTCGCAGGATGAACCAGAGCGATTTGTTCTCGTTCGCGTATTCGATTTCTCCGGTGAGAGAGGTGTTTTTGAGCTTCGTTCGCCGCTCACAGAGCGTGTCTCGCTGAAACCTACAGCCTATAAAGCTACGCCCAAATAATCTAAGGCCATTATTTCCGCATCTCTTGTCGGGGGCTCTTGAGCTTGCAACCAGATCAGTTTTCTTAAATCATCGCTGTATTTAGTAGCAGGACTGCACTCGATCCCGCATCAAGTGCGGGATGACGGTGGTGGTAGGCAGCTTCCGGTCCTCCTGATGTCATCCCGGACAAGCGAAGCGCTGATCCGGGATCTAGGGCCGCGAGTAAGCGCAATGCGGTAATGGCTCCTGAGCTGACAACCGGGGATTGAGCGTTCTTTGAGCGAATGCGAGTGAAGGTCGTGCCCGATGGGTCCCCGCTCGGGGACCGGGATGAAACCGGAGGGTTAGGCTGTTGCTTGACGCGATCCCCCACGGGACAAAGAGCCACTGGTGCGCCGCTTCCCAGTTGGGGGCTTCCGGTCCTCCGATTGTCATCCCGGACAAGCGAAGCGGTGATCCGGGATCTAGGGCCGCGAGTGAGGGCTTTACTGGGATAGCTCATAAGCTGACAGCTAAGAATTGAGCGTTCTTCGAGCGACTAAAAGTGAAATTAATGCCCCATGGATCCCGGCTCGGAGGCCGGGATGACGATGGTGAGTGGGGCTATTGCGTGAGGTTTGGCCCCACGGAAAAAGAGGCGCTAGTGCGCCTCTTCCCAGTTGGGGGCGGCTTCGGCTTCTACCTTGAGGGGGACCGAGAGCTGGAGGGCGGGGGCGGTGGCTTTTTCCATGGTGGAGATGACGAGTTTTTTGGTCTCGTCCACCTGATCCTCTGGCAGTTCGAAGATCAATTCGTCGTGCACCTGCAGCAGCATTTGGGCGTCCAGATTTGCGTTTTCCAGAACCTCGTCCATACGCACCATGGCGCGGCGGATGATATCGGCCGCTGAGCCCTGAATTGGTGCGTTGATGGCTGCGCGTTCGTAGAACTGACGCATGTTCGGGTTTTTGGTGTTTACATCCGGATAGTGGGCGCGGCGGCCAAAGATGGTTTCGACGTAACCATTTGCATGGACGAACTTTTTGGTCTCTTCCATGTACTCTTTGATGCCGGGGAAGCGCTCAAAATACATTTTGATGTAATCGCCTGCTTCGCCGCGTGCGATGCCCAGCTGGTTGGCAAGGCCGAAGGCTGAGATGCCGTAGATGATGCCGAAGTTGATGGCTTTGGCGCGGCGGCGAACCATCGGGTCCATGCCTTCAATCGGCACACCAAACATCTCGCTTGCTGTCATGGCGTGAATGTCGAGCCCGTCAGCAAAGGCCTGTTTAAGCTGCGGAATATCTGCCATGTGGGCGAGCACGCGCAGTTCGATCTGGCTGTAATCGGCAGAAATGAGCATTTTGCCCTTATCAGCAACAAACGCCTGACGGATCTTGCGGCCTTCTGCCGTACGAATCGGAATGTTCTGGATGTTTGGCTCGGAAGACGACAAACGGCCTGTTGAAGTGGCTGCCAGCGAGAACGAGGTGTGGACGCGGCCTGTTTCCTGATTGATGAAGCTTGGCAGGGCGTCGGTGTAGGTGGATTTCAGCTTGCTGAGCTGGCGCCACTCGACGATTTTGCTTGGCAGCTCATGGCCTTGGGCGGCAAGGTCATCCAGCACAGAAACAGAGGTGGACCAAGCGCCGGTTTTGGTTTTTTTGCCGCCGGGGAGACCCATTTTGCCAAACAGGATTTCACCCAGCTGCTTTGGCGAGCCGACGTTGAAGATTTCGCCTGCGACATCGTGGATTTCCGCTTCCAGCGCGGCAGCGCCTTGGGCAAACTCGCCAGAGAGCAGGGAGAGCATCTGACGGTCGATGGAGATGCCGCGGCGCTCCATTTTGGCCAGCGTTGCCACCATCGGGCGTTCCAGACGCTCGTAAACCACGGTCATTTCCTCAGCGGCGAGGCGTGGTTTGAGGATTTTCCAAAGGCGCAGGGTAACGTCCGCATCTTCCGCCGCGTAGGCGGTGGCTTTGTCCAGCGGCACCTTGTCGAAGGAGATCTGCGATTTGCCGGAGCCGCAGACTTCCTTGAACGGTATTGGCGTGTGGTTGAGCCAGCGCTGGGACAGCTCGTCCATACCGTTGCCGCCCTTGCCCGCATCGAGCGCGTAGGACAGCAGCATGGTGTCGTCAAACGGTGCCATTTCGACGCCGTAACGCTTGAGCACGAGCCAGTCGTACTTCATATTCTGCGCGATTTTGAGGACAGCCGGGTCTTCCAGCATTGGCTTGAGCAGGGCAATGGCTTCTTTGAGCGGTATCTGGCCTTCCAGCAGCGCGCCGCCACCGAGGAGATCGCCTTCACCATCCACATGCGCGAGTGGGATGTAGCAGGCTTTGCCCGGTGTGCAGGCGAGGGAGACACCCACAAGGCCAGCTTCCATGGCGTTGAGTGCATCGGTCTCGGTGTCCACAGCCACATAGCCCACTTCATAGGCTTGCGCTATCCACTCTTTGAGGCGTTCAGCAGTGGAGACTGTTTCGTATGCGGAATTATCTATGGGAAGAACTGATATTTCAGCGGCAATCTTCTCTGCCAAAGGGGCAGCGGTCCATGCTTTACCCTCAAGTTCTCCCGAAGCATCCTCAGCTTGTTCTGCCGGTTTTACCGTGCTTTCCCAACCTTCAACCACAACTTCAATCGGCTCGATATTTTCCAGCACAGCTCCGGTAACATCAGCGACTTTCTTGGTGAGGCTGGTGAAGCCCATGGCTTTGAGGAAGCCAACAGCCTGTGCCGCGTCCACATCGCAGACCGAGAAGTCTTCAATCGGGGTTTCAACCGGCACAGCCTCTTCCAGCTGCACAAGGCGCTTGGAAATGCGGGCCTGCTCGGCGAATTCAATGAGGTTCTCGCGGCGCTTCTTCTGCTTAATGGTTTCGGCCTGCTCCAGCAGGGTGTCCAGATCACCGAACTCGTTGATGAGCAGGGCGGCGGTTTTCAGGCCGATGCCGGGGACGCCCGGCACGTTATCGACGCTATCGCCAGCCAGCGACTGCACTTCGACGACCTTTTCCGGTCCAACGCCAAACTTCTCGAACACCTCTGGCTTGCCGATCACCTTGTTCTTCATGGTATCGACCATGCCGATCTTATCGGTGACCAACTGCATCAGATCTTTATCGCCGGAGACGATGGTGACGCGGGCGCCTTGCGCTGCTGCCTGACGGGCGTAGGTGGCGATCAGGTCGTCCGCCTCATACCCCTGCTGCTCAATGGCAGGCACGCCGAATGCGCGGGTTGCCTGACGGATCAGGCCAAACTGAGGGCGCAGATCTTCCGGCGGAGGCGGGCGGTGGGCCTTATATTCCGGGTAGAAGTCGTTGCGGAATGTTTTGCCGGACTTATCGAAGATCACGGCAAAGTGGGTCGGCTCGTCACCTTTTTCTTTGGTGGGGCCTTCCTGCATCATCTTCCAGAGCATGTTGCAGAAGCCGGAAACCGCGCCAACGGGCAGTCCGTCGGGCTTGCGAGTAAGCGGCGGCAGCGCGTGATACGCGCGGAAAATGAAGGTAGAGCCATCGATCAGGATAAGGTGATCGTTCTCTGTGAGAGCTGGTGCAATGGATTGTGTCGACATGGGCTGGATCATGCCCGCCTTGGGCCCACAAAGAAAGAGGGATTAGCCCTTTTTCAATGATGTTTTATTGCATTGCACGTTCAGATAGATTCACGCGCTCTGCGCTGCACTTCTCGCCATGCCTATTCTCATCAGGAATTCACCTGAAACACTTTGGAAGGCGGCAAAAGCACGCTTGCTCGGCTTACTGCTCCCCACCGGATTTCACGGTGTTTCTGGTGCCTCGTAGGGCATGAAGCCGGATTGGTTGTTGCGGATGGTTGGTTTGAAACGTCCTTCCGGGCAGATGTAAATCAGCTCGCTTGCAAGGCGCACCTGTTGACACTCCTCGCCCAGCTCATACACGAAGCCACTGGTACCGCCGCTGACGAAGTAATCATTGGTGGCGGGCGCTTCTCCCGAGGTCTCCTCTGGTGCACCATGGACCGAGGTGTTGCACAGATCGCGGATTTTGTCGCGGTATTGGGTGCCACCCAGATCAACAGCACCGCTGCGCTCCATCCACTCTCTTTCACAGTCTGTGACCTCAGCTGGTGTCGCCTTTTCGGGAGGAGGTGGCGGTGTTTCCTCCGCAACAGACGAGGCCATGCCAAAGCCCGAGATAAAGGTCAGAAGCGCCACGCATCTGACTATGTTGCCTATGGTGAGTATTGTTGTACTGGAGTAACTCATTGTGAGTCCCCTCCGTTTTCCACTGTCGTGAGGGCAGGCAGGCTAAAATGCTCGGCACCAGCTGGAGGGCTGAAGTTGAAGTCCTCCGGCTTGAGCTGAGGATCAAGGTTCCACCCCCTGTAAGACAGGTGTGTCTGGGGAAAGCCTTCGATGTCTTTGTAGGTGATTATGAGATGACCGGGCAGGCCAGTGTCTTCGTAGACCCAGAGTTGCCAATCAACCTGATCATTAAAGAAAGCAAGGTGATGGGCCACGCCTTCAGGCAGCACCTCACGCCCCACATACAGGGAGCGCGTTGTCAGCTCGTCCAGCATCTTGTCCAGCTCCGGATTTACCAGATCGATTCCGGGCAGGGTCAGTTGAAATTCATCGCGCAGCACCTCAATGAGTTCAGTGGAGGAACCCGTGAAATCTCCTTGCGTGTAGATATTTCGTGTCTTGTCAAAATAAGTAATGATACCGTCATCAAAGAAGATTTCACTAAGACCGTCCGGGCGCGGGAGATTAATTTTGATGTCTCCAGCCCCCAGAATACTGACTGTGTACTCAAAGACAAAATTCAGCGGGACCCCGTCCTTGAAGATGCGCTCTTCACTGGCAAATACCGTGAAGCTCATCTGCTCGACTTTGCTAAACTTCTCAATGGTTTGTCGTAGAATTTGCCGTGCCTCTTCCTCGCTTTGAGCAGTGGCAGGCAAGGGGCGGAGCTCCAGCCAGCCGATAGCGCCCACGATTAGAAGAAGCGACAGAACTCTGAGAGCTCTGAGTTTCATCGATACACATTCCCTGATCTTGTCACACGACTATCAGTCCTACTAGAAACCCTAAGCAAAGACCGGAAAGACCGTCTGAACCCAACCGCTAAAATTGACCCTTATGGGGGGATGTGGCGTAAAAAAGCCCCGAAAACTGCTGTTTCGGGGCTCTGTTAGATCAGGCTGGTGATGCTGACGTCAGGTGGGTGAGGGCACAGGGCGCTTTGTGTCTGGCATCTGGGCGACGTAGGCCCATGCTGGTCGCTTGAACAGGAACTGGAGGTAGCCCAGTTTGTTGATCAGCCAGAACAGGATCATCGGCGCAATGGTGGCCGTGCAGGTGACGATCAGCGAGACCACGCCAGCATCCTCTATGAGGCCGAACTTCAGCAAAAGCGTGCGGGATACTACCATGGGGAAGAAGAAGGACAGGTAGATCACGATGGAGTTCTTGCCCATGTAACGCAGCAGGTCCAGCATTTTGACCTTGGAGAGCAGGGCGGAGACTGTGATTACCGCCAGAGCGCCCAGGCCGCCAAGAGCAAGTGAGGCAAACGGCAGTTCCGAATAACCGTAGCTCACGGCCAGACCGTTGACGAGTGCCCAGACGAGGATAAAGCCCAGCCCTGTCGCGACGTTCTCACGGACCCAATCTGCGATCACAAAGATCTTCTGGGCAAAGATATAGCCTGCGAAGAAGAATACGAAGCGGGAGGCGGTTTCATCAATCAGAACAGAGCCGGTGTGCAGCTGGCTGATTTGAAGACCGGCGGCGGCCATCAGGGTCAGCTGCCAAGGCACCTTCACGGAATGCAGCAGCTTGGTGATGACGAAGAAGACAGGCAAGGCGTAGATGAACCAGAGGGTTCCGAAAGGTTGCACGAAGGCGAGGGCGTAGTTCATCAACACGCCCTCCCAGCCGACTTCCGCCGCAAAGGAGGGAGCTTTCATGCCGAACTGGATGGTGAGCCAGAGGATATAGAAATAGAAGAAGTGGACGACCTTGCGGTCCAGATACAAACGCCAGTCCCTGTCGATTGTGAGGGCGAGGAACAAGCCGGAAATCATGAAAAAGTCTGGCATACGAAAGGGTGTCGCAAAGGCGACGATCTCGCCCATGAACCCCATTTCACCGGTGACTTTACCAACCCCAAGGGTTGAATGCATCATCACCACAAGAAAGATGCAAAACCCTTTCGCGTAGTCTACCCAATCCACACGATTGGCTGTTTGCTGCGCCGCCATTTCATCCCCACCCCGCAAATATACAAACTAATAATTACAATTGTAAGTTTTACGGAGCGCAAATACCAGCGAGAACCTATCAAAGTTAGATTATTGGTTACTGAGCGTCACTCAGACCCAGTGTCACAGACACATAGCCATGTTGTCCAAATCCAACCGAGGATGCACTCACCTCAATGGCATTAGAGTAACTCTGTGGATTACCTGTGCCTAATATGTGGGTTACATCCACCTCAGCGTGCTCGGTCATATCAATATTGGTTTGGGAGCAGAAACCGGCATTCAAGGTGCCAGTACCTTCAAGAAATTCAATGATGCGCTCGCCCGCTGGAATCCTGATGTCATTGAAATCTCCACCAATGACGACCGGACCATCATTAGTGTCGCTCTCCATTTGCTGAATAATATTGCAGATCCCTTCCTGCTGATCCTCATTGCTAACGGCTGGATTGCTATCGAGCCGACCTCCAAAAGTATCCGGAATCGGTAAGTGGACATTGTATAAGTGCAAGGGTTCACTGGATTGACTATCGTTCACCACGGCCCAAACACCGTTTTGCGTCCGACTGTCAGACGGAACGGTCCATTCTCCGTAGTTATTTCCGGTGCTGAAACGGGGATCATCCCGAATCCAGATTTCCTGACCATCACTGGCGACAATAAGATTGTAGTCGTCCTCTAGCATGTCGGCTATCTCGTCGCTGCCCCTTGAGGTTTCCGAGAGCAACAACACGTCTGCATCTTCTTTGTTAAAGATTGTTTGCGCCAGGTTTTGATTGGTTGTGTTGTCATTGATATCTCGGCCAGTCACATTCCAGGCTAGGATTTCTATCGGTGCTGCGTCGGCAAACGACGAAACCAGTAGTCCGGACAGTGCCAGAACATAAAAGACCTTGGGTTTCCTGCTCCTCAGGTGCAACGCATGAAACTTAGCCATTTTAGAAATCCCTTATGAAATAAAAACCAACTGCAGGCTGACCAAGACGTCTTAATGTTTGCCCCAGTCAGACACTCCTCCAAGCCTCGCTAATCAGAGGACCACCAGTGAACGCTGACTCGCAAGAGGGGACAACGCCCTCAAATATGGGGGGTCACCGGAAACAGTTCAGATCCCTCATCAATGCGACTATCTGATCGCGGAGCTTGCTGCATCTTTCCTGTGACGAGAGGGAAAACTCCTTCGTAAAACGGTTTCTTGCCAAGGCATTAGGTAAGGCTAATTGCAGCATAAAGGCTGGCGGAGGCAGGGCCGGATGGGCCTCGGGCCATAACAGATTTCTCAGAGGTTACGCCTGAAGTATACGCGGTGTAGGGTGTCTTGTAATCTCAATCAGTGTTTGCAACGAGCCCTGATTAAACGCGGGTTTTACCGGATTCTGACCTGTTGAGTGCAACCATATAATCTAAGAGTATATTAGTTATATCCGCCTAGAATATGTTTAGTAGAACCAGATATTCTGGAGATGCAAGTGCTTAAGTATTGTCAGGTGTTATGTACCATTGCAGGTTTGATTGTCATGCCTGCTTCGGTATCGGCGCAGGAGACGCGCAGCACCCCGGAGTTACTTCAGGAACTCTGGAATGGGCCGAACCTTGACATCAATAGCTTTGCGCCAGAAGTCTTTAACAAGGTCTCGAAGAACTATCTGGAAGAAATTCTCTCTGAACAGCGTGAAGTTTACGGCCCTGCACTTGGTGTCCAACCAACAGCAGACACGCACAGGTTTCTTATAGAGACGGAGACCTACTCAGTTCCAGCACTTATAAAGCAGAACGCGGCCGGGCAATTGACTGGCCTGTTGTTC
Source organism: uncultured Pseudovibrio sp. (assembly GCA_947494035.1). Taxonomy (GTDB): domain Bacteria; phylum Pseudomonadota; class Alphaproteobacteria; order Rhizobiales; family Stappiaceae; genus Pseudovibrio. The sequence goes on along the minus strand of CANLTN010000001.1, from coordinate 41,321 downwards.
CGCTACGGTCATATCAAAGGTCTGGGCCATGAAGACCTGCTGGAGCACATCCGGGAGCAGACCAAAAAACAAAGTTATGTGTTGATGGAAAACGGGGAAGTCCACGCCGAGCATAATAGCAATGTGCGCATGGCGGTCGGGTCAGCTTTCAAGCTTTTTGTACTTGATGAACTGGCGCAGCAGATTGAAGCTGGCACGTTTGACTGGGACGAAAAAGTCATGCTTGAACAACGCCATATCTCATTCCCCAGTGGCACCATGCAGCAAGAACCAGTTGGCAAAATGTTTGCCTTGCTGGACGTGGCGCGCAACATGATCTCCGTTTCAGACAACACCGCAACGGACCTGCTGATGGATGTGATCGGGCAGGAGAATGTTATGCTGCCGGGTGCAACTTCACCTGCGCTGACAACAAGGCAGCTGTTCCACCTGAAAGCCGACAAACACGCTGCGGAGGCTTATCTCAAAGCCGGACCAGAGGAACGTGCGCATATTCTTACGGACTTGCCTGCCCGCCTACCGGCTATTGATCAAGTTTCCGGGCCTTTGATCGATGGAATTGAGTGGTACGTTTCCACACGCGAGCTGTGCGAGGTTTTGACAGAACTGAAGGATATCAAGGGAATTTTCGTAAGTCCGGGTGTGGCTGATCCGGATAACTGGACAGCGCTCGCTTATAAAGGGGGCAGCGAGACCGGGGTGCTCAACATGACCTACGCGCTGGAGGATCAAGAGGGAAACGAATGGTGTTTCTCAACCACCTGGAATGCCAAGGAAGCGCTAGACAATACCTACCTGATTGCGCTGGTTGCCACTTTGTTGGAGAGCCCGCAAGCACTTGAGGCGGCTCTCCGTTAAATAAAGCGGATTAACGACGCTTGTTGTCGTCAGAAGAAGACCAAGGGCTGATCTGATCAGGATCGCCGGAGCGCGGCGGTTGGTTTGGGTCATCCTGTTCGCTATGACGGGAGGAACTCCACTCATCCTCATTCAGGTCCACTGTCCCATCGCGGCGGCGGTAACCCGGATTGACGTTGAGGTTCTGCACTTTTACATGGCGTGCCAAGTAATTTCCAATTACCTCACGCAGGGGAGGAATGAAGAGCAGAAGACCGATTGCGTCGGTAAAGAAGCCCGGAATGAGCAGCATAAGACCCGCAAAGACGATCATGGCACCATGCATCATCTCATGACTCGGCACTCGGCCTGCATCCATTTCGGCCCGCATGCGCATGAGCAAAGAAAGGCCCTGCTGGCGCAACATGTAGGTCCCGGCAACAGCGGTGGTTACTGTAAGCAGGATCGTTGGAATTGCTCCGATCACATGTCCGACTTCAATAAAGAGGTAAATCTCAATTGTTGGCAGGAGAATGAAACAGGCAAGAATGATAAATCCGAGTGGCATAGCGTCCGCGTTGGTTAAGGTATATTTTGATTATTAATGATCACATTTTGAGATGATCACACATATAGTGGGTGGTGTTCGCAAAATTGCAATGACTGATGCTAGCTTATACTTGGATGATAAGACCTTAAAAAGGCGTTGGGATGAACACGAAATAACTGGATGTTGGCGCTAGAAACCTTAAATTAGTGACAGAGCCTGTAAAAATGCGCTAGAGCACATTATCTAGATATCTAATGCATTTGATCATCGGCTCTTTGCAGCCAACGAGTAAAGGACCGGTCGGTACTCGGAATGAACGAAATATTCGACGTCTACAACATAATCTTCCTTATTGCGGCAGTGGTTATTTTCCTGCGGTTACGCTCTGTTTTGGGCAATCGCACCGGTAACGAACGTCAACCTTTTGACCCGTATTCTGCCAAGCAAAAACAAGACTCTCAAAAAACTCAGCCTGTTGATACCGAGGACAACATCATTCCTCTGCCGGGCAATGAACATGTTCAACATGATCCTGAGGTCGCTGAGCGTGAAGCTCGCGAACAGATTGAGGCCGAGATCGACAAGGTTGCCAAGAAAGGCACCGAGCTGAACCACGGTCTGCGTGAAATCTGGAAAGCTGAGCCGTCTTTCAACCCGAAAGAGTTTGTCGAAGGTGCTCGCGGTGCCTACGAGATCATTTTGATGTCGTTTGCTCAAGGTGATCGCCGCACACTCAATGATCTTCTTTCGCCTGATGTCTTCAGTGGTTTCTCCGCTGCAATTGATGACCGTGAAAGCCGCAATGAGCGCGTTGAATCCACCTTCGTGGGCATCGACAAAGCCAACATTGTGGAAGCAGTCTTCAACCAAAAAGACCAACTGGCTGAAGTGACTGTTCGCTTTAAGGCCCAGTTGATCACCGCGACACGGGATTCCGAAAACCGTATCGTGGACGGGGACCCAACCGCAGTAAGCGAACTGACGGACATCTGGACCTTTGCACGGGAAACCGGCGTGAACGATCCAAACTGGAAGCTGGTTGCAACTGAATCTGCATGATGTTTTCACTCTTTCGCGGCGCTATGAGTTTCATTATGGCTCTCAGCGTCGCGGCGGGGATAAGTTTTTCCGCTGCAGCTGGAAACGCCATGACAAAAGACCAAAGCACCATGCGAAGCGCGACGCTCTCCGGGCCACTTGATCCCAACGGAATCGATGGATGGGCTGCAGATGATCATTCTGTGGCCCTTTCCACATTTGTGGCGCACTGTGAGGCAAGTGGAACTAAATCCCACCCGACAAAAGCATTTGGCATTAGCGACGCAAATTTACGCGCGATTTGCGCAAAAACGCGCAAAATCGACGTAAACAACGCAAATGATGCAAAAGCCTTTTTAGAACAGAACTTTACGTTTCGCCGCGTGGAGGACGACGGGTTTGTGACCGGCTATTACATGCCAGAGCTGCAAGGCTCACTTGTTCGCACCGAAGACTATTCTATCCCCCTCCATGGTTATCCCAAGAATCTGAAGGTCTTACCGACGCGCGGTGAGGTGATGGACGGCGCGCTGGACGGCATGGGCCTTGAGGTGCTTTGGATTAAAGACCCGATAGATGCATTTTTTACAGCTGTTCAGGGTTCCGCCCGCATTCGCCTGCCCAATGGCGAGCTGAGACGCCTTGCCTTTGCCGGCAAGTCTGGCCACCCGTACACCGCGATTGGCCGGGTGCTCATTGAGCGGGGCGAAATCTCTAAGGAAAACATGGGTATGGATGCGCTACGTACCTGGTTAGCCAAGAATCCATCCCAGCAGAAAGACGTGTTTCGGTACAATAAATCCTACATCTTCTTTGAGTTACAATCTGCGGATGAAACCGAGGTTGCCGCAATTGGAGGTGCAGGAACAGCACTGACAGACTTGCGATCACTGGCGATTGATGATGATCTGCACACATATGGCAGTTTAATTTTTGTCTCCAGTGAGTTAAGGACCTACGACAAGTCAGGAGACCGCTTCGCCAAGCTGATGGTTGCACAAGATACCGGATCTGCAATCAAAGGCCCTGCGCGGGGTGATATCTATGTTGGAAGTGGTGCAGAGGCAGGTGCAGTTGCCGGGAATATCCGTCACCGTGCGGAATTCTATCTCCTTGTTCCAAAATAATAATTGATCGTGGACGGATCGGATAGATGACGAATGGTGATCGTGCAAAGCGAGCCAAGACAAAACAGCTGACGGACGCAGACAAGCGCTTGTGGGACAGGGTGAAAGCCACTTTGACACCTCTGCACCAAGAGCGCCTTTCCGACATGCTGGAAGATACAACGCAGCTTTCCGAGCCAAATCAGCATCTGCGGCCTGCTTCGGGAGCTGAAAAACCCCAGCCTGAGCTTAAGCCGCAATTGGTAACTCCCGCGAAACCGCTGGCGAAAAAGTCTCGCGGTTTCAATGGGAAGACAGCTCCGGACTACATTCCGCCCAAGCCGGTGGTGCCACGTCTTCCTCCGCTCTCACCACTGAACAAGAAGGAACGCAAGAAGGTTGTCCGTGGCGGCAAGGGTTACCTTGATGCGCGCATCGACCTGCATGGTCTGACCCAGTATGAGGCCCATCAACGCTTAACTTCCTTCATCTATCAATCCCAAGCCATGGGCTTTTCTGTGGTGCTTGTGATCACCGGTAAGGGCATGGACAGCTCGCACAGCCCTTATGGTGACGACCGCGGCGTACTACGCAGAATGGTTCCGCAATGGCTTTCTCTTCCGGATATGCGCAGCTGTGTGGTAGGCTTCGACCAAGCTCATGTTTCGCATGGGGGCAGCGGTGCACTTTACGTTCGTATTCGCAAACGTAAGAAATAAGGCAGGAATTTCAGCAAGATGACGCCTTTTGGAGCCAAGGTTAGAGAGCTGCGGGAAAAGCAGAAGATCACTCTGAAGGAAATGGCGGAAGCGCTTTCGGTTTCCTCCGCTTACCTGAGCGCACTTGAACACGGCAAGCGCGGCACTCCGACCTGGTACATGGTTCAGCGCATCATCACCTATTTCAACGTTATCTGGGATGAAGCTGAAGAACTTCAACGGCTTGCGGAACTCTCCAATCCCAAGATCACCATTGACACAGGCGGGCTGACGCCCCGGGCGACGGAGCTGACGAATATGCTCGCCGCTAAGATCAATGGGCTTTCGGAGGATTCCCTCGAGCACCTGATTCATCAATTAAGAGTGGTTAGCTCTCGCGACAATATCTAGTCTAAGCAGACAAAGCTCTGTAAAGTCAGTCTGCTGACTCTCGAAGTGGACTTCTGATATGACGCCTAAAGAACTTAAAGTGGATCAACTGCTTGATCCTCAATTGCTGCGCAACGAACTCAAAGAGCTGGTTGCAAAGTATGACGGTGACGGCAGCAGCTTCAAGCTGCGCAATGACGTCCTGTCAAAGCTGAAGGCGACTTATAAGAGTACTCAGGACAAGATTGAGAAGCTCTTGCTGGATGACGGGAAAGGCCTGCGCTGTGCGAAGCGGCTTTCTTACCTGCAGGATGTCCTCATTCAGGTGATCTACGAGTTTGCGACCACCTATGCCTATCCGGTTGAAAATCCGACAACATCCGAGAGAATCAGTGTCGTTGCCGTCGGCGGTTATGGTCGCGGCACCATGGCACCCCACTCAGACGTGGATCTCCTGTTCCTGTGGCCTTACAAACAGACACCATGGGGCGATCAGGTTGTCGAGTTTGTTCTCTACATGCTTTGGGATATGGGCCTGAAGGTCGGCCACTCAACGCGTAACCTTGATGAGACCATCAAGCACTGCCGCGATGATATGACAGTGCGTACAGCTGTGCTCGAAGCGCGGTATGTTTGTGGTGATCTTGAACTCTTTCAAGAACTTACAACCCGTTTTGACAAAGAAGTCGTTGCAGGGACCGGACCAGAGTTCATCGCTGCCAAGCTGCTAGAGCGAGATGAGAGGCATGAACGGCATGGTGCTTCGCGCTATCTTGTTGAGCCGAACATCAAAGAAGGCAAGGGCGGGATGCGAGATCTGCATACGCTGTTCTGGATTGCAAAGTACTTTTACCGCGTTCCTGATGAGTTGGGGTTGGTCGAAAAGGGAGTTTTCTCCCGCAGCGTCTTGAATCAATTCAGGAAATGCCGAGACTTTCTGTGGGCTGTACGGTGCCATTTGCATTTTCTGACCAACCGGCCTGAAGAGCGCTTGAGCTTTGATGTTCAACGGGAAATTGCTGATCGGCTCGGGTATCTGGACCACCCAGGCCTGCGTGCTGTTGAACGGTTTATGAAGCACTATTTCCTTGTTGCGAAGGATGCCGGTGATCTGACACGCATTTTTGCGGCGGCTCTTGAAGAGCAGCACGTGAAATCCGCTCCAAGGATCTCACGGTTTTTGGGCAGTTTTGTTCCCGGAAGCAAGCACAAGCGCCGATCCATCAAAGGAACCAAAGACTTTCTTGTCGAGAACGGGCGTATTATCGCGGCGAAGCCTGATATCTTCGAGAAGGATCCGGTTAATCTGATCCGTGTGTTTTATCTGATCGACAAGACCGATCTTGATATGCATCCGGAATTGCTGAAACTGGTTCGCCGATCACGCCGTCTGATCAACGCTGCGCTCCGGAAGAACGCGCAAGCGAACCGGTTGTTCCTGAAAATTCTGACCAGCCGGAATGATCCTGAAACCGTGCTGCGGGCGATGAACGAGTCGACAATCCTCGGCCAGTTTCTTCCTGAATTTCAGAAGGTTGTCGCGATGATGCAGTTCAACATGTATCATCACTACACCGTCGACGAACACCTCATCCGCTCCGTTGGCGTGCTTTCCGAGATTGAGCGCGGGATGGGCGGGGATAGCCATCCGCTGTCGACAGACCTCATCAAGTCGGTTCACAGTCGTAGAGTGCTTTATGTTGCAACACTTTTGCATGATGTGGCGAAGGGGAGGCCGGAAGATCATTCTATTGCGGGCGCGAAGATTGCCCGCAAGGTTTGTCCGCGCCTTGGGCTCTCCAAAGCAGAGACCGATACTGTTGCCTGGCTGATCGAGCAACATCTGGAGATGAGCACTGTCGCACAATCCCGCGACTTGAGTGACCCCAAAACCATCAGGGACTTCTGCCGAAAAGTGCAAAGTCTTGAGCGTCTGCAGCTCCTGTTGATTTTGACGGTTGCGGACATTCGAGCTGTTGGACCCGGTGTTTTCAATGGCTGGAAGGGGCAGCTGCTGCGCACGCTCTACTACGAGAGCGAGACCATTCTCAGTGGTGGCCATGGCCGCATGAGCCAGCAGCAACGTGTTGATCATGCCAAGCATGAATTGGCCGAACAGCTGGAGGGCTGGAGCGCTGATGAGGTGGAGGCCTATCTGGATCGACACTATCCGGCTTACTGGCTGAGGGTAGATCTGAAAGGCAAGATCAACCACGCTAACCTTATCCGCCAAACGGATGCAGAGGAGGAGCATCTGGCTACCTCTGTTGAGCCTCATGCTTTTGAAGGTGTTACCGAAATTACGGTTCTTGCGCCCGATCATCCACGACTGCTCTCGACGATTACGCGGGCTTGTTTTACTGCGGGTGCCAACATTGTGGATGCGCATATCGATACCACAAAAGACGGACTCGCGCTGGATACGATCTATATCAGCCGGGAGCTGCCTGAAGACAGGGATGAGCATCGCCGCGGGGAACGGATATGTTGCCTGATTAGGGAAGCGCTGCGCGGGACTGCACCTATTCCGGAGGTAAAGGGAGCCGCGAAGAAGCCAACGGCGCGAAACAAGGCGTTCTCGTTGCAAACCACTGTTTTGGTTAGTAATTCATGGTCGGAGAGCTATACGGTGCTTGAGGTTACTGGACTGGATCGCCCCGGCTTGCTTTCAGATTTGACCACCGAAATCTCCGCATTGAATCTTAACATTGCCAGTGCGCATGTTGGCACCTTTGGGGAGAAGGCGGTTGACGTGTTTTATGTGACGGACCTGACAGGACAGAAAGTTCACAATGTGGGACGTCAGGAATCCATTCGCGATAGACTTAGAAATGCATTTGACGGTAAAAAGCCACAAAAAGCGCCTGCGAGCTCCCGCCGTAAGCTGCAAAAACATACGGGTAAGTAATTTTAGATGAGCCTTTTCAAGAGCTTCGCCACAGTTGGTGGTGCAACGATGCTGAGCCGTCTGTGTGGTTTCGGGCGAGATGTGATGCTGGCAGCCTTTGTTGGCACCGGTCCAGTTGCTGATGCTTTTGTCGTGGCTTTCCGCTTGCCCAACCTGTTCCGCAGACTGTTCGCGGAAGGGGCGTTTAACTCCGCATTTGTGCCACTGTTTGCCCGCTCTGTTGAGGAAGAGGGACAGCAAGGGGCGCGGAAGTTTGCAGGTGAAATTGCGGCGGCCTTGTTCTGGATGCTTGTGGTTATCCTCGCGCTGGCTGAAGTGTTCATGCCGTACCTCGTGCATGTGCTGGCGCCGGGGTACTACTCTGATCCGGCCAAGTTTGACCTTACCGTCCTCATGTCGCGAATAGCGTTTCCGTATTTGCTGTTCATGTCGATGCTTGCCTTTGTGAGCGGAATTCTCAATACATTTCAGAAGTTTCTGGCTGCTGCGATGGCGCCTGTGATGCTTAATGTGGTCATGATGGGGGTCCTTGCAGGCATCGGGTTTTATGGCATGGAGCCGAACCAGACCACTGGCGTTCTGCTGGTAACTGGTGTCGCTGTTGCAGGTGTTGTGCAGCTCGCGGTTGTTGCCTTTGCCATGAAGCGGCTTGGTTTTCGCATTCCGATTGCGCGGCCACGCTGGACGCCGGGTGTTAAGCGGCTGCTCGTTTTGGGTGTGCCGGGCGTGATTGCCGGGGGTATTACACAGATCAACATTACGGTCGGCACCATTATTGCCTCTCTTGAAAGCGGTGCAAATTCATACCTTTACTACGCAGACAGGATCTATCAACTGCCACTGGGTGTCGTTGGTATTGCCATTGGTGTAGTGCTGTTGCCGAGCCTGACGCGGCAGCTGCGCTCCGGGCAGGAAGAGCTGGTTTATCATACGCAGAACCGCTCGATGGAGTTTGCGCTTGCGCTGACGCTTCCGGCTGCTGTTGCTCTTGTGATTATCCCGGATACGGTGATTTCGGTGCTGTTCCAACGCGGTCAGTTCACTGATGCGGCGGTTGCACAAACAGCTACGGCCTTGATGGCGTTTGCGGTTGGTTTGCCTGCGTTTGTGCTGAATAAGGTTCTATCGCCGGGCTTTTTTGCGCGGGAAGACACCAAGACCCCAATGTACTTTGCCGCTGTTAGCATGGTGGTGAACGTAGCTCTCTCGATCCTGCTGTTTCCTGCCTTCAAGCACGTAGGCATTGCGATTGGGACCACGGCTGCGGGTTGGGTCAACACCAGTTTGCTGGCCTTCGTACTTTGGCGTCGTGGTCATTTCGTTGTCGACGCAGCATTGCTGAAAAGAATTCCTCTGCTGGGTCTGGCGAGCGTTCTAATGGGCGCTGTGGTGTACGGGGGAACGCTGGTTCTGGCACCGCTTTCTGCGTCCAATCTGTTTGTCATCCGTGCCAGCGAGCTTGTTATTTTGGTCGCCATCGGGCTGATTTCCTTTGGGATTTTGGTTCAGCTGACCGGCACTGTAGATTTTCGCTCACAATTGCGGAAATTACGGCGATAAACGCTATGTGCCAGTGTAAAGCACTTGCACATCCGCAAAAGCGCAGCCATAACCACCGAGCTTAATCTGCGCGGGCTGCCGTAGTTTGTTTGTCACCCATCCAAACTATGCCTGCGCAACCCACTGGCCCTTCCAACAGGCCCAAGCCTAGGGATATTTTATTATGACGGCGTTTCAGCCTCGCGTTTTCTCCGGTGTTCAACCAACCGGAAACCTCCACCTTGGCAACTACCTTGGTGCGATTGCCCGCTTTGTTCCGCTTCAGGATCAGATGCCAGCGCTCTTCTCCATCGTTGATATGCATGCAATCACAGTCTGGCAGGACCCTGCCGAGCTGACGCGGCAGACGCGCGAAGTGACAGCTGCTTATCTGGCCGCCGGTATTGATCCGAAGAAGTCGATCATCTTCAACCAGAGTCAGGTGAGAGAACATGCTGAATTGGCATGGATTTTCAACTGTATCGCTCGTATGGGCTGGCTGAAGCGGATGACTCAGTTCAAGGACAAGGCTGGCAAGCACGCGGAAAACGCATCCGTTGGTTTGTTTGCTTATCCTAACCTGATGGCAGCGGATATTCTGGCATACCGCGCAACCCACGTTCCGGTTGGCGATGACCAGAAGCAGCACCTTGAGCTGACACGCGACATTGCGCAGAAGTTTAACAATGACTTCGCCGAACGCATCAAAGAATTGGGTCTGGGGGTTAAAAACCCTGAGCCGACTCCTGAGTCGCCAGATGAAGTCTACTTCCCGCTCACCGAGCCGATGATAACTGGTCCTGCGACCCGTATCATGAGCCTGCGTGACGGCAACAAGAAGATGTCCAAGTCTGATCCTTCTGATCTTTCCCGCATCAACCTGACCGATGATCAGGACACCATTGCGAAAAAGATCAAGAAAGCGAAGACCGACCCTGAAGCCCTACCGAGTGAAGTTGATGGTCTGGAAGGTCGTGCGGAAGCTGAAAACCTTGTTGGCATTTATGCAGCTCTTTCCGGCCGTTCCAAAGCGGATATTCTTGGCGAATTTGGTGGTCAGCAGTTCTCAGCATTCAAACCGGCCCTTTCCGAGCTGGCTGTTGAAAAACTGGCACCGATGAACAACGAAATGCGCCGGATCATGGATGATCCGACAAGCGTTGATGCGGTTCTTCGTGATGGTGCTGGGCGTGCTTCGGAGATTGCAGAGCCAATTCTGCATGACGTTCGCCGCATTCTGGGCTTCCTTGAATGCCGCCGCGGATACTAGTTTTTTGAAGTTTTAAAAAGCCGCGGGTCATCTGCGGCTTTTTTTGTTTTACGGTCCCCTTTGCGAGGCTGGTTAGCCGAGGCGAAAGATCAGAAAAGGCAATGGTTTGGTTGCCGTAATGGTCAATCGGAGACATTGCGAGACTGTATCGCTGGATATTCTCTAGGGCTGGGGTCTATTTCTCACAAAAATCGCCAGAAACGCATTCAATTTGTGCTGTGTTTATTGACAGAGGGCTAGTTGCACCCCTACATCCTTGCTGATTGATTGGTGGGGCTTGCCCCAATACATCAGATGGTCGGATGAATGATTGAAACTCGTATTGATCGACGCTTTGCAAAGCTCAAGGCTGAAGGTCGCCCTGCATTGGTAACCTTTATTACTGCAGGTGACCCGGACCTTGCCACCTCACAAGCTATTTTGGATGCACTTCCTGAAGCTGGTAGTGATGTTATTGAGCTTGGCATGCCGTTTTCCGATCCGATGGCTGAGGGCGTTCCAATCCAGCTGTCAACGCAGCGTTCTTTGGCGCACGGCCACACCATGGACAAAACGCTCCAGATGGTGCGGGACTTCCGCAAGAAGGACAATGACACTCCGATCGTTCTGATGGGGTACTACAACCCGATCTATGTGCGCGGCAGTGAAGCGTTTGTGAAAGAAGCGCGTGAAGCTGGCGTTGACGGTCTTATCGTTGTGGATGTGCCTGCTGAAGAAGACGATGAACTCTGCATTCCGGCTATTGAGGGCGGTGTAAACTTTATCCGCCTGACCACACCAACGACAGATAACAAGCGTCTGCCGACCGTTCTGGAAAATACCTCCGGCTTCGTTTATTATGTTTCCGTGACTGGTGTGACCGGAGCAGCTGCAGCTGATGCAGCTAATGTTGCTCAGGCCGTTACCCGAATTAAATCACACACTGAACTTCCTGTTGCTGTTGGTTTTGGCATTAAAACTGCTGAACAAGCAGAGGAAATTGGCAAGAATGCTGACGGTGTGGTGGTTGGCTCCGTGCTTGTTGAGGCTATTCGTAAAAGCCTTGATGAGACTGGTAAAGCCACAAATCAAACACAAGCTGCTGTTACCGAAGTTGTGCGCTCACTACGTATGGGTGTAGAAAAAGCTCGGAAATAAGCATTGCTTTACGTATGGCCAGTTTAATGGCCTTTAAAAATCGAAAACGAAATTAAAGACAGGCGGCTGCCCGTGAACTGGATTAACAACGTCGTACGGCCGAAAATCCGCAGCTTTCTCGAAAAGCGCGAAATACCGGAAAACCTTTGGATCAAGTGCCCAGAAACAGGCGAGATGGTCTTCCATCGCGATCTGGAAGCGAACCAGTGGGTGGTGCCGAACTCCAACTTTCATATGCGCCTCTCAAGCAAGAAGCGTCTGGAGTACTTCTTCGATCAGGGTGAATACACCAAGATCGAAACTCCTGAAGTTGCTGTCGACCCGCTCAAGTTCCGCGATCAGCGCAAGTATGTTGATCGTCTGAGAGACGCTAAAGCCAAAACCGAGATGACTGACTCTGTTTTGGTCGCCAACGGCAAGGTCAACGGCTACGACATGACCACTGCTGTGCAGGACTTTGCCTTTATGGGCGGTTCTCTTGGCATGGCAGCAGGTGAAGCGATCATTCGCGGCATGGAATATGCTGTTGAGAATAAAACACCTTTCGTCATGTTTGCCGCTTCTGGTGGCGCGCGTATGCAGGAAGGCATTCTCTCCCTGATGCAGCTGCCACGCACAACGGTGGCCGTGCAGATGCTTCGTGAAGCAGGCCTGCCGTACATCGTGGTGCTGACCAACCCGACCACCGGTGGTGTAACAGCTTCCTACGCGATGCTGGGTGATGTTCACATTGCCGAGCCAAACGCACTTATCGGCTTTGCTGGTCAGCGTGTGATCGAACAGACAATCCGCGAGAAGCTTCCTGAAGGCTTCCAGCGTTCTGAATATCTGCGTGATCATGGGATGGTGGACATGGTTGTGCACCGTCACGAGCTGAAAGAAACCATTTCCAATCTGTGTAACCTGCTGATGAAGCGTGAAGCTCAGCTTCCAGTGCTTGAAGAAAAACCAGCAGAACCAGAAGATGGTACCGAGGTTGCGGTCACGTCCTAAGCCTTGACGGCTGATGGACTTGCTACATCGAACATAAAGTCCGGCATCGAGTGCCGGGCTTTTTCTTTATGCAGATACCGGAGCAGGGCAGGCTCATCAGTCTTCATGTCTTCTGCTTTGATAGCTGTTTACCGACGCATCCTAGCGGAACCCTGAGAGCCCTTTTGGCGTATACGCGCTGACCTGATTTGAAAGCGGACACCCATGAGCAAAATCAATGCTGCCCTTGAACGTCTGATGGAACTTCATCCGAGCGAGATTGATCTGTCGCTGGAGCGTATGCATCGGGTGCTAAAGGCGCTGGGAAACCCGGAGAAGCGGGTTCCGCCGACATTCCATATCGCAGGTACCAATGGCAAAGGCTCCACTGGAGCCACAATCAGGGCTCTTCTGGAGGCGCAGGGCAAGACGGTTCATGTGTATTCGTCCCCGCATCTGGTGCATTTCAACGAACGTATCCGGCTGGGGGGAACAGGACGGTTTGTTGAGCAAGAGCCACTGCTTGAGGCGATCAAGCGGGTCGAGAAGGCCAATGATGGCCATGAGCTGACCTTCTTTGAAGCGACGACGGCTGTGGCACTGTGCTTGTTTGCTGACAACCCAGCGGATTATCTTGTTCTGGAAGTGGGGCTTGGCGGCGTTCTGGATGCCACCAATGTGATTGAAAAGCCGTTGGTAAGCGTCATCTCGCCGATCTCCAAGGATCATGAAAACTTTCTCGGCAACAGCATAGAAGGCATCGCGCTTGAGAAGGCAGGGATCATCAAACGAGACTGCCCGGTCGTGGTGGGGCCTCAGGTTGATGCCGTTCATGCGGTGATTGAGAGAAAGGCTGCTCGACAGCATGCCCCCATCTGGTTCCAAGGACAGGAGTTTTCCGCCTGGGAAGAGGGGGGGCGGCTGGTTTATCAGGATGAGTCTGGCCTGCTGGATCTGTCACCGCCAAAACTTGCCGGCTTCCATCAGCTTTCCAACTCCGGTCTGGCGCTGGCTGCTTTGCGCGTGGCGGATTTGCTGGAGAGCGAAGCGGCACGCGCGGCTTGTGATAAGGCGCTGCGCTCTATCAACTGGCCCGCACGCATGCAGCCGCTTTATGAAGGCAAGCTGTGTGACGAGTTGCCCAAGAACAGCGAGATTTGGGTGGATGGGGGTCATAACCCCGGCGCAGCAAAGGTAATCGCATCCTTCCTTGCAGACCTGACCGACAAAGCCTCACGCCCAACATTCCTTGTCATAGGCATGATGAACACAAAAGACCCTGAGGGCTTCTTCCAGCAGTTTGAGGGGCTGGCAAAGCATGTGATGTGTGTGCCTTTGACCACAACAAACGCTTGTCGCTCTCCAGATGAACTTGCGAAGATCGCACATAGCGCGGGTCTATCTTCTTCCGCGCATGGCAATCTGGACAGAGCTATTTCCGAGGTCGCCCGACGCTCGCTGAATGAGAAAGAAGCGCCGCGTGTTCTGTTCGGCGGCTCGCTTTATTTAGCTGGCGAAATTTTAGAGAGAAACGGCACACCACCCCAGTAAACCTCAATCGATTCAGACTCGAAATGAGTTTGCGAGCATAAAAAAGGGAGGCACGAACCTCCCTTTCTTCATTTCAGCTCTGGCTGACTTTAGACATCCAAGCCTTCGAAGAGGGCTGTTGAGAGGTAGCGTTCTGCGAAGCTTGGGATGATGATGACGATGTTTTTGCCTGCCATCTCATCGCGCTTACCGACTTCGATTGCCGCCTTCAAAGCTGCGCCGGAGGAGATGCCGACTGGTACGCCTTCGGTTTTTGCCACTTCGCGCGACATTGCAAAGGAGTCTTCATTGGAAACGGTGAGCACTTCATCGAACACGGAGGTGTCGAGAACGCCAGGTACAAAACCTGCACCGATGCCTTGAATCTTATGAGGACCCGGCTGGCCGCCAGACAGGATCGGGCTGTCTGTGGGCTCAACAGCAACAACGTGAACCGCAGGGTTACGCTCTTTCAGGACCTGAGAGGTGCCGGTGATTGTACCACCAGTGCCGATACCTGACACGAATACGTCAACCTTACCGTCGGTGTCGTTCCAGATTTCTTCTGCAGTGGTTTTGCGGTGGATTTCAGGGTTTGCAGGGTTTTCGAACTGCTGCGGGATGATCGCATCCGGGATTTCCTGAGCGAGCTCTTCTGCACGTGCAATAGCACCCTTCATGCCCTTTGGACCTTCAGTCAGGTCAATTTCGGCACCAAGAAGCTTGAGCATCTTGCGGCGCTCGATGGACATGGTCTCTGGCATTACCAGAATGAGGCGGTAGCCCTTGGCTGCTGCTACAAATGCGAGCGCGATACCGGTGTTGCCTGAAGTTGGCTCGATCAGAGTGGTTTTGCCCGGTACGATTTTGCCTGCCGCTTCCATAGCTTCAATCATAGCAACGCCGATACGATCCTTAACGCTGGAGATCGGGTTAAAGAACTCCAGCTTGGCGAGCAGGTTCGCCTTTACCCCGTGAGCCTTTGCCAACCGGTCCAGACGTACGATTGGTGTGTTTCCGATTGTCTCGGTGATGGAAGAGTAGATTTTTCCACGCCCCGGCTTGGAAGTACTCATTGAAATCCCCTTTATACAATTCTTTAGAGAGCTTAAGCCCTGCCTCTACGTAAGCATTCCGAGGCAGGGCCTATTAAAATCCTAAGTAAAATGTAGGAAGTGTCGCGACCGTTTTCGAGGTTTCAAAAACCCAGAAAATTGGAGCACTTAGAAACAAGATGTCAAAATAGCATCAGAGTGTAGAATTGTATTCTATCTGATGCTGTATTTAGTATGGTCTTTTGCAGTGCACTCGCCCAACTTAAAATAGAGGCGGTTAGGCGGATGCCTGATCCAGCGCTACAAGCCCTAACAAGGTCGGTAATTCCGACATATGGCCAAACGTGGTGGCGCCCAGAGCCTGAGCTTGCGCAACATCAGCATTGGGATCGCCAGCGTAGTTGAACACACGCATTCCTGCGGCTTTTGCGGCTTTGATGCCAGCAATACTATCTTCAATTACAACGCATTGCTCGGGCTTAAAGCCCATGCCTCTGGCTGCATAGAGAAAGACATCCGGCGCTGGCTTGCCCTTTTCGCAATCTTGTGAGGAGTAAAGGACGTCTTTAAAGGTATCCCAGAGGCCGGAGGTGCCGAGCGTCATCTGCATTTTCTCGTAGCGGCCAGAGGAACCAACACAGAATGGAATGCCTTCGGCTTTCAGGTGCGCAACGACATCCAGAACACCCGAAATTGGCTCGATGCCAGCTTCAAAAGCGACCAAATCCGCCTGCTGGATCTGTGCGACCCAGTCATCAGGCAGCTTTTTGCCGCTCATGCGTTCAGCTTCTTTCTTGATGTCGTCCATGACGGTGCCGTTGAAGCGGTGGTGACAGTCCAATGGCGAGAGATTCAGACCGATTTCCTTCAGAAAATCGGACAAAACTTCATTCGCAATGGTTTCGGTGTCGACAAGAACACCGTCACAATCAAAAATCACCAATTCCGGCTTCATCACTCTTCCTTTTTGTTCTTTAGAGGCCTGTGGAGCCATGGCCGCCTGTGCCACGTTCGGTGGTTTCCAGCTCTTTGACTTCTTCTATCTGCACCTGCGTAACGGGTGCTACAACCATCTGGGCAATACGCATTCCGCGCTCTATCACAAACGGCTCGTCCCCCAGATTAATGAGGATGACCATCACTTCACCGCGATAATCAGCGTCCACGGTTCCCGGTGTATTGAGCACCGTCAGGCCATGTTTTGTAGCCAAACCGGAACGGGGGCGCACCTGTCCCTCATGACCGGATGGCAACGCTATGGAAAGACCCGTTGGCACCATAGCCCGTTTGCCGGGCTTCAATTCAATTTGGTCATGATTTGCGGCCCGTAAGTCCAAGCCAGCGGCTTCTGCGCTTTGATAAGCAGGAAGCTCCAATCCCTCACTGTGGGGAAGACGAGTAATCTTTAGTTTTGGTGTCATGAAGGCGCCTATTGATTAGAGGCCTCATATCTAGCAGCAGTTTCCAGTTTCTTCCAGTGCCTCAGGAATATCGGCTGGGCCAGCACTGGCGAATAGGATCAGTTTTAGTGAACAGTCCTATCATCTTTACGGTGATTGGTTAGGAGTTAGCGATACAATAAACTGTTCAAGACAGCATTTTCATCAACAAGCCGAAACAAAAAGCGTTTCACATGAAACAATCGCCCCTCTTTTTACCGCACGGTGCTCCAGATCTCATCATACGGCCAGAGCTGGAGGCTCATCAGTTTCTTAAATCTCTCGGTATTTCAGAGGGTAAGCCGGATGCAATCGTGCTCGTCTCTCCTCACTGGCAAACCGACCGGCTGAGCATCACAGCTGCCGGACCGCTGAAGATAATTCATGATTTCCGCGGATTTTCGCAGGAACTCCACGAAATACAATATGCCGCTGAAGCTCCAGGCTGGTTGGTCTCGCGCGTGCATGAAGCAATTACCCGCTATGGGTTGACGGTGTGCGAGGATGATACCTGGGGGTTGGATCACGGCGCTTGGGTGCCTTTAGCCCTTGCCTTTCCCGAGGCCGATATTCCTGTTGTTCAGGTCTCCTTGCCGCGTTCTTACGGTAGCGAGGAAAGCTATAGTCTCGGACGAGCTTTGGCTCCCTTGGCAGACGAGGGTATCCTAGTCATTGGCAGTGGTGCGCTGTCGCATAACTTCTCCGAGATGAGCAATAGAGACGACACGCCGGACTGGGCGTTGGAGTTTGATCACTGGATCACTGATTTGGCGAAACGAGGGGAGACCTGTGCGCTGCTTTCCTCCAGCAATCACAAATACTACCAAAAGGCACTGCCAACTGATGAGCACTTTCTTCCGTTCCTCGTGGCTTTTGGCGCGGCAGGTGAAAACGGCTATGGGGAAAAGCTACATGAGAGCTTCACAAATCGCTCCATCAGCATGAGTGCCTTCCGGTTTCACAGCAGGTAGTGGGGGGGGGGGTGACGAGCGCCGCCCTACTGGTGTTGAGGTGTTTGGCGGTGATGCTTGGGGCTCTGGATCCCGCATCAAGTGCGGGATGACGAGGTGGTGAACGTGCGTTGTGCCCCCACTGTCATCCCGGGCGGAGCGCAGCGGAGACCCGGGACCCATGACCGCCTTGCCACAGTCACAACCCTCTCGACATACAAGACACGCTTTATGGGTCCCGGCTCAGGGGCCGGGATGACACCTGTGCACTTGGGGAGCGAAGAGTGCGATGACGCAAAAACTTATCCCCCTTGGCTCAGAGGCACATATGCTTTTCATATGCCCACGTGACGGGCTGCTGGCGGTGCGACCGTCAGTGTGGCGTGGGTTGGGCGGGGCTGTTGGGAGAGGTAACGCACCTTTCAGTGGTCCGGTGAACCGAACTTCAAACGTGACCGCATGGTTTGAGGGGAAGGGCCCAGGACTATAGGGTATCACGCGGTGGCAAAGACGGGTGTTGTGAGAGCGAGAACTCTCATCTCAGTCGCGCTTGCCAAGGATGGAGGAACTGTTCGGGCAGGGAAACCTGACTGAGGAAGCCACTGTCTTTTCAGGAAACTGACTATCGTGCCTTATAGGCAAAAGAGGCGATGTTGTTCATCAAAAGAAAGCCCGGGCAAGGCAAGCAGCCAATGCCGAAGAAACATATCTAACAAGTAGCGCAGGCACTGCCTGCTCGCCTTGTTCATCCCGTATCTCGGGACTCACATGAAAACACCGCCGGAGATTTCCAGCGGTGCTAAAACTGTTTGCAGATTTGGAACTTGGCTCAGTTTGAGCTGAGTTCTTTGTGCTTTTGCTTCAACGCATAGAGCGCTTCCTGTGCCTGACGGGGTGTCATGTCGTCAGGGTCAAAGGTGTCCAGCAACACAACCAGCTCATTGGAGACAGAGGCTTCTTCGTTTTCTTCCGGCTCCGGAATGGTTTCCAGAGGTTGGGAGAAGGAGGCGAAGAGGGGCAGGTCATCCAGCAGTGTTTCTGAAGGCTTGTTGGTGTCCTGTTCTTCAAGCTGGGTCAGGATCTTCTGCGCACGGTTTACAACCGACTTGGGCAGGCCAGCAAGCTTTGCCACTTGAATACCGTAGGAACGGTCGGCAGCGCCTTCGACGATCTCATGCAGGAAGACCACATCGCCTTTCCATTCCTTGACGCGAACAGTGGCGTTGTTGAGCCGCTCCAGACGCTGCGAAAGTGCAGTAATCTCGTGGTAATGCGTGGCGAAGAGGGAGCGGGAGCGGTTGGTTTCGTGCAGATGTTCAATAGCCGCCCAAGCGATGGACAGACCGTCAAACGTTGCCGTGCCGCGTCCGATTTCATCCAGAATAACCAGTGAACGGTCCGTTGCCTGATTGAGGATTGCAGCTGTTTCCACCATCTCGACCATGAAGGTTGAGCGGCCTCTGGCGAGATCATCGGCAGCCCCGACGCGAGAGAACAGGCGATCCACAACGCCGATATGCGCGTTTGTTGCGGGAACGAAACTACCCATTTGCGCCAGCACCGCGATCAGAGCGTTCTGGCGCAGGAAGGTGGACTTACCGGCCATGTTTGGACCGGTGATTAGCCAAATCTGGCCGTTTTTGTAGGAATCCTGCGGGCCAAGGTCGGCATTGTTTGCCACAAACGGCTCACCGGTTTTCCGCAGGGCCTGCTCAACAACCGGGTGGCGGCCCCCTACAATGGTGAAGGCGAGTGAACTGTCAACGGTTGGACGCGTGTAGTTTTCCGCCTCGGCCAGAACAGCGAGGGATGTTGAAACATCCAGAATGGCGAGCGCTTCAGCAGCGGACTTGATCAGGCCGCCAGCTTCAACAACGGCTTTGGTCAGCTCGTTAAAGATTTCCAGCTCGATTGCCAGAGCACGTTCACCGGCACTCGCGATTTTGCTTTCCAGATCCGCAAGCTCTGTGGTGGTGAAGCGCATGGCACCAGCCATGGTCTGGCGGTGGATGAAGCGGGCTGGGTCATCCTTCATCGGATCACACTGCGCGGTCGGCGCTTCCATGAACCAGCCGAGCACGTTGTTGTGCTTGATCTTCAGGGAGCGGATGCCAAGCTCTTCGGCCAGATCCGCCTGCATCTGCGCGATGACCTTGCGGCTTTGATCGCGCAGGGCTTTGAGTTCATCAAGGTCGGGATGATAGCCCGCCGCTACAAAACCGCCGTCGCGCTTGAGCAGCGGCGGTTCTTCTGCAATCGCCTGTGCGAGCTTTTGACCCAGCGCGTGAGGGGCTTGTTCCAGCTTTTGAACGGCAGCGGCAACTTCCTGCGGGAAAGCGCCACCTGAGGCGAGCAATCCGGCGATTTCCTGCGCTGACTTCATTGCAGAGGCGATGGACTGCAGGTCACGCGGGCCGCCACGGTCAACGGCCAGACGGGACAGCGCGCGGGACATGTCCGGAGCGGACTTGAGCAAGCCGCGAATATCCTCGCGCTGCATGGTGTCAGAGGCGAAAAACGCAATGGTATCCTGACGGTGACGTATTTGTTCCGGGTCCGTCAGAGGTCCGGCCAGACGACTTGCCAGCAAGCGGGAGCCGGCACCGGTCACGGTTTTGTCGATGGCAGACAGCAGGCTACCACGGCGTTCGCCGGAAAGGGTGCGGGTCAGCTCAAGGTTGGCGCGGGTCGCCGGGTCGATGAGCAGCTGGCCAGCAGCGGCTTCTTTGACTGGCGGATCCAGAGGAGGACGCTCGCCGAGCTGAGTTTTGTCGATGTAGGCCAGAATGCCGCTGGCTGCGATGAGCTCAGCACGGCTGTAGTTGGCGAAGCCATCAAGTGTGCCCACCGAGAAGTAGGTGGAGAGACGGTCTTGAGCGGTTGCGCCATCAAAGAAGGTGCGGGGTACAGGAGAAAGGGCAGTGCCAAGTCCTTCGACTGTCGCGCGCAACTCGGTTTCCTGAAGCAAGGAGTCTGCCAAAACCAGCTCGGACGGATCAATACGTGCCAGATCAGCGGCGAGGCGAACGTCATCACTTTCGGCAACACGGAACATGCCGGTAGACATATCAACCCAAGCAAGGCCGTAGAGGTTGCCGTCAGCAGCGCTTCCGCCTTTGACGCGGGCAAGGGAGGCGAGGAAGTTGTTGCGTTTCGCATCCAGAAGGCGATCTTCGGTGATCGTACCGGGTGTTACAAGGCGTACAACGTCGCGACGGACAACGGATTTCGCGCCACGCTTCTTGGCTTCTGCGGGATTTTCTGTCTGTTCACATACAGACACACGGTGACCAAGGCCGATCAGCTTTTGCAGATAATCGTCAGCAGCATGCACAGGAACGCCGCACATGGGAATATCATCACCATTATGCTTGCCGCGCTTTGTGAGCGTAATTCCGAGAGACTGGGATGCGACCTCCGCATCCTCAAAGAACAGCTCGTAAAAGTCGCCCATTCTGTAGAATAGGAGGCTGTCCGGGTTGGCCGTCTTGATCTCAATATATTGCGCCATCATGGGTGTGACGCGGCCTTGTGCTGGGGAAGGCTTTTGAATATCTGCTGTAGTCATGGCGCAGACACTAGCAAATGGTTCAATGTGTTTCATCAGTGTCCGACGTGTTCACCGCTTGAGAAGGTGGATTTACGGGGATAATGTTCAACAGAGATATATGAAAAGAATACTGCGCATCAGGGTGAGGAATTTTTCACATGCCAACCACAGATAAAACAGCAAGCTCCCAGGTCAGTTTCACTGATCAGGATGCGCTGGCCTTTCACCAAGAGGGAAAGCCGGGCAAGCTTGAGATTTCGCCAACCAAACCAATGGCCACCCAGCGTGACCTGAGTTTGGCCTATTCTCCCGGCGTTGCTGTACCTGTGCTGGCAATCGCAGAGGACCCAAGCAAAGCCTACGATTACACCACCAAAGGCAACATGGTGGCGGTTATCTCCAACGGCACCGCAATTTTGGGCCTCGGCAACCTTGGTGCGTTGGCTTCCAAGCCGGTGATGGAAGGGAAGTCCGTTCTTTTCAAACGCTTTGCAGATGTGGATTCCATTGACCTTGAGGTGGATACCTCAGACGTTGAGGAATTCATCAATAGCGTAAAGCACCTTGGCCCTTCGTTTGGCGGTATCAACCTTGAGGACATCAAGGCCCCTGATTGCTTTATCATCGAGCAGCGTCTTCGTGAGATCATGGACATTCCGGTGTTCCACGACGACCAGCACGGCACCGCAATCATTGCGGCAGCTGGTCTGATTAACGCGGTCCATATGACGGATCGCGACATGAATGATGTAAAGGTGGTCTGTAATGGTGCTGGTGCGGCTGGTATCGCCTGCATCGAGCTTGTCAAAGCGATGGGCGTTCCGCATGAGAATGTTATTCTTTGCGACACAAAAGGCGTGATTTATCAGGGCCGTGAAGCTGGTATGAACCAGTGGAAGAGTGCCCATGCTGTAAAAACCGACAAGCGCTCCCTTGCAGACGCGCTGGACGGAGCAGATGTGTTCTTTGGTGTATCTGTGAAGGGTGCTTTGACGCCTGACATGGTGAAGAGCATGGCGCCGAACCCGATCATCTTTGCGATGGCGAACCCGGACCCTGAAATCACACCGGAAGAAGCACATGCAGTTCGTTCCGATGCGATTGTTGCGACCGGGCGTTCTGACTATCCAAATCAGGTGAACAACGTTCTTGGTTTCCCTTACATCTTCCGCGGTGCACTGGATGTTCATGCAACAACCATCAATGACGAGATGAAAGTTGCGTGTGCTCGGGCACTTGCAGAGCTGGCTCGTGAAGACGTTCCTGATGAAGTAGCAGCGGCATATCGTGGTAGCCGTCCTCGTTTCGGTCCCGAATACATTATTCCGGTTCCATTTGACCCGCGTCTGATTTCGCGTATTCCTCAGGCTGTTGCACAGGCGGCAATGGACAGCGGAGTGGCGCGTCGCCCGATTGTGGACATGGATGCGTATGGCGCACAGCTGCAGGGACGGCGTGATCCGATTGCAGGGACGCTGCAGCGGATTATCTCGAAAGTTCGGCAAAATCCGAAGCGCATCGTATTTGCGGAAGGCGAGGAGCCTGCTGTTATTCGTGCTGCCTCTGCATTTGTTGCACAGGGACTGGGTGAAGCGATCCTTGTGGGCCGTGAGGATGAAATCCGCGCCAATGCAACGTCTGCGGGTGTTGATGTGAACCGGCCCGGCATTCGTCTGGAGAGTGCGCGGTCTTCAAACCGCAATACGGATTACGCCGAGTACCTGTATTCCCGCTTGCAGCGTAGCGGTTATTTGCAGCGTGACTGTCAGCGTCTCGTCAACAATGACCGTAACTACTGGGCAGCCATTATGGTTGCGCGGGGGGATGCAGATGGCGTTGTGACGGGGACCATACGAAACTATTCCGTCGTGCTGGAAACCATTCGTCGTTGCATTGATATCAAACCGGGGCACCGCGTTATTGGTATTTCAATCGTGGTTACGCCGGGCAAAACCGTTCTGGTAGCTGATACTGCTGTTCACGAGATGCCAACCTCTGAGGAACTGGCGGATATCGCCGAGGAAGCGGCACATGTTGCGCGCCGCCTTGGGTCAGAACCACGCGTCGCTATGCTGGCGTACTCCACATTCGGTCATCCGCATGGGGAGCGTACGGAACGCCTTCAGGAAGCAGTGAAAATACTCGATCGTCGTCGTGTGGACTTTGAGTATGAGGGTGAAATGAATGCGGATATCGCGCTCAATATGGAGAAAATGGCCGCCTATCCATTCTCCCGTCTGAATGGACCTGCAAACGTGCTGGTTATGCCGGCGTTCCACTCAGCTTCCATTGCGACTAAGCTTCTGGAAGAGCTTGGTGGGTCCACTCTGATCGGGCCATTGCTTGTTGGTCTGGATAAACCGGTTCAGATTGTTCCTATGGGTGCAAAAGACAGCGAGATTTTCAACATGGCTGCGATTGCCGCCTACAACATCACCTAGGTCTGACCGACTTATAAATTGAAGAAAGCGCCGTATATGCGGCGCTTTCTTGCTCCCCAAGCCTCTGGCGGGGTTACACTTTCAACAAATGTGACATAAACGCTGACAAGAGGAAGAGAGTTGATAAGCTCACCGGAGTTCGCGCGGCGTTGATTAAATGCGACGCATGTAGCCTCCGTAAACCCAGCCGATTGGTTCGCCATTGCGCCGGTTCTGGATCCCCAACCAGTCTCCTTGGCAATCCATCACGTGAATTACCTGGTTTGGAACAAGGTTACCGAGGACGCCGTAGTTGGTTCCAGGCCCCTTACGAATGTTAAGAACACCAGAATTCAAGCCCAATGCCGCATACTCGCCGGAACATCTTCCATTGAACTGCATCGGCACATCTGGCCGGACTGGATAGTATGGATTAGGTGCCTGTGCCGGGGCGTTGGTTGAAAAGGCAACGAGCGCTCCACATATACCAAGTGTCATCAGATGACCGCGATAAACTCCAGATTTTCTCATTGGTCCTGTCCAATTCAGGTTCTGTATTTTCCAGATTAGGGTGACAAACCCCGATTATTTTGGTCTAACGGTCAATCTGTTATTGCTTGAACACGGTACAAATATGGACTTTTCCGCTATGATTAAGATCTGCGGTATCTCAACTAAAGAAACTGCGGACGCGGTTACGAAAGAACAAGCCGATATGATCGGATTTGTCTTTTTTCCGAAGAGTCCACGGCACGTTTCCATCGCCCAAGCCAAAGAACTTGCTGACCATGTACGCGGCAAGATCAAGATTGTTGCGCTGACCGTGAATATGGATGATGCGGGACTGAAGGAAATCGTCGATCATATCGCTCCTGACCTCATACAGTTGCATGGCAGTGAGAGCCCTGAGCGCTGTGCGCACATTCGCGAGACCTTTGGTATTCCCGTAATGAAGGCCTTTGGGATTTCCTCCGCTGAAGACGTTGAGGCACTTCAACCTTATATTCCGCATGTCGACAGATTTCTGCTTGATGCAAAGCCACCAAAAAATTCTGATATTCCGGGAGGAAATGGTGTCAGCTTTGACTGGAAACTGCTACAAGGCCTAAAACTTGGAAAGCCTATCATGCTTTCAGGCGGCCTAAGCCCTGAAAACGTTCGGGAGGCGTTGGCTATCTCAGGCGTGAGTGATGTCGATGTTTCGTCTGGTGTCGAAAGTACGAAGGGCGTCAAGGACATCGAGTTGATTGAGGCTTTTGTGCGTGAAGCGCGCGGCGTTGCCGAGTGAATTTGGGAAGAGTTAATGAACCAGCAAGTCAACACATTGCGTTCAGGTCCGGATGATCGCGGACACTTTGGAGATTTTGGCGGTCGTTTCGTTGCTGAAACGCTCATGCCTTTGATCCTGGATCTAGAGAAGGCTTACAGCGACGCGAAAGCTGATCCGGCTTATGCGGCAGAGCTGAAGAACCTGAACACCCACTATACCGGTCGTCCATCTGCGCTGTATTTTGCTGAACGCCTGACTGAAGAGCTGGGCGGCGCGAAGATTTACTTTAAGCGCGATGAACTGAACCATACAGGTTCGCACAAAATCAACAACTGTATCGGCCAGATCCTGCTTGCCAAACGCATGGGCAAAACCCGCATTATCGCGGAGACCGGTGCTGGTCAGCACGGCGTTGCAACGGCAACAGTTTGCGCGCGCTTTGGTTTGCCATGCGTTGTTTACATGGGTGCAACCGACGTTGAGCGTCAGAAGCCGAACGTATTCCGCATGAAGCTTCTGGGTGCTGAAATTGTTCCCGTTACTGCAGGTGCTGGTACGCTTAAAGATGCGATGAACGAAGCGCTGCGTGACTGGGTGACCAACGTGGATGACACGTATTACCTGATTGGCACAGCTGCAGGCCCGCATCCGTATCCGGAAATGGTGCGTGACTTCCAGTCTGTCATTGGTGAAGAAACCAAGAAGCAGTTGATGGAATTAGAAGGCAGACTGCCGGATGCTCTTGTTGCCGCTGTTGGTGGTGGTTCTAACGCGATCGGTCTGTTCCATCCGTTCCTTGATGATCCGTCTGTCGAGATGTACGGCGTTGAAGCTGGTGGTAAAGGTCTTCAAGGTGAAGAGCACTGTGCCTCCCTGAATGCCGGCAAACCGGGCGTTCTGCATGGCAACCGCACCTATCTGCTTCAGGATGATGACGGTCAGATTCTTGAGGGCCATTCGGTTTCTGCTGGTCTGGATTACCCTGGTATCGGCCCTGAGCATTCCTGGCTGAAGGATACAGGCCGCGTGAACTATGTGCCTGCAACGGACGAAGAGGCTCTGGATGCGTTCCAGATGCTGACGCGGGTTGAGGGTATCATTCCGGCGCTGGAGCCAAGCCATGCTCTGGCTCAGGTCATTAAGATGGCACCGAAGATGGATAAAGACCAGATCATCGTCATGAACCTTTGTGGTCGTGGTGATAAGGACGTCTTCACCGTAGGCAAAATTCTTGGGTTTGACCTGTAAGTCCCTATGAAGATTACGAGAAAGGCGAGCACCTGGCTCGCCTTTTTTATTCCGTCGCATTGAATCGGATGTGAAACGATCAACCGGTTGCGGCCAAGCCGTCAAGGACACCGGAAACACCAGCCTCCCAGCCCAAAATGGCGCGCTTGCGGGTGATGCCCCAGTGGTAGCCACACATGTTGCCTTTCGCACCAAGCACCCGGTGGCAGGGGACGACGAAGGACAGCGGGTTATTTCCAACTGCGGTTCCAACAGCGCGCGACGCTTTAGAATTGCCAAGGTTGCTCGCGATTTCGGAATAGGTGGTGGCTTTGCCCATGGGAATCTTCAGAAGCGTTTGCCAGACGCGGATTTCGAAGTCCGTTCCGATGAAGACGACGCGGAGAGGTTGTTCCTCGCTCCACTTGTTTGGTTCAAAGATGCGGGAAACGTAAGGCGCAGTCAGGTGTTGGCTTTCTTCAAACTGTGCGGCAGGCCAGCGCTCACACATATCGGCAAGTGCTTTGGCTTCCTCACCAGCATCGGCAAAGGCAAGGCCCGCCAGACCGCGCTCGGTGACCATCAGCAGCGCGATGCCGAACGGGCAGGGGTGGAAGCCCCAACTGATCTTGATGCCTTCTCCACGGCGCTTGTAGTCGCCGGGGGTCATGGCCTCATGGGTTACGAACAGATCATGCAGGCGAGCCGGACCGGACAGGCCAACCTCAAGTGAGGCTTCGAGAATGCTTGCGGAATCTTGCAGAAGCGCACGGGCATGGTCGATGGTGATGGCTTGCAGGAATTGCTTGGGGGTGATGCCCGCCCATCTTGAAAACACGCGCTGAAGCTGGATTGGCTGGAGACCAACGCTGGCAGCTAACTCTTCCAGAGAAGGCTGCTCTCTCCAGTTCTCCGAAATACCTTGGAGGGTTTTCTGGACAACGCGGTAATCCTCAAGAGCGGCATTGTCTTCAATAAACGTACCATTTGCGAGCTTTTCTGCATTAAACAT
The DNA here is from genome assembly GCA_947494035.1 of uncultured Pseudovibrio sp. Lineage (GTDB taxonomy): Bacteria > Pseudomonadota > Alphaproteobacteria > Rhizobiales > Stappiaceae > Pseudovibrio. The sequence goes on along the minus strand of CANLTN010000001.1, from coordinate 14,423 downwards.
CTTCGGTCACGGCTCTTAGATTTCAAATCTGATTTGGAGAATCTAGTTGATCCGCAGCATCAACACCACCCGAAAGGCGAGCACTCGGGATTACAAGGCGTAGTGCCTAGGCGTGATCAAAACCGCGATTTCGGGCAGAATGTACTGCTTTTGAAAATTCAGCAGCAAAGCTGGTTCTGTCGTCAGGATTCAGGAAGGAGCCAACGATCAGGAACAGCTGGTCAGAGCGCACTAGAATACGGGTCACTCCGATATCTTCATCCCGTTCGATATGGAGCTTCATGTGAAACGGATTGAGAATGTACTCCTGAACTTCACCTTTGTAGGTGACGTGCTTCAGCCGGACTTCGAGTGGAGAAACGCTGATTTCCTCGTAGGTTTCAGCGGCTGCGAAGTTTTGTCTGAAAGCAAGCCAGAGGAACAAGATTGGCAGGGCAAGGAGGATAGGAGCTGGCCACATGCCCATCAGAACGAGCATGAGCGAGTAAGCCCCGGCAACTGCACCTGCACACCAAAGGACCATGTTCACTCCTTCGCGAGACAGCGAGCGGTGTGGTGTGAGAACAGCCTCAAAGAAAGGGGGATAACGCTCTTGCTTTTCTAAATCATGGGGCATTGGTGCTATTTCGCACTCTGTTTCATTGCTACTCTTGCTTCTTTAGGAGTATAGAGCTTTCACAGCCTACGCAAAGTCACTTATTTCCCTTGAGAGTCCTATGGTTGACGCCACGAAAACAAATAAGGTTGTATCTTCTTCCAATACACGCAAAAAGACGATTTCCCGATCAAGGTATTCTAAAGCCGAGATCTACGAAATCTTTGCGACCTTCGAGAAAGACAACCCTAAACCTGAAGGAGAACTCAACCACAGCAATGAGTTCACTCTGCTGGTGGCTGTTGTACTCTCAGCTCAGGCGACCGATGTCGGGGTGAACAAGGCGACCAAGCATCTGTTCCAGATTGCTGATACGCCTGAGAAAATGGTGGCACTTGGCGAGGACAAGATCCGCGAAGAGATCCGTACAATCGGGCTTTACAAGAACAAGGCGAAGAATACCTACCTACTCTCTAAGATGCTGATTGAGCAACACGGGGGACAAGTTCCACAGACCCGCGAGGAACTGGAGGCTTTGCCCGGCGTTGGACGGAAAACGGCAAATGTTGTGCTGAATATTGCTTTTGGTCAGCCAACGATTGCTGTCGATACGCACCTTTTCCGGATTGCGAACAGAATCGGCCTTGCTCCTGGCAAGACACCGCTGGATGTCGAAATTAAGCTGGAAAAAGTTATTCCGCCAGAGTTCATCCAGCACGCGCACCATTGGCTTATTCTGCATGGCCGCTACATCTGTAAGGCCCGCAAACCGGCTTGCGATCGCTGCATCATCTATGATCTTTGCAAGAGCAAAGAGAAAATCCTGAAGGGAACTGGTTAAGTAGAAGCAGAGCCTTTACTGCAGCTGCTTCTTACGGAGACGAACCACAACTTCCACTCGGGAGATTTCCATTCCTTCAGGGGGCACTGGCAAGTTATCCAAGGTCAGGCCGCTGTCTGGAATATCGATCACACGGTTCTCGTCTTCCAAGAAGAAATGGTGATGCTCGGAGGTGTTGGTGTCGAAGTAAGTCTTTGTTCCTTCAACAGCAACTTCACGCAGCAAACCAACTTCAGTGAACTGATGGAGCGTGTTGTAGACCGTTGCCAGAGAGACAGGCACGTTGGCAAGAATAGCTTCTTCGTGAAGGACTTCCGCCGAGATATGGCGATTACCCTGAGAATAAAGAAGCTCAGCCAGTGCTACGCGCTGACGTGTAGGGCGGAGACCTGCGTCTCTTAGCATCCCTGTTACATCCTGATGTTCGTAAGCAATCTGCGAGCTCATTTTTTCCTACTATAGTTTTTAAGGGTGCCGATGGTCTATCACCTACACACCATTTCTACCAGCTTAGATTAAAAGCAACCTATTGACCTACACCCAAGCACTCTCAATATTAGGGAGGATAACCCTTGATAGATCGAGTTGAAAACAGCTGGGACAAACGGACTGCTTATAACAATAATAAGAATAGTATAAGTTAAACACAACTGCGTACATTGAGCACACGCAAACTCACATACATCGCTCTTTCGATATTCGGGTACGTGTGCTAGGAAGGCCCGAACAGTTAATACTTAGAACCATCGTTACGTTTAGGTAAGATGAACCCTACGTTTTCTGGCCTCAACAAACGACAAATTATGCGGGAATAGAATGCACGACAAGCGTTCAAGCTACGATAAAGAAGCACTGCTGGCCTGTGGTCGCGGTGAGCTGTTTGGCAAAGGCAATGCACAACTGCCACTTCCTCCGATGCTGATGTTTGATCGCATCACCGAGATTTCTGAGGAAGGTGGCGAGTACGGCAAGGGTGTAATTCGTTCGGAATTCGACATCAACCCAGATCTCTGGTTCTTTGAATGCCACTTTCAGGGCGACCCTGTAATGCCTGGTTGCCTTGGCTTGGATGCTCTTTGGCAGATGACTGGCTTCTACCTTGGATGGTTGGGTGAACCGGGCCGTGGTCGTGCACTTTCTACCGGAGAAGTTAAATTTACAGGTCAGGTTACTCCTGACGTAAAAATGCTTGAATTCGGCGTTGATATGAAGCGCGTGATGCGCTCCCGCCTGAAACTGGCGATCGCTGATGGCTGGGTAAAGGCCGATGGTGAGACTATTTTCGTTGCGAAAGACCTGCGTGTTGGTCTGTTCCAAGACGAAGAAAAATAAGTTTTCAGATTGCGCGGGGGTTCGTCATGTAGAGTGATGAACCCTTTTTTGGAATTGGGTTCATTTGGACCATTTATCCCACGGGAGACCTTAGATGAGGCGTGTGGTTATTACTGGTATGGGTATTGTTTCTCCTCTTGGCAACAATGCTGAAGAGGTTAAACAGAGCCTTTACGAAGGTAAATCCGGCATCGTTGCCGCCGAGGACTATGAGAAGCTTGGCTTCCGTTGTCAGGTTCACGGTGCCCCAAAGATTGACCCGCTGGAAGCTCTTGGCCGCCGTACCGCTCGTTTTATGGGTAAAGGATCTGCATGGAACTATATGGCCATGGAGCAGGCGATCGAGGATGCTGGCCTGAATGAAGACCAGGTGAGCAATGAGCGCACCGGGCTGATCATGGGCTCTGGTGGTCCATCCACCAAAACCATCGTTGAAGCTGCTGACATCACTCGCGAAAAAGGTCCACGTCGTATTGGGCCAACCGCAGTTCCGAAAGCAATGAGCTCCACGAACTCCGCGACCCTTGCTACGCCTTTCAAGATTCACGGCGTCAACTACTCCATTTCCGCAGCTTGTGCGACAACCAACATCTGTATTGGTAACGCATTCGAGCTGATCCAATGGGGCAAGCAGGATGTGGTTTTTGCGGGTGGTGGTGAAGAACTGGACTGGAGCCTCTCCAACCTGTTTGATGCTATGGGCGCAATGTCCTCAAAGTACAATGACACTCCGTCTACCGCTTCTCGTCCATATGACAAGAACCGTGATGGCTTTGTTATTGCTGGTGGCGGCGGCGTTCTGGTTCTTGAAGAACTTGAGCATGCGAAAGCGCGCGGCGCAAAAATCTACGCAGAAATCGTAGGGTATGGCCAGACCTCTGACGGTTACGACATGGTTGCACCAAGCGGCGAAGGCGCAGCACGCTGCATGAAGATCGCGCTGAAAGACGTTGATTGCGACGTTGATTACATCAATCCGCACGCAACTTCTACGCCAGTGGGCGACACCAAAGAGATCGAAGCAATCCGCTCTGTCTTCGGTGATAAGGTTCCGCCAATTTCTGCGACCAAAGCCCTGTCCGGACACTCCCTGGGTGCTGCTGGCGTTCATGAAGCAATCTATTCTTTGCTTATGATGGAAGGCAAGTTCATTGCGGCTTCTGCCCATATTGAAGAATTGGATCCAGATTTTGAGGATATGCCAATCGTAAGAGAACGCGTAGATAATGTAGAGCTAAACTGCGTCCTTTCAAACGGCTTTGGATTTGGCGGTACCAACGCTACCGTCGTGTTTAAGCGATTTAAAGACTAAGTTTTAAGGAGTTGGGGTTACTCAACTCCTTCGAGCATTGATTACAGGAGTTCTCTATGAGCAAGCTTATGCAAGGCAAGCGTGGTCTGATTATGGGCGTTGCCAATGATCACAGCATTGCCTGGAGCATTGCCAAGGCTCTTGCTGCACAGGGCGCTGAAATGGCGTTTACCTACCAAGGTGACGCATTTGGTCGTCGTGTTAAGCCACTTGCGGATAGTGTCGGTTGTGACACACTGATTCCCTGCGATGTGGAAGATATTGACAGCGTAGATAATGTTTTCGCGCAGCTGAAAGAGAAATGGGGAACTATCGATTTCCTCGTGCATGCCATTGCATTCTCAGACAAAAACGAGCTGCGTGGCCGTTATGCTGACACCTCTCGCGCAAACTTTGCCCGTACCATGCAGATCTCCTGTTTCTCGTTTACAGAGATCGCAAAGCGTGCGGCCGAGTTGATGCCAAATGGTGGCTCAATGCTAACCCTGACTTATGGTGGTGCAACCAGTGTGATGCCTAACTACAACGTCATGGGCGTTGCCAAGGCTGCTCTGGAAGCATCAGTGCGCTATCTGGCTATGGACTTTGGTGAGAAGGGCATTCGTGTGAACGCGATGTCTGCAGGACCGGTTCGTACACTTGCGGGTGCTGGCGTCTCTGATGCTCGCTTGATGTTCAACTTCCAGCAGAATAACTCTCCGCTTAAGCATACTGTCACGAACGAACAGCTTGGTGGGTCTGGTCTCTATCTACTTTCCGACTTGTCCGGCGGCGTAACTGGCGAGATTCACTTTGTGGATTCTGGTTACAACATCGTTTCTATGCCACGCTTGGAAGCATTGAAAATTGCTGACAAATTGACGCGGGATAGTGACAAAACCTGAGTCTTTTTCCAAACGTATGTTCTACAAAAAAGCCTCTGAGAAAACTCAGAGGCTTTTTCGATTAGTTGATTTCTTGGGTCAGTTATTGATTGTCTCGTTTTTATAAACGCCAAACAGTCTGCTCTGATCAACCCAGCCTTCAAAATCCTTACCGGAAACGCGGCAATAGCCGTCTTTACACTCTACCACACCAGCAAGGACCAAAGGCTCAAGATACGCAGTAATCTCTTCATTTGGTCCTGGACGCTTACGCAGTGGTGTGGTTTCAATCGTATCTTCCAACCAAGGCGTTACCAGCGCAGAGCGATAGCCAGTCAGCAGGGTTTTGAACACCCAACCATCCTTGCCTTCCCAATCACGGATCCGGCGCCAGTCGTCATACTCCTGTATGACTTCCACCGGCAGCCTGCTGCGAATAAAGGTCCAACCAATCTCGTGGTTTCTGCTCGGGCCTTTCCGAACGTTCACACGATCTGATTTAAGGCTAACAAAACGTGGAACTGGAAGACCAGATACACCTGAACCGCCAGACTGAGCCTGAACCGTCATTGCAGATGGTAAAACAAGGAGAAATAATAGAAAAGCAGTTGCAAGGGCACCCAGAGCACGAAAACGTATATTTTTCATAGCGATACCAAAATTCCCCATCGGCTAATCCGTAATTTTAACTAAAATCGAGACACAAGTATCATACCTTAGATCTCGCGATTTCCGATAGTGGCTGCTATTAGATGTAGACGTGTTTTACAAGTCTTGTTTTCACCTGAACATTTGGTAAGGAAACTTTGACAGCCCTTAAGACCTTTGGGACATTGACTCATATGTACATTAGGGCAGGTTTAAAAAACTTCGGATTTTTGACAGAAGGCGGGGACGATGCCGAAAAAGAAGCCTATTGTGGTTGTGACACGAAAGCTGCCGGATGTGGTCGAAACTCGGATGCGCGAGCTTTTCGACACGCGACTGAATGAGCAAGACAAACCGTTCACACAAGCAGAGCTCGTGGAAGCCGTCAAAATTGCGGATGTTCTCGTCCCCACGGTTACTGATCGAATTGACGCGTCGATTCTGGCTCAGGCTGGACCAAACCTAAAAATGATCGCTAACTTCGGTAACGGCGTCGATAATATCGACGTTGCCTCAGCCAACAACCGCGGTATTGCTGTCACCAATACCGCAGGCGTGATGACTGAAGATACCGCAGATATGACTATGGCGCTTATTCTTGCCGTTCCACGTCGTCTTTCTGAAGGCATGAGAAAGATCGAAAACAAGGAATGGGATGGCTGGTCTCCGACCTGGATGCTCGGTCGCCGGATCTGGGGTAAACGCCTCGGCATTATCGGTATGGGTAGGATCGGTCAGGCGGTCGCTAGACGCGCAAAGGCGTTTGGGATGTCTATCCATTATCACAATCGAATTCGCGAGCCACTGGAGCTTGAAGAGCAGCTGGAGGCTACTTTCTGGGAGAGCCTGGACCAGATGCTTGCGCGTATGGATGTCGTCTCCATCCATTGTCCGCACACACCTGGCACATACCACTTGCTCTCTGCGCGTCGTTTGAAGCTGATGAAGCCGGATGCTTACATCGTGAACACCGCGCGTGGTGAGATCGTCGATGAAAACGCACTGATCCGTCAGATCGAAGCTGGCGAGCTTGCGGGGGCCGCGCTTGATGTGTTTGAGCATGAGCCGGCCATCAATCCAAAACTTGTGGCTTCTGACAAGGTTGTTGTACTACCTCACATGGGTTCAGCGACCATTGAGGGGCGTATTGATATGGGTGAGAAGGTTATCATCAATATCAAAGCCTTCATGGATGGGCACCGTCCACCGGATCGCGTGCTCCCATCCATGCTGTGATAAATGATTGAAGCGCTTCAGATTTCTGGAGCGCTTTTTTGTAGAGCCTATTTCAGGTACTTGTTCCAAGCTGGGTCATTTTTCATACCTGCAAGAAACTTGGCGTGGGCTTCGATTTCTTCTTCTGACAGGGAAGGGGCTAGCGGGACTGGGCGCTGCTTGGCTGCAATACGTTTTCCAGCCTCGTCTTGATTGGCGGTATCAAGGTCAATGGCCTCATCATCTGGCATCAGAACGAGATTTTTTTGCTTGCCGCCGTTCAGTTCGAGATAAACTTCAGCCAGCAATTCAGCATCAAGCAACGCGCCATGGTAGACGCGTTTGGAGTTATCTATGCCAAAGCGCGAACAGAGTGCATCAAGCGAGACAGAGCCGGTGGTGAACTTTCTGCGCGCCAGTTTAAGTGTGTCCAACACCTGAGTGTTTGGAATCTTTGGCTTATTGCAGCGACCGAGCTCCATGTTAATGAAGCCCATATCGAACGGTGCGTTGTGAATGACCAGACGGGCATCACCAACAAAATCGAGGAATTCATCGGCAACATCCGCGAAGACTGGCTTGTCTGAGAGAAATTCCGCCGAAAGACCGTGAATGCGGAAAGCTTCTTGCGGCATATCCCGCTGTGGGTTGACGTAGAGATGGCAGATACGGCCGGTCGGGATAAAGTTGATGAGCTCCACTCCACCGATTTCAACCAGTCTGTCACCATCAAGCGGGTTCAGGCCTGTGGTTTCCGTATCGAAGGAGATTTCACGCATAATTACACCGTTCTAGAAGCGATGGAGGACACAGCGCGCATGATAGATTCTACTGCGCGACGAGCCGGTTCAATACCACGGCCAGTGTCGACAATAAAATGCGCTCTTTTGCGTTTTTCTGCGTCGTTTAACTGTTTTGCGTAGATAGCCTCAAATTTTGCTTCTGTCATGCCCGGTCTTTCCAGAACGCGCGTTCGCTGCACATCATAGGGGGCAGAAACCACAACAACAGCGTCAACAGCATGCTGTTTGCCAACCTCGAAGAGGAGCGGGACATCGAGCACAGCCACCTTGCGGCGCTCGTTTTTGGCTTGCTCCAAGAACTCTGCTTCAACTTCATGAACAAGCGGATGGATGATGCTTTCCAGATGCATCATCTTTGTCTTATCGTGAAGAACCGCCTTACCAAGGGCTTCGCGGTCGACCCGGCCATCTTTAATCGTGCCAGGAAAGGCGTTACCGACGGGCTCGACTGCTTTGCTAGCATAAAGCGCATGTACCGCTGCATCCGCATCGTAAACAGCCGCCCCTGCATCTGCAAAGAGCTTTGAGGTCGTTGATTTCCCCATTCCAATTGAACCGGTCAGACCGAGAATAACCATTCAGGCAAGCCCCATTTCTCTCAGGATTATTTCGCGAAGCTCGTCGGTAACTTCCGGCCGAACTCCAAACCATTTCTCAAAACCCGGTACAGCCTGGTGCAGCAGCATTCCCAGACCGTCCACTGTGGGATTTCCACGCTCTGCAGCATCCCGAAGCAGTTGGGTTTGTAACGGAGAGTAAACTATATCCGTTACGACCGCTGTTTTTGACAGGTTATCAAGATCAATCTTCAATTCTGGTTGGCCTGTCATGCCAAGAGACGTTGTGTTGACGAGGAAATTGGCTTCTCCAAGCTTTTCCCCCAGAGTATCCCATGGAACGGCAATAGTATTCGGACCAAAATGATCGGCTAATATCTGGGCCTTTTCCATGGTTCTGTTGGCGATATACACTTCTGTGTATCCTCTTGACAGCAACGCCCAAATAATCGCCCGAGCTGCCCCTCCGGCACCCAGAACAATGGCTTTATTCCCGTTGTTATCCCAATCTGGCAAAAATTGGTCCAGATTTCCGAGGAAGCCGAGGCCATCAGTGTTTGACCCGTTGAGAATGCCGTCTTCGTCCAACCAGAGGGTATTCACCGCGCCTATCATTTTTGCGGCGTCATCCAGTTTTTCCGCAGCGTTGTAGGCATGTTCCTTGTTCGGGATTGTCACGTTGCAGCCAACAAGCCCATGTTCTGACAAGGAGCTGTAAAATCTGCTTGCTGTTTCCGGTGGGACATCCTGCACAACATAACTGCCTTCGATGCCGTGCTGGTTGAGCCAATAACCATGGATCAGAGGGGATTTTGAATGACTTATCGGGTGCCCTGTAACCGCTGCTTTCCTCATTTTTTCAGCACCTCGATCTCGCGCAGGAATGAAAGCAAAGGCAGAAGAGGTAGCCCGAGGACCGTAAAATAGTCTCCTTCAATCTTCTCGAAGAGCTGAACGCCCTCAGCTTCCAATTGATAGGCCCCGACGCTCGAAAGGATTTCGCTACCGGTCTGATCCATATACCAATCAAGGAAATCAGGAGAGAGTTCACGCATATGGAGGGTGGCTGTTGTAATACCTTCCCAGACAACTTCACCGTCTTTGACCACACATGCAGCAGAATGAAGTGCGTGGTTTTTGCCCGAAAAGTCCTCCAATTGTTTGCGCGCCGCTTTCAGGTCTTCCGGCTTAACAAGGCGCTTTCCTTCAAAATCAAGGATCTGATCAGCGCCAATAACGTAGGCTCCGTGATTTCGGGCAGAAACTTCTTTCGCTTTCGCAACAGATAATTTGGCTGCAATTACTTCTGGGTCCACACCAGTGGAAAGCAAAGGTTCCTCAATCTGACGTTCATCAACATTTGCCGGGATGCGATCAAAGATTAGGCCTGCATTTTCCAAGAGAGTCGCGCGAATCTTACTTCCGCTCGCTAATACCAGTCGAGTCATACTCTGCTTTCTCAATCTGAGGATTTCTTGTGTTGTTTATTGGGATAAAGCGCGAGGCTTCTCAATATTCTTCTGTCTCTTTTAGCTCATTTTTATGCTTTCGGAGCAAATCCATGATTTCCGCTGCCGTTTCTTCAATGGAGCGGCGGGTTACATCAATGAGCGGCCAGCCATGTTCGGCACACAATCGTTTCGACATCGCAATCTCCTTGGCGATGGATTTGCGATCAACGTAGGTGTCGTTGTCTGACTTGGCATCCAAAGACAGGATGCGGTTTTGACGGATGTCCCGTATTCGTTCAGCTGTTGCCATCAGCCCAACCACAAGGGGCTTTCTGGCTTTCAAAAGCTGGCGGGGAGGGCGCATATTGGGAATAAGCGGGATATTGGCCGCCTTAATTCCCCGGTTTGCCAGATAGATACAGGTTGGCGTCTTAGAGGTTCGGCTGATGCCAACGAGAATAACGTCTGCTTCTTCCAATGCCCCAGCGATTTGGCCGTCATCATGCAGCATGGTGTAGTTCATCGCTTCCATGCGCTGGAAGTATTCCTCATCCATCACGTGTTGACCGCCAACGCGCCACGTTTCAGTGACGTTCAAATAGCTATGGAAGACCTGATAGACGGGTTTGAGAACATTTACGCAGGGAAGCCCTAAATCCTGGCATTTGCGCTCAAGGCGGCGGGCGTAAGCTTGTTCCACAAGGGTGTACAGGACGATTCCAGGTGCGGATTCAATCTCTTCGAGGACTCTACTCAACTGTTTATCATGCCGGATCAGCGGATAAACATGTTCAATGGGCTGAATATTCTCATATTGCGCGGTCGCGGCACGCACAATTGTCATCAAAGTTTCGCCCGTTGAGTCCGAAACCATGTGTAAATGGAAGTAGTTAGAGTGGTTACCCAAGGTATCATCCTCAACATTCCTGGAAATTTGGGATAACTAGCCAAATTTCGCTGTGCCTTCAAATTAATGCCCGCTGACCCTATTTCGTCAACAATTCCATATTTTGAGAATACTGATTTGGAAACGACTTGGATAAATGGGATTGCACATTGCCCACGCAAAAGATTCACAGCACAGCATACTGGAAAAACTGTGATCTGTGGTTATTTTACAGATTGTAACTCATTGAATCATTAGAGAAAACAAATTGTTTTCGACTCCTGTGAAGAGTCTTGCCTGTTTTTGATCTTTGACTTTTCCTTGAACGCTTTTCTCAGTTAGGAATTGTGGAATTAAATTGATCCCTGCTATTCACTCACTAATAGAAATAGAAACTTCCAAATAAGAAGATTCTTTTTAAGCAGGCTTGGGATAAAGAGGCGATTTATGGAATCTCATGAAAGAGCGGTAATGCGCGTTTTGGCAGGCGAGAAACTTGAGCGCCCACCAATCTGGATGATGCGCCAGGCAGGACGTTATTTGCCTGAGTACAGAGCTGTACGGGCACAAGCTCCGAATTTTCTCGACTTCTGCTACAATACCGATCTTGCAACAGAAGTTACTCTCCAACCCATTCGCCGGTATGGCTTTGATGCTGCCATCCTATTTTCTGACATCTTCGTTGTTCCAGATGCGCTTGGCTACCCTGTAAATTTTGAGGAGGGTCGAGGACCAGTTCTTGAACCACTCTCCTCAGAACTCGTTGAAAAGCTTGATCAAGCAAGGACGATGGAGCACTTGGCTCCTGTTATTGCCACAGTGGAGCGCCTGAGAGCGGAGCTACCGACTGAAACCACCCTTCTGGGCTTCTGCGGAGCCCCGTGGACGGTCGCTTGCTACTCTGTGGCAGGTCATACCACCCAGGACCAGTTTGCCGCTCGTATCGGCTCCTACAAGGATCCTGAGCTTCTAACAGCATTCATTGATCAACTGGTTGAAGCGTCTATCACCTACCTGGTGGCTCAGCTGGATGGTGGCGCGGATGCATTGCAGATCTTTGACACTTGGGCTGGCGTTCTGGATGATATCGGATTTGAACAGTGGTCTGTTGGTCCGACCCGTAAAATTGTTGATGGGGTGAAAGCTCAGCGTCCGAATGCGAAGATCATCGGATTCCCGAAAGCATCTGCGGCTCGTTTAAAGCGCTATGTTGAGGGAACTGGCGTGGATGCTGTAGGTCTGGACTGGACTGTTCCGGCGGAAGTGGCACAGGAAATTCAGAAAATTGTTCCTGTACAGGGGAATATGGATCCAATGCGCCTTGTTGCCGGTGGACGTGCACTGGAAACTGGAATAGACCACGCTCTCGAAGTTTTGGGCACTGGTCCGCACATCTTCAACCTTGGTCATGGCGTTGTTCCACAAACTCCGCCAGAACATGTTGCCGAGATGGTGAAGCGGGTTAAAGGCTTGTAAGCAGGTACTGCGAACTAGATAAGGCGCGGATCATGGCAGACGCATATTCCTGGGCTAAGTCCCTTCACATCATTTCTGTGATCGCCTGGATGGCGGGAATTTTCTACTTGCCGCGCCTTTTCGTTTATCACGCAACCGCTGAAATCGGTTCTGACAAGAGCGAAACCTTCAAGATTATGGAGCGCCGTTTACTTAAAGCGATTATGGCACCTTCCATGATGGCCACATGGATTTTCGGGTTGTGGCTGGTCTATTTGCTCGACGCTTATTTTGATCTTTGGTTTATGCTGAAGTTTTCATTGGTTGTTTTGATGACGATATATCACGTGATGCTTTCGCGTCATGTCACTGAATTTGCTCAGGATCAAAATAAGAATAGCGAGCGATACTTTAGAATTATTAATGAAATTCCGACACTATTAATGGTTGCAATTGTGTTCCTGGTGATATTTAAACCGTGAGTGTTCCGAGCACTCGGAAGCAGATATTCAGAATTAAGGAGAATTAGTGGGTAATAAGGACTTGCCGAATTCAATTCGATTAGTTATTGTCCCCGCAACTTCACGATGCAGCTTGAGTGGTCACTGATCTCCTGGTGATTATCGTGGGTCGATTAGGTTCGTACCTTCGTGAGCTGCAATTCCCCCCTAACGTTTAGTGTTCGAAAGTTCTTCAGCCTTAACAGCTAAAGCAAATTAGAACCCTTAGTAAAGACGATCCCTATTGATGCGGGAAATGAAACTCAGAGACCTCAAGTCCAAAACAGCAACTGAACTCCTCACATTTGCTGAGGAACATGAAGTTGAAAACGCAAGTACTATGCGCAAACAAGAGCTTATGTTTGCCATTCTCAAAAGACTTGCCGAACAAGATATTGAAATCATCGGTGAAGGTGTCGTAGAGGTCCTTCAGGATGGATTTGGATTTCTTCGTTCTCCAGACGCAAATTACTTGCCTGGTCCGGATGATATTTACGTTTCTCCTTCGCAGATCCGGCGCTTCTCATTGCGCACCGGTGATACTGTAGAAGGCCAGATCCGTAGTCCAAAAGAAGGTGAGCGTTATTTCGCCCTTCTGAAGGTGAACAAGATCAACTTTGAAGACCCTGAAAAGGCGCGTCACAAAGTTCATTTTGACAACCTGACCCCACTTTACCCTGACGAGCGCTTCAATCTTGAGATTGAAAACAGCACATCAAAAGATATCTCTTCACGTATCATTGATCTGGTAGCGCCACTTGGTAAAGGTCAGCGCGCACTGATTACTGCTCCGCCGCGAACCGGTAAAACAGTATTCCTGCAGAATATCGCCAGATCCATTACCACCAATCATCCAGAGTGTTATCTGATCGTTCTTCTGATCGATGAACGCCCGGAAGAGGTGACAGACATGCAGCGCACCGTGAATGGTGAAGTTGTGTCTTCCACCTTTGATGAGCCTGCAACGCGTCACGTGCAGGTCGCCGAGATGGTGATCGAGAAAGCAAAGCGTTTGACCGAGCATGGTCGTGATGTTGTGATCCTGCTGGATTCCATCACCCGTCTTGGCCGTGCCTACAACACCGTTGTTCCTTCCTCTGGTAAGGTTCTGACTGGTGGTGTTGATGCGAACGCTCTACAGCGTCCTAAGCGCTTCTTCGGTGCTGCCCGTAATATTGAAGAGGGCGGCTCTCTAACCATCATCGCAACGGCTCTGATCGATACCGGTAGCCGTATGGATGAGGTTATCTTCGAAGAGTTCAAGGGTACTGGTAACTCCGAAATTATCCTTGATCGTAAGATCTCTGATAAGCGTGTGTTCCCAGCAGTTGATATTCAGCGCTCCGGTACTCGTAAGGAAGAGCTTCTTGTTCCTGCTGACAAGCTCAAGAAGACCTTCGTTCTGCGCCGTATTCTTAGTCAGATGGGTACTGTTGATGCGGTCGAGTTCTTGCTCGATAAGCTGCGTCAGACTAAGTCCAATGATGACTTCTTCGATTCCATGAATACCTAGGTTTATTGCAAACCAAAGTTTCGAGCCCCGCTCGCCTATCCGGTGAGCGGGGTTTTTTTATTTTCTAAGCTATGCATTAAAGCAGTTTGCTTTTAATGTGAGGCGTATCCTGCTGCTTGAAGGAAGTTTGAGCATTCCTCGGAGTTGAAGAGATCACATATATTTCCGATGGCTTTGATGAGTTCGCCGAATGATCGCGCACCGATCCGCCTGAGATGGGCCTTGAGCTTTGAGAACGCCATTTCTATAGGGTTGAGGTCTGGTGAATATGGCGGCAGGAACAGGAACCAGCATCCCCGTTCTTTGAGAGCCCTTGCAGCCCGCACGTTCTTGTGTGTCGATAAGTTGTCGAGAATTACGACAGTTCCGGGCACTAATGCCGGGGCGAGCTGGGTTTGAATATATGTTTCAAAGGCAGCTGCGTTCATTGGTCCGGGGATCACCCAAGGAGC